>NZ_JABMCE010000063.1 GCF_013359865.1 Curtobacterium pusillum
GGGTCGACCCGCTCGCCGTAGCGCGGCTCGCCAGCCGCGCGGGCGGCACCGGCGGCGGGCTGCTGCGGCGCGTCGCCCCAGCTCGGCACCTGGCCGTCGCCCGTCCGGTCCTCGTTGCTCCGGTCGTCGTTCGTCATCAGGGGTTCCCCTCGCTCGGTCGCGCTCCTGCGCGGTCGTTCAGGACCATCCTGGCAGTCGCGTCCTCCGCGTGCCCACCGAACGCCGCACTGGAGGCACGGCGCACGTCCGCCACCGTGTCACCCGTCCGGCGTGTGGTTGCGCAACGCATGCCTTGCAGATGCATGTTTCGACATCACACCGGTCGATCGACACGAGCGGTGTCGAACTCGGCGTGCGCATCGTTCGGCCCGGCAGGCGGCCCGGACCTCAGCCGCCGAAGACGCTCCGGTTCGGCTCCGGCGACGCGACCGCGGTCTGGTCGGTGACGATCGGCGCCCCCGCGATGAACGCCCGCAGCTCGGCCCCGTGCACGACCTTCGCCGGCATCGGGTCCGAGGAGTACCGGCGAGGCATGTCCGCGACCGGCAGGTCGGTCGGCGACCCGAGCAGCACGATGTTCCCGAACCGCCTGCCCTTGAGCATCCCGGTGTCCGCGACCGCCGCCACCGACGGCAGCACCGCCTGCAGCGTCGACGCCTGGCCCCGGGCGAACGCCAGTCCGGCCCCGTCCGCCACGTTCACGGCGACGATCCCGGTCGGCGACAGGAACGAGGCCACCGAACGGTAGAACTCGATGCTCGTCACGTGCGCCGGGATCTGCGAGCCGCCGAAGACGTCCACCACGGCGAGGTCGACCGTCCCGTGGAGGCCCGCGGGCAACTTCGACAGGACCTCACGCGCGTCGCCGTACCGCACCCGGATCGACGCCCCGCGGGGGAACGGCAGCGCGTCCCGCACGTGATCGACGAGGTCCCGCTCCAGCTCGATCACCTGCTGCCTCGACCCCGGCCGCGTGACGGCGACGTACCGGGGGAGCGTGAGCGCTCCGGCGCCGAGGTGCAGCGCGGTCACGGGCCCGGGCGGCAGCAGGTCGATGGCGTGCCCGATCCGCCGGATGTACTCGAACGCGAGGTGCGTCGGGTCGTCGAGGTCGACGTGCGACTGCGGCGTGCCGTCCACCACGAGCGTGAAGGACCCCGGACGGTGCCGGTCCGGCTCCACCACCGCGTAGCCCGCACCGATCCGGAACCCGTCGAACGCATCAGCCATGACACCAATCGAACACCACCGCGATCACCACCCGCGTCCCCACCCCTGGTTGGTGTGCCCGCCGCGGCCGCCGAACGAGGCTGGTTCCACCGGTCGGGAACCCACCCGCCGGACCTCCTCGAAAGGCAGGCACCATGTCGGTCCAGCTCGTCGCGAACGTCCTCATCGGGATCGCGCTCGTCGTCTTCCTCGGCTACCGCCAGGCGACCTGGCGGTACCTCGACCCGACCCGCATCTGGCGCACGCCGCTGATCATGGCGATCGTCGGCGTCGTCGTCCTCGCCCAGACGACGACCACGATCACCACCACCGACGTGGTGTTCCTCGGGATCGAAGCGCTCATCACGGTCGGCGTCGGCCTGACGATGGGCAGCATCACCCGCTTCCGCACCGTCGCCACCCCGGACAGCAAGGGCCGGACGATCCAGTCCCGCACCGGCCTGCTCGGCGCCGCGCTCTGGATCGTGCTCATCGCGGTCCGCGTCGGTCTGGACGTCGTCGGCGGCCACCTCGGCGCACACCTGCTCACCTCGACCGGCACGATCCTGCTCGTCCTCGCCCTGAACCGTGCGGCCCGGGCCGTCGTCATCGACCAGCGCATCCCCCGTGACGACCGCGAGGCGCGCGGCATGATGGTCCGGTGACCCTGCTGACCGGCCAGGACCCGACCGACCTCCCCGGAGGCCGGTCGCGTTCGGGTGCCGCGTGGGGCCTCAACGCCCTCGGCATCGCGATCGTCGGGTTCTGGTTCGTGAAGAACGGCCTCGCGCTGCACCACCCGACGTGGGTGTGGGCGCTCGGAGGGGTGGCGCTCGCCGCGTGGGTGTTCCGTGAGTTCGGCCGGACGCCGCGGGTGCTCGTGGTCGCGGGCGTGGTGATGGTCGCCGCGGGGGCCACGACGGTGGTGCCGACCGATTCGCTGATGATCGTCCCGGTGATCGTCGGGATCGTCCTGATCGGTTCGAACCTCCGTGCCCCGCTCTGGTCCGGGGCGGTGGCTGCCCTCGCCGCGATCCTTGTGATCGCGGTGTCCGCCTCGATCGAGCACGTGCCGGTCCAGTTCGTCCTCGGCACGAGCGGCGGGCTGGTGATGGGCGTCCTCATCGGGTTCAGCCGACGCCAGTTCCGGGTCGCCGCGGAGCGGGCGCGCCAGGCCGAACGGGAGCAGCAGCGCGCTCGGCTCCTCGCCGATCGTGCGCGGGCCGCGCGGGACGTCCACGACGTCCTGGCGCACTCGCTGGGCGGACTGGTGCTGCAGCTCGACGCCGTCGAGGCGCTGCTGGAGGCCGGCCGGGTCGAGGACGCCACGAGGCGTGCGGGCGAGGCCCGGGCGTTGGCCGCGGACGGCCTCGCCGAGGCACGACGTGCGGTGCGCGCCCTGCGGGGCGACGCCGAGGCGGAGGCGAGCCGACCTGCTGAGGCGATCCGTTCCTCCCGGCCGACGACCGACCACGAGGCGGGCCTGGAGGCACTCGTCGACGCGCACCGCTCGTTCGGCGGCGAGATCGTGACGCAGGGCGACACGGCGCTCACCGACCTCGATGCGGCCCACCGTGCCGCCGTGGTCCAGGTGGTCCGGGAGGCGCTCAGCAACGCGCGCAGGCACGCTCCGGGCCGTCCCGTCTCGCTCTCCGTCATCCGGGACGGCGACGCCGTGGACGTCGTCGTCGCGAACCCGCTGTCCGGCGACGGACACGGCCTGCTCGGGATGCGCGAACGCTTCGAGGAGCTCGGCAGCGGTGCCACGGTCGAGGCGGAGCGGTCCGACGACGCGTTCGTGGTGGCGATGCACCTGCCCGCAGACCTGGCCGCCGCCGAGGAGGACCGGTCGTGACCATCCGCGTGCTCGTCGTCGACGACCAGGCCATCGTCCGGGACGGTCTGGTGACGGTGCTCTCGCTCGTGCCCGACCTCGAGGTCGTGGGCGAGGCGCCCGACGGTGCCGACGCGATCGCCGCTGTCGAGCGGGAAGCGCCGGACGTCGTGCTCATGGACCTGCGGATGCCGGGTGTGGACGGACCGACCGCGACCGCGCGCATCACCGCGACCCACCCGCAGGTCGCCGTCCTCGTCCTGACGACCTACGCGGACGACGAGTCCATCGTCGCCGCGCTCCGGGCCGGTGCCCGCGGCTACCTCACGAAGGATGCCGGTCGCACGGAGATCGCGACCGCGATCCGTGCGGTGGCCTCGGGGCAGTCGACCTTCGACGCCACGGTCGGCGCACGGCTCGTGGCGCAGCTCGCGGGCGGCGCCGCGGCCGCGCACGGAGCGGTGTCCGAGGCTCCGGCCGGACTGCGGACGCGGTTCCCGGAGCTCACCCCGCGCGAGGCCGACGTGCTGGAGCGCATCGCTGAGGGCCGGTCGAACCCGGAGATCGCCGCCGAGCTGTTCCTGACGGTGCCGACCGTGAAGTCGTACGTGAACCAGGTCTTCACGAAGCTGGGCGTCCGAACCCGTGCGGAGGCCGTCGCCGTCGTCCTGCGCTGACCGGCCCCGCACTCCCAGCGGCATTCGTGGGCGGTGGAGCGAAGCCGCGGATGAATGCGTGCACATGAACGGCCAGCGGACGCCAAGACTCGTCGCCTACCGTTCACCGGGTCGTCACCTCGGTGCGTCGATCCGCGCAGTGCCCCACACCTCGCGCTTCCGCACCCCGCTCGTGACCGCGGCGTGTCCGTTCGGCAACCCCACTGCCCCACGTGTGCGCGTCGTCGGCGTGCGCCGGGCCCCTCCGCTCTCCTGCGCGTCGCCCGTGGCCGGGCCCTGCCGTCGGCCATTGAGAACATTGCGTGTGCTATGTAAAATATGAGCACCGCGACCGGACCACGATCCGCAGGAGCCCGAAGTCATGACCGACACCATGAGCGTCCCGACCAACCGCCTCGTCACCGCGACCCGCCCGGTCGTCGCCCGCAGCGCCTCCCGTCGGGCCGCCGCGACCGTGCACGCCGATCGCGAGTACGCGCCGGCGTGGATGCGCGCCGTGGGCGCGGTGCTGCTGCTCGGGGGGCTCGGGCTCACCGCGGCGGTCCTCGGGTGGCCGGGGGAGGCGCCGGAGGCGGCCCTGCTCGTACCCGCGCTGGTGGGCGTCGTCGTCGGTTTCCTGCTCGTCGTCGCCCGGTCGGGCTTCACGGTGACGGACACCCACGTCGTCCTGCACTTCCGGCCGCTGCCCGCCCGGCGGATCGCTCGTCGGCGCATCGCGGACGTGCGACTCGTCGAGGCGGACGCGTCCACCTACGGCGGCATCGGGCTGCGGCTCGGCCGCGGCGTCCGGGCGCTCATCCTCACGCCGGGACTCGGCATCGAGTTCACCGACGACCGCGGGCGCGTCACCTTCGTGCGGACGCGACGGCCGGAGGCGGCGTTCCGCGCACTGCGCTGACGGAGCCGGGAACACCGGGGTCGTCCACCGGCTTATACACGTCACTGCCGAATTCGGTCAAGCCAGGACTGGACATCCGTGACGAGCCCGACCTATGATGGCAGTTCGCGCTCCCTGGCATCCGTGTCGTCATATTGCGGTCGACGCAACGTTCTCACAGAACGTGCCCTGGTGGTGCCGGTCCCGTATATGTCGGCGGGTCCCGTCCACCCAGATCATCGCACACGTGCACAGCTCACCGGCCGTCGCGTGATCGCGTGTCTTCGAGGGGTGCGCTGAAGCGTCAATCCACTCACCTACGTGCTGCTCGTCAGTACCGGCCCGACGGGGCCTACCGGAGGTCAAACCCTTGGCTGCTGCGCCCAACGCATCCACCAACCCCAAGAACGGTCGCAACCACTCGCGACTCTCGTTCGCCAAGATCACGGACACCCTCACGGTTCCTGATCTGCTCGCGCTCCAGACGGAGAGCTTCGACTGGCTCGTCGGCAACGACGTCTGGAAGGCCCGCCTGGCCGAAGGTCAGGAGCAGGGTCGCACCGACCTCGCACTGCACTCCGGCCTCGAGGAGATCTTCGAGGAGATCTCCCCGATCGAGGACCTCGGCGAGACCATGCAGCTCGGCTTCACATCGCCCGAGCTCGAGGACCCGAAGTACTCGATCGACGAGTGCAAGGAGCGTGGCAAGACCTACGCCGCGCCGCTCTACGTCAACGCCGAGTTCATGAACCACATGACCGGCGAGATCAAGACGCAGACCGTGTTCATGGGCGACTTCCCGCTCATGACCGAGCGCGGCACGTTCATCATCAACGGCACCGAGCGTGTCGTGGTCTCGCAGCTCGTCCGCTCCCCGGGCGTGTACTTCGAGCGCCAGCAGGAGAAGACCTCCGACAAGGACATCTACTCCGCCCGCGTCATCCCCTCGCGCGGTGCCTGGCTCGAGTTCGAGATCGACAAGCGCGACCAGGTGGGCGTGCGCATCGACCGCAAGCGCAAGCAGTCGGTGACGGTCTTCCTCAAGGCGCTCGGCATGACGAGCGAGGAGATCCTCGACGAGTTCCAGGGCTTCGCCTCGATCGAGTCGACCCTCGAGAAGGACGCCATCCTCACCAAGGAAGAGGCGCTCAAGGACATCTACCGCAAGCTGCGTCCGGGTGAGCAGGTCGCCGCCGAGGCCGCGCGTGCGCTCCTCGACAACTTCTACTTCAACCCGAAGCGCTACGACCTCGCGAAGGTCGGCCGCTACAAGGTCAACCGCAAGCTCGGCATCGACGCGCCCCTCAGCGACTCGGTCCTGACCGTGCAGGACATCGTCCGCACGATCAAGTACCTCGTCTCGCTGCACGCCGAGAAGACCACGCTCGACGGCGTCCGCGACGGCGAGCCGGTGCAGCTGCGGCTCGACGTGGACGACATCGACCACTTCGGCAACCGTCGCATCCGCGCCGTCGGCGAGCTCATCCAGAACCAGGTCCGCACGGGTCTGTCCCGCATGGAGCGCGTCGTCCGCGAGCGCATGACCACGCAGGACATCGAGGCGATCACGCCGCAGACGCTCATCAACGTGCGTCCGGTCGTCGCCGCGATCAAGGAGTTCTTCGGAACGTCCCAGCTGTCGCAGTTCATGGACCAGAACAACCCGCTCGCGGGTCTGACGCACAAGCGTCGTCTCTCGGCCCTCGGCCCGGGTGGTCTGTCCCGTGAGCGCGCCGGCGTCGAGGTCCGTGACGTCCACCCGTCGCACTACGGCCGCATGTGCCCGATCGAGACCCCGGAAGGCCCGAACATCGGCCTGATCGGTTCGCTCGCGTCGTTCGGTCGGATCAACTCCTTCGGCTTCATCGAGACGCCGTACCGCCGCGTCGTGAACGGTCAGGTCACCACGACCATCGACTACCTCACCGCCTCGGAAGAGGACGACTTCGTCGTCGCGCAGGCGAACGCCCCGCTCACCGACTCCTTCCACTTCCAGGACGACAAGGTGCTCGTCCGGAAGAAGGGCGGCGAGGTCGAGCTCGTCGGCAAGGACGAGGTCGACTACATGGACGTCTCCCCGCGCCAGATGGTGTCGGTCGCGACGTCGCTCATCCCGTTCCTCGAGCACGACGACGCGAACCGCGCCCTCATGGGTGCGAACATGCAGCGCCAGGCCGTGCCGCTCCTCCGTTCCGAGTCGCCGCTCGTCGGCACCGGCATGGAGGGCTACACCGCCATCGACGCCGGTGACGTCGTCACCGCCGACAAGGCCGGTGTGGTCTCCGAGGTCTCGGCCGACGCCGTGACCCTGCAGCTCGACGAGGGCGGCACGCAGACCTACTACCTGCGCAAGTTCGACCGCTCGAACCAGGGCACGAGCTACAACCACCGCGTGGTCGTCTCGGCGGGCGAGCGCGTGGAGCAGGGCGAGGTCATCGCCGACGGCCCCGCGACGGAGAACGGCGAGCTCGCGCTCGGCAAGAACCTCCTCGTCGCGTTCATGCCGTGGGAGGGCTACAACTACGAGGACGCGATGATCCTGTCGCAGAACCTCGTGAAGGACGACACGCTCTCCTCGATCCACATCGAGGAGTACGAGGTCGACGCCCGCGACACGAAGCTCGGCAAGGAAGAGATCACCCGCGACCTCCCGAACGTCAGCCCGGACCTCCTGGCCGACCTCGACGAGCGCGGCATCATCCGCATCGGTGCCGAGGTCCGCCCCGGCGACATCCTGGTCGGCAAGGTCACGCCGAAGGGCGAGACCGAGCTCAGCGCCGAAGAGCGCCTCCTCCGCGCCATCTTCAACGAGAAGTCGCGCGAAGTCCGCGACACCTCGCTGAAGGTGCCCCACGGTGAAGAGGGCACGATCATCGGCGTCAAGGTGTTCGACGCGCAGGACGGCGACGACGAGCTCGGCTCGGGCGTCAACCAGCGCGTGGTCGTCTACATCGCCCAGAAGCGCAAGATCACCGCGGGCGACAAGCTCGCCGGTCGTCACGGCAACAAGGGCGTCATCTCGACGATCCTGCCGGTCGAGGACATGCCGTTCCTCGCCGACGGCACCCCGGTCGACATCGTGCTGAACCCGCTCGGCGTCCCCGGCCGCATGAACTTCGGCCAGGTGCTCGAGATCCACCTCGGATGGCTCGCGAAGCAGGGCTGGAACGTCGAGGGCATCCAGGAGTGGGCTTCGGCTCTCCCCGAGGCCGCCCACAGCGCGGCGCCCGGCACGAAGGTCGCCACCCCGGTGTTCGACGGTGCGTACGAGCGTGAGATCGAGGGCCTCCTCGACAGCACGCTCCCGAACCGCGACGGCGAGCGTCTGATCGGTTCGTCCGGCAAGGCGCAGCTCTTCGACGGCCGCTCCGGCGAGCCGTTCCCGGAGCCCGTGTCGGTCGGCTACATGTACATCCTCAAGCTGCACCACCTGGTCGACGACAAGATCCACGCCCGTTCGACCGGTCCGTACTCGATGATCACGCAGCAGCCGCTGGGTGGTAAGGCGCAGTTCGGTGGACAGCGCTTCGGCGAGATGGAGGTGTGGGCGCTCGAGGCGTACGGCGCCGCCTACGCCCTCCAGGAGCTCCTGACGATCAAGTCCGACGACATCCTCGGCCGCGTGAAGGTCTACGAGGCGATCGTCAAGGGCGAGAACATCCAGGAGCCGGGTATCCCGGAGTCGTTCAAGGTCCTCATGAAGGAGATGCAGTCGCTCTGTCTGAACGTCGAGGTCCTCTCGGCCGACGGCCAGGCGGTCAGCCTCCGCGACACGGACGACGAGGTCTTCCGTGCCGCCGAAGAGCTCGGCATCAACATCTCCTCGCGGTTCGAGTCGTCGTCCGTCGACGACATCTGATCCCGCCCGTACTCGTAACGAATCCAGCTAGAGAGAAGAACATTGCTCGAAGCAACTTCATTTGACGCACTGCGGATCGGCCTCGCCACGGCCGAGGACATCCGCCAGTGGTCGTACGGCGAGGTCAAGAAGCCGGAGACCATCAACTACCGCACCCTCAAGCCCGAGAAGGACGGTCTGTTCGGCGAGCAGATCTTCGGTCCCTCCCGCGACTGGGAGTGCGCCTGCGGCAAGTACAAGCGCGTCCGGTTCAAGGGCATCGTCTGCGAGCGCTGCGGCGTCGAGGTCACCAAGTCCTCGGTCCGCCGTGAGCGCATGGGCCACATCGAGCTCGCCGCGCCCGTCACGCACATCTGGTACTTCAAGGGCGTCCCGTCGCGCCTGGGCTACCTCCTCGACATGGCGCCGAAGGACCTCGAGAAGGTCATCTACTTCGCGGCGTACATGATCATCGACATCGATGAAGAGGGCCGCCACGCGGACATGCCGGGTCTCGAGAACGAGATGCGCCTCGAGATCAAGAACCTCGAGAACCAGCGCGACTCGATCATCGCCGACCGCCTCAAGAAGCTCGAGGACGACCTCGCAGCGCTCGAGGAAGAGGGCGCCAAGGCCGACGTCAAGCGCCGCACCAAGGACACCGCCGAGAAGGAGATGTCCCAGGTCCGCAAGTCGTTCGACGAGGACATCACCCGTCTCGAGCGCGTGTGGGAGGACTTCCGCAACCTCAAGGTGGGCGACCTCAAGCCCGAGGACGCCGTCTTCCACGAGCTCCAGGACCGCTTCGGGATCTACTTCGACGCCTACATGGGCGCCGAGGCGATCAAGCTGCGGCTCGAGGCGTTCGACCTGGCCGCCGAGGCCGAGGCGCTGCGCCTGCAGATCGCCGAGGGCAAGGGCCAGAAGAAGATCCGCGCGATCAAGCGTCTGCGCGTCGTCAGCTCCTTCCTCGCCACCGGCAACTCGCCGGCCGCGATGGTGCTCGACGTCGTCCCGGTCATCCCGCCGGAGCTCCGCCCGATGGTGCAGCTCGACGGTGGCCGCTTCGCCACGAGCGACCTCAACGACCTCTACCGTCGTGTGATCAACCGCAACAACCGTCTCCGTCGCCTGCTCGACCTCGGTGCCCCCGAGATCATCGTGAACAACGAGAAGCGCATGCTGCAGGAAGCGGTCGACGCGCTGTTCGACAACGGTCGTCGTGGTCGTCCGGTCACGGGTACCGGCAACCGTGCCCTGAAGTCCCTGAGCGACATGCTCAAGGGAAAGCAGGGTCGTTTCCGCCAGAACCTGCTCGGCAAGCGCGTCGACTACTCCGGCCGTTCGGTCATCATCGTCGGCCCGCAGCTGAAGCTGCACCAGTGCGGTCTGCCCAAGCAGATGGCGCTGGAGCTCTTCAAGCCGTTCGTCATCAAGCGCCTCATCGACCTGTCGCACGCGCAGAACATCAAGTCGGCCAAGCGCATGGTCGAGCGTTCGCGTCCGCAGGTGTGGGACGTGCTCGAGGAGATCATCCGCGAGCGCCCCGTGCTGCTGAACCGTGCGCCGACGCTGCACCGTCTGGGCATCCAGGCGTTCGAGCCGCAGCTCGTCGAGGGCAAGGCCATCCAGCTCCACCCGCTCGTGTGTGCTGCGTTCAACGCGGACTTCGACGGCGACCAGATGGCCGTGCACCTGCCGCTCTCGGTGGAGGCCCAGGCCGAGGCCCGCATCCTGATGCTCGCCTCGAACAACATCCTCAAGCCGTCCGACGGCCGCCCGGTGACCCTGCCCGCACAGGACATGATCATCGGTCTGCACCACCTCACGACCGTCCGCGAGGGCGCCGTGGGTGAGGGTCGTGCGTTCTCCTCCGTCGCCGAGGCCATCCTCGCGAAGGACCAGAACACGCTGCACCTCAACGCGCTCGTCAAGATCCGCATGTCCGACGTGTACTTCGCCGAGGGCGAGGCTCCGGAGGGCTACGTGCAGGGCGAGCCGGTGCTGGTCGAGACGACCCTGGGCCGTGCGCTCTTCAACGAGACCCTCCCGGCAGACTACCCGTTCGTCCAGAAGGTCGCCGACAAGGGCACCCTCTCCGCGATCGTCAACGACCTCGCCGAGCGCTACTCCAAGACCGAGACGGCCGCCGCGCTGGACCGGATCAAGGACGCCGGCTTCTACTGGGGCACGCGCTCCGGTGTGACCGTCGCGCTCTCCGACGTCGTGACGCCTCCTCGCAAGAAGGAGATCATCGCGGGCTACGAGGCGCAGGCCGCCAAGGTGCAGGGCGAGTTCGACAAGGGTCTGATCACCGACGCGGAGCGCCGCGCCGACCTGATCAAGATCTGGACCGAGGCCACGAACGAGATCGCGCAGGAGATGCGCGACAACTTCCCCGTGGACAACACCATCAACCGCATGGTGTCGTCGGGTGCTCGTGGTAACTGGCTGCAGGTGCGCAACATCGCCGGTATGCGCGGTCTGGTGAACAACCCGAAGGGTGAGATCATCGCCCGCCCGATCATCAACTCGTACCGCGAGGGCCTGACCGTGGCGGAGTACTTCATCGCCACGCACGGTGCTCGCAAGGGTCTTGCCGACACCGCGCTCCGTACCGCGGACTCCGGGTACCTCACCCGTCGTCTCGTGGACGTCTCGCAGGACGTCATCATCCGCGAGGACGACTGCGGCACCAGCCGGGGCCTCGAGCTCCCGATCGCGACCGTCGGCGCCGACGGCAAGCTCGTCCGTGACGCACGCGTCGAGAACACCGTGTACTCGCGGACCCTCGCGACCGAAGCGGTGGACGCCCAGGGCACGGTCGTGGCCGAGGCCGGCGAGGACGTCGGCGACGTCCTCATCGACAAGCTCGTCGCGGCGGGTGTCGAGAGCATCAAGGTGCGCTCGGTCCTGACCTGCGAGTCGAGCGTCGGTGTCTGCGCGAAGTGCTACGGCCGTTCGCTCGCCACGGGCAACCTCGTCGACATCGGCGAGGCGGTCGGCATCATCGCCGCCCAGTCCATCGGTGAGCCCGGTACCCAGCTGACGATGCGTACCTTCCACACGGGTGGTTCCGCGTCCGCGGACGACATCACCCAGGGTCTGCCGCGTGTCACCGAGCTGTTCGAGGCGCGTACCCCGAAGGGTGCGTCCCCGATCGCCGAGGCCCCCGGCCGCGTCACGATCGAGGACACCGACAAGGGTCGTCGCATCATCCTCACGCCGGACAACGGCGACGAGCCGTTCATCTACCCGGTGCTCAAGCGCGCGACCCTCCTCATCGAGGACGGCCAGCACGTCGAGCTCGGCGAGCAGTTCATCGCCGGCACGGTCGACCCGAAGGAGGTCCTCCGGGTCAAGGGTGTGCGCGAGGTCCAGAAGCACCTCGTCAACGGTGTGCAGGACGTGTACGGCTCGCAGGGCGTGCCGATCCACGACAAGCACATCGAGGTCATCGTGCGCCAGATGCTCCGCAAGGTCACCGTCGTCGACCACGGCGACACCGACCTGCTCCCGGGCGAGCTCGTGGACCGTTCGCGGTACAACGCGCTCAACCGGGCGGCGCTGCAGGAGGGTCGCAAGACCGCTTCCGCTCGCCAGGAGGTCATGGGCATCACGAAGGCGTCCCTCGCGACCGAGTCGTGGCTGTCCGCCGCGTCCTTCCAGGAGACCACCCGCGTCCTCACGCAGGCGGCCATGGAGGGCAAGCAGGACCACCTCGTCGGCCTCAAGGAGAACGTCATCATCGGTAAGCTCATCCCCGCCGGGACGGGCCTCAGCCGGTACCGCGACGTGGACGTGAACGCGACGGAAGAAGCGAAGGCGGAGCGGTACCCGAACCGCATCTTCGCGGACGACTCGTCGTTCTCGGACGCCGACCTGAGCTTCGTCGACTTCGACAGCTTCTCGTCGGACGACTTCACGCCGGGCACCTACAACTGAACCCAGTGACGTCGAAAGGCCCCGCATCCGTCAGGACGCGGGGCCTTTCCCGTTGCGGCTCGCGGTCGTGACCGTCGGGCGGACTGGAGGTGCGGTGCGGGGCCGACCCGCGCCTCCAGTCCGCCCTGGGGTCCCGTCGGTGCGTCAGACCGCGCGGTCGGCGCCGTTGTCGCGCCCGGAGCCGCGGCCGGTCTCGTCGACCAGTGAGAACAGGCTGAGGACGTTGCCGTCCGGGTCGCGGACGTCGAACCAGTCGACGGCACCGTCGACGCACTCGACGGGACCGATGTCGATGCCGAGAGCGCCGATTCGTGCGTGCTGGGCGGCGACGTCGTCGACGCCGAACCGGACGCTGACCGGGTTCTCCTCGGCGTCCTCGTCCTCGTAGAGCTGGATCCAGATGCCGCCGACCTCGTACTCGGCGATGCCGTCGTCCGGCTCGAGGTCGGGCTCGGCACGTTCGAACACGGCGCCGTACCAGAGGCAGGACGCCTCGATGTCGGTGACGGGCAGCCCCACGGTCACACTCGTGATGTCCATGACTCATCATGTCCCGCAGCGGACGTGCGCGTCGAGCACTTTGGTGAGGTGACCGTCCTGCCGGCTGGCAGTCTGGTGGGATGGCGACGCTGCGCGAACGGATCACGGCCCCGGCCCACCTCGAACCCCCGATGCCGACCGGCGGGCTGACGTTCCGGGCGGGTTCGCGGGACGACCTCGACGCCGTGCACTCCCTCGCCGTGGCTGCTGCGTCGGTCGACGACCCGCATGCCCGTCCCTCCACAGCGGACTTCGAGCGGACGTTGTCCACCGAAGGGCTCGACATCGCGCGTGACACCCTCGTCGGCGTCGATGCTGAGGGGCATGTGCAGGCCTACGGCATCGTCATCGACGTTCCCTCCCGGGTCACCGCCGCACGGGTGGTGCTCGACGGCGCGGTCCACCCCGTGCTGCGCGGGCGGGGCATCGGACGGCGGGTGCTCGCGTGGCAGATCGGTCGTGCCCGGCAGCGGCTCGCAGCGCTCGACCTCGAGCTGCCCGCCACCGTCGAGGTCGGTGCCCCGCAGGGCGCCGGCTCGCTCCGACTCGCGGCGCGTTTCGGATTCGAGCCGACCCGCAACTGGGTCGACATGCAGGTGGTGTTCGACGAGCACGAGGAGCGCGATGTGCCGGCGTTGCCGGACGGGTTCGTCGTGCGTGCGGCGACGACCGACGACATCGAGCCGTTGCGCGCCGCCAAGAACGACGCCTTCCGCGACCACTGGGGATCGCAGCCGATGGTCGAGTCCGACTGGCGGGGGTTCCTCACCGCGTCCAAGAGCCGGCTCGACCTCGGACGCGTCGTGCTCGCCCGCGACGGCAGGATCGTGGCGTTCGGGATCGTCGAGGTGGACCCGGACGGCTTCGCGGCCCGTGGCCGGTCGTACGGCTACGTGCACTGGGTCGGGGTCGTCCGGGCGGCGCGTGGCCGGGGGCTCGCGCCGATCGTCCTCGACGCCGTGCTGCAGGCGATCCGCGCCGACGGCCTGTCCGCCGCGGTGTTGCACGTCGACGCCGAGAACCCGAGCGGTGCCGGCCGGATCTACGAACGCCTCGGGTTCGTCGCGGGCGAGGTGCACGTCACCGCGTCGACGCCGCTCTGACGCGGGCTCCCCGGGTCACCGGCAATCGCGGGTACCCCTGCACTGGGGCCACGGAACACCCCCTCGCCCCCTCGTTGTGGGACTGCGGTGTCCGCTCGACGCGGACGTAGCGTGGTCGGGCGCCGAACGACTGCGGTGCACGTCCCCACGTCCCACGCGCGACCCGAAGGAGGCTCCGGAGCACATGGCCACGCTGTCCGAGATCCTCATCCTCAACGGAGCCCTGCCGATCGAGCACCTCGACTCCATGACCGGCGACGAGGAGATCGACGACCGTTCGATCCGATCGCTCGTCGACCAGGGCGTCGTCAGCGAGGCGCAGTACATCACCGCCCGCGCCGCGTCGAACAACTCGAAGACCGTCCCGCTGACCGACTACCCCGTCGACGGCACCGCGGTGTCGATGCTGCCCGCGGCGCTCTGCCGACGTCACGGCGTGCTCGGCGTCGGGTTCGAGGGAGAGACCCTCGTGCTCGCGATGGTGAACCCGACGAACGTGCTCGCGATCGACGACGCCCGCACCGCCTCCGGCCGGCCCGTGAAGCCGCTGCAGGTCGAGGAGCGCGACCTCGCCGCGGCGCTCGACCGGTACCTCCGAGCCGACGACGAGCTGAACGACCTGACGTCCTCGCTCGAGGAAGAAGCGTCCGCGCAGGCGCAGCAGCAGGTCGACCTGACCGACGGCTCGCTCGACGACGTCCCGATCGTCCGCTTCGTGAACCTGCTCGTCTCCCAGGCCATCCAGGACCACGCGTCCGACATCCACATCGAGCCCGGCGAGCACGAGGTCCGTGTCCGCTACCGCATCGACGGCGTGCTGCACGAGATGGCCCCGGCGCCGAAGAACATCCAGAACGGCGTCATCAGCCGCCTGAAGATCATGAGCGACATCGACATCGCCGAGCGTCGGAAGCCGCAGGACGGCCGCATGTCGGTGCGCCACGGCGGCCGGCAGATCGACCTCCGCGTCGCGACCCTCCCCACGGTGTGGGGCGAGAAGGTCGTCATGCGGATCCTCGACAACACGAACACGTCGATGTCCCTCAAGGACCTCAACCTGCTCGAGCAGAACTTCGAGGCGTACCAGCGCTCCTACTCGAAGCCGTACGGCATGATCCTCGTCACCGGCCCGACCGGCTCCGGCAAGTCGACGACGCTGTACACGACGCTCAACGCCGTCGCCCGCCCGGAGATCAACGTCATCACCGTCGAGGACCCGGTCGAGTACCGGATGGCCGGCATCAACCAGGTGCAGGTCAACCCGAAGGCCGGACTCACGTTCGCCTCGGCGCTCCGGTCGATCCTCCGCTCGGACCCCGACGTCGTGCTCCTCGGTGAGATCCGCGACCACGAGACCGCGCAGATCGCGATCGAGGCCTCGCTCACCGGCCACCTCGTGCTCTCGACCCTGCACACGAACGACGCGCCCTCGGCGATCACCCGGTTGACCGAGATGGACATCGAGCCGTTCCTCGTCGGGTCCGCGCTCGACTCGGTCGTGGCACAGCGCCTCGCCCGCCGGCTGTGCGACCGGTGCAAGGCCCCGGCGCAGTACACGCCCGCGCAGCTCGTGGCGCTCGGCTTCGTGCCGTCCGAGGACACCCCCGTGCCGGAGTTCTTCGGCCCGGCCGGCTGTGCGGTCTGCTCGAACACCGGGTACCGCGGCCGCATCGCCCTGCACGAGGTGATGACCGTCACCGAGGAGATCGAGCGCCTCGCCGTCTCCAGGGCCTCGAGCGCCGAGATCAGCCGTGTCGCCCAGCAGCAGGGCATGCTCACCCTCCGCCAGGACGGGTGGGAGAAGGTCAAGCTCGGCATGACGAGCATCGACGAGATCCTGCGCGTGGTCGCGTAGGCGGGGGAGTGGAACGATGACCGATTCCGTCTACGACATCTCCGTCCCCGGCGACGACCCCGTCGCCGGGTGGCACCCGGGACGGCCCGGCAACGAGGTCGGTGGCCGCCGCGCGGCACGGCTCGCCGCCGCCGCGGCCGAACAGCCGACGTCGCCGGCCCTGGAGGCGCAGATCGCGCCCGCCTCGGCCACGCCGGTCTACGACCTGTCCAGTGACACCGCCGCGTGGCCCGCTCCCGCCGGCGACCCCGTCGCCGTGCCCGTCGCGCAGCCGCAGGCGGCCCCCGCGACGCCGCCCGCAGCCGTCCCGCCCTCGACCGCGTCCTACGGGTACGCCGATGCCGCGACCCAGCACCTGCCGGTCGTGCCCGCGGTCCCCACCACGATCCTCCAGTCCGTCCCCGTCACCAGCACCCACGCACCCGCTCCCGCTGGACACGACGAGATCCACTTCACGCGCCACGCGCGTGAAGTGGCGGACCCCGACCTCATCACCGCGCTCGCACAGGTGGTCTACCAGGGGGCATCCGACCTCCACCTCACTGCAGACGCTGCGCCGACCGTCCGCGTCGATGGATCCCTGCGACCCGCCGTCCCGGGAGGCCCGTGGGCGCGCAACAAGGTCATCGCAGCCCTCAAGACGCTGCTGTCCGTCGAGCAGGCCGGGCAGTTCGACCACGAGCAGGAACTCGACTTCGCGTACTCGCTGTCGCCGGAGTACCGCTTCCGCGTGAACTACTACCAGCAGCGGGGCAACTGGGGTGCGGCGTTCCGCATCATCCCCACCAAGATCAAGACGCTGAAGCAGCTCGGCATCCCCGAGCACGTCGGTGAGTTCGCGAAGCTGCCGCGCGGACTCGTCCTCGTCACGGGGCCCACCGGCTCCGGCAAGTCCACCACCCTCGCCGCGCTCATCGACCTCGTCAACGAGACCCGCGCCGACCACATCGTGACGGTCGAGGACCCGATCGAGTTCATGCACGAGCACAAGAAGGCGATCATCAATCAGCGCGAGGTCGGCGCCGACACGCACTCCTTCGCCGCTGCCCTCAAGCACGTCCTGCGCCAGGACCCCGACGTCATCCTCATCGGCGAGCTCCGCGACCTCGAGACCATCTCCGTCGCCCTCACCGCCGCGGAGACCGGGCACCTCGTGTTCGCCACCCTGCACACGCAGAGCGCCCCCGGCACCATCGACCGTGTCATCGACGTGTTCCCGCCGCACCAGCAGGGACAGATCCGCACGCAGCTCGCCTCCACGCTCGAGGGCGTCGTGTGCCAGACGCTCGTGCCGAAGGCCAACGGGGCAGGCCGTGTCGTCGCCACCGAGATCATGAAGACCACCCCGGCCATCGGGAACCTCGTCCGCGAGGGCAAGACGTACCAGATCACCTCCGCCATGCAGGCCGGACGTGACGCGGGCATGCACACGATGGACCAGGACCTCGCCGAACTCGTCAACGTGGGCACCATCACGCGCAAGGCCGCGATGGAGAAGGTGCACGACATCGAGGGCTTCGACCGGCTGGTGCAGCGCGTCGAGTCGCCGTCGGACTCCTCGGCCGACGCCATCGCCGCGTCCGAGATCGATTTCGGCGACAAGTACTCCGGAGGGCACTGATGTCGCTCGCGTACGACTACCGCGGGCGTGACGGCGCCGGCAAGCTCGTCAAGGGACGGCTCGACGCCGCGTCCGAAGGCGCCGTCGTCCAGCGCCTGCGGGGGATGGGAGTCTCGCCGATCGCGATCACCGAGGCGAAGCCCGGTACGGGGTTGCAGACCGAGATCAAGATCCCCGGGTTCGAGAAGGGCGTCGGACTCAAGGATCTGGCGATCATGTCGCGTCAGGCCTCGACCATGCTCTCGTCCGGGCTCTCGTTGCTCCGGGCGCTGTCGATCCTGGCGGACCAGACCGAGAACAAGAAGCTCAAGGACATCCTCGGCAAGGTCCGGGACGACGTCGAACGCGGTGTTTCCTTCTCGGATGCGGTCGCGAAGTACCCGGTGGACTTCCCACCGATCATGATCAACATGATCCGGGCCGGGGAGACCGGCGGCTTCCTCGATCAGGCGATGGACTCGATCGCCACGAACTTCGAGAAGGAGCACAAGCTCCGGTCGACGATCAAGTCGGCGATGACGTACCCGGTCGTGGTGCTCGTCATGTCGCTCGTCGCGGTCATGGTGATGCTCATCTTCATCGTGCCGATCTTCCAGAAGATGTTCTCGTCGCTCGGCGGGCAGCTCCCGCTGCCGACGATGATGCTCGTGTACGCGTCGCACGCCATGGTCTACGTCGGGCCGGTCCTCCTCGTTGCGATCGTCCTCGGGTGGTTCTGGTGGCGGGGGAACAAGAACACCGATCGGGTCCGAGGTGCCGTCGACCCGGTGAAACTGAAGCTCCCGGTCTTCGGGCAACTCAACCAGAAGATCGTCATCGCGCGTTTCACTCGCAATCTCTCGAACATGATCGGTGCCGGTGTCCCGATTTTGCAGGCATTGCAGATCGCCGGAGAAGTGTCGAACAACTTCGTGGTCGAGAAAGCACTGCAACGCGTTTCTGAATCGGTACGGAAAGGTGAATCGATCGCAGCTCCGCTCGCGAAGGAAACGGTGTTCCCGACCATGGTGTCGCAAATGGTCGCCGTGGGTGAGGACGCCGGCTCGCTCGAGATCATGCTCGAGAAGATCTCGGTGTTCTACGACAGCGAAGTCGAAGCGACGACAGAGGCGCTCACCTCGCTCATCGAGCCGCTGCTCATCGCGTTCCTCGGCGTCGTGGTCGGCGGGATGATCGTCGCGCTGTACCTGCCGATCTTCCAGATCACGACCCTGGTCAAGTAGCCGGCTGTTCCGCTGGCCCTCGTGCGGGGGCGGGATTGCGGGTCCTGCCCCCGGTAATGGGGGTGATTCGATGCCCATTCACCCCCCGTTCTCGGGATTATGACGAGAAAAGTCGCTGAATACTCTTGTCAGCGGCGGCGGAGCAGTCCCCGGCACAACCCCTCATCGCATTCCCAGAAGAATGGAAACCACCATGTACTTCGCTCTCATGGGCAAGCTCGACGCTCGCCGCAAGGGCCTCCTCGAGGACAAGGAGAAGGGCTTCACGCTCATCGAGCTCCTGGTCGTCGTGATCATCATCGGCATCCTCGCCGCGATCGCCATTCCGGTGTACATCGGGGTGCAGAACAACGCGAAAGACTCGGCGGCGAAGTCCGACCTCGAGAACGCGAAGACCGCGGTTGTTTCGTACTACACGGAGCACAACGCTCTCCCCTCCGCGCTCACGACGGCGGCCGGCGTGACGGGATACTCACCCAGTGACTACTCCGCCGATGATGCACAGGCGCCCACGATCAGCGACACGAGCTCGACTGACGGCACGTTCTGCATCGACGCGATCAGCAACGCGGGGAATCCGTTCAAGGTCGAGGACGACGGCGGGGTCGCCACTGGAAGCTGCGGCTGATCCGACCTGAACGTGGGGCGGACTTTGACTCATCGTGGGCCGGGTCCGCCCTTCGTTGCACATCGATGACCGACGGGAGGTGACCCTGTGCTGCGACTGACCACCCTGCTGCGCGAGACCCGCGAGCACGACGAGGGCTTCTCCATCGTCGAGGTCCTCGTCGCGATGACCGTGTTCGCGATGATCGCCGCGGGCGTCGCCACCGGTATCGTCAGCTCCCTCTACCTCGCCCACGGCTCGCGCTCCCGTGAGGTCGCCATCGGCCTCGCGCAGGACGCCATCGACGCCGCGCGCACGGACGCCAACCTCTTCGCCGTGACGGACCAGACCACCCCCACGAAGCGGGACGGTGTCGTCTACACCGTGAAGCAGGTCGCGCGGTGGGTCCCGAGTGCGGGCTCCGCGAACGCCTGCGGTGCCGGCGGGGGCGGCCCGCTCGCTTACAAGCGGGTCTCGATGACGGTCACCTGGACCGCCGGTACCGGCGGGTCCGAGCAGTCGGTGTCGATGAACAGCCTCGTGGCCCCGACGACATCGGTCACGGCGGCGAACCTCGGTACCGTCATCGTCTCGGTGAGCACCGCGTCCGGTGCCGGGAACCAGGGAGTGTCAGTCTCGATCGCCCCGAACGCCAGCAACCCGAGCGGTGCTACGGCGATCACCTCGACGATCGCGAACACGGATGCGAACGGGTGCACCTACGCGCTCAACGTCAAGCCGGGGCGGTACGACGTGAAGCTCTCGAAATCGAGCTCGATCGACGACGGCACGTCCGCCGGGTCCCTCGGTTCGCAGACCACGACCCCGTCGACGACGGTGACGGTGACGGCGAACCAGACGGCTGCCGCGAACTTCAACTACGACACCGTGATGGCGCTGTCGCCGCAGTGGTCCGACCCGAACGCAAGCACGACGGCGTTCACCTCGCCGACGACCGTTCCGGTGACCTTGCGGCACAAGGCGGCCGACTACGGCCCCTATGTCGTGGGCACCACCGCGAAGGTGTTCCCCTTCACCGACGGCTACCAGGTGATCGCCGGGACGCCCTCGACCTGCCTCAGCAACGATCCGGAGGCGTGGACGACCGCGAACGGCACCGCCGTGGCCCCGCGGAACAACCCGCAGACGATCGGCGCGACGAATGCGGTGAAGGCACCGGTGCAGATCATCACGGTCAAGCTCGCCGGCACGGCGGACAACGCACTGACGGCGACGACCACCACACCGGTCTCGAACTCGGGCGATCCGGGGTGCGCGACGACCACGACGTACACGTTCACGGGTCTGCCCACCGGTGGGACGGCGACGATCGGTCTGCCGTACGGCACGTACACGTTGAGGTCGGGCACGGTGACCAAGATCGTGAACGGGCTCGTCACGATCGCGTTCGCGAGCGGGACGCCCAGCGTGACGAGCTCGACAGGTGTGTCGACGAGTTCCAACAAGGTGATGCTCGACCCCAGGCGGACCCCGTGATGCGGGCGCTCCGCCGCCTCGGGCGTGAGGACCGTGGCATCTCGCTCGCGGAGCTCCTCGTCGCGATGAGCGTCAGCATCCTCGTGCTGGCGATGGCCGGCGCGTTCTTCGTGTCCGTGTCGAAGGCGTCGAGCGTCACGTCCGGCATCGACGGCAACACCCGAGTCGCCTCGACCGCAATGCGGGAGATGCAGCGCATGTTCCGGGTGGCATCGAACAACCCGGTGCCGAGCGGCATCGACACGCAGTACGCCTTCCAGTACGCCTCCGCCACGTCCGTGCGGTTCTTCGCGTACATCAACCTCAACTCCGCGGTGGACGTCCAACCGGTCGAGGTGCAGTTCACGCTCGACCCGGCCAAGGGCACCATCACCGAGACGAAGTGGAACGGCACGCCGACCGACACGACGAAGAGCTACTACGACTTCCCCCGCGCTTCGACCGCGACGCTCTCCGCAACCCCGACGTCGACGCTCGTCCTCGCGACGTCGGCCGTCCCCGCTGCCTCCGGCTCGACACCGCTCTTCACGTACAAGGACGCCGGGGGGGAGGTCCTCACGCCGGGGGCGACCGGGCTGAGCGCCACGGATCTCCAGTCGGTGCGCTCGGTCCCGCTCGAACTCACGGTCGGTGAGCGGAACCCGACGAAGGCGGGCGCCGCCGACAACGTCTCGCTCCGGAGCACCGTGAGCATGCCCAACCTCCAGTTCGGGAGCTGATCGTGCGCCGCATCCTCCACTTCATCCGCTCACACGACGATGACCGCGGTGTCGCGCTCGCCGCGGTGCTCGGCATCGGCATGGTCGTGATGATCCTCGCGGCGACGATGGTCGGAATCGCGACGTCGGGCGCGACGAAGACCACGTCGGATCGTGACTACGCGAACGCCATGGCCGCTGCCTACGCCGGCCTCGCGGACTACCAGTCGCGGGTCAACGCGGACAACACCTACGCGACGAAGTACGGCGACGCACGTGCTGCCTTCAGCGCCGGGGACACGTTCCCCGGTGGGTACGCGACCAATCCGGCCTTCACGCGCTGGGTCGCCGTGCCTGACTCCACGGGCTCGGCCGGGACGACGTCCTACCGGTACGCGGTCGACAAGAGCATCTACGGGCAGCAGGGCATCGTTCGCGTACAGGTCACGGGCAGGGCCGGGAACACCACCAGGACGCTCGTCGCGAACGTGAAGCCCGACGGCTTCTCGAACTACCTGTACTGGACCGACTACGAGTCCGGCGACCCGGCGGTCACCGGCGAGGACTGCACGAACGTCTACCAGAACGCCGACTTCGACGCCCGCCCCTCGAACGGCGACAACGCGTGCACGAAGATCCAGTTCCAGGACGGCGACGTCCTGAGCGGACCGGTCCGTTCGAACGACATGCTGCTCATCTGCGGCGGCACGTTCAAGAGCACGGTGCAGTCCGCTCAGGGAGCGAGCAACCGGGCGTGCAGCCCGGCGAAGACGCCGTCGTTCCAGTACTACGACGGCTACCAGCCCGAGGTCGTCAGCTCGTACACGCCGCCGTCCACGATCAGCGCCGGCCGTGAGCGGATGTACAAGGACGACCCGACGATCACCGACACGACGCCGGGAACCGGCTGCCTGTACACCGGACCGACGCAGATCACGTTCACCGGTGACGGGTACATGACCATCCGCTCGCCGCTGACGATCTACACGAACCTCCAGAAGACGTCCCCGTACGGCTACAACGCCGAGGACAAGTGCGGCAAGATCTCGGAACTCCAGGGCGCCGGGGCGAAGGTCAAGACGAGTCTGCTGGCGAACAACCTCATCTACGTGCAGGACGAACCGGCCTCCGCGGGTTCGGGGGCGTCGACCAACCCGAACTACTACTGGTCGAAGTACCCGAGACACTCCGACGCGCCGTCGGCGTGCATGAAGAGCGCGAGCGTCAGCGACAACGGGCTCGGGTTCCCGTACACCTGGACGACCGGGTCCGGGTACTACCGGCAGACCTACACCGAGTCGAACCCGTTGAAGTCCAGCACCGACCGGTACGGCCGACAGCAGTCGTTCGACTTCTCGGTCGCCTACGGATGCGGCAACGGGGACCTCTTCGTCTCCGGGGCGGTCGACCAGTCGATGACGCTGGACGCCGAGAACTACGTCTACATCACCGGCGATCTCACGTACGCGAAGCCGCGTGCGTCGTCGACCGTGCTCGGGCTCGTCGGGCAGGAGGCCGTCCTCGTCTGGAACCCGATGTACAACGGGTCGCCGCTCTTCTCGACGAAGAACCGCAAGATCGAAGCAGCGATCCTCTCCAACCAGGGGACGTTCACCGTGCAGAACTACTCGACCGGAGGCGCTCGCGGGACGCTGACGGTGAACGGCTCGATCGCGCAGCGCTACCGCGGCGCCGTCGGCCAGGGCAGCAACGGGTTCATCAAGGCGTACGGCTACGACTCCAGCCTGGCGAGCTACACGCCACCGTTCTTCCCGCAGCCGGTCATCACGACGTACAAGGTCACATCGCAGATCGAAGTGAAGGCCGCCTACGACGCGAACGGGAACCCACGATGACCGCGGCGCTGGTGATCACCGGGTTCGCAACGGTCATGGGGCTCGCGGTCGGGTCGTTCCTCAACGTCGTCGTGTACCGCGTGCCGGCGGGTCTCTCCGTCGTCGCACCGGCGAGCGCGTGCCCCCGCTGCGGACACGCAATCCGGGCACGCGACAACGTCCCCGTGCTCTCCTGGGCTCTGCTGGGTGGACGGTGCCGCGACTGCACCGCTCCCATCTCAGCGAGGTACCCCCTCGTGGAGCTCGCCACCGCGGCCCTGTTCGCGCTCGTCGTCGTGCGGTTCGGCCCGGCGCTCGCCGCCGCCCGGGACGGCCGGAGTGCCGCGGTCGCGACGATCGAGCTGGTCGCGATGCTCTACCTGATGTCGATCTCGGTCGCGCTCACGCTCATCGACCTGGACGTGCACCGCCTCCCGAACGCAATCGTCCTGCCCGCCTACCCGGTCCTCGCGGCGCTGCTCCTCGCGACGAGCGCCCTCAGCGGAGACTGGGGGTCGCTGCTGCGCGCCGGTGTCGGGCTCGTCGTGCTCGGCGGGGTATACCTCCTGCTGGCGCTCGTGGTGCCCGGTGGGATGGGTCTCGGTGACGTCAAGCTCGCTGGCGTGCTCGGCCTCGTGCTCGCGTACCTCGGATGGGGACCCCTCGCAGTGGGAGCTTTCGGCGCCTTCGTACTCGGCGGTACCTTCGCCATCGGCCTCATGGTGGTCGGACGTGCACGACGCGGCTCCGGCATCCCGTTCGGCCCCTGGATGCTCGGCGGTGCCTGGCTCGGTGTGTTCTCCGGCCAGTCCCTGCTCGACGGGTACCTGCGGATCATCGGACTGGCCTGAGGAAGGACCACGCACATGGCGAAGAGCGTCGTCGGCATCGACATCGGCGGTGAGACGATCCGCGGTGTCGAGGTCGCGAACCCGAACAAGCCCGAGCCGGTGATCCAGCGCGTGGCCGAGGTCCCGCTGCCGGTGGGCGCGACGAAGCGCGGTGAGGTCCTCGAGCCGAACACGATCGCCGCGAGCCTGAAGGAGCTGTGGCGCGTCGGTCGGTTCCGGTCGAGGGACGTCGTCCTCGGCATGGGAAACCAGCGCGTGCTCTCCCGCGACCTCACCGTCCCGAAGGCCCCCCTCGCGCAGATCCGCGAGTCGTTGCCGTTCCAGGTGCAGGACATGCTTCCGGTGCCGGTCGTTGACGCGATCCTCGACTTCTACCCCGTCTCGGAGTCCGTCGGTCCGGAAGGACCCGTCGTACACGGTCTGCTGATCGCGGCGATCAAGGACGCCGTGCTCGCGAACGTCCGAGCCGTGCAGCTCGCGGGCCTCAACCCGGTCGGCGTCGACCTCATCCCGTTCGCGCTCACGAGGGTCTACCTGCCGGAGGCCCGGTTCCCGGGGACCCACGCGCTCGCGGAGGTCGGCGCGAATACCACCACCGTGGTTATCGCGACGGATGGTGTCCCGCAGTTCGTCCGCATCGTGCCCACCGGCGGCGACGACCTCACCGGTGCGCTCGCCGTGGCGCTCGACATCCCCGTCGAGCAAGCCGAGGCCGTGAAGCGCTGGATCGGCCTCGGCGCCCGGGCGCAGACCCCGGACGACCTCCGCGCAGCATCGACCGTCCGCGACCTCAGCAACGAACTTCTGACGAGCCTGCGGAACACCGTGAACTACTTCGTCAGCACGCGCCCGGACGCAGCGGTGACGAGCATCGTGCTCGCAGGTGGGGGCGCGCAGCTGCCCGGGTTCCCGGAGGCGCTCCAGTCGCAGACGGGGATCCCCGTCCACATCGGCGACGCCTTCTCGAACGCCGCCACGACGCGTTCGATCCGCCGGGAGGACCTCGCCGATCGCGGCCTCGCCGTCGCGGTGGCCTGGGGACTCGCAACCGGGAGCAGTGCAGCATGACGAAACTCCTCGAACCCTCGAAGCAGCGCCGCCGCGGTGGCGACTCGCATGCCGTGCGCATCGCGGCGGACAGCGCCCAGCGCACGAAGCGCCAAGGGCGCGGTGCCACGCAGGCGCTCGACATCGGTGGTGTGCCCCGCGTCGATCTCCTTCCGACCGAGGTGCTCGTCGATCGCCGTCAGCGTGCCGGCGTGCGGCGCGCCTGGCTGGGCGTCGTGGTCGTCGCGGTCGCCGTGGGCGCCGCGACCGTGCTCGCCTCCGCCGCCGCCATGCAGGCCGACTCCAAGCTGTCCCAGGCTCGGCAGGAGACCGACTCACTCCAGGTTCAGCAGCAGCAGTACCGGGACGTTCGCAGCGCCGAGACGCAATCAGAACTGCTCCGTGCGGCCCAGTCCGTCGGCGGCTCGACGGAGATCGACTGGCAGGCCACGCTCCAGCGCGTGCAGACGTCGCTTCCGGGGGGCGTGACGATCACCGGCGTGCAGATCGACTCCGCGACGCCGCTCGAGGCCTACGCGCAGGCGACGAGCCCGCTTCAGGGTCAACGTGTCGCCACCCTGACGATCGACGCCGCGAGCCCCACGCTGCCGTCCGTGCCGACCTGGCTCGACTCGGTGAAGAACCTCCCGGGCTTCGTCGACGCGAACGCGAACTCGGTGACCCTCGACACCTCGACGAACGTCTACACGGTGGACATGACGATCCACCTCGACGAGGACGTCTACGACGGCAAGTACGACGGGAAGGGCAAGTCATGAGCCGCAACCGCCTGATGCTCTTCCTCGCCGGCATCGCCGCGCTTGCCGTCGCGGCGGGCGGGTTCTTCCTCGGCGTGCAGCCGCAGCTCGACCGCGCTGAGACGGCCAAAGCCGACGCGCAGAGCATCAGCTCCGGGAACCAGACCACGAGGACGGAGATTGCTCGACTGCGCGAGCAGGCGAAGTCGCTCTCCAAGATGCGTGCGGAACTCGCCGCGCTCCGGGCGTCGGTGCCGTCCTCGGCGGCAGCCTCCTCGTTCATCAGTCAGCTCAATGCGACCGCCGACACGACGGGTGTGAAGGTCGCCACGATCACCGTGGGTGACGCGGCCGCGTACACGCCGCCGGCGGCGACGACATCGGGCTCGGCATCGAGCGCCACCGACAGCGGGAGTGCCACGGCCACCCCGACGCCGAGCGCGAGTGCGAGCGCGTCCACCCCGGCAGCCCCCGAGACGACGACGAACAGCAGCATCACCGCGGCGAACTTCTCCGTGATCCCGGTGTCCGTCTCGGTGAACGGCGAGTTCCCCCAGGCCCTGGCGTTCGTCAAGGGCGTGCAGTCGAACCCCCGGCTCTTCCTCATCGACTCCATCTCCTCGTCGATGGCGAGCACCGGTTCGGCCGACTCGGCGAGCGGTGCCGACAGTCCCTCGTGGACCTTCAGCGGATCGATCTACGTGCTCGCGGACGAGGTCTCAGCCACCGCGACCGACGGCTGATCCACCCCGCCCGGTCACCCCCACCGAATGGGGTGCAACACGCCACGCCGAGCCATCTTCCGCGACGTCCCCCGATGTGCTTACGATGCTCCTGACGCCGCGCTCGCGGCTGCTCGTCCCTCTCTCGAACGGCCGCTCGAAACGGCCGCTCATCGTCGTGCCCGGAGTCGCGCGTGTTGACTGGAATCGTGGAGTTCCTCGGTTGGTTCGGAGCGGTAACGGTGCTTGCTGGTTACCTGCTGTTCTCGATGGGCAAGCTCCCTAACGGTCCCGTGTACCAGGTGTTCAACCTCGTCGGCGGGCTCGCCGTCGCGATCAACGTCGCGGCGCACCACGCCATCCCGTCGACCATCGTGAACGGCATCTGGGCGATCGTCGCGGTCGTCGTGCTCGTCAAGATGGCGAAGGCCCGTCGCGCGGCGAAGCGCGGTGCGCCGGCCGCGGAGCAGCAGGTGCTCCACACCGAGCCGCCGGCGACGACGGCGGTCCTGCCGATCATCGGCCCGGCGCTGCGCGACCACGAGCCGGAGGTGACGGAGCAGCCGGAAGCCGAGCCGCGCCTCCAGGCAGGAACGGACGCGACCGCGACGACGGATGCGACCGCGACGACGGATGCGACCGCGACGACGGATGCGACCACCGCGTACGCGCCCACCGCGACCGACGCGCCCACCGCAGCCGCACCGATGACCGAGTCCCTCCCGGTCATCACCGCGACCATCGCGCTCGCGCTCGTGGCCGCAGCCCAGGAGCAGCAGGCGCAGCACCAGCAGGACCAGCAGCACCAGCACGCGCAGCACCACCAGGACCAGCAAGCGCGGCGGCACCAGCAGGACGAGCCGCGGCGCACGGACACCGCCATCGTCTGACCCGCCAGCGATACGATCACCGCATGTCCCGGTGGCTGATCGCGACGATGACGTCGATCCTCTTCATCGCGCTCGTGATCGCGGTCACGGGCTTCGAGGCCCTCCTCGCGGACGTCGAGGTCATCTCACAGCCCGACGCGACCCCGTACCTCGGCCCCGCGATGGTGCTCGGCGGTGCGGTGGTCGTGTTCCTCGCCACGGGTGTCGGCGCGCGCGAGGGCAACCCCGGCGTCACGGGCCTCGTCGCGGCGGCCACGGCGTACCTGGTCATGCTCGGTGTCGGGGCGGTCGGCTACAGCCTGATCCGCGGGGAGCTCACCGAGCTGCTGGTGTTCCCGGCGGGCTACGCGCTCGGTCCGTTCGTGGTCGGTTCGGTCGTCGTGGCGCTGCTCTGCGTGGTCGGCGGGATCGCGATGGCGCGTCACCAGGCCAGGGTCGGGCGGCCGCCGAGGAGCACCCCGACGGCCCCCGGCGATGACGGTGCTCGGCGGTAGGATCCGGGGGCACGACACATCGCACGACGGGGGACCGATGACCGACCAGCACCAGGCCGACGGATGGGGTTCCGTCCCCGACGTGGGCTCGATCAGCGGCGAACTCGGCGCGCCCGTGCAGACGGCGGCGCAGGCACCCGCGCGACCACGTCGGAAGCTCCGTCGCGGTCCGCTCGTCGGCGTCATCGCCGGTGGTGCCGCGGTGGTGCTCCTCATCGTCGCCGGCGTCGTCGGCTACTCGGTCGGCACGACGACGCACTCGGCGGACCGGCCGGTCCGCGCGTTCCTCGACGACCTGACGGCGGGCAAGGTCGCGGACGCGCTGCGGGCTGCCGGCATCGACCACGACAAGGGCGACGTGCTGCTGACGGACGCCGCGTACGCCAAGGCGAAGGACCGCGTCACGGGGTACCGGATCGCCGCGACGCGCGATGACGGTGACACCGCGACGGTCACCGCGTACCTGCGGCAGGGCGGACGCGACGTCTCCTCGACGTTCACGCTCGACAGGACGGGTAGCGAGTGGGGGGTGTTCCCGGTGTGGGAGCTCGAGGCACCGCGGCTCGGCGCGGTCGACGTGAGCGTGCGTGGTCCGGCGGGCGCGAAGCTGTCGGTCGGCGGGCAGGGTGTCACGACGTCGAAGGATGGCACGGCGACGCTGACGGCACTCCCCGGCACGTATGACGTCGCCCTCGACGGCGGCAAGTGGTTCACGGCGGACGCGACGACGGCGACGGTCTCCGGGTTCGGCGGCACGGCATCGAGTCCGGTGTCGATGACGACGACGCTCACCGCCGCGGGGGAGCAGTCGGCGAAGGACGCGGTGAACGCCTGGGTCGACGCCTGCATCGCCTCGACCGATGCGGCTCCGCAGGGGTGCAGCTTCTACGCCTACGGCGAGGACTCCGCGTACACGTACACGAACCAGAAGTGGACGCTCGACGCCCGCCCGTCGGTGTCGGTCGGTGACTGGTCGTCGAGCGGGTGGCTGGTCACGACGACCTCGTTCGGACGTGCGACGTTCACCGCCGACATCTCCGGCCCGGGCGGCGTCGGCACGGCCTCGGCCGGTCCGATGAACGTCAACGCGAGTGGGTACATCACGGGCTTCACGGACACGGGGGCGACGTTCCGGTCGGCGGTCGGCAACGGTTCGTCGGACACCGGTTCCTGACGCCGCGCCACGTGTGAGGGTGGCCGACCCGGCCCGGCCTGGAGGCGCGGTGCGGGCCCGCCTCGTCCGTCCGGCGGTCGCGGTGCGCGCGCGTCCGTGCGCCGGCGCGAACCTGCTCGGCGCGGTCCGGCGGTGCGCCCCGCGCCGAGCGCGACCACGCTGTGGACGGCTGTTCGCCCACGGCGGTCGCCACGGGCCTCCAGGGCGACGCGCCCGGATTGATTTCGCGAGGTTACGCGGGTAGTCTCTTCCGGGTGTGCGCCCTCGGGCGCGCCCGAAAAATCCGGTCCGACCGACGGTCGACCGGACTCCGTCCCCCTCTCGTCGCCGCCGTCAGGCGGTGATCAGCGTGGGACGAGGAAGCCGGCGGTCCGCGCCGGCCGGAGAGCACGAGCGAAGAACCAGGAGAACAGTTGCCTACTATTCAGCAGCTGGTTCGCAAGGGTCGTACGCCGAAGGTCACCAAGACCAAGGCGCCCGCCCTGAAGGCGAACCCCCAGCAGCGTGGTGTGTGCACCCGCGTCTACACCACCACCCCGAAGAAGCCGAACTCGGCACTGCGCAAGGTCGCTCGTGTCAAGCTCTCGAACGGCACCGAGGTCACGGCCTACATCCCCGGTGAGGGCCACAACCTCCAGGAGCACTCGATGGTGCTCGTGCGCGGCGGTCGTGTGAAGGACCTCCCCGGTGTCCGCTACAAGATCATCCGCGGTGCGCTCGACACGCAGGCCGTGAAGAACCGTAAGCAGGCGCGTAGCCGCTACGGCGCGAAGAAGGGTTGAGCCAATGCCTCGTAAGGGTCCCGCCCCCAAGCGTCCCGTCGTCGCAGACCCGGTCTACGGCGCACCGATCGTCAGCCAGCTCGTGAACAAGATCCTGCTGGACGGCAAGAAGGGCCTCGCCGAGCGCATCGTCTACGGTGCACTCGAGGGCGTTTCCGCCAAGAACCAGCAGGACGCCGTCGCGACGCTCAAGAAGGCGCTCGACAACGTCCGTCCGACCCTTGAGGTCCGCAGCCGCCGCGTCGGTGGCTCGACCTACCAGGTCCCGGTCGAGGTCAAGCCGCACCGCGCGAACACCCTCGCGCTCCGCTGGCTGACCTCCTACGCCAAGGCCCGTCGCGAGAAGACGATGACCGAGCGTCTCATGAACGAGATCCTCGACGCGTCGAACGGTCTCGGTGCCGCGGTCAAGCGCCGCGAGGACACGCACAAGATGGCCGAGTCGAACAAGGCCTTCGCCCACTACCGCTGGTAGTCACCGGCACTGATCGGGCGTCGGCGGTCTCGAACCCCGGCGCCCGATCGGACGCCAACCTCTCCTACTACTCTTCCGGAGGAACCTGTGGCACAGGACGTGCTCACTGACCTGAACAAGGTCCGCAACATCGGCATCATGGCGCACATCGATGCCGGCAAGACCACGACGACCGAGCGCATCCTGTTCTACACGGGCATCAACCACAAGATCGGCGAGACGCACGACGGCGCTTCGACGATGGACTGGATGGCGCAGGAGCAGGAGCGCGGCATCACGATCACGTCGGCCGCGACGACGTGCTTCTGGGACAACAACCAGATCAACATCATCGACACCCCCGGTCACGTGGACTTCACGGTCGAGGTGGAGCGCTCGCTCCGCGTCCTCGACGGTGCGGTCGCCGTCTTCGACGGCAAGGAGGGCGTCGAGCCCCAGTCCGAGACCGTGTGGCGTCAGGCGGACAAGTACGACGTCCCGCGCATCTGCTTCGTGAACAAGATGGACAAGCTCGGCGCGGACTTCTACTTCACCGTCGACACGATCATCAACCGCCTCGGCGCGGAGCCGCTGGTCATCCAGCTCCCGATCGGTTCCGAGAACGACTTCACCGGCATCGTCGACCTCGTCGAGATGAAGGCCAAGGTGTGGCCGGGCGACGCCAAGGGCGACGTCACGATGGGCGCCTCCTACGAGACGCGTGAGATCGCCGAGGTCGAGAACCTCGAGCCCGGCATCGTGGCGCGCGCCGACGAGTACCGCCAGAAGCTCATCGAGCGGGTTGCGGAGTCCGACGACGCGCTGCTCGAGAAGTTCTTCGGTGGCGAAGAGCTCACGATCGACGAGATCAAGGCCGGCATCCGCAAGCTGACGATCGCGTCCGAGGTCTACCCGATCCTCTGTGGCTCGGCCTTCAAGAACCGCGGTGTCCAGCCGATGCTCGACGCCGTCGTCGCGTACCTCCCGTCCCCGCTCGACGTCCCGCCGATGATCGGCCACGACGTCAAGGACGAGGAGAAGGAGATCATCCGCAAGCCCGACGCGTCGGAGCCGTTCTCGGCCCTCGCGTTCAAGGTCGCGGTGCACCCCTTCTTCGGTCGCCTCACCTACGTCCGCGTGTACTCGGGCTCGATCGAGTCCGGCGCACAGGTCATCAACTCGACCAAGGGCAAGAAGGAGCGCATCGGCAAGATCTTCCAGATGCACTCCAACAAGGAGAACCCGGTCGACAGCGTGACCGCCGGTCACATCTACGCCGTGATCGGCCTCAAGGACACCACCACCGGTGACACCCTGTGCGACCCGGCGAACCAGGTCGTCCTCGAGTCGATGACGTTCCCCGAGCCGGTCATCGAGGTCGCGATCGAGCCGAACACGAAGGCCGACCAGGAGAAGCTCTCCACGGCCATCCAGAAGCTCGCCGAAGAGGACCCGACGTTCCGCGTCGAGCTCAACGCCGAGACCGGTCAGACGACGATCAAGGGCATGGGCGAGCTCCACCTCGACATCCTCGTCGACCGCATGAAGCGCGAGTTCAAGGTCGAGGCGTCGGTCGGCAAGCCCCAGGTGGCCTACCGCGAGACGCTCACCAAGACCGTCGAGCGCTACGACTACACGCACAAGAAGCAGACCGGTGGTTCCGGCCAGTTCGCGAAGGTGCAGATCGCCCTCGAGCCGATGGAAGTCACGGCCGAGAAGGTCTACGAGTTCGTGAACGCCGTGACCGGTGGTCGCGTCCCGCGTGAGTACATCCCGTCGGTCGACGCCGGCATCCAGGACGCCATGCAGGTCGGCGTCCTCGCCGGGTACCCGACCGTCGGTGTGAAAGCCACCCTCAAGGACGGCGCGGCGCACGACGTCGACTCGTCCGAGATGGCCTTCAAGATCGCCGGTTCGATCGCCTACAAGGAAGCGGCCCGCAAGGCCGGTCCGGCGATCCTCGAGCCGATCATGGCCGTCGAGGTCCGTACTCCGGAGGAGTACATGGGCGACGTCATCGGCGACCTGAACTCCCGTCGCGGCCAGATCGCCTCGATGGAGGACGCCTCGGGCGTCAAGGTGGTCCGCGCGAGCGTGCCGCTGTCCGAGATGTTCGGCTACGTCGGCGACCTGCGGTCGAAGACCTCTGGTCGTGCGGTCTACTCGATGACCTTCGAGACCTACAGCCAGGTCCCGGCCAAGGTCGCCGAGGAGATCATCGCGAAGAACACGGGGGAGTAACGCTCCAGCGTTTCTCCACAGGCGAGGGTGCCCGGCGACGGGCCCCTCGCCACCAAGTAAAGTAAAGACACACACCCTGCACGCCAACGGTTCATCAACCGGGGGCATGCTCTCCGAGTCCTGAGGAGGACCCACAGTGGCCAAGGCCAAGTTCGAGCGGACCAAGCCGCACGTCAACATCGGAACCATCGGTCACGTCGACCACGGCAAGACCACGCTCACGGCGGCGATCACCAAGGTTCTGCACGACCAGTACCCGGACCTCAACGAGGCCCGTGACTTCGCGCAGATCGACAACGCTCCGGAGGAGCGCGAGCGCGGCATCACGATCAACATCTCGCACGTCGAGTACCAGACCGAGAAGCGCCACTACGCGCACGTCGACGCTCCGGGCCACGCCGACTACGTGAAGAACATGATCACGGGTGCGGCGCAGATGGACGGCGCGATCCTCGTGGTCGCCGCCACCGACGGCCCGATGCCCCAGACGCGTGAGCACGTGCTGCTCGCCCGCCAGGTCGGCGTCCCCTACATCGTCGTCGCGCTGAACAAGTCCGACATGGTGGACGACGAGGAGATCCTGGAGCTCGTCGAGCTCGAGGTCCGTGAGCTCCTCGGCTCGCAGGAGTTCGACGAGGACGCCCCCGTCGTGCAGGTCTCGGCGCTCAAGGCGCTCGAGGGCGACGAGAAGTGGGTCAAGTCCGTCCAGGACCTGATGGCTGCCGTCGACGAGAACGTCCCGGACCCGGTGCGCGCCACCGACCAGCCGTTCCTCATGCCGATCGAGGACGTCTTCACGATCACCGGTCGTGGCACCGTCGTCACCGGTCGTGTCGAGCGTGGCACGCTCGACCTCAACTCCGAGGTCGAGATCGTCGGCATCCGCCCGACGCAGAAGACCACGGTCACGGGCATCGAGATGTTCCGCAAGCTGCTCGACAAGGCGGAGGCCGGTGACAACACCGGTCTGCTCATCCGCGGCCTCAAGCGCGAGGACGTGGAGCGCGGCCAGGTCGTCGTGAAGCCGGGTTCGGTCACGCCGCACACCGAGTTCAAGGCGAACGCGTACATCCTGACCAAGGACGAGGGTGGGCGTCACAACCCGTTCTACGCGAACTACCGCCCGCAGTTCTACTTCCGCACCACGGACGTCACCGGCGTCATCACGCTGCCCGAGGGCACCGAGATGGTCATGCCCGGCGACACCGTTTCGATGGCCGTCGAGCTCATCCAGCCGATCGCCATGGAGCCGGGTCTCCGTTTCGCCATCCGTGAGGGTGGTCGTACGGTCGGCGCCGGTACGGTCGAGGAGATCGTCAAGTAACTCCGGTTACCTGCGTGTGAGCGGGGTCGGGCCTTCGGGCCCGGCCCCGCTTTTCGTTGGTCGCGGTCGCGCGGGCGCGCGGCCGCTACCGTTCCGCGTCAGGTTCCTCGCGTTCTGTGGACAGATCGCCGGTCCCGGCGCAGCATGTCGCCAAGCGGCCGGGCAGTCCGGCCATCGAGCGGCCGGTTCGTCCGGCCGGACAGGAGGCAGCATGGCCGACTTCGACGGCATCCAGAAGAACGTGTCAGCCAAGGCGGACGAGGTCACCGACCGGGCGAAAGCGTTCGTCGACGAGAACAGGGACAAGATCGAGGACGCGCTCAAGAGCGACCGGGCCGAGGACGTCTCCGACAAGATCATCCACGGCCTCGCCGACGGCATCAAGAAGGTCACGGCCGGCAAGTTCGACGAGCAGATCGACAAGGCCGCCCAGAACCTCGACGACAAGATCGGGAACAACGGCACCATCGGCGCCTGAGCGGACCGCCACGCACCGCGCCCGTCCGGCATCGCGCCGGGCGGGCGCGGTCGTACATGTGAGACGTCGGTTCGGTCGCGCACCACGTGGTCACCGGCCAGGGCTCGAACCCGCCGACAGGGAAGGACGACCAGCCGCCACGAGCCCCTCGACGTCGAACGTCGCGATCATGATCGGCCGCCGGAACGCAGGGCTCTCCGACGCCGCGGGCGTCACCGCGACGTACACGCTGCCGAAGGGCCTGACGTACGTCTCGACGGAGGCCGACCAGGCCTGCACCGTCACCACTGTCACGAAGAACGACGACGGCACCACCACGGTGCACCAGACGCCGCCGGCGGCCGCCTACCCGGGCGTGCAGCCGGCCACGTCCGTCGCGACGAGCACGACCGAGACGACGCTCGCCGACAACGACGCAGCGGACGAGCTCGCCGTCGACCCCGCGTCGAGCCTGGCGGTCACGAAGACGCACACGGGTCAGCTGGTCCGCGGCAAGACGGTCGGGTACACGGTCACGGTCAGGAACGAGGGCCCGACCGAGGACCCGGGTCCCGTTCCCGTGGTGGTCACCGGCCGCCTGCCGGCGGGTCTGACGTCGGTGAGCGTGAACGACGGCGACGCCGGGACGTGCACCGCGCCTCCAGTCCGTGCCTGGTCAGGTCACAGGCGGTGGCGAGTTGCATCGAGACCGTGACACGTCTCCGCCGCTCCGCGACCAACGGTCGCGGCTACCACCGCGTCCGCAGCGGACGCGGCTTCTCGTACCGTGACCCGGAGGGCAACACCGTCACCGACCCGGAGGAGCGGCAGCGCCTCGAGGGCCTCGTCATCCCGCCCGCCTGGGACGACGTCTGGATCTCGCCGTACGACAACGGCCACATCCTCGCGACGGGCATCGACGGCGCCGGCCGTCGGCAGTACATGTACCACCCGGGGTGGCGCGAGCGGATGGACCGCATCAAGTACGACCGCGCCCTCGCCCTCGCCGAGTCGCTCCCGGTCGCCCGGCGGATGGTCACGCAGGACCTCCGCCGACCGGAACCGGACCGGCAGCGTGCGCTCGCCGCGGCGTTCCGGATGCTCGACCAGGGCTCGTTGCGGGTCGGATCCGAGCGGTACGCCACCGAGCACGGCAGCCGCGGGCTCTCGACGCTGCTCTGCGCGCACGCCCACGTGTCCGGGGACGACATCGAGCTCGACTTCCCCGGGAAGAGCGGGCAGGAGTGGTCCTCGTCGATCCACGACCCGGACCTCGCCACCGTCATCGCCGGCATGAAGCGGCGCGGACCCAACGCCCGCCTGCTCTCGTTCCGGGAGCGCCGGGGCGCCGAGTGGGAGCCGCTCTCCGCCGAGGACATCAACGAGTACGTCAAGGAGCGCGCGGGGGACGAGTTCACCGCGAAGGACTTCCGGACGCTGCACGGCACCGTCGCCGCGGCCGTCGACCTCGCGAGGACCGGCCCGCAGTCGTCGCAGGCGAAGCGGAAGAAGGCGGTGTCCCACGCGGTGCAGGTCGCCAGCGAGGAACTCGGCAACACCCCGACCGTCTGCCGGCAGAGCTACATCGACCCGCGACTGCTCGACGCCTACGACCACGGCGAGACCATCGACCCGGACCGCACGCACGCGGCCGAGTCCGAGGTCCGCGCACTGCTCTACCGACAGTGACCGGGAAGGGGCCGGGATGACGTACCGTTGGACCTCGTGCCCGATCACCCCCACACGGGCACGGAAGGACCCCCACCAGTCGTGACTGACGAGTGCATCCACGGATTCCCCACCGAGCTCTGCGACATCTGCGCCCCGCGCCAGCGCGAGGCGGCCGAGACCCCCACCACGCCGGCCCCGCGCCGCACCCGGATCACCACCTCGCTCCGGACCGTCCCCGGCCAGGCCGCCGCCCCGGCGTCCTCGCTGCGTTCCCCGGTGCCCGACCTGCCCGAGGCGCGCGACTTCGCGTCGCTCCGGGCGCACCACGTCACCCACGTGGACAACCTCGACGACATCGTGGGCTCCGGCGCGATCCTCGCGTCCGACGCGGTCACCCCGGTGGTCGACGTCGCCTCGGCGTCCGTCCGTGCCGCCCGCGCCGAGGCCACCGCCCCGGACGGGTCCCCGGTGGCCGCGCACGTGCCGTTCACCCTGTCGCCGGACGCCACCCGCTGGGACGAGCTCCGCACCGGCGCGGAGGGCGAGCGCTGGTCCGACGCCGCTCGGCGGACCCGGGCGACGGAGTACATCATGCTCGTCGTGCCGGTGTCGGCCTTCGGCGCGTCGGTCATCGTCGCCGACCAGGACGCCGAAGCCGAGGACGTCCGGTTCGCCGTCGGGCCGGACGCCGCGACCAACCTCATCCGCCGCACGGACTTCACCGACCCGGAGATGCACAGCCTCGAGCTGCTCGCCGGGCCGAGCGTGCCGTTCTCCGCCGTCGCGGTGATCGGCGTGCCCAACGACCGCGTCCGCCAGACGGTCAAGGCGGTCCTCAAGGACCACGGCGGACACGCGCCCCGCGTCGCGGTCTTCCCGCCGTGGTTCGTGCCCCCGGTGGCCGCCGAGTAGCCCTTCGCCGAACACCGCCGACATGCCCTCCGGACCGTCTCCGGAGGGCATGCCGCGTGTCAGGGCCGAGCCGCGCCTCCAGGCCGCGGATCCCCGTGGATCCGGGGAAGCGGGCCGATCCCGACACGCCCGCAAATCGCGACACGCCCGGGTTGCACGGATGCCGTGCCTATGCGAGACTTGTCCGGTTCCGAATTCCGTGCGCGTTCGCGTGCGCAGGATCACTGCTCTGGCAGTGCACAACCCCTCCGTCCAGCGGAGCTGGGTTGGGCCGCAGGCAGCAGAACACGTTCGACTCCCCACCAAACGCCGAGAGCACTGCTGTGCGCGGAGCGCGCGGGAGACGACATGCCCACGCTGGACGGCCCAGGTCGCCCCGCGCGGTTGACAGGAGAACAGCGGTCATCCCCAGAGGATGCGGCCGGTTGGTTCGCAGAAAACAGCCAAGCCCTGCAGGAATGCACGGTGACGGCGGCGTCAGGCGGCTCGGAAGGGTGCGCGGCGCAGAGAGGACAAAGAGACACATGGCGGGACAGAAGATCCGCATCCGGCTCAAGTCGTACGACCACGAGGTCATCGACACGTCGGCCCGGAAGATCGTCGACACGGTGACCCGTGCCGGTGCGACCGTGGTCGGCCCGGTGCCGCTCCCCACCGAGAAGAACGTGGTCACCGTGATCCGTTCTCCCCACAAGTACAAGGACTCGCGCGAGCACTTCGAGAAGCGCACGCACAAGCGGGTCATCGACATCGTCGACCCGACGCCGAAGGCCGTCGACTCGCTCATGCGACTCGACCTCCCGGCCGACGTCAACATCGAGATCAAGCTGTAAGGGGGCTGGACTGATGGCGAACTCAACCAAGACCGTCAAGGGCCTCCTCGGCAAGAAGCTCGGGATGACCCAGGTGTGGGACGAGAACAACAAGTTCATCCCCGTGACCGTGATCGAGGTCGGCCCGAACGTGGTCACCCAGATCCGCAACGTGGAGCGCGACGGCTACGAGGCGATCCAGATCGCCGCCGGTGCCATCGACCCGCGCAAGGTCAACAAGCCGGCCGCCGGCCACTTCGAGGCCGCCGGGGTCACCCCGCGCCGGACCCTCACCGAGATCCGCACCAACGACTCCGCCGAGTACACGCTCGGTCAGGAGCTCACCGTCGACACCTTCGAGGCCGGCCAGAAGGTCGACGTCGTCGGGACGTCGAAGGGCAAGGGCTTCGCCGGTGTCATGAAGCGCCACGGCTTCGCCGGTGTGTCCGCTTCGCACGGTGCCCACCGCAACCACCGCAAGCCCGGTTCGATCGGTGCTTCGTCGACCCCGTCGCGTGTCTTCAAGGGCATGCGCATGGCCGGTCGCATGGGTGGCGAGCGCGTGACCGTCCTCAACCTCACGGTGCACGCCGTCGACGCCGAGAAGGGTCTGCTGCTCGTCAAGGGCGCGGTCCCCGGTGCCCGCGGTCGCTCCGTCTTCGTCCGCACCGCCGTGAAGGGTAAGTGATCATGGCCACCACGACCGCAACCACGATCGACGTCCTCGACGCATCGGGTACCAAGTCCGGCACCGTCGAGCTCCCCGCAGCGATCTTCGACGTCGAGACCAACGTCCCGCTGATCCACCAGGTCGTCACCGCGCAGCTCGCAGCCGCGCGTCAGGGCACCCACAAGACCATGAACCGCGGCGAGGTCCGCGGTGCCGGTCGCAAGCCGTTCAAGCAGAAGGGCACCGGCCGCTCCCGTCAGGGTTCGGTCCGCGCTCCGGAGCACACCGGCGGTGGCGTCGTCCACGGACCGACCCCGCGCGACTACTCGCAGCGCACCCCGAAGAAGATGATCGCCGCTGCTCTGCTCGGCTCGCTCTCGGACCGCGCCCGCGGTGGCCGCATCTCCGCTGTGGAGGGCTTCGTCGCGGCCGAGGTGCCGTCGACCAAGACCGCCCGCACGCTCATCGAGAAGGTCGCGCCCGTCAAGAACGTGCTCGTCGTGCTCGAGCAGGACGACGAGCTCACGCTCAAGTCGATCCGCAACCTGCCGAACGTCCACGCGCTCTCGTACGGCCAGCTCAACGCCTACGACGTGCTCCGTGCCGACGCGCTCGTCTTCAGCAAGAGCGCACTCGACGCCTTCATCGCGTCGAAGACCGCGAAGGAGATCTCCGCATGAGCGGCTTCAACAAGGACCCGCGCGACATCATCATCTCGCCGGTCGTCTCGGAGAAGAGCTACGGCCTGATCGACCAGGGCAAGTACACGTTCATCGTGGACCCCCGTTCGAACAAGACCGAGATCAAGCTCGCCATCGAGAAGATCTTCGACGTCAAGGTCGCGAGCATCAACACGCTGAACCGTCCGGGCAAGACCCGTCGTACGCGTTTCGGCATGGGCAAGCGCAAGGACACCAAGCGCGCCATCGTGACGCTCAAGTCCGGTTCGATCGACATCTTCACGGCTGTCGGCTGAGGACCAGAGGGATAAATCATGGCTATTCGTAACTACAAGCCGACGACCCCCGGTCGTCGCGGCTCGTCGGTCGCCGACTTCGCTGAGATCACCCGTTCGACGCCGGAGAAGTCGCTGCTTCGTCCGCTGCCGAAGACCGGTGGCCGCAACAGCTCGGGCCGCATCACCACCCGCCACATCGGTGGTGGCCACAAGCGCCAGTACCGCGTGATCGACTTCCGTCGCCACGACAAGGACGGCGTGGACGCCAAGGTCGCACACATCGAGTACGACCCGAACCGCACGGCGCGCATCGCGCTCCTGCACTACGTGGACGGCACGAAGCGCTACATCATCGCGCCGAACAAGCTCAAGCAGGGCGACGTCATCGAGCAGGGCCCCGGCGCCGACATCAAGCCGGGCAACAACCTGCCGCTGCGCAACATCCCCGTGGGTACCGTCGTGCACGCGATCGAGCTCCGCCCCGGCGGCGGCGCGAAGATGGCCCGCTCGGCCGGCGCCTCGGTGCGTCTCGTCGCCAAGGACGGCCCCTACGCGCAGCTCCGTCTGCCGTCGGGCGAGGTCCGCAACGTCGACGCACGCTGCCGCGCCACGATCGGTGAGGTCGGCAACGCCGAGCAGTCGAACATCAACTGGGGCAAGGCCGGCCGCATGCGCTGGAAGGGCGTCCGCCCGACCGTGCGTGGTGTCGCGATGAACCCGGTCGACCACCCGCACGGTGGTGGTGAGGGCAAGACCTCCGGTGGTCGTCACCCGGTCAGCCCGTGGGGTCAGGCCGAGGGTCGCACGCGCAAGCCGAACAAGCCGAGCGACAAGCTCATCGTCCGTCGCCGTAACGCCGGCAAGAAGCGCAAGTAGGAGTTCAGAAGATGCCACGCAGTCTGAAGAAGGGCCCCTTCGTCGACGAGCACCTGCTCCGCAAGGTCGTCACGCAGAACGAGGCCAACACCAAGAACGTGATCCGTACCTGGTCGCGTCGCTCGATGATCATCCCGAACATGCTCGGGCACACGATCGCCGTGCACGACGGCCGCAAGCACATCCCGGTGTTCGTCACCGAGTCGATGGTCGGTCACAAGCTCGGCGAGTTCGCGCCGACCCGCACCTTCCGTGGTCACGTGAAGGACGACAAGAAGGGCCGTCGCCGCTAAGGCGGCGACGCAGAGGAGGAACGAAATGGTGGAGTCGATCGCACGCGTGCGACACATCCGCGTCACGCCTCAGAAGGCCCGTCGCGTCATCGAGCTGATCCGCGGCAAGCAGGCCCACGAGGCCCTCGCCATCCTGAAGTTCGCCCCGCAGGGCGCTTCGGAGCCCGTGTACAAGCTGGTCGCCTCGGCGATCGCGAACGCCCGGGTGAAGGCGGACTCGACGAACAGCTTCCTCGACGAGCGCGACCTCTACGTGAGCCGCGTCTTCGTCGACGAAGGCACGACCCTGAAGCGGTTCCAGCCGCGCGCCCAGGGCCGCGCCTTCCGCATCAACAAGCGCACCAGCCACATCACGGTCGTCCTCGCGACGCCGGATGAGGTCGAGGCTGCCGCGACGAGCAAGAAGGCGAGCAAGTAATGGGCCAGAAGGTCAACCCGTACGGCTTCCGTCTCGGGATCACGACGGACCACGTCTCGCACTGGTTCACCGACAGCACGAAGCCGGGTCAGCGCTACGCCGACTACGTGGCCGAGGACATCAAGGTGCGCGAGTACCTGAAGAAGACCCTCGACCGCGCCGGCGTCGCCCGCATCGAGCTCGAGCGCACCCGTGACCGTGTCCGCGTGGACATCCACACCGCGCGTCCGGGCATCGTCATCGGTCGCCGTGGCGCCGAGGCGGAGCGTGTCCGTGGCGAGCTCGAGAAGCTCACCAAGAAGCAGATCCAGCTCAACATCCTCGAGGTCAAGAACCCCGAGACCGAGGCCCAGCTCGTCGCGCAGGGCATCGCCGAGCAGCTCTCCGCTCGTGTCGCGTTCCGTCGCGCCATGCGCAAGGGCCTGCAGGGTGCACAGCGCGCCGGCGCCAAGGGTGTCCGCATCCAGGTGTTGGGTCGTCTCGGCGGCGCCGAGATGTCGCGCTCGGAGTTCTACCGCGAGGGCCGCGTGCCCCTGCACACGCTCCGCGCGAACATCGACTACGGCTTCTACGAGGCCCGGACCACGTTCGGCCGCATCGGCGTGAAGGTCTGGATCTACAAGGGCGACATCACGAACAAGGAGCTCGCTCGCGAGCAGGCGAACCAGCGTTCGTCGCGTCCGGAGCGTCGTGGCGGCCCCCGTGGCGAGCGCGGCGACCGCCGTGGCGGCGACCGTGGTGGCCGTCAGCAGCAGGCCCCGCAGGACGCGCCGGCCGGCGCAGGAGTTGAGGCGTAACCATGCTTATTCCCCGTCGAGTCAAGCACCGCAAGCAGCACCACCCGAAGCGCTCGGGCCAGGCCACCGGCGGCACCAAGGTGTCGTTCGGTGACTACGGCATCCAGGCCCTCACCCCGGCTTACGTGACCAACCGTCAGATCGAGTCCGCTCGTATCGCCATGACGCGTCACATCAAGCGTGGCGGCAAGGTGTGGATCAACATCTACCCGGACCGTCCGCTCACGAAGAAGCCGGCCGAGACCCGCATGGGTTCCGGTAAGGGTTCCCCCGAGTGGTGGGTCGCCAACGTCAAGCCGGGTCGTGTGCTCTTCGAGCTCTCCGGCGTCAGCGAGGACATCGCCCGCGAGGCGTTGACCCGCGCAATCCACAAGCTGCCCCTCAAGGCACGCATCATCAAGCGCGAGGAGGGCGACGCATAATGGCGATCGGTTCCAAGGAGCTCCGTCCGACGGAGCTCGACACGTTCGAGAACGAGCGTCTTGCTGACGAACTGAAGAAGGCCAAGGAGGAACTCTTCAACCTCCGCTTCCAGTCGGCCACCGGCCAGCTGGAGAGCCACGGTCGTCTCCGTGCCGTCAAGCGCGACATCGCCCGTATCTACACCGTCCTCCGCGAGCGCGAGCTCGGCATCCGTGCCACCCCCGCGCCCGTCGAGACCGCCACCAAGGCCAAGAAGACGACGAAGAAGGCTGACAAGCCGGCCGAGTCGACCGAGGCCGAGACCGCCGAGGAGAACTGATGGCGAACGAAGAGAAGAACTCCGCCGCCTCCGCTCGCGGCTACCGCAAGACGCGTCGTGGCTACGTCACGAGCGACAAGATGGACAAGACCATCGTGGTCGAGGTCGAGGACCGCGTGAAGCACGCGCTCTACGGCAAGATCATCCGTCGCACGTCCAAGGTGAAGGCCCACGACGAGCTCGGCACCGCTGGTGTCGGCGACCTCGTCGTGATCAGCGAGACCCGTCCCCTCAGCGCCTCGAAGCGCTGGCGCCTGGTCGAGATCCTCGAGAAGGCCAAGTAGGCCCCGGCCTGCTTCGGAATAGGAGACAGCAGTGATTCAGCAGGAATCCCGCCTCAAGGTCGCCGACAACACGGGTGCCAAGGAGATCTTGACCATCCGCGTGCTCGGCGGCTCGGGTCGTCGCTACGCCGGTCTCGGTGACGTCATCGTCGCCACGGTGAAGGACGCCATCCCCGGCGGCAACGTGAAGAAGGGTGACGTCGTCAAGGCGGTCATCGTTCGCACCAAGAAGGAGACCCGTCGTCAGGACGGCTCCTACATCAAGTTCGACGAGAACGCGGCAGTGATCCTCAAGGCCGACGGCGACCCGCGCGGTACGCGCATCTTCGGTCCGGTCGGTCGCGAGCTCCGTGACAAGAAGTTCATGAAGATCATCTCGCTCGCGCCGGAGGTGCTGTAAGCCATGGCGAACATCAAGAAGGGTGACCTCGTCGAGGTCATCACGGGTGCCACGCAGGAGCGTGGCGGCGACCGCGGCAAGCAGGGCAAGGTCATCGAGGTGCTCCGCGACCAGGAGCGCGTCGTCGTCGAGGGCGTGAACTTCGTCACGAAGCACGTCCGCGTCGGCCAGACCCAGCGCGGTTCGAAGACCGGCGGCATCGAGCAGCACGAGGCTCCGATCCACGTGTCGAACGTCGCCATCGTCGACCCGAAGACCAAGAAGCCGACCCGCGTCGGCTTCCGCAACGAAGAGGTGGAGAAGGACGGCGTCAAGAAGACCGTCCGCGTCCGCTACGCCAAGAAGTCGGGTGAGAAGCTCTGATGACCGACACGACTGCCGCGCCGGCGACCAAGGTCGAGCCGCGCCTCAAGCAGAAGTACAAGAACGAGATCAAGGCTGCCCTCACCGAGCAGTTCGGGTACGCGAACGTCAACCAGGTCCCCGGCCTGGTCAAGGTCGTCGTGAACACCGGTGTCGGTGAGGCCGCTCGTGACTCGAAGATCATCGAGGGGGCCATCAAGGACCTCACGGCGATCACGGGTCAGAAGCCCCAGGTCACCAAGGCCCGCAAGTCCATCGCGCAGTTCAAGCTGCGCGAGGGCCAGGCCATCGGTGCGCACGTCACCCTCCGCGGCGACCGCGCCTGGGAGTTCATCGACCGGCTCGTCACCCTCGCCCTGCCCCGCATCCGCGACTTCCGCGGCCTCAGCGACAAGCAGTTCGACGGGAACGGCAACTACACCTTCGGTCTCACGGAGCAGTCCGTGTTCCACGAGATCGACCAGGACCGCATCGACCGCGTGCGTGGCTTCGACATCACCGTCGTGACCACCGCGAAGTCGGACGACGAGGGCCGCGCGCTGCTCAAGCAGCTCGGGTTCCCGTTCCGTTCTGCCGAGCAGACGGTCTAAGATACTTCGGGCGGTGCGGGCCGGAGGATTCACGTCCTCCGGCCCGCACGCACGAACACACCGATCCAGGGGAACCGCCCCAGGATCACCCGATCGCTCAGGTCGGCATTCGTGGAACGGGTGTCGAAACCAGGCGAAGAATGGACGACCATCATGACGATGACCGATCCGGTCGCAGACATGCTGACCAGATTGCGGAACGCGAACTCGGCGCACCACGACGCCGTCTCGCTTCCCAGCTCCAAGCTGAAGAAGAACATCGCCGAGATCCTCAAGCGTGAGGGTTACATCAGCGAGTGGAAGATCGAGGACGCCCGCGTCGGGCAGACCCTCACGATCGACCTGAAGTACGGCCCCGAGCGCGAGCGTTCGATCGCCGGCATCAAGCGCGTCTCGAAGCCCGGTCTCCGGGTCTACGCGAAGTCGACGGAGATCCCCCAGGTCCTCGGTGGCCTCGGCGTGGCGATCCTCTCGACCTCGTCGGGACTGCTCACCGACCGTGAAGCCGAGCAGAAGGGCGTGGGTGGGGAAGTCCTCGCCTACGTGTGGTGATCGACAATGTCTCGTATCGGACGTCTTCCCATTGACATCCCCGCTGGCGTGACCGTCTCCATCGACGGCCAGAACGTCGCGGTCAAGGGCCCGAAGGGCGAGCTCGCGCTCGTCGTCGCGGAGCCCATCCAGGCCAAGGTCGAGGAGAACCAGGTCCTCGTCACCCGTCCGGACGACGAGCGCAGCTCGCGTGCGCTGCACGGCCTGACCCGTACCCTCATCGCGAACAACATCATCGGGGTCACCCAGGGCTACTCCAAGGGCCTCGAGGTCGTCGGCACCGGTTACCGCGTGCAGGCGAAGGGCAACAACGTCGAGTTCGCGCTCGGTTACTCCCACCCGATCACGGTCGAGCCGCCCGCGGGCATCAGCTTCGCCGTCGAGGGCAACAACAAGGTCACCGTCAACGGCATCGACAAGCAGTCCGTCGGCGAGGTCGCTGCAAACATCCGCAAGCTGCGCAAGCCCGAGCCCTACAAGGGCAAGGGTGTCCGCTACGCGGGCGAGATCGTGCGCCGCAAGGCCGGAAAGTCAGGTAAGTGATCATGGCCATCGGAATCCGAGGCAAGAGCAAGTCGGCCGCCAAGGCGCGCCGTCACAACCGTCTCCGCAAGAAGATCACCGGCACCGAGGCGCGTCCGCGTCTCGCCGTCACCCGCTCGTCGCGTCACGTGTTCGTGCAGGTCATCGACGACGCGAAGGGCCACACCCTGGCCAGCGCGTCGACGATGGAGGCCGACCTCCGGTCGTTCGACGGCGACAAGACGGCCAAGGCCCGTCGCGTCGGCGAGCTCCTCGCCGAGCGTGCGAAGGCCGCCGGCGTCGAGGCCGTGGTCTTCGACCGCGGTGGTAGCAAGTACGCCGGTCGCGTCGCCGCGATCGCCGATGGTGCCCGTGAAGGAGGGCTGAACCTGTGAGCGACATCGCGAACACCAACGAAGACGCCAACGTCGAGGCCACCGAGGCCACCGAGGCGACCACGGCTCCGGCCGAGGCTGCGAAGACCGGCAAGGACGCGGAGACCCCGGCGGTCGCCGAGCGTCCGGTCGAGACCGCTGCCGGTTCCGCGTCGAACAACCGCGACTCGAACGACAACCGTGGGCGCCGTGGCGGCGGCCGTGACCGTCAGCAGGGACGCGACCGCAACAACCGCGGTGGCGACAGCCAGTTCCTCGAGCGCGTCGTGACCATCAACCGCGTCTCCAAGGTCGTCAAGGGTGGTCGTCGCTTCAGCTTCACCGCGCTCGTCGTCGTCGGTGACGGCAACGGTCTCGTGGGCGTCGGCTACGGCAAGGCCCGTGAGGTCCCGACCGCCATCTCGAAGGGTGTCGAGGAGGCGAAGAAGAACTTCTTCCGCGTCCCGCGCGTCGGCAACACCATCCCGCACCCGGTGCAGGGTGAGGCCGCTGCCGGTGTCGTGCTCCTCCGTCCGGCCGCCGCCGGTACCGGTGTCATCGCCGGTGGCCCGGTCCGCGCCGTCCTCGAGTGCGCCGGCATCCACGACGTCCTGAGCAAGTCGCTCGGTTCGTCCAACACCATCAACATCGTGCACGCGACCGTCGAGGCGCTGCAGCAGCTCGAGGAGCCCCGCGCCGTCGCAAGCCGTCGTGGCCTCGACGTCGACCGGGTCGTCCCGGCCCGTCTGCTCCAGGCCGAGGCAGCCGCTCTGCGCGCCGCGTCCGAGAAGGCAGGTGCGTGATGGCGACGCTGAAGATCACGCAGACGAAGTCCGTTATCAGCGAGAAGCAGTACCAGCGCGACACCCTCCGCAGCCTGGGTCTCAAGCGCATCGGCCAGACGGTCGAGCGTGAGGACAACTCCCAGAACCGCGGGTACGTCGCGACGGTCGCGCACCTCGTGAAGGTCGAGGAGGTCGACGCATGAGCGACGAGAAGAACGAGCGCGTGCAGGTCCTGAAGCTGCACCACCTCCGTCCCGCCGAGGGTGCCAAGAAGGCTCGTACCCGCGTCGGTCGCGGTGAGGGCTCGAAGGGCAAGACCGCCGGCCGTGGTACCAAGGGCCAGAAGGCTCGTTACCAGGTCAAGGTCGGCTTCGAGGGTGGGCAGATGCCGCTGCACATGCGCACCCCGAAGCTCCGCGGGTTCAAGAACCCGTTCCGTGTCGAGTACCAGGTCGTGAACCTGGACAAGATCGCGGAGCTCTACCCGAAGGGTGGCGACGTCACCGTCGCGGACCTGGTCGCCAAGGGCGCCGTCCGCAAGAACGAGAAGGTCAAGGTTCTCGGTCAGGGTGACATCAGCGTGAAGGTCACGGTCTCGGTCGACAAGGTCTCGGCGTCCGCCGCCGAGAAGATCGCGGCTGCTGGCGGCACCGTCTCCCAGTAACCCCGTCGGCGGCCCGTGCGTTTGCGCACGGGCCGCCGTTACGGTTTCCTTGACAGTGGTCGGCGTCCGCCGGCCAGGTCGGTCCTGCCGACCACACCGGTGACGGTCCCCCGCCGGGCCGCCGGTCCCAGAAGTTCGGAGTCCTCGTGTTCAGAGCGGTCGCGCGCATCATGCGCACCCCAGATCTTCGCAAGAAGATCGGCTTCACCCTCGCGATCATCGCGCTGTTCCGCCTGGGGTCGTACATCCCCGCGCCGTTCGTCGACTACGCATCCGTCCAGACCTGTCTCGCCAGCGCATCGTCGCAGCAGGGTCTGTACGACCTGATCAACCTGTTCTCCGGCGGCGCGCTGCTGAAGCTCTCGGTCTTCGCGCTCGGCATCATGCCGTACATCACGTCGTCGATCATCGTGCAGCTCCTGCGCGTGGTCATCCCGCACTTCGACGCCCTCTACAAGGAGGGGCAGTCCGGTCAGGCCAAGCTGACGCAGTACACGCGCTACCTCACGATCGCGCTGGGCGTGCTGCAGTCCACCACCCTGATCACGGTCGCCCGCTCGGGTGCGCTCTTCGGCACGAACGCGTCGACCTCCTGCTCGTCGATCATCTCGAACGACAGCTGGTACGCGATCATGCTCATGGTCGTCACGCTGACCGCCGGCACCGGCCTCATCATGTGGATGGGCGAGCTCGTCACCGAGCGCGGCATCGGCAACGGCATGTCGCTCCTCATCTTCACGTCGATCGCGGCGCAGTTCCCGTCGGCGCTCTGGGCGATCGAGCAGTCGAACGGCTTCGAGCTGTTCCTGTTCGTCATCCTCGTCGGCCTGGTCATCATGATGGCCGTCGTGTTCGTCGAGCAGTCGCAGCGGCGCATCCCCGTCCAGTACGCCAAGCGCATGGTGGGCCGGCGCACGTACGGCGGCAACAACACGTACATCCCGATCAAGGTGAACATGGCCGGCGTCGTGCCCGTCATCTTCGCCTCGTCGCTGCTCTACCTGCCGGCCCTGGTCGCGCAGTTCAACCAGCCCTCCGACGGCACCGAGCCGGCCGCGTGGGTGACGTGGATCCAGAACAACCTGACCTCGGGTGACAACTGGTTCTACATGGTCCTGTACTTCCTGCTCATCGTCGGGTTCACGTACTTCTACGTCGCGATCACCTTCAACCCCGAAGAGGTCGCCGACAACATGAAGAAGTACGGCGGCTTCATCCCGGGCATCCGGGCCGGTCGTCCGACGGCCGAGTACCTCGACTACGTCCTGACCCGGGTGACGCTGCCCGGCTCCCTGTACCTCGGTCTCATCGCGCTCATCCCGCTGGCGGCGCTGGCGTTCTTCGGCGCGAACCAGAACTTCCCGTTCGGTGGCGCGAGCATCCTCATCATCGTGGGTGTCGGCCTCGAGACCGTGAAGCAGATCGACTCGCAGCTGCAGCAACGTCACTACGAAGGGCTTCTCCGTTGAGCGCACGTCTCATCATCGTCGGACCTCCCGGAGCCGGGAAGGGCACCCAGGCCGGTCGCATCGCGGACGCCTTCGGCATCCCGGCCGTCTCGACGGGCGACATCTTCCGCAAGAACGTCGCGGAGGGCACCCCGCTCGGTGTGCAGGCGAAGGCGATCATGGACGCGGGCGACTACGTCCCGGACTCGCTCACCAACGAGCTCGTGAAGTCGCGCCTAAACGAGGCCGACGCCGAGAACGGTTTCCTCCTCGACGGGTACCCCCGCACGGTCGGGCAGGTCGAGTACCTCGACGCGCTGCTCGCCGAGCAGGGCACCGGCATCGACGCGGTCATCCAGCTCGTGGCCGACCAGGACGAGCTCGTCGGTCGTCTCCTGAAGCGCGCCGAGGAGCAGGGCCGCAGCGACGACAACGAGGAGACCATCCGTCGTCGTCAGCAGGTCTACACCGAGCAGACGGCCCCGATCGTGAGCGCGTACGGCGCGCGCGGACTCGTCGTGGACGTCGACGGACTCGGTGGCATCGACGAGGTGGGGGACCGCATCCAGGCCGCCCTGTCGTCGCGCGGGCTGCCCGCGGCCGTCTGACGTCGCGTGGTCCGCTTCCGCAAGCCCTCGATCTACAAGACGCCGGACGAGCTCCGTGCGATGGTGCGCCCGGGTCTGCTGACCGAGGCGGCGCTGACCGCGGTGCGCGTCGCGATCCGTCCCGGCGTCACCACGGGTGAGCTCGACGCGATCGCCGAGCGCGTCATCCGTGACGGGGGCGGCATCCCGAACTTCCAGCTGGTGCCGGGTTACCGCCACACGCTGTGCGTCTCGGTGAACGACGAGATCGTGCACGGCATCCCGGGCGACCGGGTGCTGCAGCCCGGTGACATCGTGTCGGTCGACGCGGGCGCCGAGGTCGACGGCTGGAACGGCGACAGCGCGTTCACCGTGGTCGTCCCCGGCGGGGACGCCGGTGTGACCGCGGCGCGGCAGACGCTCTGCGACACGACGGAGCGCGCACTGTGGCACGGGATCGCGGCGCTGGCGCACGCGAAGAACCTCCACGAGGTCGGCGCCGAGATCGAGGACGCGATCGACGAGACCGGCGCGTGGGGCATCGTCGAGGACTACACCGGGCACGGCATCGGACGTTCGATGCACGAGGACCCGCCCGTCTTCAACTACCGGGTCCGCGGTGCGGGTCCGGCGGTCAAGCCCGGCCTCGTCGTCGCGATCGAGCCGATGGTGACCGCCGGCACGATCGACAGTTCGACGGACGACGACGACTGGACGGTCCGCACCCTGGACGGTTCCGACGCGGCGCACTGGGAGCACAGCATCGCCGTCCACGCGGACGGCGTCTGGGTGCTCACCGCCGCGGACGGCGGCGCTGCGGGCCTGGCCCCGCTCGGCGTGACGCCCGTCCCGATCCCGTAGGTCGCGCCTCCCGTCCGCACCTGCCTGGAGGCACGGCGCACGTCCGCCCGTCGGCTCGCCCGTGCGGTGGGCCGCCCCCACGGCCGTGCCCGCGTCGTGCGGAGCGGTCCCGTCCGGTATCTGCCGGCATCCGCGCGCGTGCCGCGCGGCCCGGGGTCAGTCGTTGCCGACCGAGCAGGTCTCCTCGGAGGCGCTCTGCCCCGTGATCGACGACGGCAGCGGCGTCGTCGAAGCGGTCGCCGTGCTCGTCGCGGTCCCGCCCGACGCGCCGGTACCGGTCGAGCTCCCGGTGGACCCGCTGCTCGTGCCGCTCGACGTGCCGGTCGAGGTGCCCGTCGACGGGGCCGTCGTCGCGGTGCCGCTCGAGTCCGTCGACTCCTCCGAAGCGCGTCCCGTCGACGAGTCGCTCAGCGAGGTCTTCTGGTCGCTCTGCAGCGCCACGTTGAGCGTGTGCGCGGCATCCTGGTCGACGATCACACGCGCACTGTCGTCCGGGTCGTCCGCGACCGGGTACTGCACGAACAGCATGTTCGCCGTGCTCATGCCACGCAGCGCCCCGGCGAGCCCGACGAGGGTGCGTGCCTGCGCGAGTCCGTCGGACAGCGTCATGTTCGACAGTGCGGCGCCGGCCAGCTTGTAGAGCGTGATCGGGTTCGACAGCGTGCCGTCCGAGGTGACCTTGCGGAGCAGGGCGGACAGGAACACCTGCTGGGAGCTGATGCGGGCGAGGTCGCTGCCGTCGCCGACGCCGTGCCGGGTGCGGAGGAACGCGAGCGCGTCCGATCCCTCGAGGTTGTGCGAGCCGGCGGTGAGGTGGAGGCCGGTGTACGTGTCGTTGATCGGCTCCGCGACGCAGACGTCGACGCCGCCGAGCGCGTTCGACATCTCGATGACGCCGTCGAAGGTGATGAGGCCCGCGTACGGGATGCTCAGGCCGGTGAGGTTCTCGACGGTGTCGACGACGCACGAGACGCCGCCGTTGCCGAGTGCGGTGTTGAACTGCGCCGATGCGGCCGCGGGGTACGTGGTTCCCGTCTCGGGGTTCGTGCACGCGGGGATCGGCACCATGAGGTCGCGCGGGAAGCTGATCGCCGTGAGTTGCGTGTGGTCCTGCGAGATGTGGATCAGCATCGTGACGTCGTTGCGGGCGCCGTCGACGTCGTCCGCGGAGTCGAACTGCCCGACGCGCGTGTCGCTGCCGATCAGCAGGATGTTGGCGCCGCCCTTGATCGCCGTGATGTCGGCCGTCTTGGCGGTGCTCTGGTCGTCCGTGCTGAGCTTGACGGTCTGCGGCGCCGTGGCGAGCTGCGCGCCGGCGATGGCGGCGACGCTCGTCCCGCTCACCAGGACGACGGCGAGGGCCGAGGCCACGATCGACGCGAGCGTCGTCCACCCACGACGGCGGGGGAGTCTGCCGTGTCGGGCGAGCGGGCGTCGGGTGGCGTCGGGCACGTGGTCTCCGTTCGGTGGTCCGCGCTGTCGAGCGGCGCGGACGAAGGCTGCGGGGTCACGCTAGGGTCCGGTGACTTGCGACGGCCCGGAAGCCGCCATCAAACCACTGTGGAACGCTCAGACTGGTCTGAGAAGCCCCAGACGGGGGGACTTCTCCGTCTCCACTTGGCAATCCTGGGTTTACCACATAAGATCGATCTTTGGTGTGCCATGCCTTCTGGGCGTGGCGCCCGACCCGCAGACCGGCTCGGGGATCACACCGGTAATCCAACCAAGCGACAGTGAGGCTATGGCCAAGAAAGACGGCGTCATCGAGATCGAGGGCTCGGTGCTCGAAGCTCTGCCCAACGCGATGTTCCGCGTTGAGCTGACCAACGGACACAAGGTCCTCGCGCACATCTCCGGGAAGATGCGCCAGCACTACATCCGCATCCTCCCCGAGGACCGCGTGATCGTGGAGCTGAGCCCGTACGACCTGACCCGCGGCCGGATCGTCTACCGCTACAAGTGATCCGCGAGCTGGAAAGGAACGGCCCGGCAACCCTGCCGAGCACGAAGCCAGCGAGCACGAGGAAACAACAATGAAGGTCAACCCCAGCGTCAAGCCCATCTGCGAGCACTGCCGTGTCATCCGCCGCAAGGGCCGCGTCATGGTGATCTGCAAGAGCAACCCGCGTCACAAGCAGCGCCAGGGCTAGTCCCGGCTGCCTGATGCGGATCGCCTCCGGGCGGCCTGCGCAGGATCCACAACTCAACATCGAACGCAGTACCAAGAACCGCGCGAGCGGGGACACCTCGGGTCGGAGGCCCGAGCACCGGTACTGCTCCACACCTCCATCGACAACAGGAGCAGCCAGCACATGGCACGTCTAGCAGGCGTCGACATCCCGCGCGAGAAGCGCGTGGAGATCGCACTCACGTACATCTACGGCGTCGGCCGTACCCGCGCGGTCCAGGCACTCGCCGAGACCGGTATCTCCGGTGACATCCGCGTCAAGGACCTGACCGACGACCAGCTCGTCGCCCTCCGTGACTTCATCGAGGGCAACTTCAAGGTGGAGGGTGACCTCCGCCGTGAGGTCGCAGCCGACATCCGCCGCAAGGTCGAGATCGGTAGCTACGAGGGTCTCCGCCACCGTCGTGGTCTCCCGGTGCGCGGTCAGCGCACCAAGACCAACGCGCGTACCCGCAAGGGACCGAAGCGCACCGTGGCAGGCAAGAAGAAGGCCCGATAGGAGATCATCATGGCTACCCCCAAGACTGCCGCGCGCAAGCCGCGCCGCAAGGAGAAGAAGAACGTCGCCGTGGGCCAGGCCCACATCAAGAGCACGTTCAACAACACGATCGTCAGCATCACCGACCCGTCGGGTGCCGTCCTGAGCTGGGCGTCCTCGGGTGCCGTGGGCTTCAAGGGTTCGCGCAAGTCGACGCCGTTCGCGGCGCAGCTCGCGGCCGAGTCCGCTGCGCGTCAGGCGCAGGAGCACGGCGTCAAGAAGGTCGACGTCTTCGTGAAGGGTCCGGGTTCGGGCCGCGAGACCGCGATCCGCTCGCTCCAGGCCGCCGGCCTCGAGGTCGGCTCGATCAACGACGTCACGCCGCAGGCGCACAACGGGTGCCGCCCGCCCAAGCGCCGTCGCGTCTGACGCGAGGAGCAACCGGCCGCGCCCTGCTCGTCCCCTGACGGGGTCGGGCAGGGCCAGCGGCCATTCCTGGTCGTTCGATCGCGCACATCGGTGCGCGTGATCACAACTCAACAGACCCGTCGGGGCCCGGTCGGCCCCGTCGTACCGCCGAGTGTCATATAGCGGACACTCCGCCGAAAGGAATCCCACAGTGCTCATTGCACAGCGCCCCACCCTGACCGAGGAATCGATCTCCGAGTTCCGCTCGCGCTTCGTCATCGAGCCGCTCGAGCCCGGCTTCGGTTACACCCTCGGCAACTCGCTGCGCCGCACGCTCCTCTCCTCGATCCCCGGCGCGGCTGTCACCAGCATCCGCATCGACGGCGTCCTCCACGAGTTCAGCACCGTGCCCGGTGTCAAGGAAGACGTCACCGAGATCATCCTCAACATCAAGAGCCTGGTCGTCTCCAGCGAGCACGACGAGCCGATCACGGCGTACCTGCGCAAGCAGGGTGCCGGTCAGGTCACCGCGGCGGACATCTCCGCTCCGGCCGGCGTCGAGATCCACAACCCGGACCTCGTCATCGCGACCCTGAACGACACCGCGCGCTTCGAGCTCGAGCTGACGATCGAGCGTGGCCGTGGCTACGTGTCGGCGACGCAGAACCGTTCGGAGTTCAGCGAGGCCGGTCAGATCCCGATCGACTCGATCTACTCGCCGGTCCTCAAGGTCACCTACCGCGTCGAGGCGACGCGTGCCGGTGAGCGCACGGACTTCGACCGCCTGGTCGTCGACGTCGAGTCGAAGCCGGCCATCACGCCGCGCGACGCCATCGCGTCGGCCGGCCGGACGCTCGTCGAGCTGTTCGGGCTCGCCCGTGAGCTCAACACGGCGGCCGAGGGCATCGAGATCGGCCCCGCGCCGGTCGACGCCGTGCTCTCGAACGAGCTGCAGACCCCGATCGAGGACCTCGACCTGTCGGTCCGCAGCTACAACTGCCTCAAGCGGGAGGGCATCAACACGGTGTCCGAGCTCGTCGCCCTCTCGGAGACGCAGCTCATGAACATCCGCAACTTCGGTCAGAAGTCGGTGGACGAGGTCAAGGACAAGCTCACCGAGCTCGGCCTGTCCCTCAAGGACACCGTCCCCGGATTCGACGGCGCCCACTTCTACAGCGGGTACGACGAGGACGAGTCCAGCAACTGACCTCGCGCTGATGCGCACGCGCGCAGCTGACGCAGCGCGCACCACTCTTTCACCACTGGAGAACTGACATGCCGAAGCCCACCAAGGGCCCCCGCCTCGGTGGCGGCCCCGCCCACGAGCGCCTGCTCCTGAGCAACCTCGCCAACGCCCTCTTCACGCACGGTCGCATCACGACCACCGAGACGAAGGCCAAGCGTCTCCGTCCCGTCGCCGAGCGTCTCATCACGTTCGCGAAGCGTGGCGACCTGCACGCGCGTCGTCGCGTGATCAGCATCCTGCGCGACAAGTCCGTCGTGCACACGCTGTTCACCGAGATCGCACCGCAGGTCGAGGACCGTCAGGGCGGCTACACCCGCATCACGAAGCTCGGCTTCCGCAAGGGTGACAACGCTCCCCTCGCGTCGATCGAGCTCGTCCTCGAGCCGGTGTCGGGCAAGCCCGCCCCGGTGAAGCGCGACGCGGCCCCGGCCGCTGCTGCTCCGGTCGCGGAGACCGAGCCCACCGAGGAGGCCCCGGTCGAGGAGACCGAGACCACCGAGGAGTCCGCTCCGGTCGAGGCCGAGACGGAGACCGAGGCTGCTGCCGAGGTCGAGAGCGACGCCGCGGAGAAGTCGGACGACGCCGAGTAGGTCATCGCACCACACCACGAGGAGGCCCCCGCAACGCAGGTTGCGGGGGCCTCGTCGGATTCTCGGGGCGACAGTCGACGGACGTTTCCCAGCGGCACCCCGTAGCGTGACCGGCCGACACGACGAGAGGGAGCGATGCGGTTCGAGCACATCGCGGGGATGGGGACCCGGGTCTGGCGGTGGAGCCGGACGTCTGGGACGCAGCCGCGTCTGCTGCACGCCGGCAAGGCCGCGGCTGCCGCGGTCATCGCCTGGTTCATCGCACGGCACGTCCCCGGCGTGGCCGCCGCGTACCCGTACTACGCTCCGCTCGGCGCCGTCGTGGCCATGCAGGCGACCGTGTTCGCGGGCATCCGGAGCGGAGTGCAGACCCTCGTCGGCATCGCGCTGGGCATCGTCATCGCCGGCTTCACGATGTGGGTCGGCGACCCGGGGTTCCTCGCGGTCGCACTCGCCGTCGGCATCGGCGTGCTCGTGGGTGGCTTCCGGGTCCTCGGCGAGGGCAGCTCGTGGGTGTCCACCGCGGCGCTGTTCGTCCTGCTCGTCGGCGGCGCGCACGCCGAGGGGTACTCGCTCGGGTACCTCGTGCAGATGGCCGTCGGCGTCGTGGTCGGGCTGCTCGTGAACTTCCTCGTGTTCCCGCCGCTGCACTTCTGGGACGCGGAGCACCGCATCGACGCGGTGAACGAGGTGCTTGCCGACCACCTGGACGGCCTCGCGCGCGTCCTCGAGGAAGGCAATCGCGACGAGAAGGCCTGGGACCGGCAGCAGGACCGGCTCGACCGTGCGATCGCCGACGTGCGGTCGCGCGTCTCGATCGCGCACGAGAGCCGGCGGCTGAACCCGCGCGGGGCGTTGCGCGGCTCACGGGCGCGGCTGCAGCGGGACGGGGCACGGTTCCGGGCGCTGGAGCGCGTCGCCTGGTACACGACGGACCTCACCGAGCTCGTCGCGCGGTCCGGGCCGGTGCCCGACGGACTCGGTCGACCGGACCCGGCGTTCGCAGGCCCTCTCGCGAAGGCGCTCCGGCAGCTCGCGTGCATGATCCGCGGCGAGTGCCCCGAGGAGGCCGGCGACGACGCGATCGCCGAGGTCGAGCGGGCGTTGGACGCCTCGCGGGAGAACCCGTCCCACGTCGCGGTGACCTCGGCGGCCCTCGTCGCGCTGCGGGGCATCGTCGAGTCGGAGCGGCGTGCCACGAACGACCCGGACACCCGCACGGGCCCGTCGGCGTTCGGTCGGCCGCGCGGCTGACGGAGCGATCGGGCATCGACCGTCCGTAGACTCGCACCGTGCCCGAGCAGCCCCGCATCGCCGTCCTCGGACCGGTCATGGTCGAGGGCCCCGCCGGAGCGCCGACGTCCGTGCCGGGTGCCCTCGCGCGGTCGTTCCTCACCGCGCTGGTCCTGGCCCGCGGGCACGCCGTGACGACCGAGGCGCTCATCGACGAGCTCTGGCCCGACGACCGGCCCCGCGGTGCGCGTGCGGCTCTGCAGACCCTCGTGTCCCGGCTCCGACGCGGCGTCGCCGAGGGGCTCGTGGTGTCGACGAGCACCGGGTACGCCCTCGGCTGCGACCCCGACGACGTCGACCTCGCACGCGCCGAACGGTGCGCCGCGGACCACGTCGACGCGGGAACGGCCCGCTCGGCGCTCGACCTGTGGCGGGGCAGCCCGGGCGACGACGTGGACGGGGACCTCGGCGACGCCCTCGCCGAACGGGCCTCGGCGGCACGACGGGCGCTCCGGCGGGCACTCGGCACCGCCCTGCTCGACTCCGGGCACGCCGACGAAGCCGTCGACCTCTGGACGGCGGAGGCGCAGGCGAACCCCTTCGACGAGGTCGCCGTCGCGGGCTGCATGCGCGCCCTGGTCGCCGCGGGACGGACCGCGGAGGCGCTCGCCGCCTTCGCGACGCACCGTGACCGCCTGGCCGACGAGCTCGGCGCGGACCCGTCCGCCGACCTGGTGCGGCTGAACGCCGAGCTGCTCCGCCGCTCGGCAGCCGACAGCGGGCGAGCGCGCCGCGTCGGGCTGCGGGCAGCGCCGAACGCGCTGGTCGGACGGGAGGCGGACCTCGCCACCGTCTCGGACCTCCTGTCCCGAAACCGGCTGGTCACGATCCTCGGCGCGGGCGGCCTCGGCAAGACCCGTCTCGCGCAGGCGGTCGCCGCGGGGGTGCCGCCGACCTGCGGCGTCGTGGTGTTCGAGCTCGCGCCGCTCGCCGCCGCCGAGGACATCGTCCCGGCGCTCGGCGCGCTCCTCGGCGTGGCCGAGTTCCGGTCCGCCCGGTCCTTGCGCGACGTGGTCGTCGCGGACCTGCAGACCCGAGTGGTCCGCGCCCTCGCCGACGGCCCGACCGTGCTCGTCCTCGACAACTGCGAGCACCTCGTCGCCGAGGTCGCCGCGTTCGCCGCCGACCTGCTCGCCGCGGACCCCGAGCTGCGCATCCTCACCACCTCGCGCGCCCCGCTCGCGATCGCCGGCGAGGTCGTGGCACCCCTCGCGCCCCTACCGGTCGAGGCCGACGGCGCCGCGGTCCGGCTGTTCACCGAGCGCGCCCGCGCCGCCCGGCCCGGAGCCGTCCTGCCCGTCGACACCGTCCGCCGGATCTGCACGCGGCTCGACGGGTCCCCGCTCGCGATCGAGCTGGCCGCAGCCCGCATCCGGGGCATGAGCATCGACGACATCGAGCGCCGGCTGGACGACCGGTTCGCGCTGCTCCGCGGCGGTGACCGCAACGCTCCGGAACGCCACCGCACGCTCCTCGCGGTCATCGAGTGGAGCTGGCGACTCCTCGACGAGGGAGCGCAGGGCCTCCTCACCCGGCTCGCGCTGTTCCCGGACGGCCTCGCGGTCGACGCCGTGGAGGCCGTCGCCGCGCCCGACCGCCGGGACGAGGCGCTCGACGACCTCGCCGAACTCGTCGAGCAGTCCCTCGTGCAGCTCGTCGAGCACGAGGGCGAACCCGTCCGCTACCGCCTGCTCGAGACCGTCCGCGAGTTCGGGGCCGCGCGCCTCGACGAGCGCGGCACGACCGAGACCGTCCGGACGGCGATGATCCGGTGGGGCCGGGACTTCGCCGCCTCCCGCAACCTGTTCACGATCACCGGCGAGGCCCAGCTCGAACGGTTCCGCGAGGTCGGCCGGGAAGCCGACAACCTCGTGACGCTGCTCCGCTGGAGCCTCGGCGCCGACGACGGGTCCGCCGTCGCCCACCTGTTCGCCGCGCTCGGCGGCTTCTGGTCCCTGCGGGGCGCCCACGGCGAGGTCGTCGCGATCGCCCCCGAGATCGTCCCCGTGCTCCGCCGGATGTCCCCGGAACCCGACGACCGCGCTGCCGTCGTGCTCGGACTCGTCGTCACCGGGGCGTCCGCCGCGTTCACCGACCGGCGTTCGGCGGCGCTCGCGATCTCGACGCTGCGCCGGACGATGCGCCGGGGGACGACCGGGTTCGCGGTGCTCGACGCCCAGGCCGCACTGCTGCTCACCCTCGGACGGCCCGCCGTGGGGCACGCCCTGCTCGCCCGCTACCGGGACGACCCAGACCCCGGCGTCGCGTGTCTCGCCAACATGCTGAGCGCCCCGCTCGCCGAGAACGACGGCGACTTCGAGGACGCCCTCCGCTACGCGAAGCGGGCCGAAGCACTCGCGCGGATCACCGACGACGCCTGGACGACCGGATCCGGTGCGGTGACCATGACCCAGCTCCTCGCCCAGACCGGCCGGTACGCCGAGGCCCTGCAGGCGGCGGACGTGGCCCGCGAGCAGCTCGAGCGGTTCGGCGCCGACGACGACCTCTACGAGATCGGTTGGACGGTCGGGCTCTGTGCCGCGTCCACCGGCGACGTCGTCCGCGCCAGGTCGATCGCCGCCGACCTGCAGCACCGCCCGGTCGAGGCGCGCGGCGGCTTCGACGGCGACCGTGCCCAGATCGGGGTCCTCGCCGTGGCGATCGGCGCCGAGTGCGCCCGCTGGGAGGGCGACCTCGCACGCGGCGCCGCCGAGTACGCCCGGGCATGGGAGTTCGTGCTGCCCTTCCGCAAGCAGACGCCGCACTGGACCCTGATGGCGGGCGCGGCCCGGATCGCGGCGGAGGACGAGACCGTGGCGGGCCTCCCCGACGGGGCCGAGCCGCGCCTCCTGGCCGAGCGCTCGCGCACCGTCGTCGCCCGTCGCCTGCGCGTCGGAGCGCTCGTGATGGTCCGCATCCACCCGTGGTGGCTCGACCTGCCCGTCATCGGGACCGCGTTCCTGGGACTGGCGCTCGCCGCGGTCCGTGCCGGCCGACCCGACCACGCCGCCCGGTGCTGGTCGTTCGCGACGAGGCTCGGCTCGCGCCAGGACTTCGCCGTCCTGCAGCACGACCGGATGCGGCCGCTGCTCGCCGACGCCGTCGGCGAGCCCCTGCTCGCGGACGCCGAGACGGCCTCGGCCGGATGGGACCGGGCCGAGGCCGTCTCGCGGGCGAGGCTCCTGCTCGAGGAGCTCCGCTTCAGCTGATCACGCCTTCCGCATGTACGCGCGGACGGTCAGCGGCGCGAACACCGCCACGATCACGGCGGCGCCGAGCAGGCTGATCCAGAGATCGCCCGTCACGGTGCCGTGGTTGACCAGGTCGCGCACGGCGGTGACGAGGTGCGACACCGGGTTGACGTCGACGAACCACTTCAGCCAGCTCGGCAGGGTGTCGGCCGGCACGAACGCGTTCGACAGGAACGTCAGCGGGAACAGGATCATCATCGAGATGCCCTGCACGCTCGACGCGGTGCGGGCGATGACGCCGAAGAACGCGAAGATCCAGCTGACGGCCCACGCGCTCGCGACGACGAGCAGGCCGGCGCCGACCAGGGCGAGGAACCCGCCCTCCGGACGCAGACCCATGATCCAGCCCATCACGAACGTGAGCGTCGTGGCGATCGCGTACCGGACCGTGTCGGCGAGGAGCGCTCCGGCGAGCGGGGCGATCCGGGCGATCGGCAGGGAACGGAAGCGATCGAACACGCCCTTGTCCATGTCCTCACGGAGCTGGACGCCGGTCACGACGGACGCCGTGATGACGGTCTGCACGAGGATGCCCGGGATGATCGTCGGCAGGTAGCTGCCCACGTCGCCGGCGATCGCACCGCCGAAGATGTACGTGAACATCAGCGTGAAGAGGATCGGCTGGAACGTCACGTCGAACAGCTGCTCGGGCGTGCGCCGGACCTTCACCAGGCCGCGGTACGCCATCGTGAAGGACTGCCGGATCGTCGCGCCGAGCCCGGAGCCGCCGATGCCGGGGCGCGGGGTGATGCGGGGAGCCGATGTCGGGGTGGGGGCGATGGTGGTCATGCGTTGCTCCCTTCGAGCTCGCGTCGGGCATCGTCGGCCGCTTCCGCGTCCACCGGCTTGCCCGTGATCGTCAAGAACACCTCGTCGAGCGTCGGCTTCTGCACGCTCATCTCGGCGAGGGAGATGCCGGCCTCGCGGAACGACACGAGGAGGTCGGTCACGCCGTCCGGGTCGGACATCGGAGCGGTCAGGCGGGAACCCTCGGGGCTGGCCACCGCGTCGACGCCGAGCGTGTTCCGGACGATCGCCCGCGCCGCGTCGAGCCGGAGCCCGTCGGTCAGTCGGAGGTGCAGCGACGACGATCCGATGCTCGCCTTGAGCTCGTCGCCGGTGCCCTCGGCGACGACGCGGCCGTGGTCGATCACGGCGATGCGGTCGGCGAGCTGGTCGGCCTCGTCGAGGTACTGCGTCGTCAGCAGGACGGTCGAGCCGGTCGCGACGAGCTCCCGGATCGTGTCCCACATCTGCGCGCGGGTGCGGGGGTCCAGGCCCGTCGTCGGCTCGTCGAGGAAGATGAGCGGCGGCTGCGCGATCAGGCTTGCGGCGAGGTCGAGGCGACGACGCATGCCGCCGGAGAAGTTCTTCAACGGGCGAGCGGCCGCCTCGGTCAGCCCGAAGCGCTCGAGCAGCTCGGCGGACTTGCGCTTCGACTCGGCACGGCTCAGACCGAGCAGCCGCGAGAAGATGACGAGGTTCTCGGTCGCGCTGAGCGTCTCGTCGACGCTGGCGTACTGCCCGGTCACGCCGATGAGGGAGCGGACGAGCTGGGCCTCACGGCGGACGTCGTGGCCGAAGATGCGGGCTTCGCCGGCGTCCGCCTTGAGCAGCGTCGCCAGCACGGAGATCGTGGTGGTCTTCCCGGCGCCGTTGGGACCGAGCACGCCGTAGACCGTGCCGGCCTCCACACGGAGGTCGACACCGTCCACTGCGCGGTTCGTCCCGAAGGTCTTGACGAGGCCGGAGGCCTCCACCGCGAGCGGTGTGGTGGTCATACGCTCAGGTCCTTCCTGGTGACTCGACGCGGTTCGTCGATGTCGGTGACGATCGTGCCGCGGGACGCTCACGTGACACTGACGCGTCGCTGACGTCGCTACCGTTGGGGTGTGAGTGAGACGGGTGTGCGGCTACGGCTCGACATCGCCTACGACGGTGCGGCGTTCTCCGGGTGGGCCCGGCAGCCCGGGCTGCGGACCGTGCAGGGCGCGCTCGAGACCGCGCTCGCCACGGTGTTCACCCGCTGGGGTGAACCGCCGCAGCTCACCGTCGCGGGGCGCACCGACGCGGGGGTGCACGCCACCGGGCAGGTCGCGCACCTCGACCTGTCGGCGGAGCAGTGGGATGCACTCCGGGGGAAGCGCGGGTCGGGGCGCTCGCCGCTGGACGGCCTGGTCAAACGCGTCAACGGCATCGCGGCACCGGAGGGCGACGTCGTCGTCACCCGGGCGTCGGTCGCGCCCGACGGGTTCGACGCCCGGTTCTCCCCGCTCTGGCGGCGCTACTCGTACCGGATCGCGGACGCCGACGCCCCGCACGACCCACGTCGGCGGGGGCACACCGTCTGGCACCCGACGCGTCTGGACCCGGCGGCGATGGAGCGCGGGGCGCTGCGGCTGCTGGGGCTGCACGACTTCGCGACCTTCTGCAAGCCGCGCGAGGGCGCGACCACGATCCGGACGCTGCAGGAGTTCCGCTGGGACCGCGAGCCGGACGGGGTGCTGGTGGCGCGCCTCCAGGCCGATGCCTTCTGCCACTCCATGGTGCGTGCGATGGTGGGGGCGACCATCGCGGTCGGCGAGGGCCGCTTCGGCGCCGACCGGCTCGAGGAACTGCGCGTCGCCGAGACACGGACGAGCGAGTTCAAGGTCGCGCCGGCGAAGGGCCTGACGCTGACCGAGGTGGGGTACCCCGCGGACGACGAGCTCGCGGCGCGGGCGTCGCAGACGCGGGCGCGGCGCGGGGCGGCCGACGGCGGCGGTACCGTCGGGGGATGAGCTCCCGCGAACCCCGGTCCGTCGTCTCCGTCGCACCCGGGGTGGTCTTCGTCGAGGGGCCCGTCTCGAACTGGGTCGTGCTCGCCGAGGAGGACGGCGTCGCCCTCATCGACGCCGGCTACCCGGCCGACACCGACCTCGTGCTGGACACCGTCCGGTACGCCGGCCACGACCTCGACGACCTGCGCCGCGTGTACGTCACGCACGGGCACGTCGACCACGTCGGCGGCATCCCCGGCATCCTCTCGCGCCACCCGCACGTCGAGGTGCTGGCGCACGCCGACGAGCTCGCCGGTGTGCGCGGACCGGAGCGGCAGCAGGTGACCCCGGCCGAGATCGGGGGACGGCTGGCGTCGCCCCGGGTCCTCCGGTGGCTCGCTCGCGCGATCCGCGCCGACGCGCTCCGGCCGACCGCCGTGCCGACCGCGCGGGCGTTCACGGGCGAGGACTTCGCCGGCCGGGCGATCAGCCCGCTGCCCGCCGCCGGGCACACCGTCGGGTCGACCGCCTACCTGCTGCCGGCGGCCGACGCGATCGTCACCGGGGACGCCGTCGTCTCGCGGCACGACACGCAGCCCGCGTCCTGGGGGCCGCGACCGCGCATGATCACGCCGTTCTTCACGGCCGACCAGGACGCTGCGCTCGAGTCCGCCCGTGCGCTGCCGATCCCGGAGATCCTGCTCCCGGGGCACGGGCCGGCCGTGCACCGGGTCGGACGGGAGTGGTTGCCCGTCACTGCGTGAGCGGGTCCGCCGGAGTGCGGACGCCGTGTCCCCCGCTCTGGGCGTCGTCCCCGCCATGATTCACCTGATCGCAACCTGAGTGACCGGTCAGCTGTGTAGCGTCCGAGGGTCTCGTCCCCGGACCGAAGGTCATCATGCACAGAACCATCGGGCGCACCGTCCTCTGCGCCACCGCGGCCGCAGCCCTCGTCGCTGCACCGCTCGTAACCGTCACCACTGCTTCCGCGAACCCCGCCGGCACCGGTCTCGTCATCGAGGAGGCCTACCTCAAGGGCGGCAGCGCGAACCAGCCGTACATGAACAAGTTCGTCGAACTCGGGAACCCGACCGACAGCCCCGTCAGCGTCGACGGCTGGTCGGTGCAGTACCGCTCGGCGACCGGTTCCGGCGCCCCGAGCGTCGGGAAGCTCACCGGCACGGTCCCCGCGCACGGCACCTACCTCGTGCAGATGGGGTCGAACGGCACGAACGGGCAAGCCCTCCCCGAACCCGACGCCGTCACCGGCCTGAACCCGTCCGGCTCGACCGGCACGCTCGTCCTCGCGGACCAGGCGACGGCGCTGTCGCTGCCCACCGGGTCGATCGCGGCCGGCACCGCGGGCGTCGTCGACCTGCTCGGCTACGGCACCTCGAACACCTTCGAGACCGCGGTCGCGACGGCCGGCACGGCGAACTCCGTGCCGGACGGCCTCACCCGTCAGGGCACGACCGACACTGACTCGAACGCGGACGACTTCACGGTCACCGACACCGTCACCCCGGAGAACGCGGCCGGCGAGACCGCGCAGCCGACGGACCCGACCGACCCCACGGACCCGACCGACCCCACGGACCCGACCGACCCGGGGACGCCCGCGACACCGGCCGAGCAGGTCACCATCGCGCAGCTGCAGGGCACGAGCGACGCCTCGCCGTACGTCGGCAAGACCGTCCGCACCGACGGCGTCGTCACCGCGGTGTACGCCACCGGCGGGTTCAACGGCTACACGGTCCAGACCGCCGGCACCGGCGGGGCGCTCGGCCTCGCGGAGCACACCGCCTCCGACGCCGTGTTCGTCTACTCCGCAGCCACCGCGGCGAGCGTCGAGGTCGGCGACGCCGTCCGGCTCACGGGCACCGTGTCCGAGTACAACGGGCTGACCGAGCTCACGGTGCCGTCCGCCGCCGGCCTCGAGGAGCTGCCGAAGGACGGCGTCGCCCCGCCCGTCCCGGCCACGCTCACCTTCCCGCGCACCGATGCGCAGCGCGAGTCGCTCGAGAGCATGCTCGTCGCGCCGCAGGGCGACTACACCGTCGCGGACGACTACACGACGAACCAGTACGGCGAGGTCGTCCTCGCCACGGGGAAGCAGCGGCTCCTCCAGCCCACCGAGGTCGCCCGTCCGGGCAGCGCCGAGGCCGCCGCGGTGACCGCAGACAACGCCGCCCGCACGGTCGTCCTCGACGACGGCGCGAGCACGAACTTCCTCAGCGCCGCGAACCAGTCGATCCCGGTCTCCTGGCTCACCCAGGGCCCGGTGACGGTCGGCGCCGCCGCCACGTTCTCGAAGCCGGTCGTCCTCGACTACCGTAACGACGCCTGGAAGTTCCAGCCGACCGCGCCGATCACCGGCGCGACCCCGGCGGCGGACCTGCCCGCGGCGTTCTCGAACGTCCGCACGACGGCGCCCGAGAACGTCGGCGGCGACATCCGCCTCGCCGGGTTCAACGTCCTGAACTACTTCCCGACGACCGGTGACCAGCTCACCGGCTGCACGTACTACACCGACCGTGACGGCGACCCCGTCACCGTGCGCGGCGGCTGCGACGCCCGCGGTGCCGCGAACGCCGACGACCTCGGCCGCCAGCAGGTGAAGATCGTGAAGGCGATCAACGCCCTCGGCGCCGACGTCGTCTCCCTCGAGGAGATCGAGAACTCGGCCCGCTTCGGCCAGGACCGCGACGCCGCCGTGGCCACCCTCGTCGCCGCGCTCAACGCCGCGACCGGCAAGGACACCTGGGCGTACGCGAAGTCGCCGTCGAAGCTGCCCGCCAGCGAGGACGTCATCCGCCTCGCCCTCATCTACAAGAAGGACCGCGTGCAGCCCGTCGGCTCCTCGACGATCCTGACCGACTCCGCGGCGTTCACGAACGCCCGGCAGCCGCTCGCGCAGGCCTTCGCACCGGTCGGGTCGAAGCCCGGCAAGGGCAAGGGCAAGGGCGCGCAGGAGCCGAGCAAGGCGGACACGTTCCTCGTCATCGCGAACCACTTCAAGTCGAAGGGTTCCGGCGAGGGCGTCGACGCCGACCAGGGCGACGGCCAGGGTGCCTCGAACAACTCGCGCGTCGAGCAGTCGAAGGCGCTCGTGGCCTTCTCGACGGCGATGCAGCAGCAGGCCGGCACCGACAAGGTGTTCATGCTCGGCGACTTCAACGCCTACAGCCAGGAGGACCCGGTCACGGTCCTCGACGACGCCGGCTACACGGACCTCGGTCCGACGAAGGACGCCTCCGAGTGGTCCTACGTGTTCAGTGGCCTGAGCGGTTCGCTCGACCACGTGTTCGCGTCGCCCGCCGCGCTGAAGACCGTCACGGGCGTGGACATCTGGAACATCAACTCGGTCGAGTCGGTCGGCCTGGAGTACAGCCGCTACGACTACAACGTCACCGACCTGTACCGCGACGACGTGTACCGCGCGAGCGACCACGACCCGATCCTCGTCGGCATCGACCTGCCGGGCGTCCCCGCGCCGGGGGAGGGCGGCAACGGGAACGGGAACGGGAACGGCGACGGCCACGGGAACGGTCACGGCCACGGCGCGATCGCGGACGCGATCGCAGCGGTCGCCGGGCTCATCGCGTGGCTGCGGGGCCTGTTCGGCTGACGGACCGTCACCACCTGACGGACTGGAGGCGCGGTGCCAGCCGGCACCGCGCCTCCAGTCCGTCCCGGCGTCCGTTCGACAAGGCGAGTCGCGTCGGGTAGGCTCTCACCTTGGTCTGCGCGCCCCGTGCGCCGGACAGTCAGATGAGCCCTCCACCGGGCCGTTCCCGCAGGCATCGCCCGCGAGAACACCCACCGGAGCGGGATTCACGGACTCCTCACCTCGACACGAAAGCAGCACTCCTGTGACTCGCACGTTCTCACCGAAGCCGGCAGACGTCCAGCACGACTGGATCGTCATCGACGCGACCGACGTCGTCCTCGGCCGCCTCGCCACCCACGCCGCCGCGCTCCTCCGTGGCAAGCACAAGGCCACCTTCGCCCAGCACATGGACATGGGTGACTACGTCATCATCGTGAACGCGGACAAGGTCGCCCTGACCGGCTCCAAGCTCGCGAAGAAGGTCTACTACCGTCACTCGGGCTACCCGGGCGGCCTCACGGCGACCTCCTACCCGGAGATGCTCGAGAAGCACCCGACCCGCGCCGTCGAGAAGGCGATCCGCGGCATGCTCCCGAAGAACACCCTCGGTCGCGAGCAGCTCAAGAAGCTCAAGGTCTACGCAGGCGCTGAGCACCCCCACGCCGCGCAGCAGCCCAAGGCGTACACCTTCGACCAGGTCGCTCAGTAACAACGGCCACGACGACTTCCAAGGACTAGGTAAAACTCATGGCTCAGATCGCTGACTCCCTCGACCAGACCCCGGAGAGCTTCACCACGGAGAGCGCACCCGCCGCTGCCGAGGCCGCTCCCCGTCAGATCCTCAACGTCTCGGGCGGTGCCGTCGGGCGCCGCAAGGAGGCCATCGCGCGTGTCCGTCTCGTGCCGGGCTCCGGCTCGTTCACGGTCAACGGCCGCACGCTCGAGGACTACTTCCCGAACAAGCTGCACCAGCAGCTCATCAACGACCCGTTCAAGGTGCTCGAGCTCCTCGGCGCCTACGACGTCACCGCTCGCATCACGGGTGGTGGCCCCTCGGGTCAGGCCGGTGCGCTCCGCCTCGCGATCGCCCGTTCGCTGAACGAGATCGACCGCGAGAACAACCGCGCCACCCTGAAGAAGGCCGGCTTCCTCACCCGCGACGCCCGCGTCATCGAGCGCAAGAAGGCCGGTCTCAAGAAGGCCCGCAAGGCTTCGCAGTTCTCGAAGCGCTAGTCGTCACCGGCTGAAGATCGCAATGCCGCGTCTGTTCGGTACCGACGGGGTTCGTGGTCTCGCCAACGGCGAGCTGACGGCCGCGCTCGCACTGGGTCTTGCCCAGGCGAGCGCGGCCGTCCTCACACACGGACACCATGCGGACGCCCGTCGAGCGTCCGGTCGACCGCGTCCCCGCGCGGTCCTGGCGCGCGACCCGCGTGTCTCCGGCGAGTTCCTCGGTGCCGCTGTCGCGGCCGGGCTCGCCTCCGCCGGCGTCGACGTGCTCGACGCCGGGGTCATCCCCACCCCCGCAGCGGCGTTCCTCGTCGCGGACATCGACGCCGACTTCGGCGTGATGATCTCCGCGTCGCACAACCCGGCACCCGACAACGGGATCAAGTTCTTCGCCGCGGGCGGCCGGAAGCTGCCCGACGAGGTCGAGGACCGTATCGAAGCGGCCATGCACGACCAGTCGGCGCCGACCCCCACCGGTGGCGAGGTCGGCCGGATCACCCGGTTCGCCGACGCCGAGGACCGCTACGTCGTCCACCTGCTCGGCACGCTGCCGAACCGGCTCGCGGGGCTCCACGTGGTGCTCGACTGCGCGAACGGTGCCGCTGCCGGTGTCTCGCCCGAGGTGTTCGTGAACGCGGGCGCTCGTGTGACGCTCATCGGGGCGGACCCGGACGGCATGAACATCAACGACGGTGTCGGCTCGACGCACATCGACAACCTCGCCCGAGCGGTGCTCGAACACGGCGCGGACGTCGGCATCGCGCACGACGGCGACGCGGACCGCTGCCTCGCGGTCGATGCTGCCGGCAACGCGATCGACGGCGACCAGATCATGGCGATCCTCGCGCTCGCACTGCAGGAACGCGGTGGGCTGCACGACGACACCCTCGTCGCGACCGTCATGTCGAACCTCGGCCTGAAGCGGGCCATGGCGGACGCGGGCATCACGGTGCTCGAGACCGGCGTGGGCGACCGCTACGTGCTCGAGAAGATGACCGAGGGCGGGTTCTCGCTCGGCGGCGAGCAGTCCGGCCACATCATCTTCAACGAGTTCGCCACCACGGGCGACGGCATCCTCACGGGGCTGCACCTCGTCGCCGAGATGGCGCGCACGGGCAGGTCCCTGCAGGAGCTCGCCTCGTGCATGACCGTCTTCCCCCAGGTGCTCGTCAACGTCCGCGGTGTCGACCGGCACGGGCTGGACGACCAGGGCGTGCAGGACGCGATCGCCGCGGCGACCTCGGCGCTGGGGGACTCCGGCCGGGTGCTGCTGCGTCCGTCCGGCACCGAGCCCGTCGTGCGGGTGATGGTCGAGGCAGCCTCGCAGGAGGACGCCCAGCGCATTGCCGACGAGCTCGCCGCCGTCGTCCAGGACCGCCTGGCGCTCGACGCCGCGTAGGGCGTCGCCCTTCGCAAAACACCGGTGTTCGTCCGAGGAACACGCGCATGCCGCGGTTCGATCGACGAGCACCGGTGTTCCGCGCTCCCCGCGCCCGTCAGATCTTGCGGAGCAGCACCGACGAGACCTTGTGGTCCGCCGCCTTCTTCAGCACGAGGGTCGCGCGGGAGCGGGTGGGCAGGACGTTCTCGATGAGGTTCGGCTCGTTGATCGCCCGCCAGACCTGCGTCGCGGTCTCGATAGCGTCGGAACGGGAGAGTGACGCGAAGCGGTGGAAGAAGGAGTCCGGGCTCGCGAACGCCTCTTCCTGCAGGGCCAGGAACCGGTCGACGTACCAGGCCTCGATGTCCTTCGTCTTCGCGTCGACGTAGATCGTGAAGTCGAAGAGGTCGGACAGCGCCAGCCGCCCGTGCACCGGCGGCGCGAGCACGTTCAGCCCCTCGACGATGAGGACGTCCGGCTGCCGCACCACGATCTCGGCATCGGGCACGATGTCGTACACGAGGTGCGAGTAGTACGGCGCGCGGACCTCGGCGGCACCGCTCTTCACCTGGCTGACGAAGCGCAGCAGGGAACGGCGGTCGTACGACTCCGGGAAGCCCTTGCGGTCCATGATCCCGCGCCGCTCGAGCTCGGCGTTCGGGTACAGGAACCCGTCCGTCGTCACGAGCTCCACCCGCGGGGTGTCCGGCCAGCGCTTCGTCAGTTCGCGGAGGAGACGGGCGACGGTGGACTTCCCGACGGCCACCGAACCGGCGACGCCGATGACGAACGGCGTACGTCCGGCCCGCTCACCGAGGAACCGGCTCGTCTCGGCGTGCAGGTTTCGCGCCCCGGCTGCGTACAGCGTCAGCAGCCGTGACAGGGGCAGGTAGACCTCCTGCACCTCCTGCATGTCGAGCCGGTCGCCGAGGCCGCGCAGCTGCACGATCTCGGTCTCGGTCAGGGAGAGGTGCTCCCTGGGGGCGAGCTGCGACCACTCGCGACGCGGGATCTCCACGAAGGGGGTCGGGTGCGCGACGGCGGTGTCCGGGATCGGCATGGGACCGAGCGTACTGACTGGAGGCGCGGTGCAGGTGAGCCGACCGGCTCACCTGCACCGCGCCTCCCGTCCGACTGCCGTGCGTGCGTCGGCGCCGCAGCGCCCGTCGTCAGGCGGGGAGCGCCGCCTCGATGGCGGCGATCACCTGCGGCGCGTCCGGCTTCGTCGTGGGGCGGAAGCGCGACACGGTGCCGTCCGGCGCGACCAGGAACTTCTCGAAGTTCCACGTGACGCGACCCGCCTTGCCGTCCGCGTCCGGTGTCTCCTTGAGGGCCTTGTAGAGCGGGTGCGCGCCCTTGCCGTTCACCTTGACCTTCTCGGACATCGGGAACGTGACGCCCCACGTCGTGGAGCAGTACTCGTCGATGGCCTCGGACGTGCCGAGCTCCTGCAGGAACTGGTTGCTCGGGAAGCCGAGCACGGTGAAGCCCCGCGGCCCGTACTCCTTCTGGAGCGCCTCGAGCTGCTCGTACTGCGGCGCGAGGCCGCACCGCGACGCGACGTTCACCACGAGCACCGCCTTGTCCGCGAACTCGCCGAACGTCGTCTCCGAACCCTGCAGCGTCGTGATCGCGATGTCGTCGAACCGTCCCATGTCCCAAACGTTATCCCCAGCCCTGCTCCTTCGCAGGGTCGGTGCCGAGGCAGACCGTAGGATCGTCCCCATGTGTGGAATCGTCGGCTACGTCGGCAGCAACAGCAGCCAGGACGTGCTCCTCGGTGGTCTCCGTCGGCTCGAGTACCGCGGCTACGACTCGGCGGGCATCGCCGTCGTGGACGGGACGCAGGAACTCGCCTCCGCGAAGAAGGCGGGCAAGCTCCAGGCCCTGGTCGACGAGCTGGAGTCGCACCCCATCGCCGACGGCGGCACCGGCATCGGGCACACCCGCTGGGCGACGCACGGCGGCCCGACCGACGGCAACGCGCACCCGCACCTGGCCGACGGCGGCAAGCTCGCGCTCATCCACAACGGCATCATCGAGAACTTCTCCGAGCTGAAGCAGGAGCTGCTCGACGAGGGCGTCGAGTTCCTCAGCGAGACCGACTCCGAGGTCGCCGCGCACCTCGTCGCCCGGGCGTTCCGGCAGACGGGTGACCTGACGAGTGCGATGCAGCAGGTCGTGCAGCGACTCGAGGGCGCCTTCACGCTCCTCGTCGTGCACGCCGACCAGCCCGGCGTCGTCGTCGGCGCCCGACGCAACTCCCCGCTCGTGGTGGGACTCGGCGACGGCGAGAACTTCATGGGCTCCGACGTCGCCGCGTTCGTCGCGTACACGCAGCGCGCCCTCGCCATCGGGCAGGACGAGATCGCGACGATCCGCCCCGACGGCGTCGACGTCATCCACTTCGACGGCACCCCGGCCGCCCCGAGCGAGTTCGAGGTGAACTGGGACGCCTCCGCGGCCGACAAGGGCGGCTGGACGTCCTTCATGGCGAAGGAGATCAGCGAGGAGCCCGAGGCCGTCGCGAAGACCATCCTCGGCCGTGTGCACGACGGCGCCGTGACCCTGACGGACCTCGACCCGATCGCCGAACGCCTCCAGCAGGTCGACCGGGTCATCGTCATCGCGTGCGGCACCGCGGCGTACGCCGGCATCCTCGGCAAGTACGCGATCGAGCAGTGGGCACGCGTCCCGGTCGAGGTCGAGCTGGCCCACGAGTTCCGCTACCGCGACCCGGTCCTGAACGAGCGGACCCTCGTCGTGTCGATCAGCCAGTCCGGCGAGACCATGGACACGCTCATGGCCGTGAAGTACGCGCGCGAGCAGGGTGCCCAGGTCCTGTCGATCTGCAACACCCAGGGCGCGACGATCCCGCGCGAGTCCGACGCGGTGATCTACACCCACGCCGGACCCGAGGTCGCGGTCGCGTCGACGAAGGCCTTCATCGCCCAGGGCGTCGCGCTCTACCTGCTCGGGCTGCACCTCGCCACGCTGCGCGGCACGCTCACCGCCGAGCAGATCGCGGAGCAGGTCGCCGAGCTCGAGGGGCTCGCGCCGAAGCTGCAGCAGACCATCGACGACGCCTCCGGCATCACGGACCTCGCCCGCTGGATGGCGGACACGCGCAGCGTCCTGTTCCTCGGGCGCCACGTCGGCTACCCGATCGCGCTCGAGGGTGCGCTGAAGCTCAAGGAGCTCGCCTACATCCACGCCGAGGGGTTCGCTGCCGGTGAGCTCAAGCACGGTCCGATCGCCCTCATCGAGCCGGGGCAGATCGTCTTCGTGATCGTGCCGTCCCCGCGCGACCCGCGGTCGCTGCACTCCAAGGTCGTGTCGAACATCCAGGAGATCCGCGCACGCGGTGCCCGGGTGATCGCCATCGCGGAAGAGGGCGATGCCGCCGTGCTCCCCTTCGCGGACGAGGTCCTGCGCATCCCGCTCGCGACGCCGCTGTTCGAGCCGCTGCTCGCCGTGGCGCCGCTGCACATGTTCGGCATGGAGCTCGCCGCGGCGAAGGGTCTCGACGTCGACCAGCCGCGCAACCTCGCGAAGTCGGTCACCGTCGAGTAGTCGGCGATGATCATCGGCATCGGGGTCGACGTGGTCGACCTGGAGCGGTTCGAACGGGTGCTGACCCGGACGCCCGCGATGCGCACGCGGCTGTTCACGCCGTCGGAGCTCGTGCGGGACGGTGAGCCCCGGCCGATCGCCTCGCTCGCCGCCCGGTTCGCGGCGAAGGAGGCACTGATCAAGGCGTTCGGGTCGAGCGCGGGGTTGAGCTGGCAGGACCTCGAGGTCGTGTCGGACGACCAGCGGAACCCCTCGCTGACGCTGCGCCAGGGAGCGCGGCAGGTCGCCGACCGGCGCGGGGTCGCGAGCGTGCACCTGTCGCTCTCGCACGATGGAGGGATCGCGACCGCGTTCGTGGTCCTGGAAGGGGACGTCCAGTGAGTGGGTACACCGGGATCACGGTCGACCGGGAGGCCCTGATCGCCAACTACGCGACGGTCGCCGCACAGGTGGCCCCGTCCGGCGTCATCGCGGTCGTCAAGGCCAACGGCTACGGCCACGGCGCGGCCGAGGCCGCGCAGGCGTTCGTGGACGCCGGGGCGGAGTGGCTCGGCGTCGCCGACATCGACGAGGGCGTCGCACTCCGGCACGCGGGCATCGACGAGGGCGTCCGGATCCTCGCCTGGCTGCACGCCCCCGACGAGGACTTCCGTCGTGCAGCCCAGTACGGCATCACGCCGGCGGTGTCGAGCGTGTCGCAACTCTCGGCGGCGGCGGACTCCGAGGTCCCGGCGGTGCACGTCTGCGTCGACACCGGTCTGAGCCGCAACGGCGCGGTCGAGTCCGAGTGGCCCGAGCTCTTCGAGACCGCCGGGCGCCTCGCACGGGGGAGCGGACGGACCCGGGTCGAGGGCCTCATGTCGCACCTGTCGAACGCCTCGCGTGCGGACGACCTCGACCAGGACGCCGCGCTCCAGCGGGCGCTCGACGGTCTCGCGGCGAACGGGATCGTCCCGGACATGGTGCACCTCGCCGCCAGCGCCGCGAGCATCGCCGTCCCGGAGACGCGTCGCGACGCCGCACGGGTGGGCCTCGCGCTGTACGGTCTCAGCCCGTTCGCTGACCGCACCTCGGCCGACCTCGGCCTGCGCCCGGCGATGCGGGTGACCGCGTCGGTGCTCCGCACGGTGCCGGTCCGCGCTGGCGACGGCGTCAGCTACGGCTACACGTGGCGGGCGCCGGCGGACACCAGGCTCGCGGTCATCGGGCTGGGGTACGCCGACGGCTTCGACCGTGACTTCGGGAACCGGGTGTCGGTGCGGATCGGCGACCGGACGTTCCCGGTCGTGGGTCGGGTCGCGATGAACGCCATGCACGTGGACATCGGGGACGCCGAGGTCCACGTGGGCGACGAGGCCGTGCTCTGGGGCGACCCGGCGAACGGCGACCCCGCGGTGGAGGACTGGGCAGCGGCGGTCGGCACGATCAACTACGAGGTGGTCGCCCGGGTCGGCCGCAGCGTCGAACGGAGGACGTCGTGAACGCGCCGCTGCGCCGGGCCGAGATCGACCTGGACGCCTACCGCGCCAACCTCGACCTCGTCCGCGAGTGGATGGACCCCGTCGAGCTCATGGCGATCATGAAGGCCGACGCGTACGGGCACGGCCTCGAGCCGATCGCCCTCGCCGCGGTCGACGCCGGCATCCGGTGGATCGGCGTGCTCACGGTGCCCGCAGCCCTGCGCCTGCGGTCGATCGGTGTCGGCGAGGACGTGCACCTGTTCACGTGGCAGCACGACCCGTCGCTGGACTTCCGGGACGCGATCGACTCCGCGGTGGACCTCGGCGTCTCGAACGTCCCGGAACTGCAGCGGGTGATCGACGCGGTCGACCAGCGGCCCGCGCGCGTGCACCTCGGGTTCGACTCGGGCCTCCACCGCGACGGTGCGACGCCCGACGACTGGCCGGCGCTGGTGTCGCTCGCACGGGACGCCCAGCGCGACGGGCGTATCGAGGTCGTCGCCGCGTACACGCACCTCGCGGAGTCCTCCGACGACGAGGACGCCTCCGCCGTCGCGCTCTTCGACGCCGCGGTCGAGCAGGCCGACGGCCTCGGCCTCGACGTCCCGATGGAGCACGTCGCCGCGTCGCTCGCCGGCCTGGAACGCAAGGAGTTCCGCAAGGACATGGTCCGGATGGGGGCGAACCTGTTCGGCATCCCGGGCGCGGACGGCGTCTCGGCAGCGGACCTCGGCCTCGAACCCGTGATGACGCTCACCGCCTCGGTCGCGAAGACGAAGCGCGTGCCCGTCGACACCGGGGTCTCCTACGACTACACGTACCGGACGACCACCGAGACGACACTCGCGCTCGTGCCGGTCGGGTACGCCGACGGGGTCCCCCGGCTCGCGCAGGGCCGGGTCGAGGTCGCGATCGGCGGCAAGCGCTACCCGATCGCGGGGCGCGTCGCGATGGACCAGTTCCTGGTCGACGTCGGCGACGACGACGTCCGCATCGGCGACACCGTCGTGCTGTTCGGCACCGGCGAGCACGACGAGATGACCGTCCTCGAGTGGGGGGAAGCCCTCGGCACCATCGGCGAGGAGATCGTCTGCCGGATTGGCTCCCGCGTGCCCCGGGTCTACGAGGGTCACCGGGTGGAGGGGCACGTCGCGGAGTACCTGCGGGGCGAGCGGTGAGCCCCGTCCTCCTCGACACCACGGTCGCGACCACCGACGAGATGGGCGCGCTCGGTGCGCGGCTCGCCGCGGTGCTGCACGCCGGGGACGTCGTCGTGCTGACCGGACCGCTCGGCGCCGGCAAGACGACGCTGACCCGCGGGCTCGGGGCGGCGCTCGGAGCCCGCGGCCAGGTGTCGAGCCCGACGTTCGTGCTCGCCCGGACGCACCCGACCACGGCGGGGCCGGACCTCGTGCACGTCGACGCCTACCGGCTGTCCGACCCCGTGGAGCTCGACGACCTCGACCTCGACTGGGACGCGTCGATCGTGGTGGTCGAGTGGGGGCGGGGGTTCGTGGACGGCATCTCCGAGAGCGTCCTCGACGTCGAGATCGTCCGCGCCACCGGAGCCGACGCCGGCGACGTCGGCACCGACCTCGACCCGGACGACGTCCCCGACGAACCGCGCCGCGTCATCGTCACCGCGACCGGACCACGCTGGGCCGACGTCGCCCTGTGAACGAGCGCGTTCGTCGAACGCCGGCCGGCCCCGGCGCACTCGTGCACCGGGGCCGGACGTCGGCGAGCATCAGCCCGCGATCGGCTTGAGGTCCGCGGTGATTCGTCCGCTCTGACCCTCGACCGTGAGCCGGACCACCTCGGAGTCGAAGGTGCGGGGGAGCTCGATCGACCACTTCCCCTGACCGGCGGCAGCGGCCTGGAGGAGGTGGATCCCGTTGTTCCACGCGCTCACGAACACGTTGCTGTGTGCGTTCGCCGTACCGGAGAGCGTGATCGTCTCGCCCGGGGTGTACTCGAGCCCACCGGTGATCGTGAGGTCGTGCTGTGTCGGGGCCTGGCCGTCGCCGTTGCCGGGCTTGAGCCAGGTGGTGATGGTGGTGCCCTGGCCACCGATGGTCAGCTTGACCGCTTCGGTGGTGAACGTCTTGGGCAGGTCGATCGACCACGTGCCGGAGCTGTCAGCCTTCCCGGAGGCGGGGAGGGACAGCCCCGCGCTCGGAGCCGAGATCGTCACCGTGCTGTGGGCGTTGGCGGTCCCGGTGACGGTGATCTTCTCGCCGGGGGTGTATCCGAGCCCGCCCGTCGCTGCGAGGTCGTGCTGCTTCGGGGCCTGGCCGTCGCCGTTGCCGGGCTTGAGCCAGGTGGTGATGGTGGTGCCCTGGCCGCCGATGGTGAGCTTGACCGCTTCGGTGGTGAACGTCTTGGGCAGCTCGGCTGTCCAGACTCCCCGGGCGTTCGCAGTGGCGTACACGGGGATGGTGATGCCGTCGTTGTAGGCGGCGAGTGACACGGTGGAGTGGGCGTTGGCGGTCCCGGTGACGGTGATCTTCTCGCCCGGGTTGTAGCCGAGCCCACCGGTCGCCGCGAGTTCCCGCTCGACAGGAGCGCCGGGGTCGACGGGGTCGACGGGGTCGGTCGGGTCGACCGGGTCGACCGGGTCGGTCGGGTCGACCGGGTCCACCGCGTCAGCGGGACGGATCCGTGTCTTGACCTCCGTGCCACGCGACCGTACCGAGATGTCGAGCGAGGTTCCGTCGAGGGGCTTCTGGATCGTGCGCGACCAGTTGCCGTCGGCATCCGCTCTGGTCCAGAGAGCGACGCTCGCATCCGTCGACTGGAGCGTCACGACAGCGTCAGGCGTCGCCTTGCCGTGCAGCGTAGCGGGTTCGTCAGCGGTGTACTCGAACTCGTCGGCAACCGCGAGCTGTGGGTCTCCCGGGGCGAGTCCGTCCGGGTTGCCCGGCTTGAGCCACACGAACGCGCTGTCGCTCTGGAGATCGCCGTCGTGTCCGGACTCGTGCACGGACACCTCGACCGGGCGGTCGTGGAGGTCCTCGTCGATCCTGAACTCCCAGTTCCCGTCGGCGTCGGAGTAGGTGGTGCCCGCCCTGAACTCGTAGGAGGTGATCACGACCAGACGGTGTCCGCTCGTCTTGCCGGTGAGGACGACGGGTTCGCCAGGCGTGTACCCGAGACCGCGCACGCTGAGCGGGTGGTGCACCGGGGCGGCTCCGTCGCCGTTGCCCGGCTTGAGCCAAGCCTGCGTCCGAGCATCCCCGGCGGCGATCTCCAGCAGTTTCGCATCGCCGTCGAGGGTCACACCGAGATCGAGCGCCCAGCGCCCGGAGGAGTCGGCCATGGCGACGCGGTCGACGAGGCCTCCGCGGACGGTCCGGACCGTGACGAGCGCGTGCGCGGGCGCGATCCCCCGGAGGACGACCGATTTCCCGGGGACGTACCCGAGGCCGTCCGTCACACTGATCTCCGCCCCGTCGGCGCTGCGTGCGGACACGGCTTCCGGCAGCTGCGTTGCGTTGGCCGTCTGGGTGCTCAGGGTCCCGCCGGCGAGGAGCGCGAGCCCCAGCACTCCGGCCGTGCAGTTCTTCAGGATGGTCGTCGTCATGTTCGTCGCTTTCGTTGGGGTTGCTCGAACGCGAAGCGTGCGTTCAGCGCTGGGTGAGGGTGATGGTGACCTCGTCGCCGCACCGAGGACGCAGCGCTGACGAGCGATCGGGCGGATCTTCATGGCGGTCTCCCGTGCGGTGGTACTGGACGTTTCAGTGCCATTTCGAGACGGACGATCGAGACGATCGAGTCCCGTGCCGGGCGTTCGCCGGTGCGGAGGATGCCTACGATGGACGGGTGCTGCTCGTGATCGACACCTCCGCCGGAACGTCCGTCGCCGTCGTCGACCCGACCACCGGCCGACCCCTCGCGGAGCGCAGCACCGAGGACAGCCGCCGCCACGCCGAGGTGATCGGCCCGTTCCTCGCCGAGGTCCTGACCGAGGCCGGTACCGCCCCCGCGGACGTCACGGGCGTCGTCGCCGGCATGGGCCCGGGCCCGTTCACCGGCCTCCGTGTCGGCATCGCCGCCGCCCGCACCTTCGCTGCCGCTCGCGGCGTCCCCTTCCTGCCCATCGTCAGCCACGACGCGGTCGCAGCCGACCAGTCGCAGGGCGGTCCGTTCGTCGTCCTCACGGACGCGCGTCGGCGCGAGGTCTACTGGAGCGCGTACGACCAGACCGGTACGCGCATCGCGGGTCCGGGACTCGCGAAGCCGGCGGACCTCGACGAGGCGATCCGCGCCTCCCGTCCGGAAGCCGCGGGCTGGGACCGCGTGACCGTCACCTCCATCCCGGCCTGGAGGCTCGGCTCGCTCGCCGCGGACACGCTCGCCTCCGGCGGTTCCTTCGCCGACGACACCCCCCTCTACCTCCGCGATCCGGACGTCACGATGCCGGGTGCACCGAAGCGGGTGAAGCAGTGAGCCTGCCGGACGGGCTGCGCCTGCGGCGCGCACATCCGCAGGACCTCGACGACGTCATGTGGCTCGAGCACGCCTCGTTCCCGACCGATGCCTGGTCGGCGTCGCAGATGTCCGGCGAGCTGTACTCGCCGCACGGGTACTACGTCGTCGTGGAGACCACGGACGACGGCGCACCGACGATCGTCGGGTACGCCGGGCTCTCGTCGCTCGCCGGCAACCCCGTCGCGGACGTCCAGACCATCGCGGTCGCGGCCGACCAGCGGGGCCGGGGCATCGGCCGCGTCCTCTTCACCGAACTGCTCGACGAGGCGCGTCGCCGCGGTGTGCACGAGGTGTTCCTCGAGGTCCGCGCCGACAACCCCGTCGCACAGGCGATGTACACCGCGTTCGGGTTCGAGCGGATCGCCGTCCGTCCGCGCTACTACCAGCCGGACGGCGTCGATGCGTGGGTGATGCGGGCGGAGCTGTCGCCCGCGACGAGCCGGCCCGGACCGATCGGACAGGAGACACTCGATGAGCACCGCTGAACCACTCGTGCTCGGCATCGAGACGAGCTGCGACGAGACGGGCGTCGGGATCGTCCGCGGCAGCACGCTGCTCGCGAACGTCATCGCGTCGAGCATGGAGGAGCACGCGCGCTACGGCGGTGTCGTGCCCGAGGTGGCCGCGCGGGCGCACCTCGAGGCGATGACCCCGACGCTCACCGCTGCGCTCGACCAGGCGGGCGTCACCCTCGACGACCTCGACGCCGTGGCGGTCACCGCCGGTCCGGGGCTCGCCGGAGCACTCATGGTCGGTGTCGGCGCCGCGAAGGCGCTCGCCGTGGCGACGGGCAAACCGCTGTACGGCGTGAACCACCTCGTCGGGCACGTCGGCGCGGACGTCCTCCGCGCGGACGGCAGCGCGATCGAGCTCCCGACGGTGGCGCTCCTGGTGTCCGGCGGGCACACGTCCCTGCTGCTCGTGCGCGACCTCGTCGGCGACGTCGAACTGCTCGGCGAGACGATCGACGACGCCGCCGGGGAGGCGTTCGACAAGGTCGCGCGCCTGCTCGGCCTGCCGTACCCGGGTGGCCCGCAGATCGACCGGGCGGCGGCCGACGGCGACCCGACGGCGATCCGGTTCCCCCGCGGGCTGACCCTGCCGAAGGACATGGCGGCGCACCGGTACGACTTCTCGTTCTCCGGGCTGAAGACGGCCGTCGCGCGGTGGGTCGAGCGCTGCCGCGACGAGGGACGTGAGGTCCCCGTGGCCGACGTCGCCGCCAGCTTCCGGGAAGCCGTGGTGGACGTGCTCGTCACGAAGGCGTTGAACGCCTGCCGGGACACCGGTGTGGACCGGCTGCTGCTCGGTGGCGGTGTCGTGGCGAACGCCCGCCTCCGCCAGGTCGCGACGGAGCGGTGCGAGGCGGCGGGCGTCGAGCTGCGGATCCCGCCGCTCGACCTCTGCACGGACAACGGCGCGATGATCGCGGCGATCGGGGCGAAGCTCGTCGCCGAGGGGCACGCGCCGAGCGACCTCGGGATCGCGGCGGACTCGACCCTGCCGGTGACGACCGTCCAGGTCTGACGGCCGTCGTCCGCACCGGCCCCGAGCGCGTGTGGGAGGATTCACAGGGCACCGACGAACCAGGTGCCGAGAGGGGTGGACGGTGTCCGATCAGAACCATTGGCCGAAGCCGGGCGAGACGACTCCGGAGGGTGGCGCGTCCGCGAACCAGCCGGCAGGGGAGCAGAGGGCGCCGTCGAGCGCGACGCAGCCCGAGTACGGCCAGCCGCAGCAGTACGGTGCGTCGGCGCCCGAGGCTCCGGCCGCGGCCCCGTCCGACCCGTGGGCGCAGTCCGGCCAGGGTGCCGCAGCCCAGGGCGTCTCCGAGGGCCACACAGCTCCGCAGAACCCGTACGCCGCACCGCAGAACCCCTACGCCGCACCGCAGAACCCCTACGCCGCACCGGGCCGGCCGAGCGGGCAGCCGGGGTACGGCGCTCCGCAGAACCCCTACGCCGCGCCCCACAACCCGTACGCTGCCCCGCAGGCGCCGAACGCGAACCAGTACGGCGTTCCGCAGGGGGCCAACCCGTACGCCGCTCCCGGCGCGTACTCCTCGGTCGGGTACCAGCCCTACGCCCAGCGCCCGAGGACGAACACGCTGGCGATCCTGTCGATCGTCTTCGCCTTCGGCGGCGTCATCATCTGGCCGCTCGTGATCCTCACCAGCCCGGCCGGCGCGATCATGGGCCACATCGCCCTGGGCAAGATCAAGCAGTCCGGCGAAGGCGGCCGCGGCCTGGCGCTCGCCGGGATCATCGGCGGGTGGGTCCTCACCGGCCTGTTCATCCTCGTCGTCGGGCTCATCATCGTGCTGACCGCAGTCGGGAGTTCATACTCCGACAACTACGACTACGGCTACGACTCGGGCGCCTTCATCGGCTGACCCCACCGGGGTCCGCGTCCGCGCCCCGCGCCCTACCCGGCCACGTCGGCGAGCCGCTCGCACAGGATCGCGGTGTGCCGTCCCTCCAGTCGGGTGAGCACGAGCGTGACGCGACCGCGCCCGCGGAGACGCAGCCGCTTCCGGAACTGCGCCGGGTCGACGTCGACGCCGCGCTTCTTGATCTCCACCGTGCCGATGCCGTCCGCTGCGAGCCGTGCGGCGAGCTTCTTCACGTCGAGCGGCATCGTGTCGAGCACCCGGAAGCCCTGTGCGAAGGGCGTCGTGACGGCCCGGTCCGAGGTGATGTAGGCGATGCCCTCGGACAGCATGCGCCCGTCGATGCTGCGCGCGAGGTCGCCGATGAGCCGTGCGCGGATGACCGCGCCGTCGGGTTCGTAGAGGTACTCGCCGATCGGCCCGACGGCCTCGTCCGGGGCATCCGCGGCGCCGGTGAGCTCGGCGACGCCGTGCGGCCCGATGACCGTCGCGGCGCGCCGGACGCCCGGTCGCGCCAGCGGGCCGAACCAGAGGGCGAGCTCGACGACCTCGCGGTCGACGGACGTCCACTGCGCCTCGGCGGTGTCGGGGATGAGGTCGCGGTCGACTCCCGGGCCGAGTTTCACGCCCGTCGGGGTCGTCGTGGCGGCGGCGAACACGGTGTCGAGGGACGGTGACCACTCGTCCGGGTCGGTGAGACGTTTCGTGTTCGTGTGTCCGGAGGTCCGTCGTGCCGGGTCCATCCACACGCCGTCGACGCGCGACAGGTCGAACGCCGCCGCGTCCCCGAGTTCGACCCGTGCGTGGTCCCAGGGCGACAGGTTGTGGGTCGCCACGGCAGCGGTCACCTCGTCCCGGTCGACCGCGGTGACGTCGAGGTCGAGCGCGGCCATCGCCATGGCGTCGCCGCCGATGCCGCAGCCGAGGTCTGCGACGCGGGTGAGCCCGGCCGCCGCGAAGCGTCCTGCGTGCTGGGCGGCGACCTGCAGCCGGGTGGCCTGTTCGAGCCCGGCCTCGGTGAACAGCATCCGTGCCGCGAACGGACCGAACTTGCTCAACGCTCTCTGCCGGAGCTTCGCCTGCGTCAGCACCGCGGCCACGAGCCCCGGGTCGTGCCCCTCGGAACGCAGCCGTGAGACGACCCGGACGATCTCACCGCCGTCCGAGACGGCCGGCGTACGGTCGAGCAGGGCCATCCCCTCGGGGGTCAGCAACTGGGCGAGGTCGGCGGCTTCCACCCGACGATCCTCCCAGGTCGCCGGGAGCCCGGGTGGACGTTGGCACTCGGATTGACCGAGTGCCAACGACGCCCTAGAGTTGGGGCGTTGGCACTCTCCTGTGCGTAGTGCCAACCCGGTTTTCATCTGTACCGAGTCAGTACCGAGAAAGAAGAGGTCACCGTGGCCGTCAGCATCAAGCCGCTCGAGGATCGCATCGTCATCCGCCAGGTCGAGGCGGAGCAGACCACCGCTTCCGGTCTGGTCATCCCGGACACCGCGAAGGAGAAGCCCCAGGAGGGCGAGGTCGTCGCCGTGGGTCCGGGTCGTATCGACGACAACGGCAACCGCGTCCCGCTGGACGTCGCCGTGGGTGACAAGGTCATCTACTCGAAGTACGGCGGAACCGAGGTCAAGTACTCGGGCGAGGACCTCCTCGTCCTCTCGGCCCGCGACGTCCTCGCGGTCATCGAGCACTGAGACCTGCGTTCTCCGTCACGAACGCCCCGCTCGGCTCCTCGCCGGCGGGGCGTTCGTGCGTCCGGCTGCGGTCGGGCATCGGTCGCCCGCTCCGTTCTGGAGGCGCGATGCGGCCCCGCCGTGTCGGTGTGGCTTCCTAGGATGGTTCCGTGAGTGAACCGAGTCCGTCGCGTCCCGCCCGCAGCGAGGCATCCGTCGGCGTCGTGCAGGCGATCGTCGCGTACGGGCTCTGGGGTCTCATGCCGCTGCTCTTCGCGGCGATGGCCCCCGCCGGCGCGTTCGAGATCGTCGCCTGGCGGGTCGTCTTCGGCCTGGTGTTCTGCGCCGTCGCGATCGCCGTGACCCGGTCGTGGCTCCGGACCCGCTCCCTGATGGCGCAGCGCCGGGTGATGCTCGTGATGGGGCTCGCCGCGGTGCTCATCCTGGTCAACTGGACCGTGTACGTCGCCGCGACGACGACCGGCCACACGGTCGAGGCCGCCCTCGGGTACTTCATCAACCCGCTCGTGACGATCGCGCTCGGCGTGGTGGTGCTCCGCGAGCGCCTGCGTCCGGCGCAGTGGACGGCGGTCGGCATCAGTGTGGTGGCGGTCGTGGTCATCGCGGTCGGGTACGGCCGGATGCCGTGGATCTCGCTCGCGCTGGCCTTCTCGTTCGGCCTGTACGGCCTGGTGAAGAAGCGGGTCGGCGGTACGGTCGACGCCCTGAGCGGCCTGACGATCGAGACGGTGTGGCTGCTGCCGGTCGCCGTCGTCGCCCTGGTGGTGCTCGCCGTGACGGGCTCGGGCGGTGGGGTGACGTTCACGAGCGAGGGCTGGGTGCACGTGCTCGTGACGGTGCTGACCGGGCCCGCGACGGCGGTACCGCTGCTGCTCTTCGCGTCCTCGGCGCGTCGTGTGAGCCTGTCCACGCTCGGGTTGACGCAGTACCTCGCGCCGATCATGCAGCTGCTCGTCGGGGTCGTCGTGCAGCACGAGCCGATGTCCGGCGCGCGCTGGTTCGGCTTCGGGATCGTCTGGCTGGCCCTGGTCATCCTGACGGCCGACTCGTTCGTGGCTGCTCGGTCGTCGCGGCGCCGGGCGTTCCCGTCCGCTGCGGCCGAGCCGGTCTGACGGGGCCGCACCGCGCCTCCAGGCCCGCCCCGCGACCGCTGACC
>NZ_JABMCE010000064.1 GCF_013359865.1 Curtobacterium pusillum
CACCGAGACGCGGCCGCTCCGTCGGGCTCCCGACGGCGGCGAGCGCCGCGAAGGTGCGGGCTCGCTCGAACTGCGAGTCGTGCGGCTGGAACAGCTCCAGCGCGCGGCGACGCGCGGTCTCCCGGGTGGTGTCGTCGGCGACGAGCGCCAGGCTCCGTGCCAGGACGAGCGCGCCCCAGCGGGACGGCCGGGCGTGGTGGTCGGCCGCGAGCCGGGCAGCGACCGCACGGGCGTCGTCGATCCGGCTGAGGCGCGTGTACGCCTCCACCAGGTCGCCGAGGTGCCGGAGCACTGCGGGGTTCCGCAGGGACCGGCCGATGGCGTCGGCGGCCTCGAGCGACGCCGCGGCCTCGTGGAGCCGCCCGTCGAGCAGCAGCACCCGGCCGCGCAGGGCGTGCAGTTTGGCGGTCGCACCCCACAGTCGACTCGTGGAGCGCTGCGCCAGGCACCGGTCGATGACCTCGAGGGCCTCGGGGGAGCGCCCCTCGGCGAAGTGCCGCCACGCGATCGCGATCGCACGGGACGGCTCACGGAGCCGCTCGATGACCGACGAACCGGCCTCCCACACGTCGATCGCGCGGAGCGCCTGCCGGAAGTTCCCGGAGCGCACCTCGTTCTCGGCGGACAGGTAGCGGGCAGCCTCGGTCCACACCGGCATGGCCTCCTGCCCTCGTGCGAGGACGAGGGCGAACACGCGACGTGCACTGCGGTACCGTTCGGCGATGCTCAGCGCGTGGGCGAGGAGCAGCAGGGCGGGGTCGGACATGCCGAGGAGCGTGGCGGTGGACAGCCCGTCGTGCAGTTCCATGTCGGCCGGGAGGGTCCCGTCGAGGGCGGCGATGAGTTCGCGCGCCGTCGTCGAGATCTCCACGGTGTGCGGGGACGCCGACCGGCGGAGCGGTTCGGCCCGGGCGAGGAGGTCCTTCGCCTGGTCGAGTTCCCACGCCTCGGCGCGGAAGCACGCGACCATCGCGAGCAGCCCGCCGACGGCATCGGCCTCGGCGGCGTCCTCCGGGTCGACCGGCACGAGGAGCTCGTCCGCGTGCACGGCGTCGCCGCTGAGGTACTGCACCGAGTACTCCAGGCGGAGCCGGCGCACCTCGTCGGCGATCACCCGGAACGGCCGGATGGCGGCGAGGTACCGCGCCGCGAAGCCGAGCAGCCGGTTCGCGAGCAGGGCCTCGGCGACACCGAGGAGTGCCACGTGCTCGTCCTCGGCGCCGCTGCCGATGTGGAGGGCACGCTCGGTCAGCACGACCGCGGCCTGGGCGTTGCCGTCCTCCACGTAGGACCTCGCGGCACCGAGCAGCGCCACGACGTCAGGGACGTCGTCGACGAAGCTGCGGTGCCAGGCGGCCGCACGCTGGTCGGTCCGGGCGCTCGCCGCGGCCAGCTCCGTGTGGGCTGCCCGGCGGTCGCGCGCCGGCATCCGCCAGTACAGCGCGGAGCGGACGAGGGGGTCGCGGACGGTGACGGTCTGGCCCTTGACGGACGTCAGTCCGGCGTCGGCGAGGTCGTCGAGTTCGTCGCGGTCCCAACCGGCGGTCTTCGCCACGGGGACGAGTGCCAGTCGTGCGAGGACGTCCAGATCGCGTCCCGCAGCGGAGCCGAGCGCCAGGGCCGCGATGGCCTCGGTGGTCGGGGTCGGCCGGAGCGGCAGGACGAGCGGCTCGGAGCCGTTCAGCTGCTCGCGGCTGAGCACGGCGAGCTGCTCCCGCAGTGCGCCGGGGTTCCCACCGGTCTCCTCGGCGAGGACCGCGAGGACGCCGTCGTTCGCCTCCTCCGGTGCCATCGCACGGGCGAGCACGAGTGCCTCGTCCGCCGGCAGCGGTTCGATCCGGAGGGTCGGCAGGGCCGCGAGCGGTCCGTCCGACGGCACGGAGCGCACTGTCGCGACGACGCGCAGTGCGGTTCCGGCGAGCCTCGACGCGAGGAACGCGATGAGCTCCTGGCTCTCGACGTCCATGCGGTCGAGGTCGTCGATCAGCACGAGCGTCGGCGGCAGGGTGAGGGCGTGCACGGCATCGAGGAAGTCGTGCGCCGCCGCCAGCCCCGGCGTCTGCCGGTCCGCGGGCGCACTCCCCTGGAGGAGGTGCGCGATGTGGGCCGTCGCACGGGGGTCGTCCAGCGCGGTGAAGAGCGACGTCACGCCGGCCAGTGGCCAGCGGGACTCGCTCCCGTTCACACCGACGCGGACGACGGGGAGGGAGACGCGGTTGGACACCGCGTCGAGGACGCTGCTGCGTCCGGAACCAGGGTCGCCGACGACGACCATCGCGGACTCACGAGGGAGTACAGCGAGGGTCGCGATCCGGTCGACCTCGAGACGGCGACCGGTGAGTCCCATGACTCACCGGCCTCCGGGCCCGGAAGCGGATGCGGCGGAGGAGGACCGGACGGCGGCACGGCGCGTGACCGTGTGCAGAGCCGGACGTGAGGCGGCCGAGGAAGAGCGCGCGCCGGAGCAGTCGGATTCGGAATGCGGTTGACGAGTGAGGGTGCACTCGGTTCCGCTCGGGAACGATGAGGTCATCGTCTGTATCACCCCTCGGGTTAGGGTCTTCGGACGAAGCACGACCGGCCCGGCATCTGTTCGGATCTAGGGAATCCGAGACGTCACCTGACCTGCCGCCTGAAAGCAAGATAACTCAGGTTCTCGGCGGGATAGCCGGTCACCGCAATCCGATGTCACGCCCTGCTGCCCCCAGTCCGGGGGGCCACGTGCCGCGCTCGGGGGTGGTTGCCGGGGCATCGCGGTACGGAACCGGGGTACACCGGGGCCCCGACACGAGCGGGGCACGGCGGTGGAGCACCGATGGTGATGTCCAGCGCTGACCCGACGACCGACGCCCGCCTCGACGGGCGCACGCGCTGGAGGGCGTTCGCCGTGTGCGTCGCGGTCGCCGCGCTGACCATCCTCGACCTGTCCAAGGTGAACGTGGCGGCCGGGGGAGTGCGGCGCGACCGGCGGAGGGGGCGGAGGTCAGCGACGGATGACGTCCACGACGGCGTCGTGCACGAGGCCGTTCGTCGCGAGCGCGCTGCCGTGCCACGGGCCCGGGTCGCCGTCGAGCGACGTGAACCGGCCCCCGGCCTCCTCGACGATGGGCACGAGGGCGGCGATGTCCCACGGCTTGAGGTCCGGTTCGCCGGCGACGTCGAGGACCCCCTCGGCCACCATCATGTAGGACCACATGTCCCCGTACGCGCGCGTGCGCCAGACCCGGCGGGACAGGTCGACGAGCGACTCCAGACGGTCGTCGTCGTCCCACTGCTGGATGCTGTTGTAGCTCAGGCTGGCGTCGGCGAGGGTGTCCACGCCGGACACCCGGAGGGGCCCGTCGAGTGAGTGCGCCCCGAGGCCATCCGCCGCCCACCAGCGCTTCCCGAGGGCCGGTGCGCTCACCACGCCGAGGACCGGGCGACCGTCCACGGCCAGCGCGATGAGCGTCGCCCAGACCGGCACGCCGCGGAGGTAGTTCGCAGTGCCGTCGATCGGGTCGATCACCCACTGTCGATGGCCCTCGCTGACCGCCTCGGCGCCGGTGTCGGCCGTGGTCTCCTCGCCGAGGAACGCGTCGTCGGGGCGCTCGGACGCGAGTCGCTCGCGCAGGGCCCGCTCGACCGCCTGGTCGGCGTCGGTCACGTGCGTGCTGTCGGCCTTCTTCGACACGTGCAGGTCGGCGGCGCGGAAGCGCTCGAGGCTGATCGCGTCGGCGGTGTCGGCGAGGGAGCGGGCGAAGTCCAGGTCGGCACTGAGGTCCACGGTCGTCAGCGTACCGTCCTAGGCGGCCACGACCTCTTCCTCCTCGAGACGGGTGACCTCGCGCTCGCGGGCGATGCGGGTCTTCCGGGCGACGAGGCCGTGCACGACGACGCAGAGGAGCACCGCGGCCGCCAGCCAGAGCGCCAGCACGAGGGACGCGCGTCCGAGCGACGCGCCGGGGAAGTACTGCAGGTCCTGTGCCGCCTGCAGCCACGCGGCGCCGCTCCAGAACGTGTTGAGGCCCGCGAAGACGGCCGGCTGGAACGCGGGCTGGAAGATGCCGCCCGAGGACGTGAAGTTGAGCATCACGAACAGCATCGTGAGGATCGGGGTCGTCCAACGGCCGAGCAGCGGGTGCAGACCGACGCCGAGCGCGACGATGATCGCGTCGTACATCCACGCGAACAGGAAGATCTCCCACCGGTGCGTCGTGATGATGCCGTACAGCGGGCCGGCGACGGTGATCCCGATGCCCGCGACGACCCCGGCGGTGGCGAGACCGATCACGGCGGTCCACATCGTCCGGAGTCGGGCGGCGAACGCGGCGACGGCGATCGCGGACGCGTAGCCGCCGACGCTCAGGGCGACGAGCAGGAAGAACAGGCCCTGCCCGGTGGTGTCCTCGTCGCCGGAGGGGACCACGTCCTGCACGGTGAAGGGCAGGTGCTGCTGGTAGGCGATCGGCATGAAGATCTTCTGCGCGGCGCTCGCGGTCGTCTCGGACGCGGCGGTGGAGACGTAGAGCGTCGCGCCGGTGGTGCCCGGGGCGTACACGGCGGCGAGGTCGCGGTCGCGGACCTGCCGCTCGGCCTCGGCGGTGGAGGCGACGACGTGCGCCACGAGGGCGCCGTCGGACTCGTCGGTGACGGTCTGGGCGAACACCTGGGTGGCGGCGCCCTGGCCGACGATGCCGACGGGGAGGTCGTGCGGTGTCGGGGCGTGGAAGGCACCGAGGTAGGCCAGGCCCATGCCGGCCGCGAGGAACAGCGGCACGAGGATGTGCGACCCGAAGCCCAGCAGGATGTTCCCGAGGCCCTGCGGTCGCAGGAGGGACGGACCGTTCGGCTGCCGGGGCGCCCGCGTGGACCGCGGTGCGGCGTGCGAGTGCGGGGCGGCCGGCGTGGTGGGCACGTGCGACGTCGTCGTCGTCAAGGGGGAGGACGGAGCGTCGACGGCGGGGGTCGGCGCAAAGTTGTACTTTGCAACTTCAGACACGGAGGGTAACTGTACAACCTCGGTGCACACCTGTCGACCCCGGAGCGAGGGCTACTCGGTGCCGGGGTCGGACGCGCCCATGCCGGTCAGGAGCGCCCGGAACGAGTCGAGCCGCTCGACCCCGGTCGGCCCGAGCTCGCCGTCGTGGACCCGGTCGACGATCTCCCAGTCGTGCGCCTGGTCGAGGGGGATCCCGTCGGCGGGCTCCCGCACCGGCACCGCGTGCGCCGCGAACGCCCGGAAGACGTTCGCCGGGTCGACGTGCCCGAGGCCGAACGAGCGGACGCCGGGCGTGTCGATGATCCAGCCGCCGTCCCGCACCTGCAGCGCGATCGACGACGACGAGGTGTGGCGCCCACGGCCGGTCACCGCGTTCACGACACCGGTCGCCCGCGACGACCCCGTCAACGCGTTCACGAGGGTCGACTTGCCCACACCCGAGTGCCCCACGGTCACGGTGACCCTGTCGTCGAGCACCTCGTGCAGGGCGTCGAACGGCACGTCGTCCGCGCGGCTCGTCACGATGCGCAGGTCCAGGCAGGCGAAGTGCGCCAGGAACGGTGCCGGGTCGGCGAGGTCCGTCTTGGTGATGCAGAGGACCGGGTCGAGCCCCGCATCGAACGCCGCCACGAGGTAGCGGTCGATCAACCTGGTCCGCGGTGAAGGATCGGCGGCGGCCACGACGATGAGCATCTGGTCGGCGTTCGCCACGATCACACGCTCGACGTCGTCGGTGTCGTCGGCACTGCGGCGCAGCAGGGTGGTCCGCTCGTCCACCTTCACGATGCGCGCGAGCGACCCCGGATCACCGGAGACGTCACCGGCGAGCGAGACGTGGTCGCCGGTGACGACGGACTTCCGGCCGAGCTCCCGTGCCTTCGTCGCGGTGACGACCTGATCGCCGACGAGCACGCCGAATCGGCCCCGGTCCACGTTCGTCACCCAGCCGGTGGGCGCGTCCTCGTACGTCGGCCGGACCTTCGTGCGCGGCCGGTTCCCCTTCGGGTTGGGACGGACCCGCACGCTCGACTCGTCGTACTGCCCGTACGGCTCGTCCTCGTCGGTGTCGTCACCGTCGGCGTCGTCCCACCAGCTCATCGCGTCACGCCTGACGAGCCGCCGTGCGTGTCGGCGGAGCCGACCAGGTCCGCCCAGAGCTCCGGGAACTGCGGCAGCGTCTTCGCGGTCGAGCCGATGTCGTCGACGGCCACGCCGTCGACGACGAGGCCGACGATCGCGCCCGCCGTCGCCATCCGGTGGTCGTCGTACGCGCCCCAGTGGCCGCCGTGGAGGGCGACCGGCTCGATGCGCAAGCCCTCCTCGAGTTCCCGCACCGCGCCTCCAGACCGGTTCACGTCCTCGGCCAGGGCGGCGAGACGGTCCGTCTCGTGCCCGCGCAGGTGGCCGATCCCGGTGATCTCCGTCGGGCCGCCGGCCAGCGCGGCGAGCGCGACCAGCGACGGGGCGAGCTCGCCGCCGCGGCTCAGGTCGAGGTCGAGACCCGGCAGGGAGGCGCCACCCCGGACACCGACGCCGCCGTCGAAGACGAGGTCGTCGCCGTCCCGCGTCACCGTCGCGCCCCACAGCGGGAGGAGCGTCTCGAGGTCGGCACCCACCTGGGTCGTCTCCGTCGGCCACGTCCGGATGCGGACGGTGCCGCCCGCGACGAGCGCGGCGACCGCGAACGGCGCGGCGTTCGACAGGTCCGGCTCGATGGTGACGTCCCGCGCCGCGATCGGGCCCGGGTGCACGACCCACTCGCCGATGGCCGGCTCGTCGACGCGCACCCCGCGGGCACGGAGCGCGGCGACGGTCATGTCGATGTGCGGCAGGCTCGGCAGGCGCTCGCCGACGTGCGTGAGGTGCAACCCCTCGTCGAAGCGCGGGGCGGACAGCAGCAGGCCGGAGACGAACTGCGACGAGGCGGAGGCGTCGATGGACAGGGCGCCGCCGCGGACCGATCCGGTGCCGGTGAAGGAGAAGGGCATCGCACCGTCACCGTCGTCGGTGACGTCCACGCCGAGGTCGACGAGCGCCCGGATGATCGCGTGCATCGGGCGCTTCCGGGCGTAGGGGTCGCCGTCGACCGTCACCGGACCGACCGCGAGCGCTGCGAGCGGGGGCAGGAAGCGCATCACCGTGCCGGCGAGACCGCAGTCGAGGCGGACGTCGCCGTGCATCGGGGCCGGCCTGATCCGGAGGTCCGGGCCGTAGGGGTTCGGCGCCTCGCCGGGGCCCGGGGCGACCTCGTCGACGCCGACGCCGAGCTGCCGGAGGCCGGCGACCATGAGCGCCGAGTCACGGGAGTGCAGCGGCAGTCGGATCGTGGACGGGCCGTCCGCGAGGGCGGCGAGCACGAGCTCCCGGTTCGTCAGCGACTTCGAGCCGGGCAGCGACACGTCCCCGCGCAGCGGGCCGCGCGCGAGCGGGGCGATCCAGGGCTCGGTGCGGGACCGTGTCCCGCTCTGGGAATGCGTCGTGTCTGCCATCGGTTCACAAGGGTACTGAACGCACCGGGAGGATCAGTGGCGACAGCGACACTCGCACGACCGCGGACGGCTCTGCCTGCCGCGCCCACGACGCTCGGGGGCGGCCTCGGCCTAGACTCGACGGCGATGACGACCGACGAACCGCACGCCGCACCGCAGGACCTGGTCGAGGAGACCGAGGCGCAGCTCGACGCCGTCTCGGAAGAAGAGGACGCCCTCGACGTCGTCGACGCGAAGACCGTGTCGGAGGCCGAGCTCCGCTCCCTCTTCGAGGACCAGGCACTGCCCTTCATGGACCAGCTGTACGGCGCCGCGATGCGGATGACGCGCAACCCCGCCGACGCCTCCGACCTCGTGCAGGAGACGTTCGTCAAGGCGTTCGCCGCGTTCCGCCAGTTCCGGCAGGGAACGAACCTCAAGGCGTGGCTGTACCGCATCCTCACGAACACGTTCATCAACACGTACCGCAAGAACCAGCGGAACCCGTACCAGGGCACCATCGACGAACTCGAGGACTGGCAGCTCGGCGGCGCGGAGAGCGTCACGCAGTCGATCTCGGCGCGCTCCGCCGAGGCCGACGCCATCGACCACCTGCCGTCCTCCGCCGTGAAGGACGCGCTGCAGGCCATCCCGGAGGACTTCCGGATGGCCGTCTACTTCGCGGATGTCGAGGGGTTCTCCTACCAGGAGATCGCCGACATCATGAAGACCCCCGTGGGGACGGTCATGAGCCGTCTCCACCGTGGTCGCCGGCTCCTCCGAGGGCTCCTGGCGGACCACGCACGTGAGACCGGCATCGTCCCGGACGCAGCGTCGACGGCGACGATGCGCGGGCGGGGCCGGAAGGTTGCCGCGACGTCGGGTCGCGTCGAAGGGAAGGAAGCACGATGAGCGGCTGCGACTGCTCGAAGGCGAAGGCCGAGCTCGAGGAGTTCCTGCACGGGGAGCTCTGCCGCGAGGACGCGGCGGACATCCGTGAGCACATGGACGGCTGCGAGGACTGCACGACCGAGCACCGCGTCGGCGTCGTCCTCATCGAGACCGTCCGTCGCGCGTGCAAGGAGACGGCTCCCGAGGAGCTGCGCACCGAGATCCTCGCCCGCATCCGCTTGGAGCAGGCGACCCACTAGCGCGGTCCGGCTCGTCGTCACACGGCAGGGTCGGTCGGTAGTCTCACGGCATGACCCTCTCCGTCGAGTCGATCACCACCTGGTCCGACGCCGACGTCTCCGACGTCACCACCCTCGTCCGCCTGCTCGGCCACGTGGTCGACGAGGACGCGATGCGGGCCCGCCTCGAACGGCTCACGCCCGAAGCGGGTCACCGCACGTGGGTGGTCCGTGGCGACGACGGTTACGCGGTGGCGATCGCGGGCGCGCAGGTCACGTGGGCGTACGCGAGCGACGAGCCGACGGCGCAGCTGCTCCTGCTGGTGGTCGACCCGTCGGCCAGGAGGCACGGCACCGGTTCGGCGCTCATCGGCACGTTCGAGACGTGGGCCGTCGAGCAGGGCGCGCGTCGCCTGAGCGCCGTCAGCGCGGCCGCGACGGACAGTGCGCACCGGTTCTACCAGAAGCGCGGCTACCACGAGGCCGGCGTGCGCTACACGAAGATCGCGTAGCGGCGGGCTCGGCCAGCAAAACACCGGTGTTCGTCGGTGGAACACCCGCATGACGCGGCGGGTCCGACGAACACCGGTGTTTTGCGGGGGGTCTAGCCGAGGGCCTTCGTGATGACCTCGGTGGCCTCCTGGGCGGAGCGCTTCGACGAGCCCGTGGCCGGTGCAGCACTCGCGGCGCGGGCGGCGACGGACAGCGGTCGGCCGTCGAGGTGCGGCGAGAGGTTCATGCACACGAACGGCCAGGCGCCCTGGTTCTCCGGTTCCTCCTGCGCCCACACGACATCGGCGTTCGGGTACCCGCCGAGGACCGTCAGGATCTGCTCGAGGGGGAGCGGAGCGAGCTGCTCGAGCCGCACGAGGGCGACGTCGGACGCACCGCGCTTGTCGACCTCGGCGCGGAGGTCGTGGTGCACCTTGCCCGAGTGCAGGACGACCCGGCGCACCGCCGACCTGTCCGTCACGCGGTCGTCGTCCAGGACCTCTCGGAAGCTCCCGCTCGTGAACGCGTCGACGGGGCTGGTCGCCTGGCGGAGCCGCAGCATGGCCTTCGGCGAGAACACGATCAACGGCTTCTGCGGGCGCTCCCACGCCTGGCGGCGCAGGAGGTGGAAGTACGACGCCGGGGTCGACGGTCGTGCCACGACCATGTTGTCCTCGGCGCAGAGCTGCAGGTACCGCTCGATCCGCGCGGAGGAGTGGTCCGGGCCCTGGCCCTCGTAGCCGTGGGGGAGCAGGAGCACGAGGCCAGAGCGCTGTCCCCACTTCTGCTCGGCGGACGAGATGAACTCGTCGATGACCGTCTGCGCGCCGTTCGCGAAGTCGCCGAACTGCGCCTCCCACAGGACGAGGGCCTCGGGACGCTCGACCGAGTAGCCGTACTCGAACGCCATCGCCGCGTACTCGCTGAGCAGCGAGTCGTAGATGTAGAAGCGCGCCTGGTCCTCGGTGAGGTTCGACAGCGGCAGCCACTCCTGACCGTTCGCCCGGTCGTGGAACACCGCCTGCCGCTGCACGAACGTGCCACGGCGGGCGTCCTGACCGGCGAGACGGACCGGCTTGCCCTCGACGAGGATCGACCCGATCGCCATGAGTTCGGCCATCGCCCAGTCGATCCCGCCGTTGCGCGTCATGTCCGTGCGCTTCGACAGGAGCTGCTGAAGCTTCGGGTGGACCTGGAAGCCCGCGGGCGGGTTGCTGTGCGCGTCGCCGATGGCCCGGACGAGCTCCTCGGAGACCGCGGTGTCGTGCACCTCGTTCTCGGAGTCGTCGCGCTGCGCGGCCGGGCGCTCGAGACCCTGCACGGCACCGTCGTCGTCGACGGTGATGACGGGGATGGTGCCGGTCTGCGCCTCGTGCGTCTCGGCGAACGCGCGCTCCAGGCGGTCCTGGAAGTCGCGGTGCGCCTCGTCGTACTCCTCCTGCGTGATGTCGCCGCGGCCGACGAGGGCCTCGGTGTACAGGGTGCGGACGGAGCGCTTCGCCTCGATGAGGTTGTACATCATCGGCTGGGTCATCGACGGGTCGTCGCCCTCGTTGTGCCCGCGTCGGCGGTAGCAGATGAGGTCGATGACGACGTCGCGGTGGAACTCCTCGCGGTAGGCGAAGGCGAGTTCCGCGACCCGCGCCACGGCCTCGGGGTCGTCGCCGTTCACGTGGAAGATCGGCGCCTGGATCGTCTTCGCGACGTCCGTCGAGTACACCGAGGTGCGCGCCGACTCGGGCGGCGTGGTGAACCCGACCTGGTTGTTGATGACGAGGTGGACCGTGCCGCCGGTGCGGTAGCCGCGGAGCTGCGACATCTGCAGCGTCTCGACCACGACGCCCTGACCGGCCATCGCCGCGTCGCCGTGGACGAGCACCGGCAGGACGCCGAACGTGCCGGGGGCCTCTCGGTCCTGCTTCGCACGGACGATGCCCTCGAGCACGCCGTCGACGGCCTCGAGGTGGGACGGGTTCGCGGCGATCGTCACGGGGATACGGGTGCCGTCCGAGGCGCGGAACACGCCCTCGGTGCCGACGTGGTACTTCACGTCGCCGGACCCCTGCCCGGAGACCGCGCCCGGGAGCGACGAGCCCTCGAACTCGCGGAAGATCTGGCCGTAGGTCTTGCCTGCGATGTTCGTCAGGACGTTGAGGCGACCGCGGTGCGCCATGCCGATCGCGACCTCGTCGAGGCCGGCGGTGGCGGCGTGCTGGATGAGGGTGTCGAGGAAGGCGATGGTCGACTCGCCGCCCTCGAGCGAGAAGCGCTTCTGGCCGACGTACTTCGTCTGCAGGAAGGTCTCGAACGCCTCGGCCTCGTTGAGCTTGCCGAGGACACGGAGCTGCTCCTCCTTCGACGGCTTCGAGTAGGGGACCTCGATGTGGGCCTGCACCCAGCGGCGCTGCTCCGGGTCCTGGATGTGCATGTACTCGATGCCGACGGTACGGCAGTACGCGTCACGGAGGATGCCGAGGATGTCGCGCAACGGAGCCGTCGTGGTACCGGCGAGGCCGCCGGTCACGAACTCGCGGTCGAGGTCCCAGAAGGTCAGCCCGTGGCTCTCGATCTCGAGGTCCGGGTGGGTGCGCTGCCGGTACTCGAGCGGGTCGATGTCCGCCATCAGGTGCCCGCGGACCCGGAAGCTGTTGATGAGCTCCTGCACGCGCGCGGTCTTGTTGACCCGGTGCGCCAGGTCGACGTTGATGTCGTTCGCCCACTGGATCGGCTTGTAGGGGATCCGGAGCGCCGAGAAGATGCCCTCGTAGAAGCCGTGCTCGCCGATGAGCCGCTCGTGGACCTTCTTCAGGTACTCGCCGGAGCCGGCGCCCTGGATGACACGGTGGTCGTACGTGCTGGTCAGCGTGATCGTCTTGCCGATGCCGAGCTCGACGAGGGTCTTCGACGCCGAGCCCTGGAACTGCGCCGGGTACTCGAGGGCGCCGGCACCGATGATCGCGCCCTGGCCCTTCGTCAGGCGCGGGACCGAGTGCACGGTGCCGATGCCGCCCGGGTTCGTCAGGGAGATCGTCGTGCCCTGGAAGTCCGTCGGAGTGAGCTTGTTGTCACGAGCGCGCTTGACGAGGTCCTCGTAGGCGGAGAGGAACTGACCGAACGTGAGGGTCTCCGCGCGCTTGATGCTCGGGACGAGCAGGGATCGTGAGCCGTCCTTCTTCGGGACGTCGATCGCGATGCCGAGGTTCACGTGCGCGGGCTCGACCACGAAGGGCTTCCCGTCGCGCTCCTCGTAGAAGACGTTCTGACTCGGGAACTCCTTGAGTGCCTGGACCATCGCCCAGCCGATCAGGTGCGTGAACGAGATCTTGCCGCCGCGGGCCCGGCGCAGGTGGTTGTTGATCACGATGCGGTTGTCGATCATCAGCTTCGCCGGGATCGTCCGCACGCTCGTCGCGGTGGGGACGGTCAGCGAGGCGTCCATGTTCGACGCCAGCGTCTTCGCCATCCCGCGGAGCGGGGTCGCCACGTCCTCGTGGGTCTCCTCGTGGTCGTCGGCCTCGTCGTTGGCCTCGGCCGGGATCGGCTGCGGCGTCGGCTGGCGGGACGTGGTCTTCGCCTGGATCGGCCCGGACTTCGCCTCGCCGGGGGCGTCACCGGTCGCGGGCTGCTGGGGCGAGGACTGCTGCTGGTTCGACGACGTGGACGGCGCCACGGGTGCGGAACGGGGGGCGGGAGCCGGAGCGTCACCGCCCTGGGTGCGGTGGTAGCCCTCGAGGACCGGCCACCAGGACTTGTCGACCGACTCCTTGTCCGCGACGAACTGCTCGTAGAGCTCGTCGACGAGCCACTCGTTCGCCCCGAATTCGCCCGCGGTCTCGTCCGTTCCGGTCAGATGGCTCGACACAGCCGATCGCCCACTCTCCGTCGATAGATGCTCGTGTGTGTCGTGCGCAGCAACCCTGCTCCGCACAGGTGCCAAGCCTAGCCGCTCCGAGGTGACCGTTCGGTGCGAGCACGAGGCGGGTCGCGCCTCCCGGAACGGCCTCGCGCGTGTCGCGTCGGAGGCGCACCGGAGGGCACGGACCGGCCGCCCTGCGGAGCCGTACAGTGGGGCCCATGAGGTTCTACGAGACGCGGCCGACACACGACCTGACCTACTCCGACGTCTTCCTCGTCCCCAGCCGTTCGGCGGTGACGAGCCGCTTCGACGTGGACCTCCGGTCGAACGACGGCACCGGCGCCACCATCCCGATCGTCAGCGCCAACATGAACTCGGTCACCGGCCCGCGGCTGGCCGCCACGCTCGCCCGCCGGGGCGGCCTCGGCGTCCTGCCGCAGGACATGCACCTGCAGGACCTCGACGCTGCCATCCGCTGGGTGAAGGACCAGCCGGTCGACTTCGACACTGCGTACGACATGGGCGCCGACACCACGGTCGCCGAGGCCCTCGAGCACCTCGTGCCCGTCGCCGGCCGCGGGGTCGTCGTGCGGGACGCCGCGGGGGAGTACCTCGGTTGCGTCCCCGCCGCACGGCTCGGCACCGCGGGACCCGACGCCACGCTCGGGGACCTGCTGCACGGCGCCTCCACCGCCATCGACGCCGAGGACGCCGGGACGCCCCGGCACGTGTACGACGTGCTGAGCGGTGCCGAGGTCGACTTCGCGCCGGTGATGCGACACGGCAAGGTCGTCGGCACCGTCAGCCAGACCAGTGCCATCCGCTCCGACATCTACACGCCCGCCGTCGACGCCTCCGGCCGGCTCCGGGTCGCTGCCGCGATCGGCATCAACGGCGACGTCGCCGCGAAGGCGCAGGCGCTCGCCGCCGCCGGGGTGGACGTCCTCGTGCTCGACACCGCGCACGGTCACCAGGAGGGCATGCTCCACGCGCTCCGCACGGTCGCCGCCCTGGGGCTCGACATCCCGCTCGTCGCCGGCAACGTCGTCACCGCCGACGCCGTCGCCCACCTGGTCCACGCGGGCGCGAGCATCATCAAGGTCGGTGTCGGCCCCGGGGCGATGTGCACCACGCGCATGATGACCGCCGTCGGTCGTCCGCAGTTCTCGGCGGTGCTCGAGACCGCCGCCGCCGCGCGCTCGCTCGGCGCCCACGTCTGGGCCGACGGTGGCGTCCGCTACCCGCGCGACGTGGCACTCGCCCTCGCCGCCGGCGCCTCCGCCGTGATGATCGGCTCGTGGTTCGCCGGCACGCTCGAGGCGCCCGGGGTCCTCCGCCGCGACGCCGCGGGCAGGGCGTACAAGGAGAGCTGGGGCATGGCGTCCGCGAAGGCCGTGCGGGAGCGCTTCGAGCGGCTCGATCCCTACGCGCGGGCCCGCAAGGCGCTCTTCGCCGAGGGCATCTCGTCGTCGACGATCTACCTCGACCCGGAGCGCCCCTCGGTCGAGGACCTGCTCGACATGATCACCACCGGGGTGCGGAGCTCGGCGACCTACGCCGGTGCCTCGTCGCTCGTCGAGTTCTCCGAGCGGGCGCTCGTCGGCATCCAGTCGGCCGCCGGCTACGAGGAGGGCAAGCCGCTGCCCGTCAGCTGGTAGCGGCCACGGACGGACGGGAGGCGCGGTGCCAGCTCGCACCGCGCCTCCCGTCCGTCGCGCGCCGCGAAAGCGACGGAATGCTGCGGAACCGCGGCAGCAGTCTGTCGCTTCCTCGGGACGGACGGCGGCACTTCGCTGCGCGGTGTCGCTCTCGCGGCATCGAGAGGGTCCGGTACCGTCGCGTCATGGCGCAGGTGGTCGTGTACGCGGATCGGACGTTCCTCGACGGACGACGGGAGGGGATCTCCGATGCGGTGCACGGCGCCGTCATGGCTGCGCTCGACTACCCGGCGGAGAAGCGGTTCCACCGGTTCGTCCCCCTCGCCCCCGAGGACTTCGTCCACCCCGCGGACCGTGGTCCGGAGTACACGATCGTCGAGATCTCGATGTTCGAAGGACGCAGCGACGAGGCGAAGCGGGCGCTCATCCGGGGACTCTTCGAACGGCTCGACACCCAGGTCGGCATCGCGCCGCACAGCGTCGAGATCTGCATCACCGAGACGCCCAAGGTCAACTGGGGCATCCGCGGCGCGAACGCCGCCGACCTCGAGCTCGGGTACCGCGTCGACGTCTGACGAGCGCGGTGCCCGAGCGCGGGTCAGCGGCGGCGGGTCGCGTCCTCGACCTCGCCGACGAGTTCCTCGAGGATGTCCTCGAGGAACAGGACGCCCAGCGTCCGCCCCTCGGCGTCGAACGCCCGGGCCACGTGCCGACCTGCGGCGCGCATCGTCGCGAGCGCGTCCTCGAGGTCCATCTCGGTGTACAGCGAGATGAGCTGCCGGATGCGCTTCGGCGGCACCGGGTCGTCGTACTCGTCCGGGCGCAGGTCGATGACGTCCTTCACGTGCACGTAGCCCGTGGGGTCGCCGTCGTCGCCGACGAGGACGTACCGCGAGAACCCGCGCTGCGCCACGGCCCGCTCGACGTCCCCGGGGGTGGCGTCGTCGGGCAGGGTGACGAGCTCGGCCATCGGCACGGCGACGTGCTTCACCTTCTTCTCGGTGAACTCGAACGCCATGGCGAGCTTGCCGTCGTCGGTGAGGGTGCCCTCGCGGCGGGATTGCTCGACGATGGTCTGCACCTCTTCGACGGTGAACGCGCTCACCGCCTCGTTCTTCGGCTCGACCCGGAACACCCGCAGCACGGCGTTCGCCGCTTCGTTGAGGCCGACGATTACCCAGTGCAGCCCGTGCCCGATGTACCAGAGCGTCGGCACGAGGAGCAGTGCGGCGCGGTCCGGCATCGAGAACGAGATGTTCTTCGGGACCATCTCGCCGAACACCACGTGCAGGAACGACACGAGCAGCAGCGTGAACACGAACGCCACGGTGCCGATGACCTCGACGCTCCACCCGGTCAGGTGCAGCGGCACCTCGAGCAGGTGGTGGATCGCCGGCTCGGACACGTTGAGGATGAGCAGCGAGCACACCGTGATGCCGAGCTGCGTGGTCGCGAGCATGCGGGTGGCGTGCTCCATCGCCCACAGCGTCATCTGGGCGGCGCGGGAGCCCTCCTCGGCGCGTGGCTCGATCTGGGAGCGGCGCGCGGAGATGACGGCGAACTCGGCCGCGACGAAGAAGGCGTTGCCGAGCAGCAGCACGACGAGCCAGAAGATGCCCCACCAATCGGAGCTCATCGGGTTCCCCCCTTCGTGCCGGTGGTCTTCGTCGCCGGGATGATGATGCCGGTGGCCGGGGTCTCCGGGGGAGTCGGCGTCCAGCGGACCCGGTCGATGCGCCGACCGTCGAGCCGTTCGACCCGGAACACGCCGTCCTCGAGGGCGACCTCGTCCCCCACGACGGGCAGCCGTCCGAGCGTCGACATGATGAACCCGCCGACGGTCTCGTACGGGCCGTCCTCCGGCACCTTCACGCCGGCGCGGTCCTCGAGCTCGTCCGGACGGAGGAGCCCCGGGAACGTCAGCCAGTTGCGGGAGCGCACGACGTCGATGCGTGCGCGGTCGTGCTCGTCGGACACCTCGCCGACGAGCTCCTCGACGAGGTCCTCGAGCGTCACGACACCCGCCGTCCCGCCGTACTCGTCGACGACGATGACCATCTGGTAGCCGCGGCCCCGCACCTCGGCGAGCAGGCTGTCGCCGGGCATCGTCTCGGGCACGCGTTCGGCGTCGGTCATGAGCGCGCCGACGGGCACCTCCGGGCGCTTCTCGCGCGGCACGGCGACGGCCTGCTTGACGTGCACGATCCCGACGACGTCGTCCGCGTCCTCCTCGATGACGGGGAAGCGGCTGAACCCGGTGCGGCGCGCGAGGTCGATGACGTCGGCGGCGGACTCGGACACCCGGATGGTGGAGACGCGGGGGCGCGGGGTCATCACGTCGCTCGCGCTCAGCTCGGAGAACGAGATCGTCCGCTCGAGGAGCGTCGCGGTGTCCTGCTCGAGGGACCCCTCGGACGCGGACCGGCGGAGCAGCGAGGTCAGCTCCTCGGCGCTGCGGGCCCCGGAGAGCTCTTCCTGCGGCTCGATCCCCATCGACCGGAGCACGGCGTTCGCGGTGCCGTTCAGGACGGCGACGGCGGGCTTGAACACGGTCGTGAACGCCACCTGGAGCGGAACCACCAACCGAGCGGTCTGCAGCGGCAGCGCGAGCGCGAAGTTCTTCGGCACGAGCTCGCCGAGGATCATCGACAACAGGGTGGCGATGACGAGCGCCACGATCGAGCCGACGGTCTCGACGATCGCGTCGGGGAGCCGCATCGCGAGGAACGGCGCCTCGAGCAGCGTCGCGATCGACGGCTCGAGCAGGTAGCCGGTGAGCAGCGTCGTCAGGGTGATGCCGAGCTGCGCACTGGACAGGTGCGTCGAGGTGACCTTCAGCGCACCGATCACGGGTGCGAGGCCGGTCTCGCCGCGGTCGCGCCGGGCCTCGACGTCGGCGCGGTCCAGGTTGACGAGCGCGAACTCGGATGCGACGAAGACGCCGGTGCCGAGTGTCAGCAGGATGCCGCCGATCAGCATGACGATGTCGATCGGACTCATGATTCACCTCCCGGGACGTGCGGGGAGGGGCTGCTCACCGAGTGAGCGCCGGATGAGTGGGAGGGCGAAGAACTATTCGGGGGATCGTCCACAGTGAGAGACATCGTACTGCCTGTCGGAGCGCGAAGCCGAGAGAACGTACAGGCCTACGCCGTGACGCGCGCCCGGTGGTACTGCTGCGGCTCGTAGTCGACCGTCACGCCGAGCTCGACGGCGGCGCGCAGCGGGAAGCCGGGGTCACGGAGGAACTCGCGGCCGACCATCACGACGTCGGCCTGCCCGGTCGCGACGATCTGCTCGGCCTGGAACGCCTCGGAGATCATGCCCACCGCGATGGTCCCGATGCCGGCGTCGCGCTTGATCGCGTCGGCGAAGGGCACCTGGTAGCCCGGGCCGACGGGGATCGGGGCGGAGGCCACGTTGCCGCCCGTCGAGACGTCGGCGAGGTCGGCACCGTGCTCGGCGGCCCAGCGGGCGACCTGCGTGGTCTCGTCGAGGGTGAGGCCGCCGTCGACCCAGTCGGTCGCGGAGAACCGGACGACGACGGGGAAGCCCTCGCCGACCTCGGCGCGCACGGCGTCGAGCACCTCGAGGAGCGCACGGGCCCGGTTCTCGAGCGAACCGCCGTACGAGTCGGTGCGGTGGTTGCTGAGCGGCGACAGGAACTGGTGCAGCAGGTACCCGTGCGCGGCGTGGATCTCGACGAGGTCGAACCCGGCCTCGACCGATCGACGTGCGGCGGCGGCGAACGCGAGGGCCACGACGCGGATGTCCTCGGTGGCGAGCTCACGCGGCTCGGCGTAGCCGTCGAAGGCCTGGGCGGACGGGGCGACCGTCGTCCAGCCGCCCTGCTCGACGGGGACCGTGCCCTGCGACGACTCCCATGGGCGGAACGTCGACGCCTTGCGTCCGGCGTGGGCGAGTTGCACACCCGCGGCTGCGCCCTGCGAGTGGATGAAGTCGACGATCGGACGGAACGCGTCGCGCTGGTCGTCGTTCCAGATGCCGAGGTCCTGGGGGCTGATCCGACCCTCCGGCGCGACCGCCGTCGCCTCGGCCACGACCGCTCCGGCGCCGCCCTTGGCGAACCCGCCGAGGTGGACGAGGTGCCACGGCGTGGGAACGCCGTCCTGCGCCTCGACCGAGTACTGGCACATCGGGGAGACCCAGATGCGGTTGCGGACGGTCAGGTCGCGGATGGTGATCGGTTCGAACAGGGCGTGCGTCACGCGGGCTCCTCAGGGGACGGGCGCCGGAGCCGGCTGTTCGGCGAGCTCCGCGAGGAACGACCGCAGCGACCCCGGCGACGTGTAGTGGTGGCCGACCGCCCCGATCGCTTCCGCGCCGGCGGCGTTCTCGGCCCTGTTGTCGACGAACACCATCTGACCCGCGTCGATTCCCAGACGGGCGCACGTGTCGCGGTAGATCGACGGGTCGGGCTTGAGGACGTGCTCCTCGGCGCTCACCACGACCGTCTCGAACAGGGAACCCATCGGTGAGTGACGGTAGGCATCGCCGAAGTCGAAGCCGGCGTTCGAGAGCAGGGCCAGCCTGGTGCCCGCGTCGTGCAGCTCCTCGACGATGGCGAGGGCCTCCGGCTCGACCTCGAACCAGCCGGTGAAGTCGATCGCCCAGAAGCGGTGGATGTCGGTGATGCTCCACGTCCGCCCGGTCCGTGCGCCGATCGCCCGCCAGTACCCCACCACGGAGAGGTCGCCGCGGTCGAGGTCGTGCCGGAGCTCCTGGTAGACGGGGAAGAGTTCTTCGGCCGGCACGCCCGTCGCGGCCACCAGGAGGTCACGGGAAGCGTGCGGCGTCCGGCTGATCACCTCGCCGTAGTCGAAGACCACCACACGACCGGGCAGGAACAGACTCATGCGGTCCACCGTAACGTGGCGCTCGTGAACGACTTCGTCCCCTTCGCCCCGACCGACGCCGCCGCCTGGACCACCGCCCCGCACGGGGAGTCCACGAAGTACCGACGCGGGGTGCTGGGCGTCGCGACCGGCTCCGACCAGTACCCGGGCGCTGCCGTGATGGGCGTCGACGCGGCGGTGCACACGGGTGTCGGCATGGTCCGCTACGTCGGGCCGTCGCGGGCCTCCGACCACGTGCTCACGCGTCGGCCCGAGGTGGTCTCCGGCGTCGGGCGGGTGCAGGCGTGGCTCGTCGGCTCGGGCATCTCGGCCGGTTCGGTGGGCGGACTCGACCCGACGACCGCCGCGGCGTTCGCGCACGCCTCCGACGACGGGGTGCCGGTGGTCGTCGACGCCGGGGCGATCCCGCTCGTCGATCTCGGCCCGCTCGCGGTGCTGACACCGCACGCCGGTGAGCTCGCCTCCGTGCTGGACGTCCCGCGGGAGTCGATCGAGCAGGACCCGGGCGCCGCGGCGCTCCGTGCGGCGTCGCAGACCGGGAGCGTCGTGCTCCTCAAGGGCTCGGACACGCACATCGCGACTCCCGACGGGACGGTGCGGTTGGTGGCCTCCTCCGCCACACCGTGGCTCGCCGCCGCCGGCGCGGGCGACGTCCTCGGCGGGGTGCTGGGGGCGCTCGTGGCCACCCGGCAGGGCGCTGCGGAGGCGTCCGGGTCGTCGCTCGGGCCCGACGACCTGGCGCACCTGGCGGCGACGGCCGCGGTCGTGCACGGGATCGCGGCGCGGCGGGCCTCCGGCGGCGGCCCGTTCACGATGACGGCGCTGATCGAGCAGCTTCCCGGGGTCGTGCGCGACCTCGTCGTCGACGGCGACGCGCGCGGGTAGTCGCTCGGTGCGTGTGTACGTTCCGACGACGCACCGGTCGATCGACGCGCGTGATGTCGCAGGACGCGACCGTCGGACGGACGGGAGGCGCGGTGCGGGCCGGCACCGCGCCTCCAGGCCGTCAGCGGTTGCGTCGACGGCGCGACGCGCGTCGCGGACGTCAGCTCGCGGGCGTCGCGTGCACCAGGAACTCGACGGCACCGGAGTCGTCGACCTTCACGAAGCCGAGGCTCGGGGCCTGCACGTCGTAGTCCGAGAAGGTGATCGGGATCGAGCCCGAGATGTCGACGCCGTCGCCGTTCAGCCCGACCTCGAGGGTCGCGGTCACCGCCCTGGTGACGCCGTGCAGCCTCAGGTTGCCCGTCGCCTCGACCTTCGTGGTGCCGGAACCGCTCGGCACCGCGCCCGTGATCGGCTCCGTGAGCTCGAACGTCGCCGTCGGGAACGCCGACGTGTCCATCGCGGAGTCGCGGAAGTACGAGTCGCGCTGGTCCGAGTCGGTGGCGATGTCGGCGACCTGCACGGTGACGGTCGCCCTCGTGATGGAGGTCCCGTCGACCGTGGCGCTGCCGGTGACGCTGTCGGTTCGGCCGGTGACGGTGACGTCCGAGCCGTTGAGGACCTCGTGCACGCGGTACCCGGCCTCGGAGTCGCCGCCGATCGTCCACTCGCCGGTCAGGTCCGAGGCGTCGAGCGTGTAGGGGGCACGGCTCGCGGCGACGGACGGCGCGGCCGAGGCCTTCGCGTTCTCGCCGCTCGTGTAGAGGTGCGTGCCGACGGCGGCGGCGACGACGCCCAGGACGACGACGGCCGCGACGACGGCGATCCAGATGACGGCCTTGCGGCGGGAGCGCGGGGGATCGGAGGTCACGACCAGAACGGTGACACGTCGTGCTCGGGGAAGTCTGTGTCCGCGCCGGGGCGGACGGCAGCCGCTCCGGCCGCGCTGCGGGCGCGCTGCGGGCGCGCTCCCGCCGCGCTGCGGGCGCGCTCCCGC
>NZ_JABMCE010000065.1 GCF_013359865.1 Curtobacterium pusillum
GAAATCCTCGGCTCACAGCTCGATTATCAGCTCCCCGAGGCTTATCGCAGATTTCTACGTCCTTCTTCGGCTCCAGATGCCAAGGCATCCACCGTTTGCTCTTAGAAACTTGACCACAAAGATTAAAATTGCGATCGACTCAACAACAACCCCGGAATCCGAAGACCCATAGGCTCGTTGCGAGCGATCTAAGATGCTCGCGTCCACTGTGTAGTTCTCAACATACGATCGGCACCACACTCCCCCAGGAGCAACGCTCCCAGCATCATGCGGCCCACCGAAGAACCATACGGATCACTCCGTGCGGCTCAACCCCCAGCCCGAAGACTGGGAAGCCTGGTCCCTCAGGACCCAACAACGTGCACCAGCCGACCCGCTCACCCCCAACCCGTTCCAACCCGACCCGAAGACCTGGCGTACTGAGGTCGGCAGCTGCGCTCCCGACTGCACTGTCAATGTTCCACCCATGAGCTACCGGCGAGAACATTCGTCTCGATCCGGCGCCTGGACACCCCAAGAGGTGCCAGATGCTCCTTAGAAAGGAGGTGATCCAGCCGCACCTTCCGGTACGGCTACCTTGTTACGACTTAGTCCTAATCACCGATCCCACCTTCGACGGCTCCTTCC
>NZ_JABMCE010000066.1 GCF_013359865.1 Curtobacterium pusillum
CGAAGAACCATACGGATCACTCCGTGCGGCTCAACCCCCAGCCCGAAGACTGGGAAGCCTGGTCCCTCAGGACCCAACAACGTGCACCAGCCGACCCGCTCACCCCCAACCCGTTCCAACCCGACCCGAAAGCCTGGCGTACTGAGGTCGGCAGCTGCGCTCCCGACTGCACTGTCAATGTTCCACCCATGAGCTACCGGCGAGAACGTTCGTCTCGATCCGGCGCCTGGACACCCCAAGAGGTGCCAGATGCTCCTTAGAAAGGAGGTGATCCAGCCGCACCTTCCGGTACGGCTACCTTGTTACGACTTAGTCCTAATCACCGATCCCACCTTCGACGGCTCCTTCC
>NZ_JABMCE010000067.1 GCF_013359865.1 Curtobacterium pusillum
CCACAGCCATCACCATCAGTCCGTCACCGCAGCCTGATTCGCCGCCGCGGCGGCGCGCTCCCAGCCCTGCGCGGCGACCTGCACGGCGTCCCACGGGGACCCGAGCGGCGGCGTGTAGCTGAGGTCGAGATCGATCACGTCATCCACGGTCAGCTCCGCGTGGAGGGCGGTGGCGAACGTGTCGATGCGCTTGCTGATCTCCGCCGTCCGCTGCCCGCCGATCTGCGCACCGAGGAGCCGACCGGTGCTCTGGTCGCCGGTGACGCTGATCGTCAGCGGGACAGCACCCGGGTAGTACCGCTTGTGGTCATCCGCCACCGTCACCCGCGTCAGCGGCGACACCTCCAGCGGGGCGGTCTCGTGCTGGCGGAGGCCGGTACGGGCAGCGACCAGGTCGAACACCTTCACCACCTGCGTCCCCACCGAACCGGCGAACGTCTTCGAGCCGCCGAGCATGTTCTCCCCGGCGACACGGCCCTGCTTGTGCGCCGTCGTCCCGAGCGGCAACCACGTCGTGTCGAGGAGACGATGGTGCGTCACGACGCAATCACCGGCAGCCCACACGTGCGGCACCCCGGTCCGCATGCTCGCGTCGACGACGATCGCGCCAGCCTGGCCCAGCTGTGCGCCGGCGGCGACCGCGAGGTCCGTGACCGGGCGGACGCCGACGCAGACCACGACAAGGGCGAACGTGCCCTCCGCGTCACCGGACGTGGAGCTGGTGGCGACACGCCACTGCCCGCCGCCGTCCGGTGTGATCCCGGTGACGGTGGAACCGGTCAGGACCGTCGCGCCGTGGCGGCGGACCTCCGCAGTGACGAGGGACCCGAGTTCCGGGTCGAGGGTGGAGAGCACTTCCGGGCCGCGCTGGATCAGCGTCGTGTCGAACCCGCGGGCGACGAGCCCTTCGGTTATCTCTAGGCCGATGTACCCGGCACCGACCACTGCCACCCGGCTCCCCGCCGGCAGCAGCTCGAGGGCAGCGACGACCTGCTCGGCATCCGTCATCGAGTGCAGCAGGTGGATGCCCGGCTCCGCGAACGGCACCCCGGCCGGACGCACCGGCTCGGCGCCGGTGCCGATCAGCAGCTCGTCGTAGGAGATCTCCTCGACGCCGGCAGGGCCGGTGACGGTGAGGCGGCGGCGGCGGTCGACGTCGATGGCGGAAGCCCAGGTGGAGGAGCGGACGGTGATGCCGGCGGCTTCGAGGTCCGCGCGGGTGCGGTGCGCGAGGGACGCTTCCGTGGCGACGTCGCCGGAAACCCAGTACGGGATGCCGCAGATGGAAAAGTTCGGGAACTCGTCCGCGAGCACCACCGTCACATCCGTCGACGGGTCGAGTTCACGGGCGCGGAGCGCTGCGGCGATGCCGGCGTCACTGCCGCCAACGGCGAGGAGGTGAGTCATCAGGCTGGTCCTTCACGGATCGAGCGGGAGCCGGAACCCGGCGGGTACATCGAAGCACGTCGATATCGATGAGCGCAAATATAGACGTGTGTCGAAGTCCGTGGGAGGATGAGGTCATGACGATCGAGCTGCTCCCCATTCAGGACGTCACCGCGTGCTGCTCACCCGTCACGACCGAGGCGATGGACCAGGCATCCGCGGAGGTGCTGGCGAAGTCACTCAAAGCGATAGCCGACCCGGCACGGCTCCGGCTCATCTCGATGGTCGCCGCGCACGACGGCGCCGAGGCATGCGTGTGTGACCTGCAGGAACCGCTCGGCCTGTCCCAGCCGACCGTCTCGCACCACCTCAAGGTCCTCGTCGACGCCGGGATCCTGCACCGCGAGAAGCGCGGCACCTGGGCGTACTTCTCCCTCGTTCCCGGCGCGCTCGACACCCTCGCCAGCCTCATCACCACGCCAGCCCGATAGTCACGATTTCCACGGCCCCCGAAATACTTCGCTTGGTCCAAGCGGCGCGACTGTGAGCAGCTTTGCTCGATGTCGCCCTTTTCGCCGCGCTTCGTGTCGATGGTGTGAGCACTCGCCGGGGATGCTGGTTGGCAACCGAGCACCCACGAAGGCCACCCTGACGTGAGGGTGGCCTTCTGCTGGTCTGGACGGTTAGAGGCTGGCGAGGAGCGCGGCGCAGGCTTCTTCGCAGCGGCGGCATGCGTCGGCGCAGATCTTGCAGTGCTCGTGCATGTCGGCGTGCTGTGCGCATTCGTCCCCGCACGCCTTGCAGGCGGCCAGGCACGCCTCGAGGATCGTGCGGGTGAGGTTGGCGTCGTAGCCGGTGTGGCGGGAGAGGACGTTGCCGGTTGTTGCGCAGATGTCGGCGCAGTCGAGGTTGGTGCGGATGCACTTGGTGAGCTCGGCGACCATGTCTTCGGCGAGGCACGCGTCGGCGCACGCGGTACAGGTTTGCGCGCATTCGAAACACGCGTCGACGCAGGCGGCGAGGGCTGCCTGGTCGATGCTGCCGAGGTCCTTCGGGTAGGTGCGGAGCATGTCGGTGGTGGTGCTCATGGGTCATCCTTTCCGTCGGTACTGCTGTTTCGCCGGCGTCGGTTGACGTCGAACGTGTGGGGGCCATGGTGGCCGGTTCGGGCTTAGCTGACTCCTCGTGTGGCGAGGAAGGCCATCGGGTCGGTGGCGACGCCGTTGTTGCGGATCTCGAAGTGCAGGTGGCATCCGGTGGAGACGCCGGCGTTGCCGACGCCGGCGATGTTGGTGCCGGCGGCGACGGTTTGCCCCGTGCGGACGTAGATGCCGGTGGCGTAGACGTGGGCGTAGGCGCTGGTGATGCCGCCGCCGTGGTCGATGATGATGATGTTGCCGTAGCCGCCGTAGGGTCCGGCGTAGGTGACGGTGCCGGCGGCGGTGGCGTAGAGCGGGGTGCCGCAGGGGGCGCTGAAGTCGGCTCCGGCGTGGAGGCGGTAGTCGCCGTAGACGGGGTGGATGCGGTACCCGTACGCCTGGTAGAAGGTGTACGAGGTGATTGGTCGGGTCCACCCGGGCGCTGTCCCGCTGCCGCTGGGACGCGTGCTGCCGGCAGCGGGGGCGGACGGTGCGGGCGCTGACGCGGCAGGGCGCGACGCGGCTGCGGCTGCGGCTGCGGCGGCTGCCTGTTGGCGGGCGCGGGCTTCCGCGTCGGCTTTCGCTGCGGCAGCGGCGGCCGCAGCGCGGGCGCGGACGCCTGCTTCATAGCCCTGCTCGATGCTGAGCCGGTCATCGCGCAGCGTCGCCAGCTGGGCACGCATCGTGCTGACGTTCTCCCGCTCGCTCGCCTCCGCGGCTGCCGCGGCTTCGCTGGCGGCGACGGCGGCATCGAGGGCGTCTTGCGCGGCGTCCGCGAGCTTCGTGCGGGCGTTCTTTGCGACGCGGGCTTGGGCGGCGAGGGCGCCGGCGGTTTTCGCCGCGGTGCTCGCGCGGGCGTAGAGGCCATCGACCTGCTCGCCGATTTTGCTCGACATGCTCAACCCCTGCAGGAACGCATCTGGGTCGTCCTGTCCGAGGATCGCGCCGGCACCGAGGCCGCTGCCGCCTGGTCGGGTGAGGGCCGCGGCGACTTGCCCGACGGTGCTGCCGAGCTCTTCGGATTCCGTTGTCGCGGCAGTCGTGCTCGCGGCGAGTTTCGCGTGCGCTGCGGTGGCTTGATCGAGGTCATCCTGCGCCGACTGGTAGGTCCGACCGGCGGCGTCAGCCCGGTCGTCGGTCGCTTGCGTTTTCTCCTGCAGCTGGTCGATCAGCCCGTTCAGCGTGCTGATCTGCGCCTGCTTGCTCTGCTCGCTGCCGCGGGCGGCTTCCACCTGATCCCAGGTCGGAAAGTCTGCCGCGCGAGCCGGCGTTGGCGCCGTGAGCGGGAGCAACAGCGTGAGGGCGGCTCCCGTGAGGATGACGTTCCGGCGAAGGCGCGGGATCCTTTGCACAAGAAATGACAGAGTCAGTTTGATCCGGCGCATATTCAGATTCCCGAGTAGCTGTGCAGGCCTTTGAAGAAGACGTTCACGACGGAGAAGTTGAACATGACCGCGGCGAAGCCGATGAGCGCCAGCCACGAGGACCGTGCCCCGCGCCAGCCGCGCGTCGCACGCGCGTGGATGTACCCGGCGTAGACGACCCAGATGATGAAGGTCCAGACCTCTTTCGTGTCCCAGCCCCAGTAGCGGCCCCAGGCCCGCTCGGCCCAGATCGCACCGGCGATGAGCGTGAAGGTCCAGAGGACGAAGCCGACGAGGAGTACACGGTAGGTGAGCACCTCGAGCCGGTCGGCGTCGGGCAGCGTCTCCATGAACCGGATCTTGTTCGAGGTGGTCCGGCCCTGGTGGTAGGTCTGCACCAGCTGCGCCACCGCGAGCCCAGCGCCGAGGGCGAAGAACCCGGTGCCGGCGATGGCCACGAACACGTGGATGACGAGCCAGTACGACTCGAGCGCGGGCACGAGCGGACGGACCGGCACGTAGTAGTTCACGGTGGCGATGCCGAGCAGGATGATCGTCAGGCCGGTGATGAAGACGCCGAGGAACTTGAGGTTCTGCCAGAGCTGCACGAGCAGGAAGATCAGGATGATCAGCGCCGTGCCGGTCAGGGAGAACTCGAACATGTTCCCCCACGGCACACGGTCGGCCGCGATCCCGCGGAGGACCACCGAGCCGACGTGCAGCACGAGCGCCAGGACGGTCATCGCCATGCCGACCCGCTCGAAGCGGGTGCCACGGCGGGACGAGCCGTCGCCGTCGGAGGACTGCGCGACGCGCTCCAGGACGACGGTGCCGCCCTGGACGGTCGCGACGGTCTTCTGCTCGGCGGCGGCCTTCGGTGCCCCGGCGCCCGAGGAGGCCGCGGCGACCTCGCCGGAGCGCTTCGCCATGTCGAGGGCGAACGCGATGAACGCGACGACGTAGACCGCCATCGCGGAGTACGTCAGCACGACCGAGTAGGTCGCGAGGTTTGTGGTCATGTTCATTCTGAGCTCCTGTTGGAGATGAGCGCGAAATGTTGCCGAGCAATGTCGTCGACAGCGCGCAGGAGGTTCGGATCCTCGCCGCGGGCAAGGCCCGCATACTCGAGGTTGTATTCACCGTTCTCGGAGTCGGCTTGCCGAAGCGCCTTGATCCAGATACGCCGACGCGGGACGAACAGCGAGGTCAGCAGTCCCAGCATTGCCAGGATCGCGAACGCGCCGACGAGAACCTGTGACGGGTCACGATTGATATCCAGCGACACGTACCGCTTCACACCGTCGAAGGTGATCGACCCGGCACCGTTCGGCAGGGTCTTCGTCTGCCCGGGCTTCAGCTCGATGCTCGCCGCGTCGGACTGGCGACCGGCGATCTGCTTGAGGCCCGACGTGTCGAGCGTGTACACGCTCCGCGGCACACCGTCGTCGAGACCGAGGTCGCCGGTGTAGACCTGCAGCGTCAGGAGCGGGTTCTGCGAGTCCGGGTAGGCGCTGGTGTACGCGCCGGTCGACAGCTTCGAGGCCGTCGGGTAGAAGAACCCGACCATGCCGAGCTGGTCCGGCACGGCGTCCGGCACCTTGATGACGCCGGTCGAGGTGTAGTTCGAGTCCTCCGGCAGGAACGGCACGACGTCCTTGAACGCCACGTCGCCCTTGCCGTCGCGCACCGTCACGCCCATGGCGTAGCCGTTGCCGAGCAGGTACACGTTCGTGCCGCCGACGCTGAGCGGGTCGTTGACGCCGAGGCGGCTGGTCTTCGCCTCGCCGCCCTTCTCCCTGCTGGTCACCGTGGCGGAGTAGTCGAGGGCCTGGCCGAGGGCGTCGAGGTTCCGCTCCTCGTACTTCGTGACGAACTTGTCGAGCGTCAGGTTGTAGCCCTTCAGGTCGGTCTGCTGGAACCAGCGGCCCGGGTTGAACGAGTCGTACGAACCGAGCACGTTCGAGAAGGTCTGGCCCTCCACCAGGAGCCGCTGTCCGGTGTAGCCGAACCCGCCGCCGACGCCGACGGCGAGCAGCACGCCGACGAGGGCTGCGTGGAACACCAGGTTGCCGGTCTCGCGCAGGTAGCCGCGCTCCGCGCTCACCGAGTCGCCGAACCGCTCGACGCGGTAGCCGGAGCGCTTCAGGATCGCCATCGCGCGCGTCACGGCGTGCTCGACGGACGGGAGGCCCGTGGCTGCGTCCGTCCCACCCGCTGCGGTGGTGACCGTGTCCGGGTTCACGGCGACACTGCGGTAGCCCGCCAGACGCGTCAGGCGCGCGGGCGTCTTCGGCGGACGGGTGCGGAGGGCCTGCCAGTGGTGCTTCGTGCGGGGCACGATGCAGCCGATCAGGGACACGAAGAGGAGCAGGTAGATCGCGGAGAACCACACCGAGGTGTAGGTGTCGAAGACCTGCAGCTTGTCGAGGACCGGGAAGAGCTGCGGGTGGTCCGCCTTGTACTGCACCACGCCGTTCGGGTCCGCCGTGCGCTGCGGCACGAGGGAGCCGGGGATCGCCGCGAGGGCGAGCAGCATGAGGAGGAAGAGCGCCGTCCGCATGCTCGTGAGCTGTCGCCAGAAGAACCGGACGTACCCGATCAGGCCGAGCTTCGGCTGGTTGACCTCGCCGCCGCCGCCGCCGTCGGCCGGTCCAGCACCGTCGACGTGGTCGGAGGGCCGCATCGGGTCGGACGCGGTGCCGTTCTCGATCCGGCTGTCGTCGGTCTCAGACTGCCGGGACATAGCTCTGGATCACCGCCCCGACGCTCGACATGACGGCCGACCAGATTCCGGTGACCATGAGCAGACCGATGACGATCAGGATCGCTCCTCCGATGATGTTGACGGTGCGCATGTGGCGCTTCACGGCACGGATCGCTCCCGTGGCCCAGCCGGCGCCGAGCGCGACCAGCACGAACGGGATGCCGAGGCCGAGGCAGTACGCGACCCCGAGCCACATGCCCTGCCAGGCGCTGCCCGACTGCACGCTGAGCAGGTTGATCGCGGCGAGGGTCGGGCCGAGGCACGGGGTCCAGCCGAGGCCGAACACGATGCCGAGCAGGGGGGCGCCGAGGAGCCCGGTGGCCGGGGTCCAGCTGGGCTTGATGGTGCGCTGCAGGAACGTGAACCGGCCGACGAACACGAGGCCCATCGCGATGACCACCACGCCGAGGATCTGGGTGATGAGGTCGCGCCAGCGGACGAGCCAGAAGCCGAGCGCGCCGAAGACCGTCGTGTAGGCCACGAACACGGCCGTGAACCCGAGGATGAACAGCAGCACCCCGAGCACCACGCGGCCGCGGCGCTGCCCGCCCTCCGCGACGCCGCCGACGTAGCCGAGGTAGCCCGGCACGAGGGGCAGCACACACGGGGACAGGAACGACACGAGCCCCGCGAGCAGCGCCACCGGGAGGGCGACGAGCATCTGCCCGCTGAGGATCGCGTCGGAGAAGGGGTTGCCGCTCATGGGGTCAGGACGCCTTGAGCTCGTCGCTGACCAGGGTGTCGAGGATGCTCGTGCCGTCGACGGCGCCGAGGACGCGGGCGGCGACCCGGCCCTTGCTGTCGAGGACGATCGTCGCGGGGACGGCGTTCGGCGCGATCTGCCCGGACAGTGCGAGCTGCATGGTGCCCTTGTCCGCGTCGAGCACCGTCGGGTAGTCGACCTTGAAGGTGCGCTCGAACGCGGCGGCGGTGGCCTTCTGGTCCCGGACGTTGACGCCGATGAACTGGACGTTCTTGTCGGTGTACGCCGCATGCACCTTGTTGAGGTACTTCGCCTCGGCACGGCAGGGCGGGCAGCTGGCGTACCAGAAGTTCAGGACGACGACCTTGCCGCGCAGGGCCTTGGCCGAGATCGTCTCGCCGTCGGAGGTCGTCGCGGAGAAGTCGACCGCGTCGGTGCGCTTGTCGGCGGCGACCTCGGTCACCGCACCGTCACCGGAGATGTAGTTCTGCGTGGTCCCGTTGCCGTACTGCTTCGACAGGGAGTCGTTGCCTGAGGAGCATCCGGCGAGGACGACGGAGAGCGCGATCGCAAGTGCGACGGTTGCCCCACAACGTCTCATCAATCTGCACTCCGCTCTGAAATCGGCCGACGCGAACACGCGGGGACACCCTGTCCGAAGCTGTTCAGAATGAGGCACATGTTGGTGAAGGCGACGGGTGCTGTGATGGTCACAGCGTCCGGCCCGCGTTGGCCCTGAGCCATGCAATGGGGTCGACAGGGGTGCTGCCACCGAGCATGACTTGCAGGTGCAGGTGCGCTCCGGTGCTGGCGCCGGTGTTGCCGACGAGGCCGACGAGTTGCCCGACGGCGACGCTCTGCCCGACGCGGAGTGGGGACGAGCCGTAGATCATATGGGCGTAAAGGGTGGAGATGGTCTGTCCGTCGATCTGGTGGTCGATGATGACGTACTGGCCGTACTCCGGGTGCGTCGCGGAGACCCGTACCGTCCCCGCGGCGACTGCGCCGATGGGGGTGCCGGCGCCGGGGGTGATGTCAGCGCCTTGGTGCATCGACGAGCATGCTGCGCACGGCGCGGTTCGGGCACCGAACGGTGAGCTGATGCGGATCTGCCCCGGGAACGGCCAGCGGATATCGCCGGCGCCGGTATTCACGATGGCACCCGACTGTGCGGGGCTCGGGGCCGTCGTCGAGGCGGTGTTGGAGCTGCTCGTGGTGGTCTTGGTGGTGATAACCGGCTTCGGAGTGGGCTTGGTGACGGTGTAACCGTCACGGTCGATGGACACGGTGACGCCCGTGGCGGTAAAACTCTGCCCCGTCGCGACCGGGTTGACTCCGGGGAGCACGGTCGCTGGTCCGGTGGAGGCCTGGGCTGGAATCGCGGCGGTAGTGAACAGAGCCAGGGCTGCCGCCGCCCCGGTGAGCGGAAGCGCAGCAAGGGCACGCGAACGCATGGTCCGCAGCGGCTCCGCCACTCTCCGAGGGGGTGCAGGGAGCGGCCGCGGGATGGCCGCGGTGCTGGAAAGGGCGGTCGCGGCCGCGCGTTCAGCGGCGAGGGCTTCCCGCCGGGTCAGGGGCGTAGGCATGGGCGTGGGGACGTTTGCACGGTGCTGCTGGGGCACTGAAAGGCTCCAAGAAACGATGGGCCGGTTGCGGCCGAAGGGTGGGACGTCGAGCGGAACTCGAAGCAGGGAAAGAGTGGGCGGCCGATCGTGGGCCGCGGCGGGGAGGGGGGACACCGCCGCGACCCACGGCCGGGGTCACATCGACGCGAGCATGTCCTTCATCTGGTTGATCTGCTCGGTCTGGCTCGACACGATCGACTTCGCCATCGCGACCGCGTCGGTGTTCTTGCCCTTGTCGACTTCGGTCCCCGCCATGTCGACGGCGCTGGTGTGGTGTTCGACCATCTGCTGCAGGAACAGCTTCCCGGCGTCCGCCGGGGAGGCGCTGTCGAGGGCGTCCATGTCGGAGTCGGACATCATTCCCGACATCGAGGAGTGGTCCATCCCGGACATGCTGGAGGCTTCGGTGGGCTCACCCCACTGCTTCAGCCAGCTGGTCAGGGACGTGATCTCCGGCCCCTGTTCCGCCTTGATCTGCTTGGCGAGGGTGACGACGTCAGCGTCCACGTCGGAGCCCTTGGCGAGGAGCATGTCGCTCATCTCAACGGCCTGCTTGTGGTGCGGCAGCATCTGTTGCGCGAACATGACGTCCTGGTCGTTGTGCGCCGACGCCGCCGACGAGGACGACGAGGAGGAGCTGTCCGATGAGCCGGCGTTGTTGGTGGAGCAGCCGGCGAGGGTGAGGCCGATGGTGAGTGCGGCGGCGGCCGCGAGGGTGCGCGTGATGGTGGTGTTCATGGATCCGTTCCCGTGAATGCGTCAGGGGTTCCGGGCAGGCGAATACCTGCCCGTGTTCTGGGCATGCAGGAGCGTCCGAAGGGAGCGCTCCCGCCGGGGATGGATCAGATACGGATGATCTGCAGCGCCGTCAGTGATGGCGGCTTGGGTGCCGCGACGCGGCGTGCGACACGGTCCCCGAGGGCGAGGAGGCGTGCGAGGACGTAGAGGACCCCGCCGTTCCGGGTGCGCAGCAGCGCCCACGCGAATAGGGCGATCGTCAGCGCGCACGCCATCCCCATCAGGGAGCACATCAGCGCGCACAGGCCGCCGTCGCAGCCGGCATCACTGAGCACGCTCATCACCGCGCCAGCCGGCGCGGCAGCGTGGGCATCGTGTCCGGCGGCGTCGCTGTGGGTGTGCTCGGCCGTCATGCTCGACGTGGCGGTCATGGGGTGATCGCCGGTGGTGGCGTGGCCGAGCATGCTGTGCATCAGGACCGTGAATCCGACCAGCAGCAGCAACGCCAGAACCGCCGTGGCCTGCAGCAGCAGGCGGCGGCGCGTGGTGTTCGCGGTGGTGAGCATGCGGATCCGTACTGATGGCTGGTCGGGGTGCGGGTTCTATGGTGCAGGACGAGCGCTGAGAGAACAACCGCCCCGTCTGGTGGGCAGGGGGTGGTTAGGCGCGCACGAGGCGGGCGATCGCGTCGGAAGCTTCCTTGAGCTTCACCGCGGCAGCGTCGCCGCCTTCGGCGACGGCGTCGGTGACGCAGTGCGCGAGGTGGTCATCCAGCAGGCCGAGCGCGACGGATTGCAGCGCCTTCGTCATCGCGGACACCTGGGTGAGGATGTCGATGCAGTACTGCTCCTCATCGACCATCCGCTGCAGGCCGCGGGCCTGCCCCTCGATGCGGCGCAACCGTTTGAGGTAGTCGTCCTTCGCGGTGATGTACCCGTGGTGGTGCTCTGCTGCGGGTGCGGTGGTGTCGGTCATGGACGCTCCTCGGGGTTCACCGTTTACGGTAGCGGCGCTCATGACGCCGTCGACCAATCGAACGGGGCCGGCGCGATCGGCGTACCGGACCCACGGGTGATGACGATCGCGATGTCCTGCTGGTCCTGCAGTTCCAAATCCGGCAGCGGCGTGGTGGTGCGGGTGCCGTTGACGAACACGGCGACGTGCCGGTCGTTCCTCCCGTCGACGTACCCGCCGACCTGCCCGTCTCGCAGGGTCACGTTCCACTCGGTGAAGAGCTGTCCGAGGGTGAACGGCTGCACCTTCGCGGACTCGACATGCACGATGCCGGAGGTGTCGTGGGTGTGGAGTGCAGACATGCCGCCCCGCTGCACGTCGACGCCGATATTCGCCGGCACCGCCACCGGCTTCGCGTCCACCGATACGGACAGATGCTGATGGGTGTGCAGCGCCGCGCCTTCCATCCCCGCCACCTCGAGCCCGGCAGCCTTTGCCCGCGCCGCCGCATCCGCGGGGGCCGGCCACGGCGGTGCCGCCGTCACCCCGGACGCTGTCGGCGCCGTGTCGTTACCGCGGGTCAGGGCGGTGACCGTGATCGTGGTGACTGCGGCGAGGACGATGACCACGGCGGCGCCCAGTAGCCACCACCGGCGGGTGCGGCTGCGCTGCTGCTCCGCTCTGCGATCAGCGGCTTTTCGCCGCGCCTCTTCTCGCCGATCAGTCTTGGTCGCCATCACGTCCTCTTTCCGGTTGCCGGTTCGGCGGATCGGGAACACATCCGCTCGACCGGCGTTACACTCGCTACGGTACCCCCCTAGGGTACCTGACGAATTTGGACGACGAAGGGATCACCACGATGAGCGAGCAGCTGACGAACACGTACGGCATTACGGGCATGACGTGCGGGCACTGCGTGATGAGTGTCAACGAGGAACTCGTCGCCGTGCCGGGCGTCACGGACGTGACGATCGACCTCAACGTTGGCGGTGTCTCCACCGCTCGGGTGACCAGCACTCGCGACCTGCCGCAGGAGGAAGTCTCCGCCGCTGTGGAGGAGGCCGGCTACACGTTGGTCGCATCATGACCACGACCAGCACCCCGGCGGTTGAGCTGACGATCGAGGGGATGACGTGCGCGTCGTGCGCGAACCGGATCGAGCGGAAGCTGAACAAGCTGCCCGGCGTGACCGCGAGCGTGAACTACGCCACCGAAAGCGCCTCCGTCACGTTGCCTGCGGACCTCGCTGTCGACGACGCGATCCGCACCGTTGAAGCGGCCGGGTACGGTGCGCACCTGCCCGAACCGCCCGGTGCGGACACCGACGAGCTCGCGCCGCTGCGGCGGCGCCTGATCGTGTCCACGGTGCTCGCCGTGCCGGTGGTGGCGCTGTCGATGGTCCCGGTACTGCAGTTCCCGGGATGGCAGTGGGCCGTTCTGGTGCTGGCGCTGCCGGTCGCTGTGTGGGGTGCGTGGCCGTTCCATCGTGCTGCCGCGATCAACGCCCGGCATGGGGCCGCGACGATGGACACCCTCGTCAGCGTCGGCGTCGCCGCCGCGACCGTGTGGTCCGTCTGGGCGCTCGTGTTCGGCGGCGCCGGGCACATCGGGATGCAGATGGCGTTCTCCTGGTTCCCACACCCGGGCGCGGCTCCGGAGCCGTACTTCGAAGTCGCCGCCGCGGTGACGGTGTTCCTCCTCGCCGGCCGATACTTCGAGGCCCGCGCGAAGGACCGCTCCGGCGCCGCCCTGCAGGCGCTCCTCGCCTTGGGTGCACCGACTGCCCGGGTGCTCCGAGACGGTGTCGAAACTGAGGTGCCGACCGCAGCACTGCAGGTCGGGGACCGGTTCGTGGTCCGTCCCGGTGAACGCATCGCCACCGACGGAACCATCACCGATGGCACGAGCGCGATCGACACCAGCGTGATGACCGGTGAAGCGGTCCCCGTCGAGGTTGGCACCGGCGACACCGTCACCGGCGCGACCGTGAACGTCGGCGGCCGACTCATCGTCGAAGCCACCCGCGTCGGCCAGGACACGGAGCTTGCCCGCATCGGCCGGCTCGTCGTGTCCGCGCAGACCGGCAAGGCCGAGGTGCAGCGCCTCGCCGACCGGGTTTCCGCCGTGTTCGTCCCGATCGTCATGGGCCTGGCGGTGCTGACCCTCATCGGGTGGCTGCTGCTCACCGGCGACGTGCAAGCCGCGTTCACCGCCGCCGTTGCGACCCTGGTGATCGCCTGCCCGTGCGCCCTGGGGCTGGCAACTCCGACCGCGCTGCTCGTCGGCACCGGACGTGGCTCCCAGCTCGGGATCCTCATCCGCGGACCCCAGGTCCTCGAGGCCACCCGCCGGATCGACACCGTCGTGCTCGACAAGACCGGCACCGTCACCACCGGCAAGATGAGCGTCCACCAGGTCACCGCCGTCGGCGGGGAAACCGACACCCGAGTCCTCGCCCTCGCCGCCGCCGCGGAAGCAGGATCCGAACACCCCATCGCCCGCGCCATCACCGCAGCCGCCACCGACCACCCCACCGCGGACACGTTCCAGTCCACCGCCGGGCTCGGCGTCCAAGCCGTCGTCGACGACACCCTCGTGCTCGTCGGCCGACCCGCCTGGTTGACCGACCAGTGGGCCATCACCATCCCCGAAGCGGTCACGGACGCGGTCCGGACCGCGGAACAGGGCGGCGCGACCGCGGTCGTTGTCGCATGGGACGGCGCAGCCCGCGGCGTCATCAGCGTCGCGGACACCATCGCGCCGACCAGCCCGGACGCGATCCGTCGCCTGCACGACATGGGGCTGCGCACGATCATGCTCACCGGCGACGCTGAAGACGTCGCCCGGACCGTCGCAGCGGAGGTTGGCATCGACGACGTCGAAGCCGAGGTGCGACCCGAAGACAAGTACCGGACCGTCACCCGGCTGCAGCAGCAGGGCCGGTCCGTGGCGATGATCGGCGACGGCGTCAACGACGCCGCCGCTCTCGCCGCCGCTGATCTCGGGATCGCGATGGGTAGCGGCACCGACGCGGCCATGGAAGCCGCCGACATCACCCTCATCCGAGCGGACCTGAGCGCCGCGGCGGACGCGATCGCGCTCGCCCGCCGCACCCTCGGCACGATCAAGGTGAACCTGTTCTGGGCCTTCGCCTACAACGTCGCCGCGATCCCGCTCGCGATGGCCGGCCTGCTGAACCCAATGATCGCCGGCGCCGCGATGGCCCTTTCCTCGGTGTTCGTTGTCAGCAACAGCCTGCGCCTGCGCACGTTCCAGCCTCGCTGACCGGCGGACACCGAGCCCGCCGCCCGCCTACACTCACCCGCATTACCCCTCCGGGGTATAGCAGCTCGGGAAGGAGATCGAATGTCCGGGTACATCACCATCGGCATCGTGCTCGGCGTCGCACTGCTCGGCATCGCCGCCCTGATGCTGCTGTCTCGAGCGACAGCGGTCGCTCCGATTCGCAAAGACGTGCTGCCGTTCGGGTCCGGGTGGGATCTCCAGGAACACGCGCTCTCGCGCTTCCACACCCGCTGGTACCCAATGACGCTGGTGTTCCTCGCGTTCGACGTGGAAATGCTCTTCATGTACCCGTGGGCTGTCGTTGTCGCGCAGATGGGTGCAGAGGCGGTCATCGAGATGTTCGTCTTCCTCGGGGTTCTCCTGGCGGGTGTCGTCTGGGCCTGGCGGGAAGGAGCGTTCCGATGGGTGTGACCACGGATCGCCGCCGACCGCTGCATGTGCTCCTCGTCGAGGTGCCCGGCAACGGTGCAGCCCGGATTGCACTGGAAGCAGCGGCTGCGTCCGCCGGTCATGTCCTGGCCACCCACCCGGCCGAAAGCGACGTCCTGCTCGTGTGCGGAACCCCCGGACCAGAGATGCGGACGGTCATCGACCGCGTGTGGGATCAGATGCCCTACCCGAAGCACCGGGCGGCACTGACCAGCCCCGACGAAATCGGCACCGTCTTCACGACCGCGCAGGACTCACTCACGGACCGACGTGCACAGCGCTCCGCCGCTCGCGAGGATGGGATCGATGGCCGGCACCTCGCCGAGGACGGCCCCGACCACGAACATCCCAACGACGAGCACCCGGACGACACCGACGAATCGATGCATGAACACGACATGCCCATGGGCGGTCACGACCACATGTCGATGGATCACATGTCGATGAGCGGTCCGGGCGGCTACCCACTCGCCGACGGGGCGGATGATCGGGACGGGCTGGAGATGGACGTGCTGCACCGGCGACTCGGTCCGATCCTGCCGGTCTGGCCAGCTGGCGTGATCCTGGACGTGACGCTCACCGGCGACACCATCACCGACGCCTCCGCCTCGGTGATCGATGTCGACGACCACAAGCGGGGGGAGCCACAGAGCGGCGCGGCCTCCGCGCTCGACCAGGCCGCCCAGATACTCGCCGTCGCCGGATGGGATGCCGTGGCAGCCCGGACGCTCCGCGTACGGGATCTTGCCGTGACCGGCCGCCGGGACCAGGCGCGGGAACGCATTCGGCCGCTGCGCCGCCGGATCGAGCGCTCCGTGATGCTCCGCTGGTCCCTGCGCGGCCTCCAGGTTCGACCCGACATCGACGTCCGCACGGTCCTCCTCACTCGACTCGAGCGCGCAGACGCCGCACTCAACGGACGTCAGTTCGAGCCGGAACCGGCGACGCCGGTAGATGAGATCCCATCCCTGGTTAAAGGACGCGACATCGGCAGCGCCCGCCTCATCATTGCTGCGCTCACCGTGTTTCCCATGCCTCGCGCGGACTCGGCCGATGAGGTCGGCACGACGAGACGGCATCAGCATGGTTGATGTCGGAAACGCCCTCTGGGCACTCGTCCTGCCCGGCGTCGTCCTCGTCCTCGCCATCCTGGCCGCCAGCGGCAACGCCGCCCTGGCAGCACGAGACCGCGGGATACCGGTGCATGTTGGGGTCCTCTCGCCGTTCCGGGAAACCGGCCGGCTCCTCCGCCAACAACGTCGATCCGTGCTCGGCGCGGACTCCCTTCTGTGGCGGATCGGCGGGTCCGGGCTAGCCGTCGCCGCGTTCCTCGCCGCTCTCGCCGTTCCCGTCGGCGCTCTGGTACCACTGGACATTCCGGTCGGCGTGGTGTGGTTCAACGCCGTCGACGTCTCCCTCTGGGCCTTGTGGTGGCTGCTCGGGTGGGGCGGCAACAGCGTGCACCCGCTGATCGGCGGGTACCGGTTCCTGGCGCAGGCCCTGGCGTACGAGATCCCGCTGATGTTCGCCCTGACCGCCCCCGCCATCGGTGCGCAGAGCCTTCGGCTGACCGACGTGGTCGCCGCGCAGCAACCGATCTGGTTCGCCCTGACAATGCCGGTCGCGTTCATCGTCTACTGCGCCTCCGTCACCGCGTTCTCCGCCTGGGGTCCGTTCGCGTTTCCCGCCGGCACAGACATCGCCGGCGGTGTCCTCGGGGAACTCTCCGGCGTCGACCGACTGCTCGTTCTCGCCGGCAGATGGTGTCTGCTCGTGGTCGGCGCCGCATTCGCGGTGCCGATGTTCCTCGGCGGCGGAGCTGGTCCGTTGCTTCCGTCGGCGCTATGGGTGCTGTTGAAGACGTGTTTGCTGCTCGCCGTGTTCTTGCTGCTCGGACACGCGATGCCCGCGATCCGGCCGCAGCGGCTCGCGGAGCTGGGCTGGGTTGTCGTGTTGCCGCTGGTGCTGCTGCAACTGCTGGTCACGTCGGTGCTCGCCGTGATGGGGAAAGGATGACCGGGATGGCAACGATCGTGTTCTGGGTCGCGGCGGTCGTCGCGGTGCTCGCTGCCGCCGCAGTGTTCCGGGTGGACTCGATGGCGCGCGCGACGTACGCGCTGGCGGTGTCGTTCATCGCCGTCGGCGTCACCGTGCTGGTGCTGCACCTGGACTTCATCGGGGTCATCACGATCCTGATGATGGTGATGGAGATGGCCATGATGGCGGTGTTCATGGTCTCCTATATGGGCATGAACCCGGCGCTGATGCCAATGGATATGACCCACAGCAAACGCCCCGCGGCAGTGATCGCGGCCGCCGTGTTCGTCGGCCTCGCCGCAGCCGCGCTCTTCATCCCGTGGCCAGCCCGTGCCGGGACCGCGGCGGCGGACACCACCCGTGCCCTTGGCGAGGCGATCATGAGCTCGAAAATGCTGGTGATGCTGACGATCAGCCCGATCCTGTTCGCCACGATCATCGCCGCCCTCGTCCTGGCGAACCCTCGTGGCCGGTACGACCGGCTCGGGGACGACCTCCAGAATGCCCCCGCTGACCCGGAGCCGGGAGGTGTCGGACGATGACGCTGCAACTCGTTCTGCTCGTCGTGGCTGCGCTGTTCGCCATCGGACTGTACGGCGCGATCTCGCAGCAGGTGGTGGTGATGGTGATGATGGGCATCGAGGTGATGATCAACGCCGTCATCCTCGCCGCCGCCGCGTTCTGGTGGTACCTCGCACCGACGGTCGATGGGCAGGTGCTGCTGCTGGTGATCATCGCGGCGATGACGATCGAGATGGCGATGGGCTTCGCGGTTGCGACGATCCTGCACCGTTCCCGGAACTCCGACATGACCGATTCTGCGACGGACCTCAGCCAGTGAGCGCCGCGCTGATCACCGCCATCATCCTGCCCGCCCTCGTCGGAGCCGCACTGGCGACAGCTGGACGCTTCGCCGAACGGATCGCCGTTCCCGTCAGCCTCTTCACGGCAGCGGTCATGGCGATCGCAGCGACCATTGCAGCCATCACGGGTGCCGAGGTGACCGGCGGGGTGCCTGCGATGCTTGGCGCCCCTGGCCCGGATCTCCGCGTCGACGCGCTGGCCGCTGTCGTCCTGCCGACCGTGGTATGGATCGGATTCCTCGTCCTCGTGTTCGCGACTGCGGACCGGACCCGACCGGCGGCGCGGTTCCACGGGCTGATGCTGCTCTTCCTCGCTGCCGTCGTCGTCACCGTGACCGCAACCGGCCTGCCATTGCTCCTCGCCGCATGGGAGGTGATGGGCGCCACCTCCTACGCGCTCATCGGATTCCGCTGGCAAGACCGGAACCGCGTCGCCGGTGGATTCACCGCGTTCACTGTCACCCGCGCCGGGGACCTCGGCCTGTACCTCGCCGCTGGCGCCGTCGTCGCCGGCGGCGGCTCCTGGTCGCTGACCGCACTGCAGTCGCTGCCAGGCCCCTGGGTGCACGTCGCTGCCGCAGGATTGCTCGCTGCCGGCTTCGGGAAGGCAGCGCAGCTGCCGTTCTCGTTCTGGATCTCCCGCGCCATGGAGGGCCCCAGCGCGGTGAGTGCGCTGCTGCACTCCGCAGCGATGGTCGCCATGGGCGGGTACCTGCTCCTCCGCGTCGAACCGCTCCTGAACGTGACCGGCTGGGCAGGTCCGACGGCGGCGTGGCTGGGCGTCACGACCGCGATCGTCCTCGGTGTCATCGCACTGTCGCAGCGGGACGTGAAGCAGGTCCTCGCCGCGTCGACGGCATCCCAGCTGGGGTTCGTCGTCCTCGCCGCTGGCGTCGGCTCGGTCAGCGGCGGCACCGCGCAGCTCGTCGCACACGCCGCCACGAAAGCGCTGCTGTTCCTCACCGCGGGCGCATGGCTGACGGCCACCGGGACGAAACAATTCACCGGTCTCCGCGGCGTCGCCGCCCGCTGGCCCGCGGTCGGCGTCCTCGCGACCGTCGGTGCGTTGTCGCTGGCCGGCCTGCCACCGTTGTCGCTCTGGTACGCCAAGGACGTCGTCCTCGCCGCAGCATTGGAGGAAGAACCCTGGTTGTATGCGGCGGGCCTGGCCGGAGCGGCACTTGCAGCGGCTTACTCCGCCCGGATCATCGCGCTGCTGTGGCGGCGTGCCGGCACACCGGAAGCGTCCTGGGACGACGAAGAGCGCGGCACCCGGCGGGTGCCACGCCTCGCGGTCGTCCCGATGGTGGTGCTTGCCGTTGCCGCAGCCGGACTTGCGCTTCTCGGCACACCGCTGTTGCATCCGATGCTCGCTCCGCTTTCCGGGACGTCGGTGTCGTGGCCGGAGCTCGCGGCGTCCGGGGCAATCGCGGTGGTCGTGGTCCTGTTGACTCTGTGGCGCACACCCACAGTCCGCAGTGGGATGCACTGGTTCGGGCTGGAGCGGGCAGCCGTTGCCGTCATCGCCACGCCGACACTGCGACTCGCCGCCGCGCTCGCGCGTCTGGACGACCGCTACGGCACGGCAGTCGATCGGTCGGGCCGTGCGCTCGAGCAGACCGCCCGAGCCGCGCGCGCTCTTGATCAGCGTGGCCCCGCCGCCGTGACGGGGTGGATCGGTTCCGCCGTCGCGGTCCTCGGTCGACTGGCTCGGCGACCGCAGACCGGCCAGGTGCACCACTACTACATCGGCGCGACCGTGACCGTCGCTGCCGCAGCTGTCCTGCTCTTGGTCGTGAGGTGATCGTGCTCAGTCTGATCGTGTTCCTTCCCGTTGTCGTCGCGGCGGTCCTCGCCCTGACGCGATCGATGTCCGGACGGGCAGCCGCGTGGGTGTGGCTGATGACGAGCATCGTGGAGCTCGTCCTCGGGGTCCTCGCGTCCATCCCCGGATCCACCGTGTCGGGACTGCGCTGGGAGGAGCGAATTGAGTGGATGCCGAGCGTCGGCACCAGCTACCACCTCGGTGTTGACGGTTTCTCGGCACCATTGCTGCTCCTGACCGACGTCGTGTTCCTCGCCTGCGCGCTCTGGGCGATGCGGGACACTGACCGGCCCCGCCCGCAGGCTGCACTCTTCCTGTCCCTCCAGACCACGTGTCTTGGGGTGTTCGCCGCGCAGGACCTGCTGGTCTTCTTCGTGTTCTTCGACCTGTCCATCGTCGGCATGTACTTCGTGATCGCCGGGTGGGGACACGGCGACCATCAGCGGTCCGCGTTGCGGTTCTTCCTCTACACGTTCCTCGGATCTCTGGCGCTGCTGCTCGGCTTCATTGGCCTTTACCTCGGCTCCGCACCGCACACGTTCGACATGGTCGAGCTCACCCGGAACGGCGTCACCGGCACACCCCTGGCCGCCGGCGCCGTTCTCGCCGCGCTCGTCGTGGGTTTCGCGGTCAAAACCCCCACGGTGCCGTTCCACTCCTGGCTGCCGCCGGCACATACCGACGCACCCGCCATTGGCTCTGTCGTCCTCGCGAGTGTCCTGTTGAAGATGGGCACGTACGGGTTCCTCCGCATCGCGATGCCGATGCTCCCGGACGCGTGGAGGTCCTGGTCCTGGGTGATTGTCATTGTCGGCATCGTGTCCGTGCTGTACGGAGCGCTCGTCGCGCTCGCGCAGACGAACGTGAAGCGGTTGATCGCGTACACATCGGTGAACCACATGGGCTACGTCGTGCTCGCCGTCGGCGCCGCGGGCATGACCGGGGCAACCTCTGCGCAGGCGCACCAGCTGGCGATCACCGGCGCGACCGTGCAGATGGTGTCGCACGGACTCATCACCGGGGCGCTGTTCCTCCTCGCGGGCGTCCTCCACGACCGGCGGGGCAGCTACGAGATCAGCGACTACAGCGGCCTCGCGAAGCCCGCCCCACGGTTCTCCGGACTCTTCGCCATTGCCGCGTTCGCGTCACTCGGGATCCCCGGCTTCAGTGGCTTCATCGCCGAGTTCCAGATCTTCGCCGGCAGCATCGGTGCAACAGCAATCGCCGCGATCGCGCTGCCAGGGATCCTCATCACCGCAGCCCTGTTCCTCCGCACCGTGCAGAAGCTGCTCACCGGACCCACGGAACACCTCGCCGACGGATTCACCGACGTCACCGCTCGGGAGACCGTGACGGTCGGGGCGCTCCTGCTGCTCTCCCTGGCGATTGGTGTGGTACCCGGACCGTTGCTGCAGCTCATCGCTCCCGCCGCCCGACAGCTCGCCGCACTGGTCGGAGGTCCCGCGTGAACATGAACTACGGCGCGCTCCTGCCGGAGATCATCATGATGGGCGGCGCGATCGTCGCGCTCCTCGGCGGCAGCTTCCTGCCCCGACGCAGGCAGGCGCTCGTGACCTGGTTCGCGATCGCCGTGGCGTGCGGCAGCGCCGCTACGGCCGCCGTGAGCACCCGACCACCGACCGTCTTCAGTGACAGCTACGCGCTCGACAACGCGACAACGACGATCAGGATCCTCGTACCGTTGGCGACCGCGGTCGTGATGCTCATCGGGCGACAGGAGTTCCGTGGCTCGGCTCGGGAGAGTGAGACCGCGTCGCTGCTGCTCCTCGCGGCACTCGGCACGGTCGTCCTCGCCGGCGCCAACGACCTGCTCATCGTCGCCACCGGGTTCCTCCTAGCGACCGTGCCGCTCTACGCGTTGATCGGACTGTCCCGATCCCCGGCCGCAGCCGAAGCGACCATAAAGACGTACCTGCTGGGCGCGATCTTCGGCGTCGTGATGGTCTTCGGCATCACCGTCCTCGTCGGTGTCGCCGGCGGCAGCACCTACCCTGAGCTCCAACAGGCGCTGCCACACGTGCCGGCGGCAGCGATCGCGCTCGGATTCATCGGGGTCCTCGCCGGCCTGCTATTCAAAGCCGGAGCGGTCCCGGGACATTTCTGGGTTCCGGATGCTGCCGAGGGCGCCGGTATCGGCATTGCCGCGTTCATCACCACCGTCCCGAAGCTCGGGGCGCTGATCGCACTGGCACGCGTCGTCGACGTCATACCCGGCACCGTGAACGCGCCGCTGCTGGTCGGTGTGCTCGCCGCCGCGAGCATGATCCTCGGCACCCTCGCGGCATTCTGGCAACGCAGCGCCCCGCGACTCCTCGGCTGGTCCACGGTTGGCCAGGTCGGGTTCCTGCTGATGCCCGTCGCCGTCATTGGCGCCGAACCGTCGGCGCGCGCCGCCCTGCTGATGTACCTGGTGTTCTACGCCGTGACCAACCTCGCCCTGTTCGCCGCGATAGCCGCGCTTCCGGGCCGCACGACAATCCCCTCCTGGCGCGGAGCGGCGCGGGAACATCCCGTCATCACCAGTGTCGTCCTCGTTGGCCTGCTGAGCCTTGTCGGGACACCGCCAACCGCCGTCTTCGTCGGCAAGCTCGCCGTGTTTACTGCTACTTGGCAGGGCGGGATGCCGTGGCTGGTGGTCATCGCCGCAGCCGTCTCGGTCGCGTCGCTGTTCTACGCACTCCGTTGGGTGTCAGTGGCCTTCCAAGCACCGACGGAACCTCGGCCTCACCCCGCCGCAGTTCAGCTGCAGGCGGTCACCGCCGTGACGCTCGGTGCGCTGGTCATCGTCGCCGTCGCCAGCAGTCCGCCCCTCTTGCAGTTGTGACACTCTTGGCCGCCAAGCTCCTCGTTGCTGCTTGCGGGATGTCGACCGTTGGCAGACTGAACCCTGCCTTCTTCGCGCGCGCCAACAGCGGGGCTTTGGATCGCTTTTGTGCCCAATGTCTTGCCGCGTTCAGCGTGCTCTTAGGCCACGCACTAATGGCTGCTATGGAGCTCCCTCGCGTTTCCCCTTCGATCGTTCAACGGGACGACCCGGGTGAACCGGTGGATGATCAGCCGCGGTATCGGCCACGCCGTCGTCCAAGGTCCCAATGACCGGGTCCTTCTGCAGGGGTTCGGATCGCGCCGCAAACCAGATGCACGTTCACTCCGAACTACCTGGGAAGCACACGCCATCACGGCACCCGTCGGAGGAGACCCCATCATGACCAGCACCGCAGCAACTGCCCGCACCGGGTACGGCCGCACCCTGACTCAGAAGGGCGCCCTCGTCTTCGGAGTCGTGTTCCTCATCGTCGGCATCGCCGGCTTCATCCCCGGACTCACGATGGACATGGGCTCGATGTCCGTCGCCGGCCACGGCTCGATGGCGATGCTCCTCGGCCTGTTCCAGGTGTCCGTCCTGCACAACATCGTGCACCTGCTCTTCGGCATCGTCGGCCTCATCGCCGCCCGCACCGCCGTCGCAGCTCGGCTGTATCTCCTGGTCGGCGGCATCGTCTACGCCGTCCTGTTCATCTACGGCCTGTTCACCGCCGGCATGATGGGCGGCGCGAACTTCGTCCCCCTCAACAGCGCCGACAACTGGCTGCACCTGATCCTCGCCGTCGCGATGATCGTCCTTGGCATCGTGCTGCCTCGAGCCGGTGCCACCCGACGCGCCTGATCGACGCATCAGCCGGTAATGGCCGCGTCCCCGCACTGGGGACGCGGCCATTGCCCGTTCCGGAGCCTCCATCAGTCCTCGGCCTGTGAGCCCGACGGGCACGACGCTCGTCTGCTCTCCGGCGCATCCGGTGGTGCGCAGTCCGCTCCTTCGCCTACTATCTTCGTGTGCACGTAGATAAGCAGCCCTGCGGGCTTAGCCCGGAGTCGGAGTACGTCGAGCTGGCGGTCGAGGTGTTCGCGATGCTCGCGGACGCGACGCGGGTGAAGATCATCCTCGCGCTTCGCAGCGCGGAGGAGATGTCCGTGAACCACCTCGCGGACGTCGTGGACAAGAGCCCGGCCGGGGTGTCGCAGCACCTGGCGAAGCTCCGCTTGGCGCGCATCGTGTCGACGCGTCGTGAGGGCACGACGGTGTTCTACCGGCTGACCGATGAGCACGCGTCGGAGCTCGTCATCGACGCCGTGAAGCAAGCCGAGCACGCGATCGGTGCGGCCCCGCACCACCGTGTTGAGGCGGCAAGCGCGTGAGCAACCACACCCATCAGCACCATAGCTACGAGCACGAGCACGAGCACGAGCACGAGCACGAGCACGAGCACGAGCACGAGCACGAGCACGAGCACGACCACGACCACGACCATAGTCATCCTCATGGTGGTGTGAAGGGGTTCCTCTACGACCTGTTCGTGCCGCACACACACGACGCTGCGGACTCGATCGATGACGCGATGGAGGCCAGTACCGCTGGTGTCCGCGCGCTGAAGATCAGTCTGTTCATCCTGCTCGGCACCACCGTGCTGCAGGCCGTGATCGTCGCGTTCACGGGATCGATCGCGTTGCTGGCCGACACGATCCATAACTTCGCGGACGCGCTGACCGCGGTGCCGCTGTGGATCGCGTTCGTCCTCGGGCGCCGCGTCGCCAACAAGCGCTACACCTACGGGTACGGGCGGGCGGAAGACTTGGCGGGCATGTTCATCGTGTTCGTCGTCGCGCTCTCCGCCGTCGTCGCAGGCTGGCAGGCCATCGACCGGTTCATCCACCCACGCCCAGTCGAGAACCCATGGCTGCTCGTCGCGGCCGGGGTGATCGGATTCGCCGGCAACGAGATCGTCGCGATCTACCGCATCCGAGTCGGTCAGAAGATCGGTTCCGCGGCGCTGGTCGCCGACGGCGTCCACGCTCGTCTCGACGGGTTCACCTCGCTCTCCGTCGTTCTCGGCGCGGTCGGTGTCCTCCTCGGCTTCCCGTTGGCGGATCCCATCATCGGCCTGCTGATCGCGATCTCGATCCTGATGCTGCTGTGGGGAACAGTGAAGTCCATCGGTGCTCGACTCATGGACGCCATCGACCCGGACCTCTACTCCCGCGCCGAGCACGCACTCGAGCACGCCGACGGAGTGCAGGCGGTGCGGGACCTCCGACTCCGCTGGATCGGACACCGCCTGACCGGCTCCGCGACCATCGAGGTCGACACCACCGACCTCAACGCGGCGTCGCACGTCGCGGAGCACGCGTCCGAGCACCTGCACGAAGCGATCGGGAACGTCGACGCGTTCACGATCACTCCGACGAGCCATCACCACTGAGCATCACGAAAGGAAGCAGCATGTCCGTCGTCAAGATCAACGCGATCACCGTCCCCGAGGGCAAGGGGGCGGACCTCGAAGCCCGCTTCGTCGGTCGGAACCACGACGTGGAACAGCAGCCCGGGTTCGAGAGTTTCCAACTGCTCCGCCCCGTGCACGGCGAGAGCCGCTACTTCGTTGTCTCCACCTGGGCAGACGAGGACGCCTACCAGGCGTGGCGGGCCGGGCAGGCCGGCGCGCACCACGGCGGCAGTAACCCGGTCGCCACCGGTGCCGAGCTGCTTGAGTTCGAGACCGTCGTCCTCTGACACGAGGTGCGCTCGGAGCACCCGGGAGAAGCGCGGCACTTCGCCTACTTCTCCCGGGGCCCGGCCGCCATCGACGCGAGCACGAGCTCCGGCGAAGTAGTAGATCGGCACTCGTCAGTGCAAAGGGCTAGCTGAATGTCCGCCGGTCGTGCCAAGATGGTCCTGCGTTCATAGTGCGCGCCCACAGCCGGTCCTCTGGATCGGCTTTTTTCATGCCTGACCGCTCCGCTACTCTGAGACCCGCTCGGCACGCGTCTGCCCGGAATCTCCCCGGTGTCGTATCCGCTCTGTACGCTGACGCTCAAGACAGCACGAGGCTGTCTCCGGCCGGCACTTTCGGGACCGGCTTTTTTCATGCCCTGATCTGACTCGGGCATCCGGGGGAAGCGCTCAACGCTCCTGCCCGCCGTCGCACCTTGTTGCGCGTCGGCACTCTCATGCCCCCACCCGAAGCCGGGTGGGTTCTGGCCGCATCTGGCCAACCCCGAAGGAGGCATCATGCCCATCGCCGACACGGTGGACATGCTGATGGCATCCGGTGGTACCGCTGCCCTGACTGGCGTCATCGCCGTCGTCGGTGGCGTGCTCAGTGTCGTCCTGTCTAAGCAGGTCGTCGCACTGATCCAGCACGTCATCGATGTCATCGACGACCGCACGCTGGCCAGGGATCCCGAGCGCGCTCGCATCGTCGCAGAACTACGTCGAGCACGCCGCGGAACAGAAGTAACCGCCGGTTCAAAAAGCCGTCCCTCATTCGGTCAGGAGAGCTCCGTTGGTGAGGAGCTTCGTTCGGTGTCGTCGTTTTCGCTCCACTCCGCGTCGTGATCTCGTTCTGGCAGGCAATCGACGTCGTTTCGGCAGCGATCAGCAGGTTGGCCCGTGACCGGCACGTTCGTCGCGACGCGTGCGCCGCACGAGGAGCACAGCGATGTATCCGCCGGCAAGGGCAGCGATGACTTGCAGCGCGCTGACCGCCCCGCCGAGGCCCTGCAGGAGTGCGCCGATGGGGTCCTTTTCATTGACGGGTGCTGCGGCGATGAGGACGAGTGCGACTGCCAGGAATGGTCCGCGAAGGCGGCACGCTGCGGGCCTGCCCCATCGCGGTGTGAGACGGATCGCCAACGCGATCAGTGCCAGGGTGCCGCTGACTGCAACAGCCCACAGACCAAGTGGCGTCCCCACTTGCCTGGCCCATATTCCCGCCGCGACAACCGCCAGCGCGATGGCAATCCAACGCCAGGCGCGACGCGGCCGCACTCTCCTGCGCTTGGCTTCCCAGGTTCGACAACTTGTCACAGCGATACCTCCGGGGGTATCCTAAAGGTGTTGAGCGAGAGGAACTTCCGATGAGCGTTGCTGTGGATGCCACCCAGAAGCCGGTCTTGAATCGTCTGCGCCGTGCGCGTGGGCAGTTGAACGCGGTGATCGACGCCATCGAGAACGGCGGCAAGTGCCGTGACGTGGTGATCCAGCTCGCAGCCGTGTCCAGTGCGCTTGATCGTGCCGGATTCCAGATCATCTCGACTGCGATGCAGAAGTGCGTCACTGATGAGCAGGACGAGTCCGACCCGATGACGGTGGCGGAGCTCGAGAAGCTCTTCATGACCCTCGCCTGACCATTCAGGCCGGTCGTTCATCGACCCCGCCTGGATTAGTACCTAATCCGCTCGCGGCCGCCTGCTGGTCGCGAGCCTCATCGGTGTGCCCCGCGGGGCCCGAGCAGAAGGAGTCGACCATGTGTCGTGCAGTGACGTGCAAGAAGTGCGGGAAGGCGTCGTGGGCCGGTTGCGGCCAGCACGTGGACCAGGTGATGCGAGGTGTTCCAAAGTCGCAGCGATGCCAGGGGCACCAGAACGAACCGTCTTCGGGCGGGTTCTTCTCCCGCCTGTTCGGGAAGGCCTGATCATGGCGATCCCGGAGGTGTCGGTCGATGACCTCGACGTCCTCGTGGACCGGACGGTCCTCGATGTGCGGGAGCCGGATGAGTACGCCACAGGGCATGTTCCTGGCGCGCGGAACGTGCCGTTGGCGAGTGTGTGGGAGCGCGCTGACGAGCTGCGCACGGCCGGGCCGGTGCACGTGATCTGTCAGAGCGGTCGGCGCAGCGCGCAAGCCACGGAAGTGCTGTGGGCAGCGGGTGTTGAGGCGGTCAACGTGGTCGGTGGGACGTCGGCGTGGGTTGCGGCGGGGAAGCCGGTCGAGCACTGATGGAGCACCGGCATCAGCTCCTGATTCACGCGTTCGCGGAGGAGCCGGGTGTCCTCACGGCTGCGTTGCGAGTCGCCCGGCGCGCAGTGCAAAGCCTCGGATCAGACACGAGCGTGCAGGTCATCGTGCAGGGCGGCGCGGTTCGCGGGCTGGTGACGGATAGTGCGCATCTGGATGATCTGCTGACCACGATCGCTGGGTCCGGTGTCGACGTGTTGGCGTGTGCGAACAGCATGGAGCGTGTCGGTGTCGCAGCTGAGGCGCTATTGCCTGATGTGGGGACGGTGCCGGCGGCGGTGACGTACTTGACGCAGCAGCAGTGGGCTGGCGCTGCGTACGTGCGGATCTGATGCTGATCGGTGTCGCCGCGTTCGGGCTCTTCGTGGGCGCGGTCCTCGGCCTGGTCGGCGCGGGTGGCGCGATCATCGCCGTCCCGGCGCTGGTGTACGTGATCGGGGTGCCGGTCACGGAAGCGATGTCCACGTCGCTGGTGATGGCGGCGAGCTCCTCCGTCGCAGCTGTCCTCCCGAGGCTGCGGCACGGTATCAAGTGGCGAATTGCTGCGACGGTCGGTGCTGTCGGGATCCCGGCAGCGTTTCTCGGTACCGCGGTGAACGCGGCGCTGCCGCAACACGTGGTGCTCCTCGCGTTCGCGGCGTTGATGATCGCCGCGGGCGTCCAGATGCTCCGGCCCCGCCCGACCGCATCGGGCGAGCTCCTCGCGAGGGGTCGGTGGGTGTGGCGGGGGCTCCTGGTCGGCGTCGGGGTCGGGTTCCTCACGGGACTGCTCGGTGTCGGCGGCGGCTTCATCATCGTGCCGGCGCTGGTGCTGCTGCTGAACCTGCCGATTGGTGCCGCAATCGGCACCTCCCTGGTGATCACGATCGTCAACTCCATCGGCGGCGTCGCCGCGCACGCCGGGTCAGGATTTGTGGACTGGCCCCTGACGATCGCGTTCGCCGTCCCCGCGTTCGCAGCTTCCCTGATCGCGGCACGCTTCGCTGCCCGCATCAGCGGTAAGGCCCTGCAACGGGTGTTCGCAGCTCTCGTCCTCGCGATCGCCGTCCTCACCGTCGTCCGCACCGTGCTGACATGGTGAGCATGGGCCGTCGCATCATCCCCGGAGCGGCCCTGCTCACGGCGGTCGGGTTGCCCGCGGGATGCGCTCCAAGCGATGAGCTTGCCGTGCAGTACGGCGCCGGCGCCGGCGCTGGCGCCGAGGCGTTGGGGCAGCATCAGGTGATGACCCGGATCCCTGTTCCGGAGCGGGGCGCACCGGTCATGTTCTCCGCCCCGGAGGTGGGTGAGGAACCATCGACGCGGCGGCGTTCCCGCCCGGCGGTTCGTGGCCCAGCACGACGTCCCGTACCCGAATGTCCTCGATGCACGGGACGCGCCGGTCCGGACCGCCTTGCAGCGCTCGATCACAGCGAACGCGACCCCCACCACGGTGATCCTGGACCAGGACGGGCGCGTTGCCGCACGCATCCTCGGCGCCGCGACCAGCACCCAGCCCATCACCGCGATCGCCGCCGCATCATGACCGCGTTCTGACACCGCCCGCCAGTAACGCACGCCGGACCATCAACGCCGGACCGCCAGTGCGGCGACCTTCATCAGATCAGGAGCGCACCATGTCCAACCCTTCCCGTCACGACAGCGACGTCGTCGGTGTCACCCGCGGATCCCTGATCACGCTCGCGGTTGGCGCCGCGGTCTTCGCGGCTTCAATTGCCGCTGCCGGCACCATCTGCTTCGCCTGCTTCAATCCGGCTTTCCCCAGCTGAGCGAAGCCGGGGCCGCTGCACAAAAGAGGGGCTGCAATCCGACGCAATCGGATTCCAGCCCCTCTCGTTTGCTCACCTCGTCTGGTCAGGCGGTGGGCTCGGACGCCGGCTGTGCTGGCTCGAGGGCGCGGACTTGCGCGATGAGGTCCTCGAGCGCCGGCGCGGGCAGTGCGCCGGCTTGCCGGAACACCAGTTGCCCATCACGGAACGCCATCAGTGTCGGGATCGCTGTGATCCCCGCCGCTGCAGCGAGATCCTGCTCAGCCTCCGTGTCGACCTTGCAGAAGGTTACGTCCGCGTGCGTCTGGGATGCCTGCTCGAAGATCGGCGCGAACATCTTGCAGGGCCCGCACCACGAGGCCCAGAAGTCGACCAGCACGATGCCGCCGCCCTCGATCACCGGCTGCAACGTCGCCGCGGTCACCGCCTGCACGCTCACGCTGCGACCTCCTCATCGTGGCCCGGGCAGCGCTGCGCCGCCGGGACGTCCCACAGGGCGTCCTCGACGTGCTGGCCGCAGCCACCCCACGTCTCTTTCCCGCACTCGTCGCAGGTCACTCGAAAGCACATCACGGCTCCTTTCCGCTCGCCAAGATACCCCTAGGGGTATCATCAGGCAAGACTCCCGCGTGCAGCCGGTCGTCGAGCGCCTTATCTCGACAGGGTGGACAACATGATACCCCTGGGGGTATCGTCTGATTGGTTCCGATCGAAAGGGGAAGTCATGCTGCTGGAACGCTTCTACGACGAGGACCTCGCGCAGGCGAGCTACCTCATCGGATGTCAGGCCACTGGAGAAGCGGTGGTCGTGGACCCGCGCCGCGAGGTGCAGGTCTACCTCGACACCGCCGCGAAGAACGGCATGCGGATCGTCGCGGTCACCGAGACCCACATCCACGCCGACTACCTCTCCGGCACCCGCGAGCTCGCCCACGTCACCGGCGCCGAGGCGTACGTGTCGGGGGAGGGCGGCGTCGACTGGCAGTACGGGTTCGATGCGACCCGACTGTTCGACGGCGACGTCATCCAGGTCGGTAACATCCGGCTCGCCGCTCGGCACACGCCCGGCCACACTCCCGAGCACCTGGTGTTTCTCGTCACCGACGGTGCACTCACCGATGACCCGGGCTACCTCCTCTCCGGCGACTTCGTCTTCGTCGGCGACCTCGGCCGACCGGACCTTCTCGACGAAGCAGCAGGCGGTAAGGACACCCGCTTCCAGGGGGCGCAGGACCTCTTCGACAGCCTCAAGAACGTGTTGCTGGCGCTACCGGACCACGTGCAGATCCACCCCGCGCACGGCGCTGGGAGCGCCTGCGGGAAGGCGCTCGGGGCGATTGCGTCAACCACTGTCGGCTACGAACGCCTCTACACGTGGTGGGGTCCCTACCTTGCCGCCGACGACCGCGACGGGTTCGTCCGGGAACTCCTCGACGGCCAGCCCGACGCGCACGCCTACTTCGCCCGCATGAAGCGCGAGAACCGCGACGGCCCCGCTGTCCTCGGCCCGCTCCCGAACCTCGAAGCCGTCACCGCGCAGGATGCTGCCGCCCGTGCCGCCGATGGCGACGCGGTCCTGGTTGACACGCGTGCCGCTGCGGATGTTCGGGCCGGCACCGTGCCCGGCGCTCTCGCGATCCCCGCAACCGGCAAGACGGCCGCCTGGGGTGCATGGGCGATCGACCCCGAACGCGAGCAGCGGCCACTCCTGCTGCTCGTGGAGGACCACGAGCAGGCTGAGCACGTGCGGGACCACCTGATCCGCGTCGGCATCGACACCACCGCCGGCTACTTCACCTCCCTCGACGGCATCGAGACAGCACCATCCGAGACGATTGCACCGGACCAGATCGCGGACCTCGACGAACCGTTCCTCCTCGATGTGCGGGAGATGAGCGAGTACCACGCCGGCCACATCCCCGGCGCCACGCGCATCGGCGCGGGCCGTGTGCTTTGGGAAACCAGCCGGCTCCCGAGGGACCGCACGATCGTCAGCTACTGCCAGAGCGGCGCCCGCAACATCGTCGCCGCGCAGGCGCTGCGCCGTGCAGGATTCCCGGTCATCGAGGTCGATGGCAGCTACCTCGGCTACGCCCGCATGCAACAGCACGCCAACGCCGGAGCGGAACGGTAGGCGCACCCGACATTCAGCATCCGGTACCAGGCAGCCCCTCAGCTCTGACCCGCAACGGCGTCAGGGCTGAGGGGTTCTGTCGTGTGCGGAGCGCTTCGTCGCCGGTCTGCCGTCGAGGCGTGGTTGCTGCCGTACGGTGTCGAATCGTGTGCCGGCGCGCAGCACGACAGACTGGACGGTGGTGCGCCGAGGGCTGGTTAGCCCTGCAACTGACTGGGTGCGCCGGAACGGAGGTGCTGTGATCCTGGCTGCTGGCATTCCGAGCCCACCCGTTAACGGGTTCGCGATCGGACCGTTCGAGGTGCACTACTACGCACTGTGCATCCTCGTGGGCGTCGTCATCGCCTCCTGGGTCACCACAGCCCGACTCCGAGCCGTCGGCATCAACGGCGGCACCGTGATCGACATCGCGATCTGGGCCGTCCCGATCGCGCTCGTCGGCGGGCGGCTTTACCACGTGTTCACCCACCCCGGGGACTACTTCTTCCCCGGCGCGAACCTGTGGAACGTGATCGCGATCTGGGAGGGCGGACTTGCGATTTACGGCAGCATCCTCGCCGGCGTCCTCGGCGTCTGGATCGGCTGCCGCCGCACGAACACCCCGTTCGTTGCCCTCGTCGACGCGCTCGCGCCAGGGATGCTCTTCGCGCAAGCGTTCGGCCGTCTCGGCAACTACTTCAACCAGGAACTCTTCGGCGACCGCACCACCCTGCCCTGGGGACTGCAGATCCACACCAGCAGCCCAGCGTTCCCCGCAGGACTACCCGCCGACACCCTGTTCCAGCCACTCTTCCTCTACGAGCTGCTCTGGGACGCAGCCGGCGGTGCGCTGATTCTGCTGCTTGGCAAGCGCCTTCGACTGCCGCGGGGTGTTCCGATCGGGCTGTACTTCCTCTGGTACGGCGCCGGGCGCGCGTACCTCGAGACTCAGCGCCTCGACCCCACCGAGTTGGTCCTTGCGGGCATGAAGTTCAACACCATTGCCGCGATCACGTCCGCACTCGTCGGACTCGTCATCGTTCTCCTCGCCGTTCGGCGATCGCGACGACTGAATGACGGTTCTGGCCTGCTCATCGATGCAGCAGGCAAGAGCGCCAAGCCGCAGCCCGCGGACCACTCTCTGCGATGAGAGGGCCGCGCCCCGAGTAGCCAACTCGCGCGGAAGCATCATCGCCGGACGGTTCGCAGCCGGTTCGGGTCCTAGCCTGACGAGCTCTGGCTGAGGTCAACGGGCCCCGCTGACGGTGAGGATTGGCACTGTGGTGTGATCGGAACCGCACGGACGCCCAGGGGTAGGGAGGGACGCTGGTCCGATGTTCCTGCAGGTCGGTTTCGAATCAGACACGGATGCGCTCGCGTGGCTGCGCGACGGCTTCGAACCAGAGACGCCCATGGCAGCCCCTGGTTCGCACCAGCCGGACGATCACGCGTGACGCTGGCGCGCCGGGATTGAGCTGGAGGATCAGTCCGTCCAGACCGATGTTGCTCCGGCGTGGCCGATGATGATGACCTCGATCATCGAGACGACCCCAACGACGATCAGCAGCACCGGCCCGATGATGTTGATCGCGCGGACGGCGCCACGACCGGCGATGCGGTCGGTGCCGTACCGGTGCCACGCCCACCAGAGCACCAGAAACGCAAACACGGCGACCGACCACGGGAGCATCCCGTCAGCGAGTTCCGTGTGTCGTTCTAGGAGCGCAGTCTCCTTCTCCCGGTGCTCCAACCACTCACCTGACTGCGTCGCCAACGGCACGGACGCCAGCGCGACCAGGCCGATGATGGGCGCTCCGACAGCGAGCCAACGGCGCGCCCGCGGCCACACAGCGACGATGATTGCGGTGAGTGCTGCGACGGGAACCGCGACGGAGGTGAGGTGGACGAAGAGGGGATGCAGCGGGATCCCGCCGAACTGCCAGTCCATGGTGGCCTTTCACGGTCATCGGACGTGCCGAACGTCACGTCGGCAACTGTGCTTACTCAACCGGACGCCTCGCGGAACGGCCATACCCCCGCCGGTGTGACGTGAAATGGCTTCGTACGAGTTCTCACGTGAACGGCCCAGTCCGGGCCTGGTTCGCTGGTGGTCATGAGCCCTTCCGAGCCGCATGTCGGCGAAGCACACGTCGGGGATCTGTCGTCCCGTCTGAACTGGTTGCGCGCCGGTGTCCTCGGCGCGAATGACGGGATCGTATCGACTGCGTCGATCGTGGTCGGCGTTGCTGGCGCGTCGACGTCCGGCGCCGCGATCGCAACGGCTGGTGTTGCTGCCCTGGTTGGTGGTGCGATCTCGATGGCGCTCGGCGAGTACGTGTCGGTCAGTAGCCAGAGCGACAGCCAACGTGCGCTTATCGAGAAGGAACGCACCGAGCTGCGTGACGACCCGGAAACGGAACTCGAGGAACTCACGCAGCTCTGGCAGCAGCGCGGCTTGCAGCGTTCGACCGCCGCGCAGGTGGCTGCCGAACTCACCGAACGCGACCCGTTGGCAGCGCACCTGTCTACGGAACTCGGCATCGACGAGGACGCGGTCGTCAGTCCATGGCATGCCGCGTTCGCATCCGCAGGGGCGTTCGCGGTCGGTGCGATCCTGCCGCTGCTGGCGATCCTGCTACCGCCGGAGAGCATCCGGGTGCCGGTCACGTTCATCGTGGTCCTGATCGCACTCGCCCTCACCGGCGCGACCGGCGCGAAGATCGGCGGCGGCTCCATCCCCCGCGCCACAATCCGTGTCCTCATCGGCGGCGCACTCGCCCTCGCAGCGACCTTCATCATCGGCTCGCTCCTTGGCACCTCAGGAGCCGTCTAACACTGATCGTGCATCGAGGCACCACACTCCCACGCGACAGCCGCCGTGGAGGGCTCACGTCGACCTGATGATGAACCCGAATCATCGTGAGGTCGACGCCAGCTGCTCAGTCGAATAAGCGCAGTCGCCGTCGCCGTCGGATCCGGCACGGTGCCACGGCGGAGCTCCAGGTATGTCGAGGGCAGCGGCCATCACGCCGACGGCGGCGGCATGAGTGAGCGCCGCGATTCGCGCGTCGCGTTCGCGCTGCTGTGCACTCGACCCTGTCGCGCTGGGGAGCACCTGCCAGCCGGGTGGTAGCTGCCTTGAGACAGCGGCGGCAGCGGTGTCGACATCACGATCGACGCAGGTGAGCGGGACGGCGTTCTCCTGCGAGTCGCCGATCCGGGCGACCATGACGACCACCTGCACACTCATCACAGCAGTGTCACACGTTGCCAATCACGGGTGGTGGTGTCGGACGGTGAGCACGATGTTGCCGAACCGGCCCGGACGTTGGAACGCGCGTTGTGCGTCGGCGATCTGGTCGAGCGGGAACGTTTCGGCGACCAGCGGTCGGAGTTCGTCATGCTCGATTGCTGAGATGACCTGGGGAAACACATCGTCGGCCCAGGACGTTGTGCCGACGAGGCGGATGTCTCGAAGGTAGAGGCGGCGCAGGTCCAGCTCGACGATCGGCCCCGCGATCGCTCCGGATGTGACATAGGTGCCGCCGGAGACGAGCGCTTCGAGCACCGAACTGAATCCGGGACCAGCGACGTTGTCGATGACGACGTCGACGCGCAGGTCCCCGAGCGCTTCGATGAGGTCGGCGTCCCGATCGATGACGTCGGTGACGCCGAGATCACGCAGCGGTGCATGCTTCGATGCACTGGCGACAGCCACCACGTCAGCGCCACGACGAAGCGCAAGCTGGACCGCGGCTGACCCCACACCGCCCGCAGCGCCCGTGACGAGGACCCTGCTGCCCCGTCCGATGCCGGTGCGTTCGACCATGTTCTCCGCCGTGCCCGAAGAACACGGGATCGATGCCAGCTCCACGTCTGTCCAATTGGAATCAACGGGGAACGTTTCGGCGGCGGGTACGACCGTGTACTCCGCGAACGCACCGTCGCGGTCCGACCCAAACCACAGCGGTACCCCATTCCGGCGTTGGGTCAGCATGCACGAGCGCACGAGAACGCGGCGCCCCTGCAAGGTCGGCGCCACACCAGCGCCGACGGCTACGACAGTGCCGCAGCCATCGGCGCCTTGGATCAGTGGGAAGACCGTCGCTCCGTTGTACCCACCTGGCTGCTTCGCGCTGATCGGATGCGCATCCGCGGTGCCGCTGCGGACATCACGGCTGTACCAACCGAGCCGCGTATTGATGTCCGTGTTGTTCACTCCCGCTGCGCTGACACGGATCAGCACTTCCTCCGACCCGACAGGAGGAACCGGGACCTGCGTGACCTGCACCATCTCGGGACCACCAATACCGGTCGTCACGACGGCACGCATTGTCTGCAGCTCCGTCATGCTCCACTCCCTACCGGATGTAGTTGCGGATACCCATCGATCAGAGCCTGCGGAGCTGCGGCCGGTGGGGCGCTCTCTGTGGGCGGAGTCGAATCGTCGTAGCGGAGGAACACGACGATCCGATCGTTCGCTTGCCCGACGAAGAGCCCAACGGCACCGTCCTCCCACCCGGACAGATTCGTTGCCCCGGTGCTCTGCAACGCATCCGTCGCCCTCCCGGTGAGCGCTGGAATAGACCCCTTCGGGGCGCTGGGCCGGTCAGCACCCGCGGGCAGGCGAACGAGCGCGGACACGAATCGGCCGTTCCGAGACGCCGATGACCGTAGCCGTTCCGTACCCTGCGGCAGAGTGATACCAGTTCGGGCTTCCACCGTGCTCAGCGGAGTCGCCGTGCACAGCCCGATGCGTAGGCAGTCTCCAAGGGGTCCCGGGTGCGCTGCCCGAGCGACGATCACCCATCCACCGCCGGTGAGCACCGCGACGAGGAGTGCGGACAATGCGGCGAACGCCACCATCAGCTGCACCACTGCGGCGGTCCGGGCCGTAGCCTCACGTCCCACCACGTGTTGAACTGGGGGGAGCTGCTGCACCCGTTCGAGCTCTCGGGCAGCAGCACGAGTGAGGTCAGGCAGAGGCGTGCGTGTTTCTTGGAGTGCGGCGCCTGGCGGGAGCGGTTCGACGGCCAGTGACGAGTCGCGGTGGAACCCACGCATGACAACGGCCCGCGCGGTCGCCTCCATGACGGTCGGCGCCTCGATGGCAACGACGCGTCCTGACTGGCTGACTCGAAACACGGGCATCCCACAACCCTCGCCGTTCCGCCGGAGCTGTGCGGCGACTGATACAGAAACGAAACACAGACACTGAGCTCGCTTTCTCGGCATCGCGACACCTGACGGCGAAGAAGATACGTACGCGCCGCCGCTCGCTGGTGCATACTGGTGGAGTCTTCGGACCCGGCAGTGGGGCTTGCCGAACCCAACCTCGACACTCGTCGACAACAGTCCCTATCTCAGCTGGTCGCGCTTGTGCGCGCCTGAGGTAGGGAGACGACATGGGACAAGCAGCATCGGACGGCCCGGTCGTCGTCGGCGTGCAGGCTGGTCAGGTACGCGACGTCGTCACGGTCGCAGCGCAGATCGCGGAACGCTTCTCTGTTCCTCTCGTATGCGTGACCGTCGACCCGGCGCTCCTGTCAGCCGGGAACCGAGCGGACGGGTCCGAGATCATCGAACCGATCGATCCAGACTCGGCGGACGCCAGGCCGACGGATCTTCCTGACGCGGATCGGGCAGTCATCGACCAGATCGCCGCTGTCCATTCAGCCGAAGTCACGGTGCTGACGAAGGTCGGCGATCCCGGGCGCGCACTGGCCGCGGTCGCCGAAGAGCACGACGCGTTGATGATCGTGGTCGGTACCCAGACCGGTCGGCGGCGGATCACGGAGTTCTTCAACGGGTTGGTCGCGGCGCGGCTTGCGCATCAGCAGCACCGTCCCGTTCTCGTGGTCCCCGTGGACCCGGTGGGGTTCGATGACCCGCTTCCGTGGGATGCGTCGTGAGTGGCGCACTGGTGCTCCTTCGGCACGGTGAGAGCACCACGAACCAGGCCGGGACCTTCACCGGCCTGGTCGACGTGCTCCTCACCGCTCGCGGTGAGGAGCAGGCCCGACAAGCCGGCCGGCTTCTCGCCGCGCACCACGTGATCCCGGACCTGATCCTCACGTCGACGTTGCAGCGCGCCGTCCACACCGCGGACCTCGTCAGCGACGTCCTCGGCCGGGACATCCCGACCACCGCGGTGTGGGAGTTGAACGAGCGGAACTTCGGCGCGCTCACCGGGATGACCAAGGCGGCATCCCTCGCTGCGCTTGGGGACGCCGAGTACCTGCGGCTGCGCCGTTCCCGAGACGGCCGACCA
>NZ_JABMCE010000006.1 GCF_013359865.1 Curtobacterium pusillum
CCCGAGCTGACCGGCCTGATGGCCGGCGGTGCGGAGCTCGAAGAGCTCGCCCACGAGCTCGAGCAGGTGGGTGGCCAGGACGACCGCATCGAGGAGATCCGCGCAGCCGAGGCGTGACCACGTGACCAGGTGACGGACGGGAGGCGCGGTGCCGGCTGGCACCGCGCCTCCCGTCCGTCGGTCGGGGCTGTCCCGTCAGGCGACCGACGGTGTGACGCTGCCCTGTTCGGCAGTGGACCCGGCAATCGATCCGGTCCGCTCGCGACGCCGGAACAGGAGTGCGGCGACCACGGCGCCGAGCAGGAACACGCCCGCTCCCCACC
>NZ_JABMCE010000068.1 GCF_013359865.1 Curtobacterium pusillum
GCTGACGAGCCCGGCGCGCCGCCGCCCGCCCGCTGCCGCCGGCCGCCCGCAAAACGCAAGGAGGGCGGTTTGCGGGGGCGCGGTCGATGGGGCTTGCACGGTCGCAGGAGGCGTGGGAGACTAAACCGGTTCAATTAAACCGGTTCAGACGCAGCGTCGCGTCGGAGGGAGACACGCGTGGAACGCCGTCCCACCATCACCGACGTCGCCCGGCACGCGGGAGTGTCGAAGGGGCTGGTGTCCCTCGCGCTCAACGATCGTCCGGGCGTCAACGCGGACACCCGAGCACGCATCCGTTCCGCCGCCGACGACATCGGCTGGCGGCCGAACGCCGCGGCGCGCAGCCTGACGAGCCGCCGGACCTCCGCGCTCGGCCTCGTGGTGACACGGGACCCGAGCATCATCGAGACCGACCCGTTCTTCGCCGCGTTCATCGCCGGGCTCGAAGCCGTGCTGAGCGAGCGGGGGCAGGTCCTCGTGCTGAGCGTCGTCCCGGACGCGGACGCCGAGGAGCGCACCTACCGCACGCTCGCCGGTGACGGCCGCGTGGACGGCTTCATCATCACGGACCTCCGGCGCGCCGATCCCCGCGTGGCCCTCGTCGCGGAACTCGGCTCCGTGGCGGTCACGCTTGGTGAGCCCGACGTCCCGAGTCCGTTCCCCGCGGTCCGCCGTGAGTACGAGCACGGCATCGACGACCTCGTCCACTACCTCGCCGACCTCGGGCACACCCGGATCGCACACGTCGCCGGCAACGACGACATGCTCCACGGGCACGCTCGACGCGAGCAGTTCGAGCGGACGGCCGAGGCCCTCGGGGTCCGGGCGGTCGTGACGCCCACGGACTTCTCGCCCGAAGCCGGCGCGTCGGCGACCGAGGACCTGCTCGGCACCGACCCGCGCGACCGCCCCACGGCGATCGTCTACGGCAACGACCCCATGGCGATCGCCGGCATGGCCGTCGCCCAGCGCCTCGGGTTCCGGGTGCCGGACGACGTCTCGATCTCCGGGCTCGACGGCTCGCAGATCGGCCGCCACGTCTACCCGGCGCTGACCACGCTCGACAACGACCCGGCGGAGTGGGGTCGCGTCGTCGCGGCCACCCTCCTCGACCTCGTCGACGGGAAGGACCCCGTCGACCGCACACTCACCCCGGCACGGCTCATCGTGCGGGGTTCCACCGGAGCGCCGCTCCGGAACCCGGCCTGACCGGGAACACCACCGACCCGAACGCAGCACCGACGAAGGAGTCACCATGCAACGCCGCATGATCGCCATCGGGACGGCAGTCGCCGCCGCCACAGCACTCGTCCTCAGCGGGTGCTCCGGCGGCAGCGATGCCTCCTCGAGCGACGCGATGAAGGCCAAGGGCCCGATCACCATCTGGTACTCGAACAACGAACAAGAAGTCCAGTGGGGCAAGGCCGCCGTCGCGTCCTGGAACAAGACGCACCCGGACGAGCAGGTCAAGGGGCAGGAGGTGCCGGCCGGCAAGAGCACGGAGGAGGTCATCGGCGCGGCCATCACCGCCGGGACGACCCCGTGCCTGGTGTACAACAACCTCCCCGCCGCGACCGGGCAGTTCCAGAAGCAGGGCGGCCTCGTCGACCTGTCGAAGTTCTCCGGCGCCGACGCCTACATCCAGAAGCGCTCCGGCGACGTCGCCGACCAGTACAAGTCCGCGGACGGCGACTTCTACCAGATGCCGTGGAAGTCGAACCCGGTGATGATCTTCTACAACAAGGACCTCTTCGCCAAGGCCGGACTGAGCACGACCGACCCGAAGCTCGGCACGTACGACGAGTTCCTCGCCGCCGCGCAGAAGATCAAGGACAGCGGGGCCGCCCCGTACGCGATCTACCCGACGCCGACCAGCGAGTTCTTCCAGCCGAACTTCGACTTCCTGCCGCTGTACGCCGCCGAGACCGGCGGCAAGGGCATCGCGACGAAGGACAACAAGGCGACGTTCGACGACCAGGCCGGCTACGACGTCGCGAACTTCTGGAAGACCGTCTACGCGAAGGGCTACGCCGGCACCGAGCAGGTCCAGGGCGACGCGTTCGCGACCGGCAAGGCCGCGATGGCGATCGTCGGTCCGTGGGCGATCGCGTCCTACAAGGGCAAGGTGAACTGGGGCAGCGTGCCCGTCCCCACGAAGGACGGCACCGCAGCCGACAAGACCTACACGTTCCCGGACGCGAAGAACGTCGGCATGTACTCGTCCTGCAAGAACCAGGGCACCGCGTGGGACTTCCTGAAGTACACCACGAGCAGCGACCAGGACCGGAAGCTCCTCGAGACCACCGGGCAGATGCCGATCCGCACGGACCTCGCCACCACCTACGCCGACTACTTCTCCCAGAACCCGGCGTACAAGGAGTTCGGTTCGCAGGCCGCCCGCACCGTCGACGACCCGACCGGGCCGAACACGATCGCCGCGCTGCAGGGGTTCCGCGACTTCTACACGAAGGCCGTGATCTCCGGCGACGGCGACCTCAAGGCGCAGCTGAAGCAGGCCGCGACGAAGTTCACCCAGCAGGCACAGCAGAAGTGACGCCGTGACCACGCAGACGACCTCGCCCCGCGGCAGGGTCCGACCCGGCACCGCGCCGGGTCGGGCCCCGCGCCCCGCCCTGCAGAAGGTCCTCGGCCGGAACCCGCTCGGGTGGCTGTTCAGCGCCCCGTACCTGGTGTTCGTCCTCGCGATCTTCGCGTACCCGGTGTGCTTCGCCGTGTACATGTCCTTCAAGGACTACTTCTTCGCCGCGCCGGGCGTGACCGTCGACCGGCCCTGGGTCGGGCTGCAGAACTACGTCCGGGTGTTCCAGGACCCGCAGGTGCTGCAGTCGTTCCGGAACGTGGCCGTGTTCCTCGTCATCAACGTGCCCCTCACGGTGGTGCTCGCGCTCGTGCTCTCGGCAGCGCTGAACAGCGTCGTCCGCTGGTCCACGTTCTTCCGCGTCAGCTACTACGTGCCCTACGTCACCGCGAGCGTCGCGGTCGTCGGCGTCTGGCTGTTCCTGTTCAGCCAGAACGGCGTCGTCAACAGCCTGCTCGGACCACTCGCTCCGAGCCCGTCGTGGCTGAGCAACTCGGCGCTCGCGATGCCGATGATCGCGGTCTTCGTCACGTGGAAGCAGCTCGGGTTCTACATCCTGCTGTACCTCGCCGCGCTCCAGAACGTGCCGAAGGAGCTCTACGAGTCCGCGGCGACCGACGGTGCCGGACGCGTCCGCCAGTTCTTCTCGGTGACCGTGCCCGGCGTCCGACCGGCGACCGTGCTCGTGCTCCTGCTCAGCACCGTCATCGGCGCGAACCTCTTCACCGAGCCGTACCTGCTCACCGGAGGCGGTGGCCCGAACGGGGCGTCCACGAGCCCCGTGCTCCTCATCTACCAACAGGGCATCCAGCAGGGACACCCCGGGTACGCGGCCGCGATCGGCATCGTGCTCATGATCGGTGTCCTCGTCATCGCCTGGCTCCAGAACCGATTCGCAGGAGGACGAGAGTCATGACCGACGCGACCGACATGACCGGCACAGCCGTCCCCACGACCGCAGCCGGTGTGCCCGGGGCGAGCCGCGCCTCCAGGACGGACACCCCGCGGCGGAAGCGACCCCGGCGCATGGACGGCGTCAGCCTCTCGCGCGGCCAGGCCGCGCTCCGGTTCGCCGTGCTGCTCGTCGGCGCGGTCGTGTTCCTCTTCCCGTTCTACTACATGGTCATCGGGTCGCTGCAACGGGAGCCGGACACGAGCCTCGCCGGCGCCTTCCCGAACCCGGCGAACATCGACCTGCACAACTTCGGGACGATCAACGACCGCGTGAACCTGCTGCAGGGCCTGCTCAACTCGGGCATCTTCACGGGCGGCGTGCTGCTCTGCACCGTCGTGTTCGGGCTGCTCGCCGGGTACGCCCTCGCCGTGCTGCAGTGGCGCGGCCGCGGCGTCACGTTCGCGCTCGCCCTGCTCGTCCAGGTCGTGCCGTTCCAACTGCTGATGATCCCGCTCTACGTCCTCATCGCCCGCGACTACGGCCTCAGCGACAACTACCTCGGCATGATCCTGCCCTTCGCCATCAACTCCGCGGCCGTGGTGATCTTCCGGCAGTACTTCCTGCAGATCCCGCAGGAGATCTTCGACGCCGCCCGCATCGACGGCGCCGGCGAGCTCCGCGTCCTCTGGAACGTCGCCCTGCCCCTGGTGCGCCCGGCCCTCGTCACGGTCGTGCTCGTCACGTTCATCGGCCCCTGGAACGACTTCCTCTGGCCCTTCCTCATCACCAAGGAGGCATCGATGCAGCCGCTCGCGGTGTCGCTCGCCAACTACATCTCGAACGTCGCGTCGTCCACCGCGAACCCGTACGGGGCGATCCTCGCCGGCGCGGTCGTCCTCGCCGCCCCCGTCGTCGTGCTCTTCATCGTGTTCCAGCGGTACTTCATCGCAACCGACATCGGGTCGGGGGTGAAGGGCTGATGCAGACCCTCACCCGGGCGGCGCTCGCCGCCGACCTCGACCGTGCCCTCCGGCACACCAACGCACTGACCGACCGGATCTCGACCGACGACTTCTCCGCCCGGTACGACGACCCGCCCGCGTGGATGATCGGCCCGTTCCACCGCGACCCCGACCTCACCTTCACCGCGCCGGACTGGACCGACCCGACCAGCATCGGCTGGACGGCGTCCAGCGTCTTCAACCCCACCCTCGGCATCGCCCCCGACGAGCGTGGGACCGCCGTCCTCACCGACGAAGCGGGCCGGGAGGCGCGACACGCCCTCCACCTGCTGTACCGGGCGTCACCGCGGAAGGAATCCACCTCGTCCCGGATCGGGCACGCCGTCCTGACCCTGGACGGCTGGGTCGACGACGGGGCACCGGCCATCTGGCCGACCCTGCCGAACGAGGCGCTCGGCGTCGAGGACCCCAAGCTCTACCGCGCCGAAGGACGGTGGTGGTGCTTCTACAACGGCATCTGGGACACCCGCGACACCCCCGAACGCGGCACCTACCCGGACGCCGGCGACGTCGGCTGCGACATCATGCTCGCCGTCTCCGACGACCTCGAGCACTGGCAGAAGACCGGCATCGTCGTCCCGTACGAGGTCTCGCACCTCTGGGCCAAGGGCGCCGTGATCCCACGCGACGACCGCGGCCGAGCCGTCCGCGTCGACGGCGAGTACCGCATGTACGTCTCCGAGGGTTGTGGCGGACGCCTCACCGTCGGTCACTCCGACGACATGCGGCACTGGACCTTCACGCACGAGGACTACCTCGACGTCAGCGCCCTCGGACCGCAGCTGCACGAGGTCGCCTGCGCCGTCGTGGACGGCGACCGGCTCGTCCTCGACTTCTTCCACGCCGACCCGTCCGGAGCGTTCGCCGCCGGACAGGCGCTCTACGACGTGCACGAACCCGCACGACAGCTCGACGTGCACGCGGGCGGCTCGCTCGCCTGGGGCGGACTGCTCCGCTGGCCCGGCGCCGACACCCCGCCCGGACAGGCCGGCGACCGGGTGTTCGCGCAGGGATGGGACGCGCCCGCCGACAGCCGCACGATGTACCTGTACCGAGAGGCAGCACGATGACCGACTTCCCGTACGCCCTCGAACGCATCGGCGTCGTCATGGAACCCCTGCCGGACGAACCCCTCGAAGCCGAGGGCGTCCTCAACCCCGCCAGCGGCCGCGGCCCCGACGGCGAGCTGTACCTGCTGCCCCGACTCGTCGCCGCCGGCAACGTCTCCCGCATCGGCATCGCCCGCGTCCTCGTCGAGGACGGCGTCCCCGTCGGCGTCGAACGACAGGGAACCGTCCTCGAACCCGAACGCACGTGGGAGACCGGCGCTCAGAACGCCGGCGTCGAGGACCCCCGCACCACCTGGGTGCCCGCACTCGGACTGCACGTCATGACCTACGTCGCCTACGGCCCCCTCGGCCCCCACACCGCCGTCGCCGTCTCCGACGACCTCCGCACCTGGCGGCGCCTCGGACCCGTCCGCTTCGCCTACGACGACGCGCTCGACGTCGACCTCGCCCTGTACTTCAACAAGGACTGCGTCTTCCTGCCCGAACCCGTCACCGCACCCGACGGCACCCCCAGCCTCGCCGTCCTGCACCGCCCCGCCTGGGACCTCTCCGAGATCCGACCGGGGGAGGGCGTCCACCCGCCCTCCTGGGTCACCGACACCCGCCCGTCCATCTGGATCTCCTTCGTCCCCCTCGACCGGATCCGCGCCGACGTCGGAGCGCTCGCCGAGTGGCGCGGACACCGCGTGCTCGCCGCACCCGAAGCGGACTTCGAGGAACTCAAGATCGGCGCCGGGCCGGCGCCGATCCGCGTACCGGAGGGCTGGCTCCTGCTCCACCACGGCGTCACCGGAGAACTCGTCGGGTCACTCGCCCAGCAGCAGAACGTCAACTACGCCGCCGGCGCGATGATCCTCGACGCCGACCGTCCGTGGGAGGTCGTCCGACGGACCTCCGAACCGCTCATGACCGCCGACACCGAGGACGAACGCTCCGGCATCGTGCCGAACGTCGTCTTCCCCACCGCCGTCGAGGAGATCGACGGCGTCCGCCACGTCTTCTACGGCATGGCGGACTCCAAGATCGGCGTCGCCCGGCTCGTCCGGCGCTGAACCGACGCCGGAGGCCTGCGCGCGCACCGCCGAGCACCACCGCGCCGGCGTCGCCGAGCACCACCGCGCCGGCGTCGCCGAGCACCACCGCGCCGGCGTCGCCGAGCACCGCCGCACCGCAAGACCTGACCGAGGAGCATGCAATGCCGCATCGCACCACCACCGTCGCCGCGCTCGCCGTGGCCGCCGTCGTCACCACCACGGTGCTGACGCTCCCCACCGCCGCGGTCGCCGCGCCGGCCACCACCGCTCCGGCCACCACCGCGAAGGCGCCCGCCGGGTCGGGCGGCACCCTCACGAACCTCGACCACCTCGACTTCCTGCTCGACGACGTCCCGCTGCTGTCCGGGGTCCCCGGTCACACGACGTACGACCAGGCGTCCGACCCGACCGCCCGCGCCCCGTGGGTCTACGCGGACCGGGACGCCGACGGGACCTACCGTCGCGTCGGCGGGGGCACGCTGGACCCGGCGACCGGCCACTGGGGTCAGGGAGCCTTCGACGCGGACGACATCAGCAGGGCTGCGGTCGTGTACGTCCGCGACTGGGAGCAGGACCGCACGCCCAGCAGCCTCGACATCGCGCGTGAGCTCCTGCGGTCCCTGACCTACCTGCAGACCTCGACCGGCCCGGACGCCGGGAACGTCGTGCTCTGGCAGCAGCCCGACGGCACGCTCGACACCACGCCGACGCCGCCGGACAGCCCGAACCCCTCCGACTCCGCCGACTCGTTCTGGACCGCCCGGACGATCTGGGCGCTCGGCGAGGCCTACCCCGCGTTCCGACACACCGACCCCGGGTTCGCCCGCTTCCTGCAGGACCGGCTCCACCTCGCGATCGGGGCGCTCGAACGCGGTTCCCTCGCGCAGTACGGGCGGTACGACACCGTGAACGGGTCCCGGGTCCCCGCGTGGCTCATCGCGGACTCGACGAGCGCCACCGCCGAGGCCGTCCTCGGCCTGAGCGCGTACTCGGCGGCGGTCCCGTCCGACCACGGCGTCCGGACCGTGCTCCAGCACGAGACCGAGGGCATCGCGGGCATGCAGCGCGGCGGCCCCGGCACCTGGCCGTACGGCGCCGTCCTGCCCTCCGCGACCTCGCAGTCGACGTGGAACGCCTGGGGTGGCATGGCACCGGCAGCCCTCGCCCGTGCCGGCGCCGTGCTGCACCGGTCCGCCTGGGAGCAGGACGCCGAACGCGCCACCGCACAGTTCGGTACGCAGCTGCTCACCAGCGGCGGCCCGGACAACGGCTGGACGCCGACGCCGTTCGACCGGACGCAGATCGCGTACGGGGCGGACTCGCTCGTCGAGTCCTTCACGGCCACGGCCGACGCCACCGGCAACGACGGTCAGGCAGCGCTCGCCGGGATCGCCGCGTCGTGGTTCTTCGGCGCGAACCCCGCCGGCGTGCCGGTGTACGACCGCGCGACCGGGGCGTGCGTCGACGGCATCGCTGCCGACGGCACCGTGAACCGGGGTTGCGGCGCCGAGTCCGCCATCCACACGGCGCTGACGATGCTCGCGCTCGACGCTCATCCCGCGATCCGTGCGGCGGCGACGGCGATCGACGGGCGGTCCGCGGTGCAGGGGATCACGACCGTGGAGGCCGAGTCCGGCGTCCTCGGTGGCGGGGCAACCGTCGTCCAGAACGCGACGGCGTGGACCGGCTCGGCGAACTGGTCGGGCTCGGCGTCGGTGCAGGCCCCGGCAGGCGGGACGGTCACCATCGCCCTGCCCGCCGGCCACGGTCCCGTCGTCCTGGCGCCGGTGGTGTCGCAGCAGGCAGGTGCCGCCGGGACGACGACGTGGACGACCTCGGCTCCCGGCCGACCGACCAGGCTCGGGACGACGCAGAACGGCGGAGCCGGCGAGCAGGGGAGCGCGCCCACCTCGACGTTCCTGCACCCGCTCCGGCTCGCCACGGTGGTCCCGGCCGGGGTCACCAGCATCACAGCCCGGGTCACGTCCGGCGCGCTCGACCTCGATGCCGTGCTCGTCCAGCCGGTCGTGGCGCACCTCGGACTCACCGGAGCGAAGCCCGTCGACCTCGTCGTGGACAGCACGGGATCCGCGCGTTCCGGCACCATCGTGGGAGGCCGTGGACGCACCGCTTCCGTGTTCGACGCCGACGGCCGTCTCGTCCGCTCCGTGCACCTGCGCGCCGACAGCGTCCCGCTGGCCCCGGGCGGGTTCACCGTGGTGGGCTGACCGCTCGGCCCGCACCGACCGCACCTGTCTCCGCAGCCGCCGGCACCTCCGGCGGCTGCGGACATGGGAGGATCGAACCCATGCGTCTCGTCGTCGCCGGCAGCCCCGCTGCGGCCGTCCCCACCCTCCGCCGACTCGCGGCGTCCGAGCACGAGATCGCCGCGGTGCTCACCCGTCCGGCGACCCCGCAGGGCCGGAAGCGCGTCCTCACGCCCACGCCCGTCGCGCAGGTCGCCGAGGAACTCGGGCTGCCGGTGATCGAGGCCGCCCGCGTCGACGACGAGGTCACCGCCCGCATCGCCGAGCTGGACGTCGACCTCGGCGTGATCGTCGCCTACGGTGCCCTGCTCCGTCGCGCCGCGCTCGACGCTCCGCGCCACGGCTGGGTCAACCTGCACTTCTCCGACCTGCCGCAGTACCGCGGCGCCGCACCGGTCCAGCGTGCGGTGATGGCCGGCGACACCCGCACCGCCGCGACGGTCTTCCAGCTCGTCGAAGCGCTCGACGCGGGCCCGGTGTACGCGAGCGACCCGTTCGACATCGACCCCGAGGCGACCTCGGGCGAGGTGCTCGCCGCCATGGCCGAGGCCGGCGCCGACACCGTCGCCCGCGTGGTCGACGGCATCGCCGCCGGCACCGCCGTCGCCACCGAGCAGTCCGGTGAGCCCACCCTCGCCCCGAAGCTCACGATCGAGGACGGCCGCATCGACTTCAGCGCGCCCGCCGCCGTCGTGCACGCCCGCCTCCGCGGTGTCACCCCCGAGCCCGGCGCGTACGCCCACCTCGGCGAGACCCGCGTGAAGCTGCTCCGCAGCAGCCGAGTGCCGGGAGGCGCGGGGGACCCCGCCCCGTCGCTCGCCCCCGGCGCGTTGGCCGTCCAGGGCGGTGGGCTGCTCGTCGGGACCGCCGACGACCCGCTCGTGCTCACCGAGGTGCAGCCCGCCGGCAAGAAGCCGATGGACGCCGCCGCGTGGGCGCGGGGCCTCGGCGAACTGGACGGGAAGGTCCTGGCATGAGCAGCACGAACACCGGCCGGCGCCGGAACCACGGTCCGCGGCAGACCAGCGCCCGCCGGGTGGCGTTCGACGTCCTTCGTGCCGTCCAGGTCGACGACGCCTACGCGAACCTCCTCCTGCCGACGCGCATCCGCCGCGCCGGGCTCTCAGCGCGCGACGCCGCGTTCGCCACCGAACTGACCTACGGCTCGATCCGGATGCTCGGGAGGTACGACGCGATCATCGCCCTGGCGTCGGGTCGCCGGATCGACAACATCGAGTCCGACGTGCTCGACGTCATGCGGCTCGGGGCGCACCAGCTGCTCGGGATGCGCACCCCGACCCACGCGGCCGTCTCGGCCACGGTCGAACTCGCCCGTGAGGTCGGCGCCCACCGCGCCACGGGGTTCGTGAACGCCGTGCTGCGCAAGGTCGGCGCCCGCACCGACGACGAGTGGGACGCGCTGATCACCGAGGGTCGTGGCGGTGACGCGCTGCTCGCCACCCGCTGGTCGCACCCGACCTGGGTGGTCGCGGCGCTCCGGGACGCCCTCGCCGCCGAGCGGTCTCGTGACGAGCTCGCCGCACTGCTCGCGGCCGACAACGTCGCTCCGCGCGTGCAGCTCGCCGCGCTGCCCGGACGCGCCACCGACGAGGACCTCGTCGCCGCGACCGAGCACGCCGCCACGGCCGACGACGTGACCGATGACGCGGACGCACCGTCCGCAGAACCGGCGCCGGCCGACCCCGGGACCGCAGCTCACGAGAACACGGAGGCCGCGCCTCCCGTCCGCCCCACCGACCCCGAGGCGGACCTCCCCGTCTCGCCGGTCGGCATCCGTGGCATCACCGGCGATCCGGCACGCGTGCCCGGCGTCAGCGCGGGACGGCTCCGTGTGCAGGACGAGGGATCGCAGCTGGCCGCCCTCGCCCTGAGCCGGTCGTCCGCGATCCGGCCGGGGGAGCGCTGGCTCGACCTGTGCGCCGGCCCGGGCGGCAAGGCGGCGCTGCTCGCAGCCGAGGCCGCACAGGGCGGAGCCACCCTCGTGGCGAACGAACTCGTGCCGGCGCGTGCCGGACTCGTGCGGAAGGCCCTCGCCGACTTCGGGGAGGGCGTGACCGTCGTCGAGGGCGACGGCCGGCGCTTCGGCCGGGACGGTGCCGGCGTGACGTTCGACCGCATCCTCCTCGACGCGCCGTGCACGGGGCTCGGGGCGCTCCGGCGTCGACCCGAGGCGCGGTGGCGGAAGCAGCCTGAGGACGTCCCGGAGCTCGCCGCGCTGCAGAGCGAGCTGCTCGACGCCGCTGTGCGGGTGCTCGCGCCGGGCGGGACGCTGGCGTACGTGACGTGCTCGCCGCACCTGGCGGAGACGCGGGGGCAGGTGGATGCGTTCATGGCGCGCCACGGGGACGTGCTCGAGCAGGTCGACACGGCCTCGGTGGTGCGGGGGGTCGCGGCGCGGGACCCCCGCGTCGCGGACGGCAAGACGGTGCAGCTGTGGCCGCACCGGATCGGCACGGACGCGATGTTCATCGCGCTGTTCCGCCGCGCCGCCTGACGCGCCGCCGGTAGGGTTGGGGGGTGACGATCCGCATCTCGCCGAGCATCCTGTCCGCCGACTTCGCGAACCTCGAGCGCGAGCTCCACCGCATCGAGACCGCCGACCTGGTGCACGTCGACGTGATGGACAACCACTTCGTGCCGAACCTCACCCTGGGCCTGCCGATCGTGCAGCGCCTGCAGGAGGTGTCCCCGGTGCCGCTCGACGTCCACCTCATGATCACCGACGCCGACACCGAGGCGCCGAAGTACGCCGAGACGGGCGCGTCGAGCGTGACCTTCCACTTCGAGGCGGCGGACGACCCGGTGGCGACCGCCGCGGCGATCCGGTCGAACGGCGCGCGTGCGGCCGTGGCCGTGAAGCCCGGCACGCCGATCACGCAGGTGCTGCACCACCTCGACGCCTACGACATGATCCTGCTCATGACCGTCGAGCCCGGGTTCGGCGGGCAGTCGTTCATGCCGTCCGTGATGCCGAAGCTCGCCGACGCCCGCGCGGCCGTCGACGCCTCGGGCCTCGACGTCTGGCTCGAGGTCGACGGCGGCATCGCGGTCGACACCGTGCCCGAAGCCGTGCGGAGCGGTGCGGACACCCTCGTGGCCGGCTCGGCGGTGTACGGCGGCGAGCCGGCGGCACGGATCGCGGACCTCCGCGAAGCCGCAGCCGCAGTCGCGCGCTCGTGACGGTGGACGCGTCCGACGCGACGGGTGCGGCCGGGGCGAGCCGCGCCTCCCGTCCGGACGGTACGTCGGGGGCGACGCCCGAGGACGGTAGCCTGGTCGGCGTGAAGACGTTCGACGACCTGTTCCAGGAGCTCACCGAGAAGGCGCGCACGCGCCCCGAGGGCTCCGGCACCGTCGCCGAACTGGACGCCGGCGTGCACCAGATCGGCAAGAAGATCGTGGAAGAGGCAGCCGAGGTCTGGATGGCGGCCGAGTACGAGGGTGACGAGCGCACGTCGGAGGAGATCTCGCAGTTGATCTACCACCTGCAGGTGCTCATGGTCGCGAAGGGGCTGTCCCCGGCGGACATCTGGCGACATCTGTAGGTCGCGCCCCGCGCGCTCCCGACGGACCGTCACCGACCCCACCAGAAAGCAGAACCCCTGATGCTCCGCATCGCCGTGCCCAACAAGGGCTCCCTCTCCGAGACCGCTTCCGAGATGCTGCGGGAGGCCGGGTACGCCGGTCGCCGCGACCCGAAGGCGCTCCACCTCCTCGACGAGCGCAACGGGGTGGAGTTCTTCTTCCTCCGTCCGCGCGACATCGCGACCTACGTCGGCTCGGGTGCGCTCGACGTCGGCATCACCGGCCGCGACCTCCTGCTCGACTCGGGTTCCGCCGCGCACGAGGTCGATGCGCTCGGGTTCGCCGACTCCACGTTCCGCTTCGCCGGGACGCCGGGGCGGTTCAGCACGCTGCAGGACCTCGACGGCGTGCGGGTGGCGACGAGCTACCCCGGGCTGGTCGGGGACTTCCTCGCCAAGCACGGCGTGACCGCGACGCTGGTCAAGCTCGACGGGGCCGTCGAGAGCGCGGTTCGTCTCGGTGTCGCGGACGCCGTGGCCGACGTGGTCTCGACGGGCAGCACGCTCCGTGCAGCCGGGCTCGAGATCTTCGGTCCGGTCATCCTCGAGTCGACGGCGCTGCTCATCACCACCGACGAGACCATCCCGGGCATCGACGTCCTCCGTCGCCGGCTGCAGGGCGTGCTCGTCGCCCGCGGTTACGTCATGCTCGACTACGACATCCCGACCGCCCTGCTCGAGCAGGCCACCGCGGTCGCCTCGGGCATCGAGTCGCCCACGGTGTCGCCGCTGCACGGTCGCGACTGGTCGGCGGTCCGCGTGATGATCCCGCGCGAGGACGCGAACCTCATCATGGACGCGCTGTACGACCTCGGTGCCCGCGCCATCCTCGTCAGCCCGATCCACGCCGCACGACTGTGACCGGCGTGTCCGTGCGGGTGATCCCGTGCCTCGACGTCAAGGGTGGCCGCGTCGTCAAGGGCGTGAACTTCCTCGACCTGCAGGACGCCGGTGACCCGGTGGAGCTCGCGGCCCGCTACTACGAGCAGGGCGCGGACGAGCTGACGTTCCTCGACGTCGGCGCCACGGTCGAGAACCGGGCGACGATGTACGACACGGTGACCCGCACGGCCGAGCAGGTCTTCATCCCCCTCACGGTCGGCGGCGGTGTGCGGAGCGTCGACGACGTCTCGCGCCTGCAGCAGTGCGGCGCCGACAAGATCGGCGTGAACAGCGCGGCGATCGCCCGGCCCGAGCTGGTCGGCGAGATCGCGGACCGCTTCGGGGCGCAGGCCGTCGTGCTGTCGCTCGACGTCAAGCGGTCCGAGCGGATGCCGTCCGGGTTCGTGGTCACGACGCACGGCGGCCGGACCGAGTCCGACCTCGACGCGATCGCCTGGGCGCACGAGGCCGTCGAGCGCGGCGCGGGGGAGCTGCTCGTCAACTCCATCGACGCCGACGGCACGAAGAACGGGTTCGACCTCGAGCTCGTGGCCGCGGTCCGTGCGGTCTCCTCGGTGCCGGTCATCGCTTCGGGAGGCGCGGGTCGGGTCGAGCACTTCGCCCCCGCCGTCGAGGCGGGAGCGGACGCGGTCCTCGCCGCGAGCGTCTTCCACCGCCGCGAGATGACCGTCGGCGACGTCAAGACCGCGCTGCGTGCGGCCGGCCACGCCGTACGCTAGAGGCCTCATGACCGACAGCACCAGCACCAGCACGGACGCGGTCCTCGACCGCGCGCGGTTCGGTGCGGACGGGCTGCTCCCCGCCATCGTGCAGGAGGAATCGTCGAAGGACGTCCTCATGCTCGGCTACATGGACCGGGAAGCCCTCCGCCGCACCCTCACCGAGGGACGCGTGACCTTCTGGTCCCGCTCGCGGAACGAGTACTGGCGCAAGGGCGACACCTCCGGCCACGCGCAGTACGTGCGCGGTGCGGCGTTCGACTGCGACGCGGACACGCTCCTCGTCACGGTCGAGCAGGTCGGGGCGGCCTGCCACACGGGTGCCCACCGGTGCTTCGACGTCGACCCCCTCGAGCCCGTGACGGCGTCCGCGCCGACCGACCCGGCAGTGGAGACGACCCGATGAGCACCGCGACGCTCTCCGACAAGCCGCACACGACCTCCAGGCCGGAGTTCGAGGCCCTGCTGGACGACCACCGCGTCGTCCCGGTGGTGCGGGCGCTCTACGCGGACAGCGAGACGCCGGTGGGCGTCTACCGCAAGCTCGCGGACGGCCGGCCCGGCACGTTCCTGCTCGAGTCCGCCGGACAGGGCGGCCTGTGGTCGCGCTGGTCGTTCGTCGGGGTCCGCAGCTTCGGCGTGCTCACGCAGGACGGCGACCGTGCCGCGTGGATCGACACCGGCATCCCCGCCTCGCGCGCCGTGGACTCGCTCGACGGCGAACCGCTCGAGGTGCTCGCGCGGCTGCACGAGCGTTGGGCGACCCCGCGGATCCCGGGCACGCCGCCGCTCGTCGGGGGCACCGTCGGCTTCATCGGCTGGGAGGCAGTCCGGCAGCTCGAACACCTCCCGAACGTGCCGCCCGCGGACTTCGACGTGCCCGGGCAGGCGCTCGCGTTCGTCTCCGAGCTCGCCGCCCTCGACCACCGCACCGGGCTCGTGCTCCTCGTCGCGAGCGTGCTGAACGACGGCACGGACGACACCGACACGCTCTGGACGGACGCGCAGGCCCGCCTGGACCGCATGCAGGGCGACCTCGTGGCGCCCAGCATCGCGACCGTGGCGGAGGCGTTCGACATCGCCGAGCCGACCCCGACGCACCGATCCACCCCGGACGAGTACCAGGCCGCGGTCGAGCGCTCGAAGGACTTCATCCGCGACGGCGACGTGTTCCAGGTCGTCATCTCGCAGCGGTTCGACCACGAGGTCACGGCCGACCCGCTCGACGTCTACCGGGTGCTGCGGACGCTCAACCCGAGCCCGTACATGTACTTCCTGTCGTTGGCGGACACCGCCGACGAGCGCTTCTGGATCGTCGGTGCATCGCCGGAGGCCCTCGTGAAGGTGCAGGCCGGCCGCGCCATCACGCACCCGATCGCCGGCTCCCGTCCGCGCGGGGCGACGCCGGAGGAGGACGTCCGCTTCGGCGAGGACCTCCTGGAGGACCCGAAGGAGCGCGCCGAGCACCTCATGCTCGTCGACCTCGCGCGCAACGACCTGCAGAAGGTGTGCGAGCCGGGCACCGTCGCCGTGACCGAGTTCATGACGGTCGAGCGGTTCAGCCACATCATGCACCTCGTGTCGAGCGTCGAGGGCGCCGTGCGTCCGGGGTCGTCCGCGATCGACGTGTTCCGGGCGACGTTCCCGGCGGGCACGCTCTCCGGAGCGCCGAAGCCGCGCGCGCTGGAGATCATCGACGAGCTCGAACCCGCCAAGCGCGGCGCCTACGCGGGCGTCGTCGGCTACTTCGACTTCGCCGGGGACGCCGACCTCGCGATCGCGATCCGCACCGCCCTCATCAAGGACGGCATCGCGCGGGTGCAGGCGGGCGCCGGACTCGTGGCCGACTCCGACCCGGAGACCGAGCACGTCGAGGCCGTGAACAAGGCAGCAGCACCCCTGCGTGCCGTGGCGACGGCGAACCGGATGCGCGAGGTCCGCTCGTGATGCTCCGACGTTCCCGACCGCTCGTCGTCGTCGCCGGACTCGCCGTCGCGGGCATCATCATGCTGTCGTGGACGCAGACCTGGTTCACCGTCCGCCTGCAGGCGGGCGCCGCGGTCACCGCGAAGGTGGACGCCGACGGTGCGACAGCGGTGCCGCAGTACACCGCCCTGGCGATCGCGAGCCTCGCGCTCTTCCTCGCGATGACCATCGCGGGACGGGTGGTGCGCATCGTGCTCGCCGGCGTGGAGATCCTGCTCGGCCTCGGCGTCGTGGTGTCCGGCATCACCGCTCTGGCCGACCCGGTCGCCGCCGCGAAGGGTGCCGTGGGCGAGGTCGCCGGCGTGAGCGACCTCACCGCCGTCCGCCGTGTCGTGTCGAGCGTGGACGTCTCCGCCTGGCCGGCCGTCGGCATCGCGGGCGGGGTGCTCGCCGTGCTGCTCGGAGTGGTCGTGCTGTTCGTGCAGCGCGCCTGGCCGGGGCCCAGCCGGAAGTACGGCGCACAGACGGCCGGCGCTGCCGCGCAGGCCCGTGCCGTCGCCCCCGTCGAGCGGGACGCGGTGGTGGACTGGGACGACCTCAGCGCGGGCGTCGACCCGACCGTCGTCGACGAGCCCGGTCCGACCGGGGACGGCGGAGCGGACGACCGCGCAGACGACCGCGCGGGCGACCGCGCCGACGACCGCGCGGGCGAGGGCGCCGCGCGCGGCGTTGCCGCGGGGGCAGCCGTGGACGACACGGTAGGATCGAACGGGCGCCGGTCGAACGACGGCGCCGGAGCAGAACGAGGAGCACCGTGAGCAACACTGAGCCCGCAGAACTCGGCGAAGGCCACTCGCCGGCAGCCTGGACCGCCGTCGTGATCATGCTGATCGGATTCGCGGCCGGCACGCTGTTCTTCTGGTTCGACCAGCCGTGGGGCGTCTGGGTCTCCGCCGGTGTCGTGCTCGTCGGCCTCATCGTCGGTGCCGTCATGGCGAAGGCGGGCTACGGCGTGAACGGCCCGAAGTTCGTCCCCAAGCACCACTCCGAGTAGGTCCGGCATGCCGAACGTGCTCGAGACCCTCGTCGCGGGCGCGCTCGAGGACGCCGCGGCCCGTCGCGTCGACCGTCCCTACTCGGACGTCGAACGCGACCTGGACCGGGTGGCGTCCCCGCTCGACGCCCTCGCGTTCCTGGCGCCCGGCGACCGGGTGAAGATCCTCGCCGAGGTCAAGCGCGCCAGCCCCTCCCGCGGTTCCATGGCGTCGATCGAGGACCCCGCGTCCCTCGCGGCCGACTACGAGCGCGGCGGTGCGTCGACGATCAGCGTGCTCACCGAGGGGCGGAAGTTCCTCGGCAGTCTCGCCGACCTCGAAGCCGTCAAGGCCCGTGTCGGGGTGCCCGTCCTGCGCAAGGACTTCATCGCCGACCCGTACCAGGTGATCGAGGCGCGGGCGGCGGGTGCCGACGTCGTGCTCCTCATCGTGGCGGCGCTCGAGCAGCACCAGCTGGTCGCACTCCACACCCTGGCCGAAGAACTCGGCATGCGGGTCCTGGTCGAGGCGCACTCCGGGGACGAGGTCTCGCGCGGCCTCGACGCCGGAGCGCGGATCCTCGGCGTGAACGCCCGCGACCTGACCGACTTCTCGCTCGACCGCGACCTGTTCGGGTCCCTCGCCGATCGCATCCCCGACGGGGTCGTCCGTGTCGCCGAGTCCGCTGTCGCCGGCCCTGCCGACGTCGCGCACTACCGCTCCGCGGGGGCCGACGTCGTCCTGGTGGGGGAGGCGCTCGTCACGGGCGACGACCCCGCCGCCACGCTCGCGTCGTTCATCGCAGCCGCCGACCGCCGCTGAGCCCGCGCCCGTCCCGCCCGGTCCGCCGGGCGTCCCAGCCCGGTCCGCCGGGCGTCCCGCCCGGTCCGCCGGGCGTCCCGCC
>NZ_JABMCE010000069.1 GCF_013359865.1 Curtobacterium pusillum
ACTGTCCACTGGACAATCTTCAATCCAAAAGGAATTGTCTCCGACGATCACAGCCGAAGCTGATCACGCACGGGGTCAATAAATTGGCATTGACAATGTGCACGCTGTTGAGTTCTCAAGGACCAGACGCACTCCCCACTCCACTCGTCACACGAGCTTCGCCAGAGAGGCATTCGTTCTTGGTGTCACCGGCCAGGTCGAGCGACCTGCGTCCGACCCGGAGGTCGAGTGGCTCATCCCGAGGGAGAGAACCGGTGGAGTAGTCATCCTAGGCGTCGAAGCGATCCGGCGCAAGGCCAGTTCTGAACTTCAGTGGAGGATGGTCCCGCTTGAGGGCCGGCAGGCTCTGGGCTCTCGCTCCAGCCGCTCCGCCGCACCTTTGGGGTGACGAGTAAGAACTTTACGCAGCACTGGGCCGGAGCGCCAACTCCCCCCACATCCCGGGCGTGTCGCGTTCTGCAACACGTGCCGCCCGAACGCAGCGATGCCCGGCTCCCACCACGGGAACCGGGCATCGACGGGCCGGCGACGATCAGGAGAGCGTCACGCCGGCGAGGGTCTTCTTGCCACGACGGAGCACGAGCACTCCCCCGGGCAGCGCGAGGTCCGACAGCGGTGCCGCCGGGTCCTCGGCGCGAGCGTTGTTCACGTACACGCCGCCCTGGTCGATCGCCCGCCGGGCCTCGCCGAGGGATTTCACGAGCTCGGTATCGACGAGCGCCCGGGCGACATCGGCATCCCCGGGGAGCGCGACGGAACCCGGGAGTTCGGCGATCGCCGACCGCAGCGTTTCGGTGTCGAGCGCCCCGAGGTCACCGTTGCCGAACAGCGCCGCGGAGGCGTCGATCGCCGCCTGCGTCGCCTCGACCCCGTGCACGACCGCGGTCACCTCGAACGCCAGCGTCCGTTGCGCCTCTCGCCGGAACGGTTCGTCGGCCACGGCCTGCTCGAGGCGCTCGATCTCGGCACGCGACAGGAACGTGAACTGCCGCAACCGGGGGATCACGTCGGCGTCCGCCGTGTTGAGCCAGAACTGGTAGAACGCGTACGGCGACGTCATCTCCGGGTCGAGCCAGATCGCGTTGCCCTCGCTCTTGCCGAACTTCGTGCCGTCGGAGTTCGTGATGAGGGGCGTCCCGAGCGCGTGCACCGCCTTGCCCTCGGTCCGCCGGATGAGCTCCGTCCCCGAGGTCAGGTTGCCCCACTGGTCCGAACCGCCGGTCTGCAGCGTGCACCCGTACTGCAGGAACAGCTCGCGGTAGTCCAGCCCCTGGAGGATCTGGTAGCTGAACTCGGTGTAGCTGATCCCCGCGTCGGAGTTCAGCCGCGCAGCGACCGCGTCCTTCTTGAGCATCGAGTTCACCCGGAAGTACTTCCCGATGTCACGCAGGAAGTCGATCGCCGACAGCGGCGCCGTCCAGTCGAGGTTGTTCACCAGCCGGACGCCGTTGTCGCCGTCCGGGCTGAGGAACCGCGACACCTGCCCCTGCAGGCGGGTCACCCAGTCAGCGACGGTCTCGCGGGTGTTCAGCGTGCGCTCGGCCGTCGGACGCGGATCGCCGATCAGTCCGGTCGAGCCGCCGACCAACGCCAGCGGCCGGTGCCCCGCGAGCTGGATCCGGCGCATCGTCAGCAGCTGCAGCAGGTTGCCGCAGTGCAGTGACGCGGCAGTCGGGTCGAAGCCGCAGTAGTACGTGATCGGCTCGCCGGCGAGGGCCTCCTTGAGTGCCGTCTCGTCGGTGGAGACGTGCACCAGATCGCGCCAGCGCAGTTCGTCCCAGACCGAGGCGAAGGTCGGGTCGTTCTGCTGGCGCGTCAGGACATCGTGAGCGGATTCACTGGACACCCAGCCATCGTAGCGGCGCGGGGCGGGGCGGGAGGCGCGGGTCGAGACGGTCAGTCGAGGGCGCCCTTGTGGCGTCGGTACGTCGACACCGTGGGGTCGCCCGTGAGCCAGAAACGCCAGGGGAAGCTGGCGCCGCCGGCGATGCCGCCGACGCCGGTCCTCGGCCCCCGCGAGATCCGTGGGACCGGACCGGTCCCGGTCGGGCCGGGCACAGTCTCGGACAGGAGCTCCTCGATGACGCGGGCCGGTCCGGCGGAGGCGAGCCGCGCCTCCAGGCCGGGAGCCAGCGTGAGCACGTACGGGCCGGAACCGTCGAGGAGCCCCGTGCCGTCGTCCTCGCCGAGGACGGCACCGAGGGCGCCGCCGAGGTTGCCGGGCCCGCGCGCCAATGCGACGTCCGAGACGGAGGGACCGCGTCGTCCGCGGGCCGTCTCGATGCCGTCGACCACCCGGGCGCCCCGGAGCAGGGAACCCGAGGAGGTCCCGGCCGGCCCGCTCACCACGTTGACGCACGTGTGGATGCCGTACGAGCGGTACGCGTAGAGCGTGCCCGGCGGCCCGAACAGATGCCGGTTGCGCGGGGTCGGACCACGATGCCCGTGCGATCCGGGGTCGGTGGGCCCGAAGTACGCCTCGACCTCGGTGACGAGCAGGGTCACGCCCTTGCCCGCGATCGTCGCTCCGAGGAGCGCTGGGGCCGAGACCGGCGCCGACTCGGAGAGGAGCGCGAGCGTCGGGTTGGTCATCGCGTGAACGGAGCGCCCTCGGCGAGGTCGTGGACGCGGCGCGTGAGCGACGAGAGCTGCTCGGCGACTCGGTCCGGTGCCGTGCCACCGACGCCGGCGCGCGACGCGACGCTGCCCTCGATCGTGAGGACGTCGCGGACCTCGGGCGTGAGGTGCTCGGAGACCGTCCGGTAGTCGTCGTCCGTCGGCTCGTCGAGCTCGATCCCGCGCTCCTCGCAGTGCCGGACGAGCGCGCCGGAGATCTCGTGCGCGTCCCGGAACGGGACGCCCTGCCTGACCAGCCACTCCGCGACGTCCGTGGCGAGTGAGAAGCCCTGCGGCGCCAGCTCGGCCATCCGGTCGGTGTCGAACGACAGCGTCGCGACCATGCCGGTGAACGCCGGGAGCAGGACCTCGAGCTGGGCGACGGAGTCGAACACCGGTTCCTTGTCCTCCTGGAGGTCGCGGTTGTACGCCAGCGGGAGGCCCTTGAGCGTCGCGAGCAGCCCCGTCAGGTTGCCGATCAGCCGGCCGGACTTGCCGCGCGCGAGCTCGGCGATGTCCGGGTTCTTCTTCTGCGGCATGATGCTCGACCCGGTCGAGAACGCGTCGTGGAGACGGACGAAACCGAACTCCTTCGTGTTCCAGAGGATGATCTCCTCCGCCAGGCGGGACACGTCGATGCCGATCTGCGCGAGGACGAACGCGAACTCCGCCACGACGTCACGCGCGGCCGTCGCGTCGATCGAGTTGTCCGCCGGACGGTCGAACCCGAGCTCCCGCGCGATCGCCGACGGGTCGAGGCCGAGCGAGCTGCCGGCCAGCGCCCCGGCACCGTACGGGCTGACGCTGGCACGACCCGCCCAGTCACGGAGGCGTTCGAGGTCGCGGACGAGCGGCCACGCGTGCGCCAGGAGGTGGTGCGCGAGGAGGACCGGCTGCGCGTGCTGCAGGTGCGTGCGGCCCGGCATGATGGCGCCCGGGTGCTCGTTCGCCTGCTGGGAGATCGCGTCGACGAGGTCGATCACGAGGTGCCCGATGCGACGCCCGTGGTCGAGCATGTGCATGCGGCCGAGCGTCGCGATCTGGTCGTTGCGGCTCCGGCCGGCGCGGAGCTTGCCGCCGAGCTCGGGACCGAGGTCTGCGATGAGCAGCCGCTCGAGGGCTCCGTGGACGTCCTCGTCGCCGTCCGCTGGCTGCAGTTCGCCGGACGTGTGCTGTTCGAGCAGACGATCGAGGCCGGCGAGCATCCGGTCCAGCTCGTCGGCGGTCAGGTACCCGGCGGTGTGGAGCGCTCGCGCGTGAGCGCGCGAGCCGGCGATGTCGTAGGGGGCGAGCTGCCAGTCGAACTGCGTCGACCGGGAGAGGGCGGCGAGCTCGGCGCTCGGGCCGTCCGCGAAGCGGCCGCCCCAGAGGGCGCCCGTGTTGGTGGCGTCGGTCTTGGCTGCGGGCTGGTTCGCGTCGGTCACGTCTGTTCTCTCGTCGTTCGGTCGTGGTGCTCGGTGCTCGGTGCTCGGTGCTCGGTCAGTTCGCCTGGTCGCGTCGGGCGGAGATCCTGCTCGGCAGCGACCAGATGTCGATGAAGCCCTTCGCCTGGGACTGGTCGAACGTGTCACCGCTGTCGTACGTCGCGAGGTCGAAGTCGTAGAGGCTCTGGCTCGACCGACGACCCGTCACGACCGCGCGACCGCCGTGGAGCCGCAGCCGGACGTCACCCGAGACGTGCAGCTGGGTGTGGTCGACGAAGGCGTCGAGGCTGCGCTTCAACCCCCCGAACCACAGGCCGTCGTAGACCAGGTCGGCCCACTCCGACTCGACGTTCCGCTTGTAGCGGCGCACGTCGCGTTCGAGCGTGAGGCTCTCGAGCTCCTCGTGCGCGGCGATGAGGGCGATCGCGGCCGGGGCCTCGTACACCTCGCGCGACTTGATGCCGACGAGCCGGTCCTCGACGACGTCGATCCGGCCGACCCCGTGCTTCCCGGCGAGGGCGTTCAGTTCCTGCACGACGCGCAGCACACTGAACCGCTGTCCGTCGATGGCGACCGGGACACCCTGCTCGAAGGTGATCGTCACCTCGTCCGGCTCGCGTGGGACGGTCGGGTCCTGCGTGTACGCGTAGAGGTCCTCGGTCGGGGCGTTCCACGGGTCCTCGAGGAAGCCGGTCTCCACCGCTCGGCCCCACACGTTCTGGTCGATCGAGTACGGCGATCGCTCGGACTGCTCGATCGGCAGGTCGTGCTGCTGGGCGTAGGCGATCGCCTCGTCGCGGGTGAGCGCGAGGTCACGGACGGGCGCGACGCTCGTCAGGTCCGGGGCGATCGCGGCGACGGCGGCCTCGAACCGGACCTGGTCGTTGCCCTTGCCGGTGCAGCCGTGCGCCACGCTGTCCGCGCCGAGCTGCCTCGCGGTGAGGGCGAGGTGCTTCGCGATCAGCGGACGGCTCAGCGCGGACACCAGCGGGTAGCGCTTCTGGTACAGCGCGTTCGCCTTGAGCGCCGGCACGAGGTAGTCGTCGGCGAACTCGTCCTTCGCGTCGACGACGATCGACTCGACCGCGCCGCAGTCGAGCGCGCGCTGGCGCACCGCGTCCAGGTCCTCGCCGTCCTGACCGACGTCGACCGCGAGCGCGACGACGTCCTTGCCCGTGGCGTCACGCAGCCAGCCGATCCCGACGGAGGTGTCGAGGCCGCCGGAGTACGCGAGGACGACGCGGTCTGCCACGTGGGTCTCCCTCGGTCAGGCCGTCGCGGTCGCGGTGGTCGCGGTCGCGGTGGTCGCGGTGCTCGCGTTCGCGGTGGTCGCGTTCGCGGTGGTCGCGTTCGCGGTGGTCGCGTTCGCTGCCAGGAGCCAGGCGAGGAGCGCCTTCTGGGCGTGCAGACGGTTCTCCGCCTCGTCCCAGATGATGCTCCGCGGGCCGTCGATGACCTCGGCGGTGACCTCGTAGCCCCGGTCCGCCGGAAGGCAGTGCATGAAGACCGCGTCGTCGGCGGCGTGCGCCATGAGGGCGTCGTCGACGCGGTACCCGTTGAAGGTGTCGAGTCGGGCCTGCTTCTCGTCCTCCTTGCCCATGGACACCCAGGTGTCGGTCACGACGACGTCCGCCCCGGCGACGGCCGCGACCGGGTCGGTCACGACGAGGACCGAGCCGCCGGTCTCCGCCGCGCGGCGTTCGCCGTCCGCGACGACTTCTGCCGCCGGGGAGAACTCGGCCGGCGCCGCGACCCGGACGTGCATGCCCGCGGTGGCGCCGGCCAGCAGGTAGGACTGCGCCATGTTGCTCGCCCCGTCGCCGATGAACGCCACGGTCTGGCCCGCGAGGGTCCCCCGGTGCTCACGGATGGTCAGGAGGTCGGCGAGGAGTTGGCACGGGTGGAAGTCGTCCGACAGGGCGTTCACCACGGGGACGCTGGTGTTCGCCGCCATCTCCTCGAGGCCGGCCTGCCCGTACGTGCGCCAGACGATCGCGGACACCATGCGCTCGAGCACGCGGGCGGTGTCCGACGGGGTCTCCTTGCCGCCGAGCTGGCTGTTCGCCGTCGAGATGATGAGCGGGCTGCCGCCGAGGTCGGAGATGCCGACGTGGAAGGACACCCGGGTACGAGTCGACGACTTGTCGAAGATCACCGCGACGCTCTGCGGACCCGCGAGGGGCTTCGAGCCCCAGCGGTCGGCCTTCATCTGCTCGGCGAGGTCGAGGATCGCGGACTGCTCGGCCTGGCTGAGATCGTCGTCCCGGAGGAAGTGGCGGGTCATGCGGAGGTCTCCTCTGCGGCGGCGACGGCCGCAAGGCTCTGGGCGAGGATCGACACGAACTCGTCGATCTCGGCGTCGGACACGACGAGCGGCGGCGCGATGCGCAGACTCGACTCGTTCGGGGCGTTGATGATGAGACCGCGTTCGAGCGCGGCGGCGTTGACGGCGGCCGCGACGGGGGCGGTCAGGCCGACACCGATGAGCAGACCGGTTCCGCGGACCTCTTCCACGAGGGGCGAGGCGATGCTCGCGATGCCCGCTCGGATCCGCTCCCCCTTCGTGACCGCACCGGCGACCAGGTCGGCGCGCTCGATCTCGGCGAGCACCGCGTTCGCGACGCGCGTGCCGAGCGGGTTGCCGCCGAAGGTCGAGCCGTGCTGGCCCGCCGAGAACAGGTCGGACGCCCAGCCGAACGTCACGAGCGCGCCGATCGGGAACCCGCCGGCGATGCCCTTCGCCACCGTGACCGCGTCGGGCTCGAAGCCGTGACCCTGGAACGCGAACCAGTTGCCGGTCCGTCCCACGCCGGTCTGGATCTCGTCGAGGATCAGCAGCGCGCCGTGCTCCTCGGTCAGGCGACGAGCGGCCTGCAGGAAGCCCTCGGGCAGGTCGACCACGCCCGCCTCGCCCTTGATCGGCTCGATGACCAGTGCGGCGACGGTGTCGTCGATCGACTCCTCGAGCGCGGCGACCGTCGAGTCGATGTGCTCGACACCCGGCACCATCGGCAGGAAGTCCTGCTGCAGTGCGGGCTTGCCGGTGAGCGCGAGCGCGCCCATCGTGCGGCCGTGGAAGCCCTGCTTCAGGGCGAGGATGCGGGTCCTCCGGCCGTCGGCGCCCTTGTTCAGGCGCGCGAGCTTGAACGCGGCCTCGTTCGCCTCGGCGCCGGAGTTGCCGAAGTACACGCGACCGGCCTCGCCCGCACCCGTGATGCGCTTGAGGCGCTCGGCGAGCTCGAGCTGCGGCGGCGTCGCGAAGTAGTTCGAGACGTGCACGAGCTTCGCGGCCTGGTCCGTGATCGCCTCGACCAGCGCGGGGTGCGCGTGCCCGAGGGAGTTCACCGCGATGCCGGCGAGGAAGTCGAGGTACTCCTTGCCCTCGACGTCCCAGACGCGGCAGCCCTGGCCGCGCTCGAGCATGATCTTCGGCGGTGTCAGGGATCGCATGAGCGACGCCCCGAACCGGTCGTTCCAGCTCTCGGTCTGCGTCTCGGTGCTCACTGCTCGTGTCCCTTTCCGGTCGTGTCGTATTCGTGCTTCCCCGCGGGAGTGCTCGGCGCTGCGACGCGTCGGCCGATCTCCGCGTGGGTCATCTGGTTCTCGGTGCGACGGCTCGGGTCCGGGATCACCTCGGTGCCCGCCCCCCGGAGCGTGAAGACCTCGAGGAGGATCGAGTGCGGGATCCGGCCGTCGATGATCGTCGCGCCGCCGACCCCGCCGACCACCGCGTCGAGGCACGCCGTCATCTTCGGGATCATCCCCGACTCGAGCGACGGGAGCAGCTCGCGGAGCTCCTCGACCGCGATGAGGTCGACGATCGAGTCGCGGTCCGGCCAGTTGCGGTACAGCCCGGGCACGTCCGTCAGCATCATGAGCTTCGACGCCTTGAGCGCGATCGCGAGTGCCCCGGCCGCGGCGTCCGCGTTCACGTTGAGCGCCTGGTCCGGGTGGGCGTCGTCGATGGCGATGCTCGAGACCACCGGGATGCGCCCGGCCTCGATCGCGGCGAGGACCCCGGACGGGTCCACGTGGGTGATGTCGCCGACGTGTCCGAGGTCGAAGTACTCCCCGTCGACGACGACGCCCTTCTTCTCGCCGGTGAACAGCGAACCGCCGTCGCCGAACACGCCGACGGCCAGGCCCTCGCCGTGCTCGTTCATCAGGTCGACGATCTCGCGGTTGACCTCGCCCGCCAGGACGTCGCGGACGACCGAGATCGCCTCGGTCGTGGTGACGCGGTAGCCGCCGCGGAACTCGGACTCGATGCCCTGCTCCTTGAGCGCCGCCGAGATCTGCGGGCCGCCCCCGTGCACGACGACCGGGTGGAGTCCGGCGTAGCGCAGGTAGACCATGTCCTCGGCGAACGCGCGCTTGAGGTCGTCGTTCACCATGGCGTTGCCACCGAACTTGACGACGACGATCTTGCCCGAGAACCGCTTCAGCCACGGCAGGGACTCGATGAGCGTCGCGGCCTTGACGGTCGCGAGCTCGTGCTCTTCTTCCTTCGAGAGGACGCTGTCGTCGGCCATCAGCTGGAGTACGCGCTGTTCTCGTGCACGTAGTCGTGCGTGAGGTCGTTGGTGAGGATCGTCGCCGCGTACGGTCCGACCCCGAGGTCGATGAGCACGTGGGTGTCCCGAGGGGTCAGGTCGACGCTGTCGCTCGGCTGGTCCGGTGCGCCGGCGTGGCAGACGCGCACGCCGTTCATCGTGACGTCCACGGCGTACGGGTCGAACTCGGCGTCGGTCGTGCCGATCGCCGCGAGGACCCTTCCCCAGTTCGGGTCGTTGCCGAACACAGCGGCCTTGAACAGGTTGTTGCGCGCGACGCTCCGACCGACCGTGACCGCGTCGTCCTCGCTCGCGGCGTTCACGACCTCGATCGCGATGTCGTGGCTCGCGCCCTCGGCATCCTGCTGCAGCTGCCGCGCGAGATCGGCGCAGACGGCCGTCAGCGCTTCCTGGAAGTCGCCGACCTCGGGCGTGACACCGCTCGCCCCGGAGGAGAGCAGCACGACCGTGTCGTTGGTGGACATGCAGCCGTCGGAGTCGACGCGGTCGAAGGTCACCCGGGTGGCCGCCCGGAGCGCCTGGTCGAGCTCGTCCGATCCGAGGACCGCGTCCGTGGTGATGACCACGAGCATCGTCGCGAGGCCCGGAGCGAGCATGCCCGCCCCCTTCGCCATACCGCCGACGGTCCAGCCGTCCTCGGTGACGACGGACTGCTTCGGCTTCGTGTCGGTCGTCATGATCGCCGTGGCGGCATCGGGACCACCGTCGGCGGTGAGGGCGGCGCTCGCGAGGTCGACACCCTTGAGGACGGTGTCCCGGAACGCCTGACCGCCGACGCCGATCAGCCCGGTCGAGCACACCACGACGTCACCGGCACCGATGCCGAGCGCATCGCCGACGGCTTCCGCCGTGAGGTGGGTGGTCTGGAAGCCGAACGGACCCGTGAAGCAGTTCGCGCCTCCTGAGTTGAGGACGACCGCACGCGCGACACCGTCACCGACCACCTGACGCGACCAGATGACGGGGTGCGCCTGCGCGCGGTTGCTCGTGAAGACGGCGGCGACCGCCGCCCGGGGGCCGTCGTTGACGACGAGGGCCACGTCGGGCTTGCCGCTCGGCTTCAGTCCTGCGGTCACGCCGGCCGCGCGGAAGCCCGCTGCCGCGGTGACGCCCTGGAGGCGCGGCTCGGTCTGGGTGCTGTCGGTCACGTCGGTCACGGTGCGACTCCGTCCACGCTGAGGCCGAGGGTCTCCGGGAAGCCCAGGGCGATGTTCGTCGACTGGACGGCGGCACCCGCGGTGCCCTTCGCCAGGTTGTCGAGGGCGCTGACCGCGACGACCCGGCCTGCGGCCTCGTCCACTGCGATCCCGACCAGGGCCGTGTTCGCCCCGATCGTGTCGGCGACCCGGGGGAACTCCCCCTCGGGCAGGAGGTGCACGAAGGGCTCGTCGGCGTAGGCCTGCTCCCACGCCAGTCGGACGTCGCGGGCGCTCACCCCGGGGGCGAGCTTCGCGGTGGTCGTCGCGAGGATGCCCCGTGACATCGGAACGAGGACGGGCGTGAACGAGATGGTCACGTCCGACGCGCCGGCGACCTCGAGGTTCTGCTGGATCTCCGGGATGTGCCGGTGCTTCCCGCCGACCGCGTAGGCGCTGGCGGAACCCATGATCTCGGACGCGAGGTAGGTCGTCGCGAGCTTCTTGCCGGCACCGCTCGGGCCGACGCTCAGCACGGCGACGATGTCGTCCGACTCGACGAGCCCGGCCTGGATGCCCGGCTGGATGCCGAGCGTCACCGCGGTCACGTTGCAGCCGGGGACCGCGATCCGCTTCGTGCCGACGAGCGCGGACCGCTGGCGACCCAGCGCCTGGATGTCGTCGACGTCGCGCCACTCGTCCGCCGAGCCCGGCGTCGGGGCCGCGTGCAGCAGCTCCGGGAGGCCGTAGGTCCAGGCGCCGTGGTAGTCGCCGCCGTAGAACGCTTCCCAGGCGGCCGGGTCGGTCAGGCGGTGATCCGCGCCGCAGTCCACGACGAGGGCGTCGTCGCCCAGCTCGGCGGTGATCGCCCCGGACTGACCGTGCGGAAGCGCCAGGAACACCACGTCGTGCCCGCGCAGGTTCTCCGCCGTCGTCTCGACCAGGGTCAGGTGCGACAGCGAGCGGAGGTGCGGCTGCGTCGCGATGAGCGGCTGTCCGGCGTTCGAGAACGCCGTCACCGTCCTGACGTCGAACTCGGGATGGCCGGAGAGCACGCGCAGGAGCTCACCGCCCGCGTAGCCGGAGGCTCCCGCCACGGCGACGGATACGGACATGGGATTCCACCTTTGGTCGGACTGGTCGTCGAGAGAGTCGGAGGCGGCGGCCCCGGGCGGTGCTGGTCCCGATGGGATCAGTCGCGCAGGGTCGCCCCGAATCGCTCGCCGGCACGTCGGACGGCGCCGTCGCGGGCCTGGGTGGCCTCGGCAGCGGTCAGCGTGCGGTCCGTGGCGCGGAAGCGCAGCGCGAACGTGAGGGACTTCTGTCCCTCGTCCACGCCGGTGCCCCGGTAGTCGTCCACGAGGCGAGCATACTCCAAGAGCTCCCCCGCACCAGTCCGTACCGCATCCAGTACATCGCCCGCCGGGACATCGGCCGCGACCACCAGCGAGAGGTCCTGCGTCGCCGCCGGGTAGGACACGATCGGCGCCACCGAGACGAGCTCGGGTGCTGCGGCGACCAGCGCGTCGAGGTCGAGTTCGACGACCGCGACGACGCGCGGCAGGACCGCCGCCTCGGTGAGCTCGGGCAGGAGTTCGCCCGCGACACCCACCACGGCGTCGCCCACGAGGAGCGAGGCCGCACGGCCCGGGTGCAGGGACGGGTGGGTGGTCTGCGCCACGTCGAGGTCCACGCCGACGGCCCAGGCCACGGCACGGGCGACGTCCAGCGCGTCCGCGATGCCGTACGGCTCGGGCTGGACGCCCGGCTGCTTCACGACGCGGTTGCCGGTGAGCAGCGCGGACACGTGGAACGGCTGCGGCGGCAGGGATGCGTCGAGCGCGGCCAGGGTCTCGCGGTCCGGCAGCGCGGCACCGGCCGGGACCGTCTCGGTACCGAGCGTCTCGCCCCGCACCGGGAGGAACACGCGCGAGGTCTCGTAGAGGGCGACGTCCACGAGCCCGCGGGACACGTTGCGACGCGCGGCGTCCACGAGCGCGGGCAGCCCGCTGCGCCGCAGGAGGTTCTGCTCACTGTCGAGGGCGTTCGCGAGCACCACGCTCGGTCCGCCCTCGCCGTCGATGCCCGGGTACGCGTCCTGGGTGGCCCGCGACACGAACGGCGCCGTGACGACCTCTACCAGGCCGTCGGCCGCCAGCGCCGCGGAGACCCGACGACGTGCCTGCTGGTGTCCGGTCAGGCCCCGGCCGGGCGGGGCGACGGGCAGGACGCTCGGGATGCGGTCGTAGCCGACGATGCGTGCGACCTCTTCGACGAGGGTGGTGTCGTCGGTGAGGTCCGGACGCCAGGACGCCGGGGTGACGGCGAGCGTCTCGCCGTCGACATCGACCCTGGAACCGATCGCGCGGAGCGTGTCGATGACCTCGGCGTCGGTGTACTCGACACCGATCATCTCGGCAGGTCGGGAGATCCGCATGGTCACGGTCGGCCGCGGCGTGGTGTCGACGAGGGTGGATCCGAGGGTGTCGGCCGTGCCGCCGGCGAGCTCGACGAGGAGCTCGACGGCGCGGTTCGCGGCCGCCTCGGCCACGAGCGGGTCGACCCCGCGCTCGAACCGTCGGGACGCCTCGCTCGGGAGCTTGTGCCGACGAGCGGTGCGGGCGATCGAGACCTGGTCGAAACCGGCGGCCTCGATCAGGACGTCCGTCGTGGTGCCGGAGATCTCGGTCCGGGCGCCGCCCATCACGCCGGCGAGGCCGACCGGGCCCGCGTCGTCGGTGATCACGAGGTCTTCCGGGTCGAGCTTCCGCTCGACGTCGTCGAGCGTCGTCAGGGTCTCGCCCGCCGCGGCCCGGCGGACACCGAGGCCGCCCTGCACCTTCGTCAGGTCGTACCCGTGCAGGGGCTGGCCGAGCTCGAACATGACGTAGTTCGTGATGTCGACGGGCAGCGAGATCGAGCGCACCCCGGCGAGGGCCAGCCGCGAGACCATCCACGCGGGTGTCTTGGCCGCGGGGTCGATGCCGCGGACCACGCGCGTGACGAAGGTGTGCGCACCGAGGCGGCCGCGGATCGGAGCCCGATCGTCGATCGTCACCGCGAAGCCGTCGGCGGTGCGCGGCGTGACGCGGTCCGCCGGGTCGTGGAAGCTCGCGCCCGTGGCGTGGGCGTACTCCCGTGCGACACCGCGCATGCTCATGACGTAGCCGCGGTCAGGGGTGACGTTGATCTCGACCGCGGCGTCGTCGAGACCGAGGAGCGCGATGGCGTCCTGTCCGACCTCGGGCTCCATGCCGAGGTCGGCGAAGCGCAGGATGCCGTCGTGCTCGTCGCCGAGTCCCAGCTCGCGCGCCGAGGCGATCATGCCGTCGGACACGTGGCCGTAGGTCTTGCGCGCCGCGATCGGGAACGGGCCGGGCAACACGGCGCCCGGCAGCGTGACCACGACGAGGTCGCCGACGTCGAAGTTGTGCGCACCGCAGACGATGCCACGGGGCTCGGACTCCCCGACGTCCACCTGGCACCAGTTGATCGTCTTGCCGTTCTTCTGCGGCTCGGGCTCGCGCTCGAGCACACGGCCGACGACGATCGGACCGGTCAGGTCGTAGGTGTGGACGTCCTCTTCCTCGAAGCCCACCGACACGAGCGCCGCGTGGACGTGCTCGAGGGTGACGTCGTCGGGGAGGTCGACGGACTCACCGAGCCAACGGAGTGGGACGCGCATCAGACCACCGTTCCGAACTGCTGCGAGAAGCGGATGTCGCCCTCGAGGAAGTCACGCATGTCGTTCAGGCCGTTGCGGAACTGCAGCGTCCGCTCGATGCCCATGCCGAACGCGAAGCCCTGGTACTCGGCCGGGTCGATGCCGGCCGCACGCAGGACGTTGGGGTTGACCATGCCGCAGCCACCCCACTCGACCCACCGCGCGCCGCCCTTGGCGTTCGGCTGCCACACGTCCATCTCGGCGCTGGGCTCGGTGAACGGGAAGTAGTTCGGGCGGAGGCGGATCTGCGCCTCGGCACCGAACATCTGGCGCGCGAAGTGCTCGAGCGTGCCGCGCAGGTGTGCCATCGTCAGGCCCTTGTCGATGGCGATGCCCTCGACCTGGGTGAAGACCGGCAGGTGCGTGGCGTCGAGCTCGTCGGCACGGTAGACCCGGCCCGGGGCGATAACGTACAGCGGGAGCTCGCGCGAGAGCAGCGACCGCACCTGCACCGGGGAGGTGTGGGTGCGCATGACCAGGTGACGGTCGACGGGCTCGACGAAGATGGTGTCGGCAATGGCCCGCGCGGGGTGGTCCGGGTCGAAGTTCAGCGCATCGAAGTTGAACCACTCGTGCTCGAGTTCGGGCCCCTCCGCCACTTCCCACCCCATGCCGACGAAGATGTCGGCGACGGTCTCGTTGAGGAGCGACAGCGGGTGGCGGGAGCCGGGAGCGCGACGGCTCGGGAGCGCGGTGACGTCGACGCGTTCGGCGTCGAGCCGGGCACGTTCCTCGGCCTCGGCCAGGACGGTTTCCTGCGACGCGATCGCCTGGTTCACCTGCCCGCGGGCCCGTCCGACGAGCTTGCCGGCGGCGGCCTTCTGCTCCGGCGGCACGCTGCGCATCGACGCGTTCATCCGCGCCAGCGGCGACTGCTCACCGGTGTGCTCGGCCCTGGCCTGCTTCAGCTCGGCGACGGTCGTCGTGGCGCGGACCGCCGCGAGGGCCTGGTCCACCGCGTCGGCGACGGCCGATTCGCTGATCTCGAGAGGTTCTGACACGAGACCCAAGCCTACCGGCCCCTGGGATACCGCTACCGCGTCCGGTGCGCGAAGGCCGACTCGTACAGGCACACCGACGCTGCGGTGGCGAGGTTCATCGACTCCGCCTTCCCGTAGATCGGCACCTTGACCGCGCGGTCGACGAGCGCGAGGTCCTCCGACGTCAGTCCGCGGGCCTCGTTGCCGAAGACCCATGCGGTGGCGCCGTCGAGCATGCCGTCGGCACGGACGTCAGGGAGGTCGTCTCCGGACACGTCCGCTGCCAGGACCGTGTAGCCGAGCGCCCGAGCGCGCGAGACGGCGTCCTCCAGCGTGACGCCCACCGACACCGGCACGTGGAACAGGGAGCCGGTGGTCGACCGGACGACCTTCGGGTTGTACGGGTCGACGCTGCGCCCGGTGAGGACGACCGCGTCGGCGCCGGCCGCGTCCGCGGCACGGATGATGGTGCCGGCGTTGCCGGGATCACGCACCTGCTCCAGGATGGCGACGATCCCCGGCAGACCGCCCCGCGCCTCCAGGTCGGCATCGCCGGAGACGTCCGCGTCCGCAGCCGAGTCCGGGAAGACGTCCTTGACCGACGTCGGGAACTGCTGGCACACCGCGACCACGCCCTGCGGCGTCACCGTGTCCGCCATCGCGTCGAGCACCTGCTCCGTCACGAACCACGTGTCGACCGCCGCGTCGTCGAGCCCGTAGCGCGCGGCCGCCGTCGGCGTGACGTACAGCTCGCGCAGGAGCTCCGGGCGGTACTCGAGCGCCTCGCGAACCGCCTGCGGCCCCTCGAGCAGGAACAGTCCGGTGTCGGCGCGCACGTCCTTCTTCGACAGCGCTGCGACGGCACGGACACGGCCGGCCCTGGGGTTCTCGAGGAGATCGCTCACGGCACAAGTCTAGGAACCCCGGGAACGACGAAGCCCCCGTCGGGAACGACGGGGGCTTCGCGAGCAGAAGGACCGACTACGCGGCCTTCGGGGCCGAGGTGTCGGCCGGGAGTGCCTTCTTGGCGGTCTCGACGAGCGCCGTGAACGTCTCGGGGTTGTTCACCGCGAGGTCCGCGAGGATGCGACGGTCGACCTCGACGCCGGCCAGGTTCAGACCCTGGATGAGGCGGTTGTAGGTGAGGCCGTTCGCACGCGAGGCAGCGTTGATGCGCTGGATCCAGAGGCGACGGAACTCGCCCTTCTTCGCGTGACGGTCGCGGTACGCGTAGACGAGGGAGTGGGTGACCTGCTCCTTGGCCTTGCGGTACAGGCGCGAACGCTGGCCGCGGTAGCCCTCGGCGCGCTCGAGGATGACGCGGCGCTTCTTGGCGGCGTTGACCGCTCTCTTTACTCGTGCCATTGATCTATTCCTTTACGTTCTGCGGGGCTCAGTGGCCGAGGAGCTTCTTGACGTTCTTCGCGTCAGCCTTGGCGAGGACCTGGTCCTCGTTGAGGCGGGCCTTGCGCTTCGCGCTCTTGACCTCGAGGTTGTGACGCATACCGGCCTGCTGCTTCATGATCTTGCCGCTGCCGGTGACCTTGAAGCGCTTCTTCGACCCGGAGTGGGTCTTCTGCTTGGGCATGGTGGTGCCTTTCCGTGGGATGGATGGGGAGCCGCGTCGTTGCGGTCGGTCGGTGGGACCTATTCGGCCGGAGTCTCCGACTGCTCGGACTCGGCGGGCGCATCCGCGCCGTCCTTGCCCTTGGCAGCGTGCTCCGACGCACGACGCTCGGCCTTCTGAGCAGCGCGCTTGGCGTTCTGCTCGCCCTTGACGTCGGACTTGTTCTTGAGCGGGGCGATGATCATCGTCATGTTGCGGCCGTCCTGGGTCGGACGCGACTCGACGACACCGAACTCGGCGATCTCCTCGGCGAACTTCTGGAGCAGACGGACACCCTGCTCCGGACGCGACTGCTCGCGGCCACGGAAGAGGATCATCGCCTTCACCTTGTCGCCACCGAGGAGGAAGCCCTCGGCGCGCTTGCGCTTCGTCTCGTAGTCGTGCGTGTCGATCTTCAGGCGGAAACGGACTTCCTTGAGGTCCGTGTTCACCTGGTTGCGACGCGCTTCCTTGGCCTTCTGAGCGGCCTCGTACTTGAACTTTCCGTAGTCCATGATCTTGGCCACGGGCGGCTTCGAGTTCGGCGCGACCTCGACCAGATCCAGCTCGGCTTCCTGCGCGAGGCGCAGTGCGACGGCGATGGGGACAACGCCGACCTGCTCGCCCTGGGGACCGACGAGTCGGACCTCGGGGACGCGGATTCGGTCGTTGGTACGGGGATCGGGAATGCGGAGCTCCTTCAATCAAGTGGTGGCCGTCCGGGGCGTTTGCCCTGGGCGACGGCACGAGAGAGGAGATCTGACGCACGGATCGTGACCCGTTCGGCAGCCGCCCGACGCCGACCCCTGCGGGGGCAGCCTGCCGCGTGGGTGACCAGCACGGCGGAGCGGTTGGGACCCGGTAGCCTGATGGTGCACGGCCGCGGGTGGGAGAGACTCCTCTTTCGTGACGCAGTTCGAGCACCCGAGGGCGCACGGACAGCATCTGCCGCGACAGAGTCTAGCAGAGGAGCACCGTGACCGACACCCCGCCGAACGAGCCCACCGGCGCCGAGGAGGCCCGCGACATCTCGGAGGTGCCCGCGGTCGAGCTGATCAACACCGTCGCCGTGCACCTCCTCAGCGCCGCAGCGGTGAAGGTCGGCCTGGCCGACGACCCGCAGGAGCAGACCGACCTCGACGAGGCCCGGAAGCTCATCACCGCACTCGCCGGCCTGGTCACGGCCGCGGCGACGGAGATCGGCGACCACCACGCCCGTCCGCTGCGCGACGGCCTGCGGTCGGTGCAGCTCGCCTTCCGCGAGGCGTCGACGATCCAGGACGCGCCCGGGGCGGGCCCGGGCGAGAAGTACACCGGGCCGGTCAACTGACCGACGCGAGCCACTGACGGACTGGAGGCGCGGGAGCAGCTGGCACCGCGCCTCCAGTCCGTCACCGTGTCGCCTTCGCGAGCCGTTGGTGCGTTCGCGCGCTCAGGCCGCGCTGCGCGCGACCAACCGGGTGACGGCTGCGAGCGGGATGCCGACCCAGCCGGGGCGGTTGCGGGTCTCGTAGACGACCTCGTAGACGGCCTTGTCCAGTTCGAACGCGTCGAGCAGTTCGCGGTGCGCGCGGAGGTCCGCGCTCGTCCCGCGCTGGTACCCGTCGAGGAACGCCGAGCGCGCGGCGTGCGCCCACTCCCCCGCGTCGACCGGGTCGGCGTCCTGCGCGAGCGCGCCGGCGACGTAGTCGAACGACCGCAGCATGCCGGCGACGTCCCGGAGGGTGACGTCGGGCAGGGAGCGTTCGGCGAGCGGGCGGAGCGGTTCGCCCTCGAAGTCGAGGAACACCCACCCGCGCGGCTCCGGGGCGGCGAGGACCTGGCCGAGGTGCAGGTCCCCGTGGATGCGCTGGAGGTCCGGCCACACGGCCTGCTCGGCGCGGGCGTAGACCGCGCGGACGGCGTCGACGTGGGCGGCGACCGCGGGGGCCTCGCGGGCTGCTGCGGCCAGGCGCCGGTGCATGGCGGCGATCGCCGTCGTGCGGCGCTCCTCGTCGGCGGGTTCGGTGGGGAGCGCCGTGGCCAGGGTCCGGTGCACCTCGGCGAGCGCGGCGCCGAGACGGTCCGCCTCGGTCGCGAACGAGGTGCCCTGCCGGGCGTCGCGGAGCGCCACGCGCCAGGCGTCCTCGAGGCCGGGGAGGAACTCCTGCGCGAACGCGAGGTGCCCCCTGGCGATGCCCTCGGGGCGGCCGGTGTCGGGCCAGGTGCTGCGGAGAGCGCCGTACACCCGCGGTACCCGGCTGCTGCCGGCGGCGGAGAGCGCGAGCTGCGTGGTGACGTCCGGGTTGTCGCCGTGGTGCAGCACGCGGAAGACCTTCACGATGACCTGCTCGCCGTCCTCTGTGTCGCAGATGACGGAGGTGTTCGACTGCTCACCGCTGAGGACCCGCGAGGCCGTCACCGTGCCGATCGGCCGGAGGCTCTCGTCATCGGCGTCGATGCGGGCCGCGAGGTCACGGATCCAGTCGGGGTCGGTGGTCGCGTCACGGAGGGTCCCGGTCCCGTCGTGCGTGACGGGTGCCTGGTAGAGGACCGGGCCCGTGGGGGCGTCGTCGAGGACGAGCCGGGTGCCGTCGGTCTCCGCGAGCGTGCGGAGCCGTGGGTTCGTGCCCTTCGCGGTGTACCAGCGCTGGTGGGCGATCCAGTCCGCGAGGGTGCGGTCGTCCGGCGCGTGGGTGGGCGCGCCGGTGCGGTCGATGGGCTCGCCGGGGGCCTGGTCGGGTGCCGCGTCGCTCATGGGGCGAACCGTACGCGCCGGGTGCTGTGGGCGGCGCCGCGGTCACGGTCTCGCGTGCGTTCGCTCCTCCCTCCACAGCGGGATGATCGCGTGCTGCGTCCACAGAACGCGTCGCGTGGCGTGCCGCGTCGGCCGGAGCGGACGACACTCGTCGACATGCAGACCCCGAACCAGGAGCCGCACGGCCGCACCGACCCCCGTTGCACGTGGCGCATCGCCGACGACCGTCGGCTGCCCGCCCTCGAGCCCTTCGCCGACGACGTCCGGCGGTACGACCCCGTCGTGCTCCGGGAACGGTTGTGGGACACGGACGACCGCGCCCTGGCGGCCGAGGGCGTCGAGCTGCTCCGCTCGGATACCGGCTGGTCCGTCGACCGCGGGGACGGGCCGGTCCCGGTCGCCCCGGACCTCGACGGCGGGGACGACCCCGACGCGGACCGTGTGCCGCGCGACGCGGTGGAGATCTTCCTCCGTGGTCGGGCGCTCCGGGTGGTGCGGGTCCGCGACACGGTGACGACCCTGGTCGAGCTCCGCGGGCGCGACGGGCGGCTCCGGGCCGAGGTGGCCGACGTCCGCGTGGACGAGGGCGACCCCGACACGGCGATGCTCCGGTCGGCGCGGTGGTGGGCGCTGAGCGACGATGGACACCACGGGACGGTCGCTCGTGCCGCAGAGCGGGCACTGGCGGACGCGGCGGAGCCCGGCGGGGACGATCCCGGGGACCACCACGGCCCTGCGGCGTCCCGCCCCCGGCTCGAACCCCTCCGTCGGAGCGGGACGTCGAAGCGTCCGCGGCGCGGGACGGCGGCCGCGGCCCTGCGCGAGGTGCTCCGGTCCCTCCGGGCCGACCTCGTCGCGGTCGACCCGCGTGTGCGGGCGGACGAGCACGAGTCCGTGCACGACCTCCGGAAGGTGCTGCGCCGACTGCGGAGCGTGCTCGCCGCGTACCGTGGCGCGCTGGACCGAGGCGCGACGGAGACCCTCCGCGCCGAGCTCGCCGAGACGGCCCGGGTGGCGGGGGTCGCCCGGGACGCCGAGGTCCTGCGCGATCGCCTCCTGCGGACCGCCGCCCGCGCACCCGAGGGGTACGTGGACGCCGCGACCCTCGACCGGATCGGCGCGCACCTCGCCGAGTCACGGAACGCGGCGGCCGGGGACCTGCGGCGCGCCCTGCGCTCGGCCGCGTGGTTCTCGGCGCTGGACCACCTCGACGACCTCATCGAGCGGGCACCCGCTGGACCGCACGCGGACGACGACGCCTCCACGTTCGCCGCGCGGCGCATGGGACGGGAGCGTGCCCGCGTGGCGAAGACGCTCGAGCACCGCATCGAGGGTCTCGACGAACTGCACGAGGTCCGGAAGGCAGCGCGACGGCTGCGCTACGCACTGCAGGCCGCCGGCGACGGGCCCGACCTCGGGAAGCGCCGGCTCGGGCTGCTGAAGCGCGTGCAGGAGTCACTCGGCGAGGTGCTCGACGCCGCCCATGCCACCGCTGCGTACCGGGAGCTGGCGGAGCTCGCGGCTCGTGGTGGCGCGGACACGTTCGGGTACGGGGCGCTGGCGACGACCGAGCACGCCGCCGTCGAGCGCGGCTGGGACCGCGCGAGGAAGGTGCTCGCACGGCTGCGGGCGTGAGGAGCCGCCGGTCTGGGAGGATGACCAGGTGCCGCACTACCTCGAGGACCTCGCCGCCGGACAGACCTTCACGACCCCGGGTCGCACGATCACGGAGGCGGACGTGGTGTCGTTCGCCTCGTGGACGAACGACAACAACCAGGTCCACACCGACGTCGAGTTCGCCGCGAAGACCCGGTACGGGCAGCGCATCGTGCACGGGCTGCTCGGGACGTCGCTGTGCCTCGGACTCATTGCACGCACTGGGGTGTTCGAGGGGTCGGCCGTGGCACTGCTCGGGATCGACCAGTGGCGCTTCACCGCCCCGGTGTTCATCGGCGACACACTGACGTGCGACGTCGAGATCCTGTCCACCCGTCTGACGAGTTCGGGGAGGACCGGCATCGTCGAGCGGACGGTGTCGCTCCGCAACCAGCGCGGCGAGGTCGTCCAGCAGGGACGCATGGACGTGATGGTGCTCACGCGCGACGCCGCGATCGGCTGAGCGCCGCCGCTGCCCTCCTTCCGGCGAGGAATCGTGGTTCCGGCAAGGAATCGTGGCACACCTCTTTACAACGATGTACAGCGCCGCCAGCATGGAAGCATGAGCACGCTCGACGGCATCGTCGCCGCACCTGACACCGCCCCCTCGCCGGCCCTCCCGCTCGCCTCCCGGCAGGACGGCACGTACCCCCGGCCCCAGATGCTCCGCCCGCACTGGGCAGACCTCGACGGCACGTGGTCGTTCCGCAACGACGGCGATGACGCCGACTGGCGCGGCGGCTTCCCGGAGGCCCGGGACATCGTCGTCCCGTTCCCGCCGGAGTCCGTCGCCTCGGGCATCGACGAGCCCGGCTTCCACCCCGTGGTCTGGTACTCCCGGCCGATCACCCGCGCCGAACTCGACGCCGCGGGACACGGCGCCGAGGCCCCCCGCCTCGTGCTGCACTTCGGCGCCGTCGACTACCGCGCCCGGGTCTGGATGGACGGGCAGTTCATCGGCGAGCACGAGGGCGGCCACACCCCGTTCTCCTTCGACGTGACCGAGGTGCTCGCAGCCGATCCCGACGCTGCGCACACGCTCGTCGTCCGCGCCGAGGACGACCCGCACGACCTCACGCAGCCTCGCGGCAAGCAGGACTGGCACGAGGAGCCGCACGCGATCTGGTACCGCCGGACGACCGGGATCTGGCAGACCGTGTGGCTCGAGGCCGTACCGACCGCGTCGATCGAGTACCTCCGCTGGACGAACCTCGACCACCAGACCGTGCGCCTCACCGTCCGCATCGACGGGGTCCGCACCGGCGGCGAGCGCCTCCGGGTCGTCGCCCGCTGGGACGAGCGCGACGAGCCCCTCGCCACGATCGAGACCACGCTCGGCGACGCCTCCGACGAGTTCGAGGTGCTCGTGCCGATCGCGCGGCAGACGAACGGGCAGGCCGAGGACGAGCTGCACTGGACGCCCGAAGCGCCGCGACTCGTCGACGCGACGGTCAGCCTGCTGCCAGCGGACGCCGGTGCGGACTCGGCGCCGATCGATGCCGTCTCGTCGTACTTCGGCGTCCGCACGGTCGGCATCGACGGCGGCGCGTTCCTCCTGAACGGTCGGAGCTACGACGTCCGCAGCGTCCTCAACCAGGGCTACTGGCCGGACTCCCACATCGCGGCGCCGTCACGCGAGGCGCTCCGCCGTGAGGTCGAACTCATCAAGGAGCTCGGGTTCAACGCAGCACGCAACCACCAGAAGGTCGAGGACCCGCGCTTCCTGTACTGGGCGGACCGGCTCGGCATCCTGGTGTGGGGCGAGGCACCCGGCGCCTACGCCTTCTCGCCGCGCGCGGTGCAGCGGCTCATGCGCGAGTGGATGGACGCCGTCGAGCGCGACGCCTCGCACCCGTCGATCGTGACCTGGGTACCCGCGAACGAGAGCTGGGGCGTGCAGCACATCGCGACCGACCGAGCTCAGCAGGCGTACGCCCGTGCGCTGGCCGACGTCACGCGGGCGATCGACCCGACGCGGCCGGTCATCTCGAACGACGGCTGGGAGCACCCGGAGTCGGACATCATCACGGTCCACGACTACGAGGGCGACGGACCGCGCCTCGCCGCGACGTACGCGGACGAGGTCGCACGCACCGTCCTGGTGAACGGCATCGGTCCCGCCGACCGCCGGATCCTCGTCGGGGGCGCTGTCGACCACGGGCAGCCCGTGATGCTCACCGAGTTCGGCGGCGTCAACTACCAGCCGGGCGCTCAGCGCGAGGACGGCTGGGGCTACACGACCGCTGCGGACGGCGACGACTGGATCGCCCGCATCACGGCCCTGTACGACGCGATCCGCGCGAGCTCGTTCCTCGCGGGGTCCTGCTACACGCAGCTGACCGACACGATGCAGGAGACGAACGGCCTCCTCAACGCCGACCGCACCCCGAAGGTGCCGATCGAGCAGATCCGCCGGGCGGTCACCGGACGCTGACCGCTCCTCCCTTCCCCTCCCCGAAACGCAACCTGGGCGGTTTCCCGCAGCGGAACAGCGCTGCGGGAAACCGCCCACGTTGCGTTTTGCGGGAGCGTGCGAGGATCGGTCGGGTGACCAGCGTTGCGGAGACGACCCGCGCCTCCAGGCCGGCCCTGGAGGCGCGCCACAGCGGGTGGACCACTCCCCTGCTCCTGTGGCTGGCTTCACGTCTGGTCAGCACGGCCTTGCTCGCGACGGTCTACGTCGTGGCGACGACCAACGGCTGGCCGTTCGCGTCGTACCGACGCGACCCGTCGTTCTTCACGTTCTCGGGATCGTGGGACGCGTCCTTCTACCGGATCATCGCGGAGCACGGGTACCCGACGACGCTGCCCCTCGACGACGCCGGGCACGTGGCGCCGAACGCGTGGGCGTTCCTGCCCGTGTTCCCCACGCTCGTGCGGGCTGCGATGCCGCTCACGGGTGGCTCGTTCTGGGTCGCCGGGTTCCTCGTCGCGACGCTCGCCGGGGCCGGGGCGTGCGTCCTGCTGTACCGGCTGGTCCTCGCGGTGGGGTGCTCGCACCGGGCGCGATGGGCGACCGCGCTGTTCGCGTTCGGACCCACCTCCTTCCTGCTGCAGGTCGCCTACGCCGAGAGCACGTTCCTGCTGCTGCTCTTCGGAGCGCTGCTGGCCCTCGTGCGTCGGCGGTACTGGCTGGTGGCGCCGCTCGGGGTCGTCGCGGCGTTCACGAAGCCGGGGGTGCTGGCGCTGGCGGTCGCACTCGCGGTCCACCTCGTCGTGCGGTGGGTGCAGGATCGGCGTTCGCTCCCCGTGAAGGACACGATCGCGATCGTCGTGTCGGGGCTCGTCGTCGCGGGGGCGGGGCTGGCGTGGCCGGTGATCGCCTCCGCGGTGACCGGCCGGCCGAACGCGTACCTCGACACCGAGCTGTCCTGGTGGGTCGGCTTCGTCGGACGGCAGCACTTCGCGCCGCTCACGCCGTGGTTCACGATGGCGGGGACGTGGCTCGGGCCGCTCGGGATCGTGCTCGTGGTGGCCGTACTCGCCGGCGCGGTGTGGTTCTGGACCCGTCCGTCCGTGCGGGCGCTGGGCGTCGACGTGCTGTCGTTCACGGCGTCGTACGCGCTGTACCTCGTCGCGGTGTTCCTGCCGCAGCAGAGCCTGCCGCGGCTGCTGATGCCGATGGCGCCGCTGCTCGGGTCGGACGTGTTCGTGCGGACCCGGCGTCGTGCGGTGACGTGGCTGATCGTCGGGGTGTGCCTGCAGCCGGTCGCGATCGTGCTGCTCTGGTTCCTCGGGTACCCCTGACGCGTGCCGCCTGCCGCGTGCCGCGGGCCGCGCGGCGCGCGGCGCCGGGGACCGCTGAGCACCGGTGTTCGTCGATCGCACACGCGCATTCCGCGGTGTCACGGACGGGAACCGGTGTGGTGCGGAGCGCGCTACGCGTCGAACGTGTGGAACCAGGCCGTGCCGCCCGGGTGCTGCACGGTGATCATCTCGTCGAGGTCGCGGTACGGCCCGTCCTGGTTGTGGCTCGCCGACTTGATGCGGATCGTGCCGTCCGGCTCCGTGAACACCTCGGACACGATCGTGGTGTGGTCCGGCGAGTCGTTGTCGTTCCAGTCGTAGAACACGATGTCGCCGACCTTGACCTTGTCGCGCTCGTCGAGGGATCGCCGGGTGAGCCCGAACTCCGCTGCGTTCGCCGTCAGCCAGGGGTCCATCGTGGGGCAGTACGTCCACGTCGCCGAGTGCGCGGCGCCGGCGTCCCGGTTGTACCAGTCGGAGCGCTGCTTCCACCCCCGGGCGATGAGCGTCTGACTGACGTAGTTCGCGCAGTCGCCGCCGATCGGGTTCATCGTCCCGTACTCGGCGGTGTTGTAGTCCTTCCAGTGCGCCATCGCGTACTCGAGCTGACGGTCCACGTCCGTGAGCGCCGCGTAGGCCAGGGTCGTCGTCGCGATCGCGGAGCCGACGTCCGGCACCGGCGAAGCCGTCGGCGTGGGCGTCGCGGTGGCACCGTCCTGCGTCGCGCCCGCCTGCCCGTCGTTCGCGGCGCTGCCGTTGCCGTCCGACGACTGGTTCGCAGACGGCGAAGACTCGATCGCATCGGTGAAGAGCGCCACGTCGGCACTCCCCGCCGTGTACATCGCCTGGTGCGGTGCCGTGAAGGTCACCTTCGTCGCGGTCGCCCGTACGTCCCGAGCGGCGACCCCGCCCACGGTGACGCCCTTGACGGCGGCCAGCCCGCCGCCGGCGACGGTGATCGTCACACCGCCCGCGAGCGGGACCCGAGCAGGGCTGAGGGACGTCGCGACGGGCTTCGCGGAAGCGCCACCCCCTGCCGTGGCGCGGCCGGACCCGCCCGAACCCTTGTCGACCCCACCGTCGCCCGATGAGCACGCCGCGACCGCCAGCCCGATGCCGGTCACCCCGGCGAGCGAGAGCAGGGATCGGCGCGTGAGCGAAGCAGTCATGGTGCTTCCCAGGGTAGGCGACGACGCGGCAGGATCACTGGCAGGAACCACCGTCGAGAGGATCAGACCCGATGCCCGAGAGCCACGACTTCTTCGTCGCAGCCGACCCCGGATCCGTCCGCGCCCGAGTCCGCGGTGCCCTCGTCCGAGAGGGCTACACCGTCGAGGACGGCGAGCAGGGAGCCCTCCGCGCGACCCGCGGCAGCATGGGGCTCACGCTGCTCATCGGCGGCCTGGCGAACGACCGCACCTTCCACACCCGGCTCGACGTGCAGATCATGGTCGCGTCCGACGGCCGGACGGTCGCGCGGCTGCTCCGGGGCGCCGGTACGTCAGCGCTCAAGGGAGGCGCACTCGGCGTCTCACGCGGCAACCGTGCGTTCGAGCAGGCGGCGAACGCGATCCACACCGACCTCGCGCAGGCCGGCGTGCTGACGGAGAGCATTCCCGGCTGACGCCGGGCTGCCGGGCGGGAGCGCCGCCGGAAACGACGAAGGCCACCCGAGCGGGTGGCCTTCTGTCTTGGTGGAGCTAAGGGGATTCGAACCCCTGACCTTCTCATTGCGAACGAGACGCGCTACCAACTGCGCCATAGCCCCAAGGACTCGTCAACCCTAGCACCCAGGTCGGCCCGACCTGAAATCGGGGAATCAGACGGCGCGGCGACGACGCATGATCGCGTCGAGGTCGGCCTGCTGGTACGCATCGTCGCCGAGGACGCCCATGCCCGCCCACTTGCTCGGCGGCGCGGGCGTCTCGGCGACCGGTTCGGCCGCGGGAGCGGTGGGGGCAGCAGACGCAGGCGCCGGAGCACGCAGACCGAGTCGCTCAGCCAGGCGCCCCTGGTCGTGCGCGGAGAGCGACGCGACCGCCTCCTCGACGTCGGGCCGCATCCGCGAGACACGGGCGAGCGACGGATCGGCCTCGGCAGCGCGGATCGCGGCGGCCTCGGCCTCCGCCTCCGCCTTGGCTTCCGCCACGCGCTCCTTCAGCCGGGCAGCGAGCTCGGCTGCGGACTCCGGCGCGGCAGCGGGAGCAGCCGGACGCTCCACGTAGAGCGGCTTCGGCACCGAGTTCGGCGTCCAGGTCCGGTCGCGCGCGGGTTCGGCGGGCTGCTCGCTCGACAGCGGCGGCGCCGGGTCCGTCCACTGGTGCGTCGGCCTGGAGGCACGGCTCGCCTCCGGCACGACCGTCGCGGTCCGCGCCTTCCGTGCCTTCGCGACCTGGTGCAGCTGCGCGAGGACGGCGGCGGATCCGCCGGCGACGACGAGTCCGGCGACCCCGACCAACCACGCGGCCGGGGCGGCGGCGAACACGACGACCGCGACCACGACGCCGGCGGTGCCGAGCAGGGTCGCCCCGAGCCGGGACCGCCGCATGCGCATCGCGGTGAGGGCGGGGACCGAGGAGGCGCGCTCGAGCACGGGGGCCTGCTCGGCGAGTCGCCGGGTGATCTCCCGCTGACGGGCGGCTTCGTGCGCGCGGACGATCGCGGTGCGCTTGGCCTCTTCCGACCTCGCGACACGCTGCGCCTCGGCGAGGGACTTGGCGTTCATCTCGATGCGGACCTCGTCCGGGAGCTCGGCGGTCTGCGCGAGGATCCGGAGCGTCTGCTGCAGGCGGATCGCGTTCCGCTCGGTGGCGAGGTACTGGCGTCGGGCCGCCCAGGACGGCATGAGGTACACGAGCCAGAGCACGGCCGCGACGAGCAGGACGATGCCGCCGCCCCAGGAGCCGATACCTGCCATGTGGACACGGTAGGGGTGGCGGTTCACCTGGCAGGTGATTGCCGGACGCGTGTTGCGCGTGTCGTGACGAATTCACCGGGGGCGAGCCGCGCCTCCCGTCCGCCCACCACCACCCGCCCGCTCGCAAAACGCAACCTCGGCGGTTGCTCGCAGCGGTATCTCGCTGCGAGCAACCGCCCACGTTGCGTTTTGCGGGAGGGGTGGGGGTGGGCGGGGTCAGACGCGGGGGGTTGTGTGGAGCGGCAGTGCCGCCTCGTCGCGGGCCGCCAGCGGGACGCTGCCGGCGCCGGGCGGCACCTGGCCGCGGACCCAGCGTTCGAGGACGCCCTCGCGGACCTCCTCGGCGACGAGCGCGAAGCAGAAGTGGTCCCGCCAGTCGCCGTTGATGTGGATGTACCGACGACGTAGTCCCTCGTACCGGAAGCCGAGCTTCTCGACCACGCGCAACGAGGGGGCGTTCTCCGGACGGATGCAGATCTCGATCCGGTGGATGCCGACGACCCGGAAGCAGTGGTCCACGGCCATCGCGACGGCGATCGGCGTGACGTTGTGGCCGGCCGCGTCCTCGACGACCCAGTACCCGATCGAGGCGCTCGCGAGGGAGCCGTACGTGATACCGGAGACGTTGAGCTGCCCGACGAAGCGGCCGTCGAGCTCCATCGCGAACGGGAGTCCGAGTCCCGCGCGGGCGTTGGCCTGGAGCGCGCGGATGCTGCCCCGGACGTCGGTGGAGACGTGTCCGGAGGGGCTCGTGGCCTCCCACGTGCGGAGCCACGAACGGTTCGTCGCGAGGGCGACGTCGAGGTCGCGGGTGTCGCGGAGGCGGAGGGGCCGGATGGTGACCCGCCCGTGGGACAGGGTCGGGATCGTCGTCATCGCGCTGGTTCCTCCGGATGCGTCGAACGGGCCCGGGGACGTCCCCGGACCCGTTCGGCGACGGGTCGACTATTCGCCCGCGTTGAACTCCTTCAGCCACGACTTGAGGTCGGGCCCGAGGTCCTCGCGGTCCGAGGCGAGCTGGACGATCGCCTTGATGTAGTCGAGTTTGTCACCGGTGTCGTACCGACGTCCACGGAACACGACGCCGTACACGCCGCCGGTCCACTCCTCGGCGCTCGCCATCTTCATGAGCGCGTCGGTCAGCTGGATCTCGCCGCCCTTGCCCGGCTCCTGCTTCTCCAGGACGTCGAAGACCTCGGGGCGGATGACGTAGCGGCCGATGATCGCCAGGTTCGAGGGCGCCTCGCCCTGGGCCGGCTTCTCGACGAGGCCGGTGATCTTCACGACGTCGTCGGTGTCGGTCTCCTCGACCGTGGCGATGCCGTAGAGGTGCGTCTGCGACGCGGGGACCTCGAGCAGTGCCACGACGGTGGCGTTCTTCTCGCCCTGGACCTCGATCATGCGCTGCAGCAGCGGGTCGCGGGCGTCGATGATGTCGTCACCGAGGAGCACGGCGAACGGCTCGCGACCGACGTGCATCTTCGCGCGGAGCACCGCGTGGCCGAGGCCCAGCGGGTCGCCCTGCCGGACGTAGTGCATGTCGGCGAGGTCCGTCGACTGGTTCACCTTCTGCAGCTTCTCGTGGTCGCCCTTCTTCTTCAGGGTCTCCTCGAGCTCGGACACGTGGTCGAAATGGTTCTCGAGCGCGTTCTTGTTGCGGCCCGTGATCATCAGCACGTCGGTGAGTCCTGCGCCGACAGCCTCTTCCACCACGTACTGGATGGCCGGCTTGTCGACGACGGGGAGCATCTCCTTCGGCATCGCCTTGGTCGCGGGGAGGAAGCGGGTGCCCAGCCCTGCCGCTGGGATCACCGCCTTGGAAATCTGGAAGCCCATACCTCGACCGTATCGGATGCCCCCATTACGGGGACGTAAACGAAGCGAGGACACGGGATGAGGACGCGATGTGACGGAAAGCCGCAGCGCACCGCTCAGGGGCCCGAGCAGCGCGCTCGGGGCCGCTGTCAGCGCGCTCGTTAGACTCCTCGGCATGATCGCCGATCTCGGGAACGAGAAGCGCGCCCTGCGAGCCGAGCTCCGGCAGCGGCGGCGCACCCGGACCACGACCGAACGCGATGCCGACACCGAGGCGCTCACCGCGACCCTCCAGCGCTTCGCCGAGGAGCGGCAGGTCCGGTCGATCGCGCTGTACCTCTCCGCCCCGGACGAGCCGAACGTCCGACCCTTCCTCGACTGGGCGTTCGAGCACCACGTCCGTGTCCTGCTGCCGATCACCCGTGAGGACGGACTGCTCGACTGGGCGGTCGGCGACGGCTCGTCCGAGACCGAGGGCCTCGCTGGCATGCCCGAGGTGGTCGGCGAGGTGCTCTCCCCGCTCGCGATCAACGACGTCGACGCCATCCTCGCCCCCGCCGCAGCCGTCGGGCACGACGGGGTCCGGATGGGGTGGGGCCGCGGCTACTACGACAAGACCCTCGGGTCGATGGCGAACCGCCCGCCCGTCTATGCTGTGATCTTCGACTCGGAGTACCTCGACGAGGTCCCGCGCGAACCCCACGACGAACCCGTCGACGGCATCATCACGCCGTCGCGCATCATCACCTTCCGGAGCTAGGGTGCCCACCTACTCGTACCGCTGCACCGAGTGCGGCAACGCCTTCGACATCAAGCAGTCGTTCTCCGACGCAACGCTCACCGAGTGCCCGGCGTGCGGCGGCGTGCTGCGCAAGGTCTTCTCGCCGGTCGGGGTGACCTTCAACGGCGGCGGGTTCTACCGCACCGACTCACGGCCGGCGCCGAAGACGTCGGACTCGTCCGGATCGTCGTCCGGGTCGTCGTCGTCCGGGTCGTCGTCGTCCGCCGGGTCCTCGTCGTCCGGATCGGCAGGGTCGACCGGCTCGACCGGGTCGGCCGCCAAGTCCGGGTCGAAGCCCAGCGCCTCGAAGCCCGCCGCGTCCTGACCGGCCGCCGCACTCCTCGGTAGGTTTGTGGCGTCGCCGACCGGCGGCCGTCCTCGACCCGGAAGGAGTCCCGTGAAGGGCTTCAAGGAGTTCCTGCTCCGCGGCAACGTCATCGATCTGGCCGTGGCAGTCGTCATCGGTGCTGCGTTCACCGCGATCGTGACCGCGATCGTCACCAGCCTGATCAACCCGTTGATCGGCGCGGTCTTCAACGCCTCCAGCCTCGACAAGGCGCTCATCGTCGAGATCCCGACCGTCGACGGCGACCACGCGAAGCTGCTCTTCGGCGCGATCATCGGCGCCGCGCTCAACTTCGTCATCGTCGCCGCCGTCGTGTACTTCGCGCTCGTGCTCCCCGTGAACCACCTCAAGAAGTTGGCGTTCGAGCGGGTGAAGAACGACGAGGAACAGACGCCGCAGGACGTCCCGCCGACCGACGTCGAGGTGCTGCTCGAGATCCGCGACCTCCTCCGCTCCCAGAACGGCGGCCCGTCGGACACCGGTGGTGGCGCGCACGTGGCGCCGTCGAACGCTCCCGAGGGCCCGGGCATCGGCGGCTCGACGAAGCTCTAGCGGCGTCGTCCCCGCGCGAGACACCGGTGTTCGTCGTTCGCACCGCGGCATGCCGCGGTGCGAACGACGAGCACCGGTGTTTTGCTTACCGGGCAGGCCCGACGGACGGGCCGCGACGGGCCGCCTTTAGCGGGCGGCGGTCACCGCGCGGCGCTTGCGGAACATGGCGACCGCGTACTGGACGCCCGCCAGCGCGTGACCCACGGTCCCGAGGTACACGAACACGAGGGCGACGACACGGACCCACGGCGCGTGCTCGTCCACCGTGTGGACGGCGGAGAACAGCAGCACCGGCAGCCCGACGAACAGCAGCGCCGAGCGGATCTTGCCCGTCCACGTGACGTCGAGGTCCGGGTTGCCGTGGAACAGCACGCTCGAGAGCACGACGAGCACCAGGTCGACCAGCACCACGACCGCCACGACCCACCACGGCAGCAGCCCGGTGAGCACGAGGGACAGCACGATCGCGATGATCGCGAGCCGGTCGGCCACGGGGTCGAGGGCCTTGCCGAGCTCCGAGCCCTGGTCGAACTTCCGCGCGATGAAGCCGTCCGCCCAGTCGCTCACGCCGAGCACGACGAGGGACACCAGCGCCCAGCCCGGGTGATGCGCCACGACGAGCCAGACGAACACCGGGATCAGCACGAACCGGAACAGCGTGATCAGGTTCGGCCAGGTCTGCCAGTCGGGGCGCTCCCGGGCGGTGTCAGTCATCGCAGGCAAGGCTACCGGCTCACCAGTGCGGCGGGACGTCGCGCCGGAGCTGGTCGTCGTTCTCGCCGTCGCGGTGCCGCGCGGGCTCCGCGGGCGCGGCCGGGTCGTAGCCCGGCACCGGCTGGGTGGTGACGCGCCTGCGGCGGGGGGCCGTGCCTCCTGGCCGCTCGTCCGTCGCGCCGCCGTCAGACGCTGCACGGACGGGAGGCGCGGCTGACGACGCGTCGTCGGCCCGCGTCCAGGTGCCCACCAGCTGGTCGGTGCCGGGCGTCACCGGACCGGCGGGCCGGGAGGCCCGCCTACCCCGCGCCCGTTCGTTCACCGACGTGCGGGGATCGGCGGGATCGAGATCTCCTGCGTGGCGCCGCGGTCGACGCCGAGCACCGCGGCGACGGTGTTCGCGACACGGTCCGGGTCCGAGAACAGCTGGAACGCGTGCACGCGCACGTAGTGCCACCCGAGTCGGCGGAGCACCTCGGGCCGGAGCCGCAGCGACTCGCGCAGCGACCCCTTCACGAGCGACGCGTCCGTCTCGATCGTGACGCAGACCCCGCCGTGCGCCGCGACGAGCCCGAGCTTGCCGCGGTGGCCGAGCGCGACCGGGATGCCGCGCATCTCGAGTCGGCGGGCGAGGTCCACGAGCAGCGGGTCGGAGTCGTCCGGGACGTACTCGGCGGTGGTACGGGCGCGGACCTCGGCGAGGATCTCCGCGAGCGCGACGGTGCCGTGGCCCATCCGCTCGGCCTCGATGTCCGACGGCTGGAAGCAGGTGACGATGACCATCGAGCGGCGGGCGCGGGTCATCGCGACCGCGAGCAGCCGCTCCCCGCCGGGCTTGCCGAGCGGACCGAAGTCGCGCAGCACGCGACCGTGCGGGGTCCGGCCGTACCCGATCGAGAACACGACGCGGTCGCGGCTCTGGGCGACGGACTGCTCGAGCGTGGCGACGATGAACGGCTCCGCGCGGTCGCCGATGACGAACTCGGTGAGGTCCTTGTGCCCCTGCGCCGCCGTGAGGACGGCCTGCTCGACGCGCACGGCGTGCTTCGCCGACGCGGTGATGACCATGAGCGACTCGGTCGGACGGGTGCGTGCGTGGTCCATGACGATCCGGACGACGCGGTCCACCTCGGCGTCCACGCTCTCGACGGCACCGGACTCCGGGTCCGGCACGGCCTTGCCGTCGCTGACGTAGTCGAGCGCGATCGAGCCGTGCCCGAGGAACGAACCGGCCCACGGCAGCGACTCGATGCGGCCGCCGTAGAAGCGACGGTTGACGAGCTCGGCGAGGTCCTCGCCGCCGGCACGGTACGACCGGGTGAGCGAGAGGGTCGGCAGCAGCGTCGACAGCTTCGCGAGCGCGGAGTCGGCGTGGAAGGCGTCGAGGGTCTCCTCGTCGACCTGCAGTGCGCGGTGCGCCGGGTCCACGGCGATCCGGAACGGCGACGGCGTCTGGGTGACCGGGTCGCCGAACACGACGGTCTGGCGGGCGCGGCGGACGGCGCCGACGGTCTCGGCGATCGTGACGGCACCGGCGTCGACGAGGATCACCGTGTCGAACGGCATCGTGTCGGCGATCTGCGACACCTCGTACGGGCTCGCGAGCCACACGGGCGCGATCGACCGGGACAGGTGCGGCGCGGAGTCCTGCAGGAGGCGCGAGGTGATCGCACCCTCCTTCAGCTGCGTCTTGAGCGCCGTGGCCTCGTCCGGCCAGTCGACGAGCCCGACCTTCCAGTTCTCGGCGAGCTGCCACGCCAGGCCCTGCGAGACCCCGGCCGCGTGCGCGTCGTCGACGAGCCGGAAGTCGGCCTCGACCCGGTCGAGCATGTCCGTGTTCGCGCCGAGCAGGGCCCGGTCGGACTCGAGCATCGTCTCGAGCGCGGACTGCCACCACGCGAGCTCGAGCTCGGCGGGGACGTGCGTGTCCGGAACGTGCCGGTTCGCCAGGTCGGTGATGAGCGGTTCGAGCTGCAGGTCGCGGAGGGTCTGCATGAGCTCGGTGCGCTCCTGCAGGTTGTGCAGGACGTCCGAGTCCTCGGCCAGGCGCGCGATCGTCGGGACGAGCTCGTCGATCGGCACGTTCGCCAGCTGGGTCTCGCGTGCGGTGCGGCCCAGCGGCTCGTCGAGGCGCGCGAGGTCCTCGACCACGTTCGAGAACAGCACCTGCACGTCGGCGATGCCCGTGGGCACCTCGGGGTTCACACCGGCTGCGACGTAGCGCTGCCAGAGCACGCGCTGCTGCTGCACGCGGGTGAGCGCCTCGTGCAGGTCGGACACGTGCACGCCCGGGCGGACGTACTCCCGCGCGAGCTTCTTCAGCCGACGGCGGTTCGTCGACGACATCGGTGCGCCCTCGCCGCGGGGTGCGGTGGCGGCCACGAGCTCGGACACCGAGCGGTCGAACACGACCGGCAGGAAGCGGTCGAGCGTGTCCCGGATCTCGGTGAGCAGTCGCAGGTAGATGCCCAGCTCGTTGATCGTCGTGAACTGCCGCATGTGCGTCGTCGCCACGAGGTCGTGGGCCCGACGGAGCAGCGTCGGCAGGGCGTCGGCGTCGAGGTCCTTCGCGATCTTGTGGGCGCGTTGTGCGCCGTCGCTCGAGGAGAACTTCGCGCCGTACCAGGGCGAGTCGTCGGGGCCGTAGCGGAACTCGCCGAGGTTCGCGGCGCTGACCATCGTCTCGGCGACGCGGGAGCGCCCCTCCACCATGCTCGTCACCGAGGTCTTCGACAGTCGGGCGGTCGTCGACGGCGGGACGGGCAGCAGCGACAGGCGCGACAGCTCGACCAGGCAGTCGAGCACCGAGACGCGGAAGTCCGGGTCGACGCGGGTCAGCGAACCGCGGTAGTCCTTGAGCACCTTGCGGAGCCGGACCAACGCGTCGTCGACCTCGCGGAGGTTCGGACGGGAGGCCTTCTCGTTGCGGGCGATCGCACGTACGACGTCACGGCGGAGCGTCGACGGGGTCACGGCGACACCGGGCAGCTGCACCTCGGCGAAACGGGCCGCGATGCCGCGCAGGGTGGCCCGGCGGGGGCTCACCACGAGGACGCGCTTGTTCGCGGCGACGAGACCGCCGAGCGCGTTCACGATGGTCTGCGTACCGCCGGTGCCCGGGAGGGTCTTCACGACGATCGAGTTGCCGGCCGTGATCTGGGCGATCACGTTCTCCTGCTCGTCGTCGGCGTCGAGCAGGAGCGTGTCCGTCTCCGGGCTGCGTTCGTCCGACGGGGTCTGCTCGACCGGGTGGTACGACTGCTCGACCTGCCACTTCGCGCTCGGGTTGCCGGCGAGGGCGTCGAGCACCGGGTGCGCGAGGTCCTGCGTGTCCTCGACCATGCCGGTCGCGACCTCGGCGAACGTGGACACCACGAGCCGCGCGTGCACCGAGAAGCCGGGGATGTGCGCGGTCAGGCCACGGAGCCGGTCGATCACCGGGTTCGGGGTGAACGAGCCGTCCTGCTGCGCGAGCGCGACGAACGACTGGGCGTCGAGGATGACACCGAACTGCTCGTGGAGGGCGTCGGCGAGCCCCGGGTTCAGCACGGGTTCGCCGAGCAGACGGACCTCGAAGTCCCGGCCGTGCCGGCGGATCGCCAGCGGACGGAGGAGCACCGGACCGCGGAAGTGCTCGTCGCCGTGCTCCCAGTCGGCCATGCCGATGCCGAGCTTCACGGCGTCGATGCCGCGCACGGTGGCGAGCTCGGTGCCCTTCGCCTCGACGTGGGCCGCCGCGATCCGGGCGGCGCGGAGCGCCACCTCGTCGCGGATGAGGCTCGACAGCAGGGTCGTCTTGCCGGTGATGAACTGGGCGAGGCCGCCCGGGTGCGTCGTCGAGAGCTCGATGCGGGCACGCGGGTGGTCGGCGAAGTGGGTCAGCGGGCTCGTGCCGCCCACGCCGGTCAGCTGCTTGCGCCAGACGTCCCAGGCCGGCTCAGCGGCGTTGCCGGCCTGGAGGCGCGGATCACCGAGGCTGATCGCCTGCGGACTCGTGAGCTGCAGTTCCGGGCGCAGGGTGCGGTCGGGTTCGTCCGTCACGACGGTCTCTTCCTGGTTCCCCCGCTGGTCGTCTGCGGGCGCGTCGGCGCCCTCGACGGGGACGTCGTCGTTCACGTCGTCCTCGCCGTCGGTCACCCTGTCCGCTCGCCACACATCCGACACTGTAGGCGGAAGCGGGCCGGCTCTCTGGCAATGAACCGAGGTTTCGGGGTTTCCGGGCCGGGCCGATGCGATCCGCGGGCACCCGATGTGGTACCAACAGGGCATGGCCATCGACGACCGCACCGCTCCGCCCACCCCTGCGCCGAACCGGCGCCGATCGGTCCCCGCGGAGATCTCGCGGTCCTGGCTGCTCGTCGCCGGCACGGCCGCGGACCGGTTCGAGCGAGCGCAGCGGTCCCGCGCCGACCAGATCATCCTGGACATCGAGGACGCGGTCGACCCGGCCGCGAAGCCCGGTGCCAGGAACACCGTGGCGTCCTGGCTGGCCGGGGGCGGCGAGGCCTGGGTACGGATCAACGACGTCACGACGGAGTTCTGGGCGGACGACGTCGAGGAGCTCCGCGGCCTGCCCGGGCTGCAGGGCGTCATGCTCGCGAAGACCGAGTCGCCCGCGCAGGTCACCGACACGTGGCACCGGCTCGGCGGCCACACCCCGGTGATCGCCCTCGTCGAATCGGCGGTCGGCATCGAGGAGGCGACGTCGATCGCGAAGGCGCAGGGGGCGTTCCGGCTGGCGTTCGGCTCGGGCGACTACCGCCGCGACACCGGCACCTCCGCCGACACCCTGGCGATGGCGTACCCGCGCTCGAAGCTCGTGGTGGCGTCCCGTGTGGGCGACCTGCCCGGGCCGATCGACGGTCCCACGGTCGGGTCGTCCCACCCGATCCTCCGCGAGCAGTCGCAGGTCGCGGTGTCCCTCGGCCTCACCGGCAAGCTGTGCCTCGACACCGAGCAGCTGCCCGTCATCAACGAGGTCATCTCCCCCACCCCGACCGACGTCGCCTGGGCGCAGGACTTCCTCGACGACTTCGAAGCCCGGGGGAGGGTCATCCGCGACGGGTCCGACCTGCCCCGGCTCGGCCGTGCGCAGAAGATCCAGCGCCTCGCCCAGGCGTTCGGTGTCGAGGCGCGGTAGGACTGCACCATGACCTGGTCGAACGTCCCCGGCGGTCCGCCGCAGTCCTCGCCCTCCGGCCCCGGCCCCTCGGATGCGCAGCGCGCCGCGTGGGAGCGCGGCGGCACGACGCTGTTCCCGCCCGGGAAGCTCGCGGACCGGATCTCGACCGTGCTGCTCCTGGCGTTCGGCGCCGTGATGACGATCGTCACCGCCGTCGTCGGCATCATCGCCGTCATCTCCGCCACCGCTTCGTGCGACACCGCCACGGGCTGCTCGCCGGGCGCGTACATCGGCGGGACGGCGATCGCGGTCGGCGGCTCGTTCGTGATCGGGGTCGCGACGCTCGTCCTCGCGATCGGCGCGTGGATCCGGCGGAGGTCGTCGTGGTGGATCGCTGCGGTGGGCTTCGTCCTCGCGATCGTCGTCATCACGTGGGGCGGCGTCGTCTTCGCCGGCGCTGCGGACAGCGCCTCGGGATCGTCGTCGGTCTCATCGACCGCCTGACGCGCGCTCCGTCCTCGTGGCAGACGCGACCCGCGGCGGACGGGAGGCGCGGGGCGGGCCCGAACCGCGCCTCCCGTCCGACCCGCGTAGGGTCCGGGCCATGGTGACGATCTCACGCACGACCGTCGCGGTGGTCGGCGGCGGCCCCGCGGGGGTGGTCCTCGGCCTGCTGCTCGCCCGCGCCGGCGTCGCGGTGCGCGTGGTCGAGAAGCACGACGACTTCAACCGGGACTTCCGCGGCGACACCGTGCACGCCTCGACGATCCGACTGCTCGACGAACTCGGTCTCGGTGACCGGTTCCGTGCGCTTCCGCAGTCGCGGCTCGACGACTTCTCCCTGCCCGGGCCGGACGGCTCCCGCACGCTCCTCGGGGACTTCTCCCGACTCCGCCCGCCGTACGACCACGTCGCGATGGTGCCGCAGTGGGACCTGCTCGACATGCTCGTGACCGCCGCGCGCGAGGAGCCGTCGTTCACGATCTCGATGGGCCTCGCGGCGACCGGGACGATCGAGGAGAACGGGGTCGTCACGGGCGTGCACCTCCGGCCGTACCACCGCGACGGCGAGCCCGAGGAACTCCGCGCCGACGTGGTGATCGCCTGCGACGGCCGCGATTCCGTGCTCCGTGCCGCCGCGGGACTCCGGTCGCGCTCGTTCCCGGTGCCGTTCGACACGTGGTGGTTCCGGCTCCCCCGTGAGGCCGGCGACGCCGCCACCGCCCTCGTCCCGGCCTTCTCCGGCACGGACGTCGTGCTGAGCTTCCCGCGACCGGACTACCACCAGGTGGCGTACTTCGCCCCGAAGGGCTCGGACGCCGCACTGCGCGCCGAGGGGGTGTCGTCCTTCCGCGAGCGCATCGCCCGGCTCCGACCGGACTTCGCGGACCGTGTCGACGCGATCGGCTCGATGGACGACGTGCACGTACTGGACGTCCGCATGGACCGGCTGACGCGGTGGTGGCGTCCGGGCCTGCTCTGCATCGGGGACGCCGCGCACGCCATGTCCCCGGCGGGCGGCGTCGGCATCAACCTGGCGGTGCAGGACGCCGTGGCGACCGCCGCGATCCTCGTGCCGGCGCTGCGGCGCGGTCTCGGCGGCGCGGAACTGAACGGTGCTCTCGCCGCCGTGCAGCGACGGCGGACGGCCCCGGCGGTGCTCATCCAGACCGCGCAGGCGATGCTGCACCGCGTCGTGTTCGAGCGGGCGTTCGCGGGCGAGCTGCAGGCTGGACCGCCGAAGGTGCCCGTCCTCCTCGCGAAGTACGTCCCACCCGTGCGCGGTCTGTACGCGCGCGGGATCGCCTTCGGCCCGCTGCCGGAGCACGCCCCCACCTGGGCGCGACGCTGACCGCCGAGCGCATGCTGGGGCCATGAAGCAGCGAGTCATCGGAGACGTGTCGGTCAGTGCCATCGGTCTGGGCGGGATGCCCATGTCGATCGAGGGACGCCCGGACGAGCGGCGGTCGATCGCGACGATCCACGCAGCGCTCGAGGCCGGCGTCACACTCATCGACACCGCCGACGCCTACCACCTCGCCGGCCACGACGAGGTGGGGCACAACGAGGAGCTCATCGCGAGAGCGGTGCGTGAGTACCACGGCGACACCGCGGAGGTCCTCATCGCGACGAAGGGCGGACACCTCCGACCGGAGCCCGGGCCGTGGGCGCAGAACGGTCGGCCGGAGTACCTGAAGGAGGCCGCGAAGGCCTCCGCGAAACGGCTCGGCGTGGACACGATCGGGCTGTACCAGTTCCACCGGCCGGACCCGTCCGTGCCCTACGCGGACTCGGTCGGGGCGCTCGCGGAACTGCTCGACGAGGGCGTCATCCGGATGGCGGGCATCTCGAACGCCGACCCCGACCAGATCCGCACGGCGAACGAGGTCCTCGACGGACGACTGGCCTCGGTGCAGAACCAGTTCTCGCCGAAGTTCCGCTCGAGCGAACCGGAGCTGGAGCTCTGCGACGAACTCGGCATCGCGTTCCTGCCGTGGAGCCCACTCGGCGGGATCGCGAACGCCGCGGACCTCGGCACCGCGTACGAGGACTTCGCGTACATCGCCCGGGACCGCGGCGTCAGCCCGCAGGTCATCGCGCTGGCGTGGGAGCTGCAGAAGAGCGACGTCGTCATCCCGATCCCCGGTGCCTCCCGCCCGCAGTCGATTCTCGACTCCGTGACGGCCGCCACCGTGAAGCTGCGTCCGGAGGACGTGGCCCGCCTGGACGCGTCGCAGCCGGCGGCCGCGTAGCGAGGCGGTCCCTTCGCGCGGCGTACCGTCGGGGGCATGCGAGCGATCACCCCAGACCACGGTTCCCTCACCACCGGCGAGCTCCCCGACCCGGTGCCGGGCGCGGGCGAGGTCCTCATCGAGGTGGCCGCCGCCGGGGTGAACAACGCCGATCTGCAGCAGGCCGCGGGGAACTACCCGCCGCCGCCGGAAGCGTCGGAGATCCTCGGGCTCGAGGTCTCCGGCACCGTCCGCGCGCTCGGCGACGGTGTGCAGGGCTTCGCGGTGGGCGACCGGGTCTGCGCGCTGCTCTCCGGAGGCGGCTACGCCTCGCTCGCCGTCGCACCCGCGACACAGGTGCTGCCGGTGCCCGAGGGCGTCGGCCTGGTGGAGGCAGCGGGTCTCCCGGAAGCCGCGTGCACCGTGTACTCCAACGTCGGCATGCTCGCCGGGCTCCGTCCCGGGCAGACGCTCCTGGTGCACGGCGGCACGGGCGGGATGGGGTCGCACGCGGTGCTCTGGGCGAAGGCCCTCGGGGCGACGGTGATCGCGACGTCCGGCGGCGAACGCAAGGTACGCGCGTCCGAGGAGCTCGGCGCCGACCTCGTGATCGACCACCGTTCGGAGGACTTCGTCGCCCGCACACTCGACTTCACCGGTGGCCGAGGTGCCGACGTGGTGCTCGACGTCGTCGGGCCGGAGTACCTCGGCCGGAACCTCGAGGTCCTCGCACCGAACGGCCACATCGCCGTGATCGCCTCGGGCAGCGGCCGCACGGGCGAGCTGGACTTCGGCGCGATGATGCGGAAACGGGCGACGATCAGCGGGACGACGCTCCGTGCACGTCCGCTCGACGAGAAGGCCGCGATCGTCGAGGCCGTCCGCTACAACGTCTGGCCGTTCGTCGCCGACGGTCGTGTGCGCCCGGTGATCGACTCGGTCCTGCCCCTCGCCGAGGCCGCCGAGGCGCACCGCCGCGTCCGCGACGGCGAGGTCATCGGCAAGGTGCTGCTGACGCCCTAGGCACTCGCGGAGACATCACCCCCACCCGCAAAACGCAACGTTCACGGTTTCTCGCAGCGGTACACCGATGCGGACAACCGCCGACGTTGCGTTTTGCGGAAGTGCGGGTCAGGCGTGGACGCGGGTGAGGAACTCGACGAGCGCGGGGTGCTGGGGGGCGTCGAGCACCTCGGCGGGTGCGCCCTGCTCGACGACCTCGCCGCGGTGCAGGAACACGATGCGGTCGGCGACGTTGCGCGCGAAGTGCATCTCGTGCGTGGTCATCAGGATCGTGGACCCCTGCCGCTTCAGCTCGGTGACGAGGTCGAGCACCTCGCCGACGAGCTGCGGGTCGAGGGCGCTCGTGACCTCGTCGAGCAGCAGCAGTTCCGGGTCGGACGCGATCGCGCGGACGATGGCGACGCGCTGCTGCTGCCCGCCGGACAGCCGGTCCGGGTACGCCCCGGCGAAGTCCGCCAGGCCGATCCGGTCGAGGAGACGCTTCGCGGTCGTCTCGGCCTCCGCGCGCCCGATGCCGTGCACCTGCCGCGAGGCGAGCGTCACGTTGTCGAGCACGCTCATGTGCGGGAACAGGTTGAACTGCTGGAAGACGACGCCGATCCGGGCCCGTGTGGCGTCGACGTCGATCCGCGGGTCGGCGATGTCCGTGCCCTGGAGCAGGATCTCGCCGTCGTCGATACCCTCGAGCAGGTTCACGGTCTTGAGGAGCGTCGACTTGCCGGAGCCCGAGGCGCCGATCACGCAGATGACCTCGTGGCGGTGCACCGTCAGGTCGATGCCGCGCAGGACCTCGACGTCGCCGAAGGCCTTGCGCACCCCGCGCAGCTCGAGGACCGCAGCGGACGGTGCGGTGCCGACCCGCGCCTCCAGGCCCGCATCAGCGCCGCTCATACGGTCCCTCCGATCTGCTCACGCCGCTGCTGTCGTCGCGCGATCGCGTCCGTGACGCGGATCAGCGGCAGGCTGATCACGACGAACAGCAGACCGGCGACGAAGTACGGCGTGAAGTTGTACGTCTCCGCCTGGGCGATCTGCGCCGACCGGACCGCGTCGACGGCGCCGAGGATCGACACCAGACCGACGTCCTTCTGCATCGACACGAAGTCGTTCATGAGGGCCGGCGTGACCTTGCGGATCGCCTGCGGCAGGACCACGAGCCGCAGCGTCTTGGCGTGCGACAGGCCGAGCGACCGGGCGGCGAGGCGCTGCGAGGGGTGCACGGCCTCCATGCCGGCGCGGAGCACCTCGGCGATGTACGACGAGTACGTCAGGACGATCGCGATCGTGCCCCAGACCTCGGCGGGCAGGCGCGGGAAGACCCCGAGCCCGGGGATCCCGTAGCCGACCAGGTACAGCACGATGATGAGCGGGAGGCCCCGGAACAGGTCCGTGTACCCGGTCGCGAGCATCCGCAGCGGGAAGAACACCGGGTTGCGCAAGCCCCGGACGACCGCGAGCAGCGTGCCGAACACGGCGACGCCGATCGCGCTGAAGAACAGGATCCGCACGTTCAACCACAGGCCGAGCAGGATCGACGGGAACGACTCGATCGCGGTCTGCGGGTCGAAGAACGACTGCTGGACCGCGGCCCAACCGGGCGTGTTCACGACGCCGAAGTACACGACCGCGATGACGACCACCGTGGAGGCGACCGACACCACGATCGAGCGACGTCCACGCTGCCGGCGGTAGAGGCGGCGTTCCAGCTCGATCTGGCTCGGCGCGGGTGCGGCCACCGGTGTGCCGGCGCCGGCTGGGACGGTCACGCGGCTACTTCAGGACGGGGGTGCCGGTCTCCGAGGAGAGCCACTTCGTCTGCAGATCCTCGAGCGTGCCGTCCTTCTGGAGCGCGGCGAGGGCCTTGTCGACCTTGCTCGTCAGTTCGGAAGCCTTCGGCAGCACGAAGCCGAACTGGTCGCCCTTGCCGTCGGCCGGGAACTGCGCCGAGACGGTGCCGTCGTCGAGCTGCGCCGACGCCATGGTGAACGCGGTCGGGAGGTCGGTCACGATCGCGTCGATCTGCCCCGACTTGAGCGCCAGCACGGCGTCGTCGTTCGAGTTGAAGACCTGCGGGGTGACGCCGAGCACGCTCTTCACGCTGGCGATCGAGGTCGACCCGGTCGCGACCCCGATCGCGTCCTTCTTGAGCGCGTCGATCGTGGTGTGGTCGACGGCCTTCGACTTCGCGGTCGTCACGACGGCCTGCGTCGTCGTGTAGTACGCGCTCGACATGTCGACGGCCTTCTTGCGCTTCGCGTCGATCGAGAACTGCTGGATGTTGAGGTCCCAGTCCTTCGGGCCCGGTGCGATCGCGCTGTCGAAGGTGCTGCGCTTCCAGACCACGTCGGACTTCGCGTACCCCATCTCCTTCGCGACGGCGTACGCCACGGCGGACTCGAAGCCCTTGCCGGACTGCGGCTTGTTGTCCTCGACCCACGGCGAGTACGCGGGCTGCCCGGTGGCGATCGTGAGCTTGCCGTCGGTGACGGTGCCGTCGGCGCTGCTGCTGCCGGACGCGCAGGCGGAGAGCGCGAGTGCGGCGACCGCGGCGGTGGCGACGGTGAGGGTGAGACGGAGGGATCGGGTCACGGTCGGGCCTTCGTGCGAGTGGTCGGGGCAGGGAGCAGTGTACTTCCCGCTGGCATACCAGCGAGCACGCGTGAAGCGGCGTTACCGGGCGAGCGTGAAGTCCTCGAACGAGAAGCCCGGCGACACCAGGCAGCTGAGCAGCACCTCGCCGTCGCCGGGGAGCGTCCGCTGCCACACGCCGCCCCGCACGAACGCCTGCGCGTCGTTCACCCGGTCCCGTCCGGCGTCGGGGCCGAGCGTGATCGTCGCTCCGGGTTCGGGCTGGTCGCCGTCGCCGCCGAGCTGCAGCTCGACGGTGTCCGGGCCGTGCCACATCCAGATCTCGTCGCTCGTCACCCGGTGCCACGCGGACGCCTCCCCCGGGGGCAGCAGGAAGTGGATGAGCGTCGCGGCGGGCCGCTCGCCCGCGGGCGTCGACACGGTCGCGGGCGAGGTCCAGGTGCGGACGTACCAACCGCCCTCGGGGTGCGGCTCCATGCCGAGGGCGACGGCGCGCTTGGGCACGTCGAGCCACTCGATGAGCTCGCCGCCCACGGTGCGTCGGGCGGCCATGCCGGGTCGGGGTGCGGTCTCGGTCATGGTTCCTCCTGGGGTGTGGGGTGCGGGACGAGCGCGCCGTCCGCGGCCCGGACGACGCCGCGGATGACGGTCGCGACCGCCCGGCCGGACCCGTCCTCGACGAGTTCGGCCATCGCGTCCGGGACGGTGCGGGCATCGACGTCGAACACGGCGAGGTCCGCGCGGGCGCCGACGGCGAGGTGCCCGATCCGGTCCGGCCCGACCGCGAGTCCCATCGCGTGCGCGCCGCCGAGGGTGGCGGCCGCGAGGAGCCGCTCGTGCAGGTCCCGGTGGCCGTAGCCCTGGGCCCGGGCGATCCGGTGGAGCGCGGTGACGTCGGCCATGAGGTCGAGCGACGGAGACGACGCCAGCGAGTCGGTGCCGATGGCGATCGGACTGCCCTCGCGCAGGTAGTCGGCGACGGGCGGCGGGTCGAGCCCGATGACGGCGTTCGAGCGCGGGCAGAGCGCGACGGCGGTCCCGCGTGCCCGCAGCAGTGCGCGGTCGGCTGCCGTCATGTAGACGCCGTGCGCGATGTGGCAGTCGGGACCGAGCACGCCGAGCCGGTCGACGAACACCGTCGCGCTCGCCCCGAACCCGAGCGCTCGCATCGCCCGGAACGAGGGCACGTTCGCGAGGTGCCAGTCGCTGCCGTGCCCGACACCGTCGACGCCCTCGAGCCCGGGGACCGGCCCGAGCGCGATCCGTTCGCCCTCGAACGCGGCCTCGCCGAGGTGCAGGTGCAGCCGGAGGCCCCGCTGCCGGACGATGTCGGGCAGCTCGAGCAGGGGTGCGACGTCGAGGGAGTACGGCGCGTGCGGCGAGAGCCCCGCGCCGGGCGTCGTCGGGATCCGCTCGAGTTCGGCGAGGACCTGGTCGCGGCCGTGGGCCTGCCAGGCGTCGTTCTCCCAGTCCATCACCTCCCAGTAGGCGATGCCGCCGAGGCCGTACGTCTCGAGCGCGTTCGAGGCCTCGATGTCGGTGACGATGTCGGCGATGCTCGTCACGCCCGCGAGGATCGACGCCGCCGCCCCGGCAGCGGCTTCGGCCTGCCAGTCGTGCGGTCGGGCGTACTCCTCGTTGAACGCGACGGCCCAGTCCTCGAATCCGTCGTACTGGCGCTGGCCGACACTGGCCATGCCGGTGTACTGCAAGTGCGAGTGCGCGTTGACGAGTCCGGGGAGGAGGGCGCCGCGCCACCGCCGTTCGGTGAACGACGTCCCCGACCCGGCGAGCTGGTCGACGACCCACGAGCGGTCGCCGACGTGCAGGATCCGACCGTCCTGCACCGCGACTGCGCCGTCCGCGATGGGCGGGGCGGTCATCGGCACGACGATGCGCGCCGAGTGCACCGTCACGGGGTGCGCGGCGGTCATGCCGGGTCCCCGAAGCGGCGGGTGCGGACGTCCGGCTCGCGGTCCGCGGGCTGTGCCGCAGGGCGGACGGGAGGCACAGGGCGGCTCCCGAACGCGGCGAGCGCCGTGCGCGCGGTCGCCTCGTCCACCGCGGGGTCGATCGGCACGACGTCGCGGTCGAGCTCGTCGCCGTGCTCGAGGAGCATCCGGACCGCGCCGAGCTGGGCGGCGAAGGACAGGTCCATGATCTCGATCGGGTTGCCCTCGGCAGCCGTGATGTTGATGCAGCCGCCGCCGTCGAGCACGAGCACGTCGTGGCCGTCCTCCCACACGAACCGCTCGACCTTCCGGCCGATCGGTGTCCGCACGGCTCCGTCGGCGAGCGCGTGGTCGATCGCGATCTCCTGGTCGACCCCGCCGGCGACCGCCACGACCGCGCCGTCCGCGCACGCCCGCAGCACCGCGAGGCCGATCGTGTCCGCCACGCCCGTCGCACTCATGACGAGGTCGGCGTCGCGAACGGCGTCGGTCAGGGGCGCCACCTCGTACCCGGCGAACAGCGCCTGCAGGGCGCGCACGGGGTCCGTCTCGGCGACCGTCACCCGGAAGCCGAGCGCGGCGAGCACCAGGGCGACCCCCTCGCCGACGTGCCCGTAGCCGGCGACGACCGCCGCGCCTCCCGGAACCGCCCGGTGCGTGCCGGACGGGAGCCCGTCGAGCAGGTCGAGCGCCGCGAACACCGTCGACTGCCCGGTGCCGTACCGGTTGTCGAAGAACGTCTTCGTGCGGGCGTCGTTCACCGCGACCACGGGGATGCCGAGCTCGCCCCGCGACGCCATGACCCGCAGGGGGCGGAGACCGCTCGTGGTCTCCTCGGCGGCGCCGAGCATCGTCGGCAGCAGTTCCGGGCGCTCCTGGTGGGCGAGCCGGATGAGGTGGGACCCGTCGTCGAGGAGGATGTGCGGCCGGGTGTCGAGCATCGCGAGGGCGAACGCCTTCTGCTCCGCCGTCGACGCCGCGCTGCTCGCGTGCACGGCCAGCCCCGCGGCCCGGAGCGACGAAGCGACGGCGTCGTCGGTCTCGTCGGCGTGCGCGTACACGACGACCTCGGCGCCGGCGTCCCGGAGGAGCAGGCTCAGCACGGCGGTCTTCGGCTCGAGGAACATCGCCACGCCGATCCTCGTGCCGCGGAGCAGCCCGCCGTCCCGGAGCTCGGCCGCCACGGCACGTGAGACCGGCATCGAGCGGCGCGCCCAACGCAGGCGGGCCTCGGCCGCGGGGTCGTCCTCGGGGTCACGGCCGCTCGAGACGAAGAACACGTCGTCGGCGAGCACGGGGGCGTTCAGCACGCCGGGGCGGGCGGCGGCGACGGGGCCGAACGCGTCCTCGTCGACGGCGGGCAGGTGCCGGCCGGCGTCGATCACCACGAGGGTGGCGCCCCGCGGACGGTCCGCCTCGCGCTCGATGACCGGGGTGGTCTCGTCGGGCGTACCGAGACACCAGAGCTGGTCGACCGGCTCCTGCTCGGCGGCCGGACGCGCGCCGAGTCCGGTCAGCAGGGCGTGCAGTGCGGCGACGTCGCGGGAGTCGCCGCCGACGATGCGGAACCGGCGCGCGGCGACGAGCATGTTCGTGGCGCGCGCGAAGCGCCGGACGGCCGCCGAAGCCCAGGCTCGCGTCTCGGGGTCGGGTCCTGGCGGCATGGCTCAATCGTAGGGCGGCCCGGCGCCGGCCCACGGCCCGTGCCCGCCCGGCCCCGCGCCCGGTCCTGGCCGGCTCAGCGCAGCGTGTGCGGGGGCGGTGTCCCGTCCCACCGACCGTCGGCACCCGCCGGGCCCCACCCGGGGACCGACGTCGCCCCGCCGGTCCGGTCGATGCGGCGGTGGTGCCGCAGCACCGCGACGAGGACGACCACGCCGATGACCGACACGATCGCGAGCCCCGCGACGTAGAGCGTCGTCGCGACGCCGGCGATGCCGTCGGGGACGTACCCGTTGCGCGCTGCCGAGAACGGCGTGCCGGTGACGATGAACGCGAGCAGCGTCGAGATCGTCGAGTTCGAGTCCCACAGCCCGTGCAGTACCGACACCGCGACGTAGGCACCGAGGACGGCCCCGGACCAGCGGAACCGTGCCCGGCCCCGCGCGGCACCGAACAGGGCCGCTCCGAGGATCGCGGTCCAGAGCACGTGCCCGATCGGTGACAGCACGGCGCGGGCGACCTCGGTCTGCAGCAGGGAGGCGAGATCGATCCCCTGCGCCGTGATGGCGGCGTTGAACGCGTACCCGGCCGATTCGAAGGCCGCGAAGCCGGCGCCGATCGTCGCGCCGAGGAGCGCCCCCTGCCGCGCGGTCTTCGGACGCACGCGCCAGCCGACCACCACGAGCAGCACGCCCTTGACGAACTCCTCGACGAAGCCGACCGCGACGTACACGGCGGCTCCGGCCCGGAGGTCGGCCTCGAGCAGCGACGCGCCGAGCACGCCGAGGATGCCCCCGACGAAGAAGGCCACGACGAGCTGCATGGTGCTCACCGTCCCGGTCACCCGTTCGATGACGAAGAGCACGACCGTGAAGGGCACGAGGAAGCTCCCGAGCAGGATGATCGTCGGCACGAGGTTCGTGTTCTGCGTCGACACGGTGACGACGATGGTGACGGCCCACAGCAGGAAGCCCACGAGCAGGGTCTTCCACCACCATCCGTGGCGGTGGTGCAGGTGGGCGGCGCTGGCGTCGAGGGGCAGGCTCATGGCCGCCATGCTGCTCCCCGGACGTGACTCGCGGTCACGGGAATGCGGCGGCCCGCTCGGACGTACTCTGTGGACATGAGCGAAGCCACCCCTGACAAGGTCACGATGTTCGGCGCGGACTGGTGCCGCGACTGCCGCCGCTCCAAGGCGCTGCTCGACACGCTCGGTGTGGACTACGAGTACGTGGACGTCGAGGCGGACCTGTCGGCCGCCGGGCGCGCCGAGGAGATCAGCGGGCGCAAGAACATCCCCGTCGTGGTGCTGCCGAACGGGAAGCACTTCGTCGAGCCGTCCGATGCGGAGCTGCGCTCGGAGCTCGAGGCCGCGGGCGTCGTCTGACGCGCGACTCCGCCCGCCGCCCGGACATCGGATGAATCGGGCATGATGGCGGCGTGATCATCGACGCTCACCACCACCTCTGGGACCCCGCGGACCGGCCGTACCCCTGGATGGACGACTCCGTCGCACCGATCCGTCGCCGGTTCGACGTGGACGATCTCCGCGCCGTCTCGCACGACACCGGCGTCACGAGGACGATCGTCGTGCAGGCCGTGCACGACCCGGACGAGACCGCCTGGCTCCTGACGCAGCCGTCCCCCGTGGCCGGCGTGGTGGGGTGGGTCGACCTGACCGCGCCGGACGTGGCCGATCGCCTGGCGTCCGACGCGCACCCCCGGCTGGTGGGGATCCGGCACCAGGCGCAGGACGAGGCCGACCCCGATTGGCTCGCCCGCCCCGACGTCGCGCGCGGGGTCCGGGCGCTGGCCGAGGCCGGGCTGGTGTTCGACCTGCTCGTCCGTGCGCGCGAACACACCGCAGCACTCACCCTCGTCGACGCCGTCCCCGAGGCGTCCTTCGTGCTCGACCACGCCGGCAAGCCCGCGATCGCCGATGACGGACCCGACGTCGCTGACGCGTGGCGAGACCGGATGCGCGACTTCGCCGACCGACCGCAGGTCACGTGCAAGGTCTCCGGACTCCTCACCGAGGCCGGCAGCTCCTGGCGCGATCGCCCCGTCGCCCGGTACGCCCGCGAGGTCGTCGAACGCTTCGGCCCGGACCGCTCGATGTACGGCTCGGACTGGCCGGTGTCGACCCTGGTGGGCACGTACGACGAGGTGCTGCGGACGACACGCGATGCCCTCGCCGACCTCTCCTCGTCGGAACGGGACGCCGTGTTCCGCGGGACGGCCGAGCGTGTGTACCTTGCCGGAAGCCCCGCGCAGACGTAGGATGTTTCCGCTGCACCGGCGCAGCAGGAGAGCGAGGAACGATGCGGTTCGCACGACTGGGCCCAGCGGGGAGCGAGATCCCCGTGGCCATCGACACCGACGGCGAGGTCCTCGACCTCAGGAGCATCACGGGCGACATCAGCGGCCCGTTCCTGGCGTCCGACCCGGTCGCCGCCGTGCAGCACGCCCGCGCCGTGGGCGACCTGCCCGTGCTCGACGGCGCCGAAGCCGGCAGCCTCCGCCGCGGTGCCCCGATCGCCCGACCCGGCAAGGTCGTCTGCATCGGCCTGAACTACCGGGACCATGCGGCCGAGACCGGCGCCGAGATCCCCACGGAGCCCATCGTCTTCATGAAGGACCCGATGACGGTGATCGGTCCCGACGACGAGGTCCTCGTCCCCCGCGGCAGCACGAAGACCGACTGGGAGGTCGAGCTCGCCGTCGTGATCGGCACCACCGCTCGGTACTGCGAGTCCGAGGACGAGGCCGCGACCCACATCGCCGGCTACGCCATCGCGAACGACGTCTCGGAACGGGAGTTCCAGCTCGAGCGCGGCGGGCAGTGGGACAAGGGCAAGTCGTGCGAGACGTTCAACCCGCTCGGACCGTGGCTCGTCACGCCGTCGTCGCTGCAGGAAGCCGGCCTCGACCCCGGGGCCCTCGCGCTGCGCCTCACCGTGAACGGCGAGGTCCGGCAGGACGGCACGACCGCGGACATGATCTTCCGGCCTGCCGAGATCATCCGGTACCTGTCGCAGTTCATGGTCCTGTACCCGGGCGACGTGATCAGCACCGGCACCCCGGCGGGCGTCGCGCTCGCGGGACACGCCCCGTACCTGCGGCCCGGCGACGTCGTCGAGCTGACCGCGGACGGCCTGGGGACGCAGCGCCAGACGGTCGGATCAGCCTGATGGGCTCGCACGACGGCCTCCGTGCGATCGTCACCGGCGGCGCCTCCGGCATCGGCGCCGCGATCGCCGCCGCACTGCAGGACCGCGGGGCCACCGTGGCCGTGCTCGACCTGCAGCCGTCCGTCGCCGAGGACGTGTTCTCGGCGACCTGCGACGTCGCGGACGACGAGTCGGTCCGCGCCGCGGTCACCGCCGCCGTCGACGCGCTCGGTGGCCTCGACGTCCTCGTCAACAACGCCGGCATCGGCGCCCAGGGCACCGTCGAGGACAACCCCGACGACGAGTGGCGACGCGTGTACGAGGTGAACGTGCTCGGTGCCGTGCGGCTCTCCCGCGCGTGCCTGCCGCACCTCCGCCGGTCCGACGCCGCCAGCATCGTCAACACCTGCTCGATCGCCGCCACCGCCGGACTCCCCCAGCGGGCCCTGTACTCCGCGACGAAGGGGGCCATCGCCGCCCTCACCCGCGCGATGGCCGCGGACCACCTCCGGGAGGGCATCCGCGTCAACGCCGTCAACCCCGGCACCGCGGACACCCCGTGGGTCGCGCGGCTGCTCTCGACCGCGGAGGACCCCGCCGCGGAACGGGCGGCCCTGGAGGCGCGGCAACCCCACGGACGCCTCGTCGCCCCCGAGGAGGTGGCCGAAGCCGTCGCCTACCTGACGAGCCCGCTCGCCAGGTCGACGACGGGCGTCGACCTCGCGGTCGACGGCGGGATGCAGGCCCTCCGGCTGCGGCCGGCCGGATGACGCTCGCCGGCTGCGCGGGGCGGACGGGAGGCGCGGCTATCGTCGTCCTGTCCGCCCGCGTCCGCGAGCGGGCTGAGCAGGAGGTGGTGACGTGGCTTCGCTGACCGACGACGCGATCGCGCGCATCCAGCAGATGATCGTGAGCGGCGAGCTCCAACCCGGGCAGCGCCTCCCGCCCGAGAAGGAGCTCAGTGAGTCCCTCGGCCTGTCCCGGAACAGCCTGCGCGAGGCGGTGAAGGCCCTCGAACTCATCCGCGTGCTCGACGTCCGGCGGGGCGACGGCACGTACGTGACGTCCCTCGAACCGGCCGTGCTGCTGGAAGCGGTGTCGTTCGTCGTCGACATGCACCACGACCGTTCCCTCGTGGACCTGCTCGAGGTCCGGCGCATCCTCGAGCCGGCCTCCGCCGTCCTCGCGACCGCCCGCGCCTCGGAGCAGCAGATCGACGACCTCGCGACGCTGATGAACTCGGTGGGCGAGGACACCGGCGTCGAGGACCTCGTCGCGCACGACCTCCTCTTCCACTCGACGATCGCCGGCATCGGCGGCAACCAGTACCTGTCCGGGCTCCTCGACGCGCTGTCCAGCAAGACGGTGCGGGTCCGGGTGTGGCGCGGACTCACCCAGAACGGCTCGGTGCAGCGCACCCTCGACGAGCACGCCGCCATCGTGGACGCGATCCGGCGACGGGACCCGCAGCTCGTGCAGGCCCTCGTCGTGTCCCACGTCGAGGGCGTCGAGCGCTGGCTCCGTCGTTCCCTGGACTGAACCTGGACGCCCGCTGAGGAAGAGCGGTGTTGTCTCGGGTGCTGGTCGTGAACCGGCAACCCGCTGGACACGAGGACCCCACAAGGAGGAAACCGTGCTCGGTCTCATCATCAGCCTGATCATCATCGGACTCATCGCCGGCGCGCTCGCTCGGCTCATCATCCCCGGCAGGCAGCACATGTCGATCCTCATGACGATCGTGCTCGGCATCGTCGGGTCGTTCGTCGGGGGCTTCCTCGGGTTCCTGATCTTCCAGCACGACCCGATGGACGGCTTCTTCCAGCCGGCCGGCATCATCGGATCGATCATCGGCGCGATCATCGTGCTGTTCATCTACACGCGGTTCGCGGGCCGCTCGACGCGCACCCGCTAGTCGAGGCACCGCACAACCCAAGACACCCCGAGCCGCGCTTCCGCGTGGCTCGGGGTGTTCTTCGTCCGGAGGTACCCGGGCTGCTCAGACCTCGAGCAGGCCTGCCGCGCGGAGGTCGTCCCACAGGGCGTCCGGCACGTCGACGGCCGCCCGCTCCACGTTCTCGCGGACCTGGTCGGCGGACTGGGCGCCGAGGGCGATCGCCCGCACCGCGTCCGCTCGACGCGGGAACGCGAGGGCGGCCTCGGGCAGCGTCACGCCGTGACGTTCGCAGACGTCGGCGATCGCGTTCGCCCGAGCGATGAGCCCCGCCGGCGCCTCGGCGTAGTCGTAGCTCGCGCCGGCCGACGGTCGCACCTGCCCGAGCAGCCCGGAGTTGTACACGCCGACCGCGACCACGGCCACGCCGAGGGAAGCGCAGCGTTCGACGAGCGCCGCAGCAGGCTGCTCGAGGAGCGTGTACCGCCCGGCGAGCATGACCACGTCGCACAGCCCGGTCTGCACCGCGGCGGACAGCGCCGCCACCGAGTTCGAGCCCACGCCGACGGCCCGCACCACGCCCTCGTCCCGGAGCTCGGCCAGCGTCGGCAACGCCTGCGTCAGCCCGTCCCGCAACGAGTACACGTCCGGGTCGTGCAGGTACGCGATGTCCACCCGGTCGAGGCCGAGCCGCTCGAGGGACTCGTCGAGCGACCGCCGAACGCCCGACGGTGACGGGTCCCACTGCCGCACGAGGTCGTCCGGCACCGCGAACCCGCCCGACTCCAGGTCGTCGCCCTCGCCCCGAGCGGGAACGAGGAGCCGGCCGACCTTCGTGGACACCAGGTAGGAGTCCCGCGGCCGGTCGGCGAGCGCTGCCCCGAGTCGACGCTCGGACAGCCCGAGACCGTAGTGCGGCGCCGTGTCGAAGCCGCGCACGCCGGCCTCCCACGCGGCGTCGATGGTCGCGCGGGCGTCGGCGTCGGACACCGGGCGCAGCAGGTTCCCGATGCCGGCGCCGCCGAGCCAGAACGGCCCGTCGTCGAACGGGATGTCGGTCATGACTGCCCTTCCAGGGTCCAGACGAGCGGAATGCCTTCGTCGTCGCCCGAGTAGTCGTCGTCGGCCTCGAGCAGTGGGTTCACGATCTCCTGCCAGGCGACGTTCACGGGGTCGTCGGCGAGCGACCGACGCATCGCACGGTAGTCGTCGACCTCGATGAGGTGGAACAGGTCCTGCCCGTCCCGCCAGATGCTCCAGTTCGTCACCCCGGCGGCTCGGAGCCGTTCGGCGAGTGCCGGCGGGATCGAGGCGTGCACGCGTTCGTACTCCGCCTCGCTCCCCGCCCGCAGCCGCGTCCGCGAGAGGATCCGCTGCACTAGCGGCCCGCCACGGCGTCGTCACGGAGGAACAGCTCGACCACCGGCACGGCCACGTCCGGGCGGACGATCGGCAGCGTGAGCGTCAGCGTCCCGGCCGGCTGCCCACCGAGCCCCGTGTTCTGGGCCCGGGTCCCCGGCGGGATCTCGCGGTAGTGGATCTCCGACGCGTCGTTCAGCAGCTGCGCATACGCAACGCGCCCGGCGAGGTCCGGCAGGTGCACGTGCTCGAACGGCCACGTGAACAGGTGCAGGTAGAGCCGGTTCCCGTTCTGCGTGTAGACCGTCCCGGCGGGGGCGCGGAACTCCGACGGGCCGGCGCCGTACACCGATCGCGCGTGCTGGTGCATCCACGAACCGATCCCGGCGAGCGCCGACCGTGCGACACCGTCGAACTCGCCGCGGCCGGTGGGCCCGACGTTGAGGAGCATGTTCCCGTTGTTCGACACCCCGTCGACGAGCATCCGGACGAGCAGGTCGACGCTCTTCACGTTGAGGTTGTCGCGGTCGTAGCCCCACGAGCCGTTGAGGGTCTGGCACGCCTCCCACGGCACCCGGACGCCGTCGACCTCCATCGGCTTGTCCGGCTGGTACTGCTCGGGAGTGACGAGGTCGCCGGGGATGTCGAGCCGGTCGTTGACGATGATGCCGGGCTGCAGGCGCTTGGTGAGCGCCATGAGCTCCTCCGAGCCCCAGTCGTCGCGGCCCTTGCCGCCCCAGATGTCCTCGTGGTCGTTGTCCCGGTACGAGAAGTCGTAGAAGAGGTAGTCGATGCGGCCGTAGTCCGTGAGCAGCTCGGACACCTGGCCGTGCAGGTACTCGCGGTACCGGGCCATGTCGCGGCCCTCGTTGAGCCGGGCGATCTCGGCCTCCCCGTCGTCCCGCCGCGGGTGCACCCCGTCGACGGTGAAGTCCGGGTGGTGCCAGTCGATGAGCGAGTGGTAGAAGCCGACCCGGAGCCCCTCGGCCCGCACGGCGTCGACGAACTCGCGCACGATGTCCCGACCGAACCGGGTGTTCGTGGCCTTGTAGTCGGTGAGGGCCGAGTCCCAGAGCGCGAAGCCCTCGTGGTGCTTCGTGGTGAGCACGACGTACTTCATGCCCGCCTCGCGCGCGCGTCGGGCCCAGTCCGCGGCGTCGAACAGGTCCGGATCGAAGTGGTCGAAGTACTTCTGGTAGTCGGCGTCGGTGATCCGCTCGCGGTTCTTCACCCACTCGTGCCGGGCCGGGAGCGCGTAGAGGCCCCAGTGGATGAACATGCCGAACCGGTCGTGGGTGAACCACGCGGGCAGTCCGGCGGCGTCGGTCGCGGTCTGCGGCTCTGCAGGTGCGGTGATGGTCATGTGGGCCGGTTTCCTTTCTGAGGGGGACGAACGGGAGGCGCGGTGCGCCCTGGCGAGGTCGGCTACCGGCCGCCGAGACCGGAGGTGACGATGCCCTTGACGAGGTGCTTCTGGAGCACGACGAGCAGGATCACGGTCGGCAGCATCGAGATCACCGACGCCGCCATCACGAGGTTCCACTCGGAGCCCTGCTGCCCGAAGAACTGCTGCAGGCCGAGCGGGATGGTGCCGCGGGCCTCGACGTCGTTGACGACGACGAGCGGCCACAGGAACGAGTTCCAGTACGCGATGAACGAGAACACCGCGAGGACGGCCATGGTCGGCCGGGCGAGCGGGAGCATCACGGAGAAGAACGTCCGGATCGTCCCCGCCCCGTCGACCCGTGCTGCGTCGTCGAGTTCCTGCGGCACGGTGAGGAAGAACTGCCGCACGAGGAACGCCCCGAGGGCCGTGAACGCCCACGGGATGATGAGCGCCTGGAACGTGTCGACCCAGCCGAAGCCCTGCATCATCACGTACATGGGGATGACGAGGACGTCCTGCGGGATCATCAGCGTGGCGAGGAACAGGACGAACACCAGGTTCCGGCCGCGCCACCGCAGCCGGGAGAACGCGTACCCCGACAGCACCGCGACGACGACGTTGATGGCGGTGCCGGCCGCTGCGACGAACACGCCGTTGAGGATGAACCGCGCGAACGGCAGGTACGTGAACGCCTGCACGTAGTTCGACCACTCGAACGAGGAGCCCCAGAGCGTCGGCGGCGTGGTGAACACGTCGGCCGACGGCTTCAGGCTGGTCGCCACCATGTAGATGAGCGGCGAGACGAACAGCAGCGCCACCAGGCAGAGCAGCACGTAGCCGACGGCACGGCGCACCCGACCGGTCTGACGGTGCGTGCGGGGCACCGCCCGCGGGTTGATCGTCCGGTTGGACGAGGTCAGCTCACTCATAGTGCACCCACCGCTTCTGTCCGAGGAACTGCACGGCTGTGATGCCGAGGATGATGACGAACAGCACCCAGGCCCCCGCCGAGGCGAGTCCGAGCTGCTGCGTCTGGAAGCCCGTGTTGTAGATGTACTGCACGAGCGTCTCGGTCGCGGTGCCGGGTCCGCCCTTCGTCAGCACGAAGGGTTGGACGAACACCTGGAACGAGGTGATGAGGGTCATCATGGTGGCGAAGAAGACCGACGGCGAGATGAGCGGGAACTTGATCCGCCAGAACAGCTGCCAGGCGTTCGCCCCGTCGAGCTGCGCGGCCTCGAGCTGGTTCTCCGGCACCGAGTCGAGCGCCGCCGAGAAGATCAGCATGTTGTAGCCGAAGCCCTGCCAGACGCTCATCGCGACGACGGCGAGCATCGCCCACTTGTCGTCGGCGAGGAAGTTCGGCGCGTGCACGCCGACGGTCGACTGCAGCGTCGCGTCGATGGCGCCGCCGGGCTGGTACAGCATCCGCCACACGACGACGTTCGCCACGATCGGCGTCACCGTCGGGATGAAGAACAGTACCCGGAACACGTGCCGGTGCCGGATCTTCGGCGTCAGCCAGGCGGCGAGCCCGAGCGACACGACGAGGTTCAGCGGCACGTACAGCACCACGAACGCGACCGTGTTCAGCGTGACCGTTCGGAAGATCGGGTCGGTGAAGAGCTTCGCGTAGTTGTCGAACCCCGCCCAGCTGCGTTCGCCGAGCATGGGCCAGTTCATGAAGCTCACGACGAGCGACGCGATGATCGGGAACGCCGTGAACACGACGAGGCCGATCGAGTGCGGGGCGGCGAACGCGGCGCCCCACCACGAGCGCCGGCCGACGACGCCGGGGGCGTCGCCGCCCTTCGGGCGGGGCGTCACCGTACCGCTCGCGACCGCGGTCGCGACGGCGGGGACGGCTGCCTCGGCCGGTGGGTCCTGGATGGTGGTCATGCGACGACCTCCTCGTCGTTCGCCGGGTCCGGTCAGGGGGTGGGACGGGACGGGAGGCGCGGGTCGGGGCCGACCCGCGCCTCCAGGCCGTCACTGGTTCAGCTGGCTCGCGATGGAGGACATGGTGTCCTTGCCGGAGGTCTGCCCGTTCACCGCCTGCAGTCCGTACTGGGCGAACAGCTGGTTGAGCTGGTCGCTCTTCTTGTTGCCCGGCAGGGGGACCGCCTTGTCGAGCGCGGCCTTCAGGGTGTCCTCGACGCCGTCGATGCCGGCGTTGTCGTACCAGGCCTGCTGCGCCGCCGTGCGTCCGGGGAAGGCCCGACCCTGCTCGGCGAGCGACGTGAGGACCTTCTCGCTGGTCATCGTCTGGATGGCCTTGAACGCCTGCTCGGGGTACTTGCACTGCTTCGAGATGCCGAAGCCCGAGCCGGCCGCGTACGAGCTCGCACCGGACGTGCCGGACGGGAACGTCGTGACGCCGAGGTCGAACTTCACCTTGGCCTTCTGGCTGATGATCGACCACGGGCCGTCGGCGTACATCGCGACGTCGCCGGACACGAACGCGTTGTCGTCGGCCGAACCGTCCGCGCTCGCCTGCGTGGCGTAGCCCTTCTTCACCAGGCTCGCGATCCAGTCGAGGCCCTCGGCGAACTTCGCGTTCTTCGCGTCGAGCTTTCCGGAGTCGCTGATGACCCGGCCGCCGTCGTACGCGAGGATCTGCGACTCGAGCGGGATGTCCTCCACCGTCGTGCCGTACATGGTCGTGCCGGCGGCCTTCATCTTCGCGGCCGCGGCCTCGAAGTCGTCCACCGTCCAGCCGGGCCTCGGCTCGTCGATGCCGGCCTTCTCGAAGAGGTCCTTGTTGTAGAACATGAGCATGGGGCCGGTGTCGTACGGCAGGCCGTACAGATCGCCGTCGACCTTCATGCCGTCGAGTGCGGTCTGGTCGTACTCGCTCAGGTCGAGGTCCGCCTTCTTCGCCAGGTCGTCGATCGGCACGAGGACGTCGGTGTAGTTCGCGGCGCGGAGGGACTGGATGCTGACGATGCAGGGCGCGGTGCCGGTCGAGAGCTGGGTGCGGAGCTTGGTCCAGTAGTCGTTGAACGGCGACCCCTGGATCGTGACGTCGACGTCGTCGTCCGTCTGCACGGTGTCGGCGACCTTCTGCCAGGCGGCCTTGTCCTCCTTGCCGGAGATCCACATCGCCCAGGTGAGCGCGTCCTTGGACTGGCCGTCGCCGGCACTGCTCCCGGCGGAACAGCCCGTGAGCACGAGGGCCATGGCGGCTGCTGCCGCGAGCCCGGCGGTGAAACGTCGTTGCATCGGTGTCTCCACTTCGTCGTGGTGATCGGGTGTGAGGGTCTTGCGTGTCGTGCTGGCTTCAGGCGACGCGCACGGCGTCGGGGATCGTCTCGTCGGCGGCCGACCAGACCGGTCCGTCCGGGAACGAGTACGTGTCGAGGGAGCCACCGAGCATCTCGGTGCCCGCACCGGGAGCGGTCGGTGGCCAGTACCGGCCGTCGCGCACGTCGACCGGGGTCACGAAGTGCTCGTGCAGGTGGTCGACGTACTCGATGCACCGGGTGTCGAGGTCGCCGGTGAGGGCCACCGCGTCGAACATCGAGAGGTGCTGGACCGCCTCGCACAGCCCGACGCCACCGGCGTGCGGGCACACCCGAACGCCGTGCTTCGCCGCGAGGAGCAGGATCGCGAGGTTCTCGTTCACCCCGGCGACCCGCGTGGCGTCGATCTGCAGCACCGACATCGCTCGGGCCTGGATGAGCTGCTTCGCGATCACCCGGTTCGCCATGTGCTCCCCCGTCGCCACCGGGATCGGTGCGATGCGGCGGGCGATCTCGGCGTGCGCGAGCACGTCGTCCGGGCTCGTCGGCTCCTCGACCCAGGCGACGTCGAAGGGCCGGAGCCGTTCGATCCACGTGACCGCCTCGTCGACGTCCCACCGCTGGTTGGCGTCGACCGCGATCCGGATGTCGGGGCCGACGGTCGCGCGGGCGAGCCCCATGCGCCGGACGTCTTCGTCGACGTCACCGCCGACCTTGAGCTTGATCTGGGCGAACCCGTCGTCGACGGCCTCGCGGCAGAGGCGGGCGAGCTTCTCGTCGTCGTAGCCCAGCCAGCCGGGGGTGGTCGTGTACGCCGGGTAGCCCCGCTGCTCGAGGCGGCGCTTCCGTTCGGCCCGGAGCGGCACGGCGGCCTCGAGCAGTCCGAGTGCGTCCGCCGGGGTGATCGCGTCCGTGAGGTAGCGGAAGTCCACGAGGTCGACGAGTTCCGCGGGGCTCATGTCGGCGAGCAACGCCCAGAGCGGCTGTCCGGCGCGCTTCGCCCGGAGGTCCCAGAGGGCGTTCACGACGGCGCCGATGGCCATGTGCATGACGCCCTTCTCCGGGCCGAGCCAGCGCAGCTGCGAATCGTGCACGAGCCGCCGCCACGTGTCGCCCATGTCGGCGAGGACCGCTTCGGCGTCAGCGCCGACGACGTGCTCGCGGAGCGCTGCGATGGCTGCTTCCTGCACCTCGTTCCCGCGGCCGATGGTGAAGACGAAGGCCGATCCGACGTGCCCGTCGAGGGCGTCGGTGGCGATCTCGACGTAGGCGGCGGAGTAGTCGGGTGCCGGGTTCATCGCGTCGGACCCGTCGTGTTCCCGCGAGGTCGGGAACCGGATGTCGCGCACGCGCAGTCCGGTGATGCGGCTCATCGTGTCTCCTGCCCGTCCGGTCTCCGTCGACCGAACGAGGTAATCGAAACATCGGATGTCTCGCATGTCAAGGGGGATCTCGATTGCGTTTTGGCCACGAGGCAGGCCGTTTTGGTCCGATGACTTTGTCCAGGCGTGGAGAAAGCGAGCACAGACGGGAGGCGCGGTGCGAGTTGAACCCGCACCGCGCCTCCCGTCTGCGCTCGCTTCTATCAGGCGGAGGCGAGCCGGCCCATCTCCGCCACCACGCCGCGGAGCCGGTCCGCCAGCTCTTCACGCGACCCGACCGTGAAGCGGTGCGCCGCCTCGATGACGGCGGCCATCACGAGGGTCACCGCGGTGCGGGCCGAGTCGGCGTCCGTGCGCGCGGCGGCGACCTCGTACACCTCGAGCCGGGCGTCCGCCATCCACTGCAGCATCGTGGGCACCATCTCCGGGCGCGCCTGCACGAGCGCCTTCATCCGGCTGCGGTCCGCGGGCAGGTTCACGGTCTGCGCGACGAGCTCGCAGAGGTCGGAGACGAGGGAGCCCTCCGCGGTGGCGAACGCTTCCCGCGCGCCCTCGGGGATCGTCGTCGCGGGCAACCCCAGCGCTGCGTTGCCCTTCGACGGGAAGTAGTTGAAGAACGTCCGGGGCGAGACCCCGGCCGCGGCGCAGATCTCCTCGACCGTGACGCCCGCGAGGCCACGGTCGGTGACGAGGTCGAGCGCGGCCTCGTGGATCGCGTTCCGGGTCTGCTGCTTCTTGCGCTCCCGCAGGCCGCTGTCGCCGGTGGCGGGTGCTTCGGTGCTGGTCACGTGCTGCTCCTGGTGCGGATCGGGGCCTCCCGTCCGGTGGCGGGAGGCCCCGATCGGCCTAGTCGTCCGAGGCGTTCCGCTGGACGGGGATCGATCCGGTGACGGGAGCCGTGGGCGAACCCATGGCGTCCGCGGCCTTGACCGCCTGGACCTCGAGGTCGTCGGCCGTGCCCTCCTTGTCTGCCTGCTCCTGCAGGGCCGAGCTCTTGCGGAGCGGCGGCGCCTTGAAGAACCAGCTCAGGATGAAGGCGAGCAGGATGACCGCGAAGCCGACCCAGTAGACCGTGACGGCCGAGGAGTTGAACCCGGTCATGAACGGCTTCGTCAGCGCCTTGTCCGCACCGTTCAGGTACGAGGTGTCGCTCGTCTCCGAGCTGCTGCTCGACCCGTTCGAGTCCGCCTGCTTCGAGATGGTCTTCGAGAGCTGCGGGGCGAGCTGGTCGACCCAGTAGGTGCGCTGGGAGGCGTTCGACCAGTCGACACTCACGGTGCCGTTCGACTGAACGGTCGCGTGGGCCTTGTCCGCGACCGCGGCGAGCGCCTGCTGCTCGGCGGCGGGTGTGGCTGCGGAGACCTGCTGGTCGATGACCGTCTGCGCCGCGGCGGCCGGGACGGTGCCCGCGGCGACCTGCTGCTGGACGGCGGCGGTGACCTGCTTCGTGACGGCGGCATCGGCGGACTGCTTCGCCTGTGCCGCGGCGCCGTCGAGCTTCGACTGGACGCTCTTCTCGACCGGGGTGACGATCGGGTTCCAGATCTGGTCCATGACGCCCTGGTTCGCCTTCGCCGAGGCGACCGTCGGGTTGAGGGCGGCGTCGAGCGCACCGGTGAGGTTCTTCTCGTCCGCCGTGGCGTGCAGGATGTTCGTCGGCATGATCGAGAACAGGACGGACAGGAGCACCGCGGTGCCGAGCGTTCCACCGATCTGGCGGAAGAACGTCGCCGAGCTGGTCGCCACGCCCATGTCACGCGGCTGGACCGAGTTCTGCGAGGCGAGCGTGATGCTCTGCATGAGCTGACCGAGGCCGAGGCCGATCAGGAACATGCCGATCATGAGGAACCAGAGCGGCTTGTCGATCGTCATGAACGTCAGGACGACGTAGCCGATCGAGACGAGCGCGGTGCCGATCACCGGGAAGATCCGGTACCGACCCGTGCGGGCCACGATCTGACCGGACGCGATCGACGCGATCATCAGACCGCCGATCATCGGCAGGGTCGCGAAGCCGGACTCGGTCGGCGTCAGACCGGTGACGATCTGCAGGTACAGCGGGATGGTCAGCATGGCGCCGAACATCGCGAAGCCGACGAGGAAGCCGAGCACCGTGGCCATCGAGAAGACGCCCGAACGGAAGAGCTTCAGCGGGATGATCGCGTCGTCCTTCATGAGCGTCTCGATGACGAGGAAGGCGACGAGGCCGAGGACACCGATCGCGTAGCAGGTGATCGCGCCGGCGGAGCCCCAGCCCCAGGTGCGGCCCTGTTCGGCGACGAGGAGGAGCGGGACGAGGGTCACGATGACCGAGGTGGCACCCCACCAGTCGATGCGCGGCTTGGCCTTGGCGTCACCGAACTTCGGCAGGTGCAGGAACGCGATGACCATGAGGAGCGCACCGATGCCGATCGGGACGTTCACGAGGAAGACCCAGCGCCAGCCGGTGATCCAGAGGATCTCGTTCGCACCGGAGAACAGGCCGCCGATGAGCGGGCCGATCACGGAGGAGATGCCGAAGACGGCGAGGAAGTAGCCCTGGTACTTGGCGCGCTCGCGCGGGGCGAGGATGTCGCCCATGATCGCCAGCGGGAGCGACATCAGCGCACCGGCGCCGATGCCCTGGAAGGCACGGAACGCGGCGAGCATGATCATCGACGTCGACATCGTCGAGAGCAGCGAGCCGAGGATGAACACCGCGATGCCGAAGATGTAGAGCGGACGACGACCGAAGACGTCGGAGAGCTTGCCGTAGATCGGCGTGGTGATCGTCGAGGCGATCAGGTAGGCCGTGGTGACCCAGGCCTGCTGGTCGAGACCGTGCAGGTCGTCACCGATCGTGCGGATCGCCGTGCCGACGATCGTCTGGTCGAGGGACGACAGGAACATGCCGGCCATGAGGCCGTAGATGACGAGGAGGATCTGACGGTGCGACATGATCGGCTTGCCCGGCGTGCTGGCCGTGCCGTTCTGTCGTCCGCGCTGCACCTCGACGGGTGCGGTGGCAGTAGACAATGCGTGTCCTTGAGGGGTGCGTGGCGTCCCGTCGAGCGGTGGCCCGGCGGCGAGGTGTCGGTCGCGAGGGACCGACGATGGCGGGTCAACCTTGCAGACGCTGCAACTTTACACCAAGAGCACGTTTGCTGCCAACGCAAACTTTCCCATCGTGCATGTTTGGTGAACACCCTCACAGGTATCGGCTCCGGACGCGTCGACGCACAGGAGGCGCGGTGCGGGTCGGACCCGCACCGCGCCTCCTGGAGGTCGGTCGTGTGAGCGCCTACGCGCCGACACGCCACCAGTCGTCGAAGGGCGTCGCCGGGACCTGGCGCTTGTGCTCCGTGGCACGGTAGCGGGACTCGATCGCCTCGGCGACCTCGACCGGCACGTCGTGGCCCTGCAGGTAGGCGTCGATCTCGGCATAGGCGAGGCCCAGGTTCGCTTCGTCCGTCTGACCGGGCAGGTCGTCGAGCAGGTCCGCCGTCGGCGCCTTCTCGTAGAGCCGAGCCGGAGCACCGAGGTACTCGAGGAGCTGGCGCCCCTGGGTCTTCGTCAGGCCGGTGAGGGGCGTGATGTCCACGCCGCCGTCGCCGTACTTCGTGAAGAAGCCCGTCACGGCCTCGGCCGCGTGGTCGGTGCCGACGACGAGGAGCCCGCGCTGCCCGGCGATCGCGTACTGGGCGACCATCCGCATGCGGGCCTTCACGTTGCCCTTCACGAAGTCGCTCAGCTCGACGCCGGACGCCAGGGTGTCCCGGACGACGCCGTCGACGCCGTGCTCGATGTTCACGGTGATGCCGGGGTCGGCCGCGATGAACTGCAGGGCGAGCTGGGCATCGTCCTCGTCGGCCTGCACGCGGTAGGGCATGCGGACGGTGGTGAACTCGGCCGGGTGTCCCTCGGCCCGGAGTGACTCGACGGCGAGCTGCGTCAGGCGACCGGCGAGCGTGGAGTCCTGGCCGCCGCTGATCGCGAGCAGGTAGCCCGCGGCACCGGTGGTGAGCAGGTAGTCGCGGAGGAACCCGACGCGCCGCGCGACCTCCCGCTCCGGGTCGATGGTCGGCTGGACGTTGAGGTCCGCTGCGATGGCGGCTTGGAGTTCACGCACCACCCCAGTATCCCGCTGCACCGTGCCGGTGAACAGTCTCGATCAGTTCGATCGTTGACAGTTAGCTCTCGAACGGTTAGAGTTCTGATCATGACGCAGCAGGCACCCCGGTTCGACTCGCCCCTCCAGCAGATGCGCTGGATCGGGTGGGCGCAGCGCAAGGCGGCCGAGGAGTGGGTCCGCGAACGCGACCTCACCCAGGAGCAGAGCTTCGTGCTCGGGTACCTGCAGCGCACGCCCGGCGTGATCCAGCGGGACATCGCCGAGATCACCCGGACGAGTGCGGCCAGCGTCTCGAGCCTCCTGCAGGGGCTCGAGCGTCGCGGGCTCGTCGAACGCCGGGCGGACGCCGAGAACGCCCGGACGAAGCGTGTCTTCGCCACCGACGAGGGGATCGCCCTCATCGCCGGGTTCGAGGACGCCATGACCGCCCTCGACGACGTCCTGCTCGCGCCGCTCGACGCGGACGAGCGGTCCACACTGCAGGCCCTCCTGCAGAAGGTGACCGCCGAGCTGCCGGAACCCACCCGCTAGCGCACCCCGCGCCTCCAGGCCGCCGAAGGCCCGCCGGAGGCCCGACCCACCGACTCGACGGCACCCGCCGATCGTGCGCTCCACGCTGCCCGGAACCGGGCGGCGCAGCCCTGCCCAGAAGGAGGCAGCCATGAGCACCACCACCGAAGACCCCACCCTCGACACCGCCGCGGCGAAGAACCGCTGGTACCTGTCCGCCGCCCCCATCGGACGTGCGCTCGTGCACCTCTGCGTGCCGATGGCCGCCGCGATGGTCGTCAGCGCCGTCTACAACGTCATCAACGCCGGCTTCATCGGCTCGCAGCACGACACGTCGCTGCTCGCCGCGATCACCTTCGGCACCCCGCTCCTCGGCATCATCATGGCCGTCGGCGGCGTGTTCGGCGTCGGCGGCAGCGCGCTCATGTCCCGCATGCTCGGAGCATCCGAGCACGACCCCGCGAAGGCGCAGGACATCAAGCGTGTGGCCTCCTTCGCGCTGTGGGGAGCCGTCGTCACGGGAGCCGTCCTCGCCGTGGTCGGCCTCGTGTTCCTGCAGCCACTCGTCGCCGTGCTGGGCGCCGACGAGGCCGCGGTCCCCGCCACCAGCGCGTACGTGGCCGTGATGCTCGCGTTCGTCCCCGTGCTGGTAGCGTCGTTCGCCCTCGAGCAGATCGTCCGCTCCGAGGGGGCTGCGCGCCAGGCGATGATCGGACTCATCCTGTCGACCGTCGGCAACCTGGTGTTCGACGTGCTCTTCATCCTGGTGCTGCACTGGGGAGTCGCGGGCGCTGCACTGGCGATCGGGCTCGGCAACATGGTGTCGATCGGCTACTGGATCGTCTGGCTGCAGCGGAACAGCGAGAACGTCAGCTTCGCGCCGAGGTGGTTCACGCTCCGCCCCGACATCCTCAGGGGCGTGTTCGGTGTGGGCGCCGGGGAGCTCCTGCAGTCCGGGTTCCTCATCGTGACGACGCTCGTGCTCAACAACCTCGCCGCCGGGTACGGCGACGACCCGCTGGCCGCGATGGGCGTCGCGGTCCGCATCGCCCAGGTGCCCGAGTTCCTCGTGATGGGCGTCACGATCGGCGTCCTGCCGCTGCTCGCCTACGCGTTCGGCAAGGGGGACGGCGTGCGGCTCCGCGCGGCGCTCCGCAGTGCGGCGTTCACGGTCGGCACGATCGTCCTGGTGTTCTCCGGCACGGTGTTCGTCTTCCGCGAGCAGGTCTTCACGATCTTCTCCGGCGACCACTCGGTCCTCGCGATCGGCCTGACGATCCTCACCGCCCAGCTCGTCGCCACCATCGTGAACGGGTTCACGGGGCTGCTCACCTCGCTGTTCCAGGCGACCGGCATGGTGCTGCCCGCGATGGTTCTGTCGATGGCGCAGGGCGTGCTCTTCATCCCGATCGTCATCGTCGGGAACCTGTGGTTCGGGCTCGCCGGGATCATCTGGGCGCTGACCGTGACCGAGGTGCTCGTGTTCGTCGCCGCGGTCGTGCTCTGGGTCGCATCCCGGGGTCGGATCGCCCGCGGACTCGCCGAGGGGTCGCCGGAGCGGGCCGAGGCCACGCTCGTGGAAGCGGCCGTCTGACCGACGGCGGGCCGGTCGGCGGAACTCCACGTGAGACGGCTCGTCGGGAGGCCCCCGAACTGGGGAGACCGATCTGTCTGTCCACACTTCTGCGGACCGCTACAGTGGACATCGTCAGCGAGTCGCACCCGACCGGCGCTCCCCCGCCGGGACTCGCAGCGAGCATCGACGCTCCGGCCCTCGAGCGCTTCCCCTGCGGCTCGAGCCGGAGCGCGATGGCCCCGTCGGCCGTCCCGCCGCGACAGCGCCGATTCGACAGCGCACCCGTCGATCAACGCGTGCGGTGTCGGGCGACGGCCCCGGCGGAACGCGACGGCCCCGGCGTCCGACGTCGAGATCAGTCGGTGCCGGTGTCGAAGGCCGCGCCCTCTGACGCGGCGTCCGTCGCCCGCTCTCGCGCCAGTTCCGCGTCCGAGGTGGCGACGGCACCGCCGAGGATCTCCTCCGCCTCGCCCGACTCGAGCCGACCGACGAGATCGCCGGTCGCCCCGCCGATCAGGCCGGCGGCCGCGTACTGCTCGAGGCGCGACCGCGAGTCCGCGATGTCGAGGTTCCGCATGGTGAGCTGGCCGATCCGGTCGTCCGGACCGAACGCGGCGTCCCCCACGCGCTCCATCGAGAGCTTGTCCGGGTGGTACGACAGCGCCGGACCTGTCGTGTCGAGGATCGTGTAGTCGTCACCGCGACGGAGGCGCAGCGTGACCTCGCCGGTGACCGCCGAGGCGACCCAGCGCTGCAGCGACTCGCGGAGCATGAGCGACTGCGGGTCGAGCCAACGACCCTCGTACATGAGACGCCCGAGGCGGCGACCCTCGTTGTGGTACGACGCGACCGTGTCCTCGTTGTGGATCGCGTTGAGCAGGCGCTCGTACGCGATGTGCAGCAGCGCCATGCCCGGCGCCTCGTAGATGCCGCGGCTCTTCGCCTCGATGATGCGGTTCTCGATCTGGTCGGACGCCCCGAGGCCGTGGCGGCCGCCGATCGCGTTCGCCTCGTAGACGAGCGCGACGGCGTCGGCGTACTCGACACCGTTGATCGCGACCGGGCGACCGGCCTCGAAGCGGACGCTGACCTCTTCCGTGGCGACCTCGACGTCGTCGCGCCAGGCGGCGACGCCCATGATCGGCTCGACGATGTCCAGGCCGCTCGAGAGTTCCTCGAGGCTCTTCGCCTCGTGCGTGGCGCCCCAGATGTTCGCGTCGGTCGAGTACGCCTTCTCGGTGGAGTCGCGGTACGGGAAGCCGCGGGCGACGAGCCACTCACTCATCTCCTTGCGGCCGCCGAGCTCCTGGACGAACTCGGAGTCGAGCCACGGCTTGTAGACGCGCAGGCGCGGGTTCGCCATCAGGCCGTAGCGGTAGAACCGCTCGATGTCGTTGCCCTTGTAGGTCGAGCCGTCGCCCCAGATGTCGACGCCGTCCTCGCGCATCGCACGGACGAGCATCGTGCCCGTCACCGCGCGGCCGAGGGGCGTCGTGTTGAAGTACGTCTTGCCGCCCGAACGGATGTGGAAGGCACCGGTCTGCAGGGCGACCAGCCCTTCTTCCACCAGGGCGCTCTTCGCGTCGACGAGGCGGGCGATCTCCGCGCCGTACTCGTGGGCGCGACTCGGGACGGCGTCGATGTCCGGCTCGTCGTACTGGCCGATGTCGGCCGTGTACGTGCACGGCACCGCGCCCTTCTCGCGCATCCAGGCAACGGCGCAGGAGGTGTCGAGACCTCCGGAGAACGCGATGCCGACTCGTTCGCCGACCGGGAGACTGCTCAAGACCTTGGACACGGGTCAATCGTACGGGGCGCGCGGGGGTCACTACCGTCCAGCACGACGGTCGTGGGGATCAGCGGCGGGGCACGACGTGCTTGAGCGTGCGGTCGGCGACCGTCAGCACGAACAGGATGCCGGCCGCGATCAGCATGAAGACCGCGAGCTCGTGCAGACCGCCGGTCGTGGCCCGGTCCCCGAAGAACGCTGCGCCTCCGGACGACGCGAGCATCGCTCCGAGGTACATGAACGTCCGGAGCAGCCCCGAGGACGCTCCGATCCGCTCGGGGTCCGCCTGGTGGAAGAGGGTGTTCTGGATCGCCAGGTTCACGAGGCCCTGCGGGATGCCGAACAGGATCCCGATGACGACGAGCGACCAGATCGCCGCGTCGGCGCGGACGAACAGCAGCAGCGCGCAGGCGACGAGCTGGAACACCGCACCGACGACGAGCTTCATCCGGACCTCTGGTCGCCGTCCGGTCAGGGTGGACACGAGGATCCCGGTGGCGAACACGGGCAGCAGGATGAGCCCCGTGGCGGAGGCGCTCAGCCCGCGCCCGTCCTCCATCCACTGCGTGACGCCGTAGAGGAACGAGTACGACACCGTCGCCGCGACGACCCCGCGGGCGTAGGTGACGAGCAGCGGGAGGTTGCCGGCGAACACCCGCACGTCGATGAACGGGTCGGCGGTGCGGAGCTCCCGGACGGCGAACCCGGCGGCCGCGAGCACGGTGACGCCCAGCAGCCACAGGGTCGTGACCTCGAGGTCCATGAGGTACAGCAGCAGGGACACGAGCGTCGTGGCGAAGAGGAGGATGCCGACGAGGTCCAGCCGGAAGCGCTTCGGTGCCGCAGCGGCGCCACCGGTCTCGAGCGCCGTGTGTCGCGGCAGCACGAGCACGCCGAGCACGATGCACGCGAGGCCGAGCGGGATGTTGATGGTGAACGTGGTGCGCCAGCCTCCCATCCCGATGAGCAGCCCGCCGAGCGTCGGGCCCACCACCGCGATCGTCTGCGTGGCGACGGACAGCGCGGTGAGCACGCCGGCGGGCGAGGCGATGCCGGTGCGCGCCGATTCGCTGCGGATCAGGTACATGGACGCGGGGTACCCGGCGCACGTCCCGAACCCGAGCACGACCCGCGCGACGATGAGCACGCCGATGTTCGGCGCGACGGTTCCGATCACACCGGCGACGAGCGTCAGGAACGCTCCGACGAGGAACAACCGGCGCGGGCCGAACGCATCGACGAGCCGGCCGACGAGCGGCTGCCCGATCGAGGTCGCGAGGTACAGCGACGACACGAGCCACGCGGTCTCGGATGCCGGGGCGCCGAACGCTGCGGCGATCGGGACGAGGGCGACGGCGATGATCGACGAGTTGATCGGGTTGAGGATCGACCCGAGCATCATCGGGGCGAGCAGCCGCCGGTCGAACCGGTCCGCGCGGGGGCGATGCTCGGAGACGGCCGTCACCGGCGCACCATCCGTTCGATGATCGCGGCGGCGTCGATGACCGTCCGGCGTTCGGCCTCGGTGAGCGACTCGTCCATGGTCCGGACCAGCCACTCGCTCCTGACCTCGCGCAGCCCGGAGTTGCGGTGCTCGCCGGCATCGGTGAGGGTCACGATCTGCCGGCGCCCGTCGGACGGGTCGGCGCTGCGACGGATCAGCCCGAGCTCCTCGAGCCCGGCGAGGGTGACGGCCATCGACTGCGGCTTCACGCCCTCGAGCACGGCGAGCGCGGAGGCCGATGCGGCCTCCCCCTTCGCGAGGCGGGCGAGCACGGACACCTGGGATGCGGTGAGCTCGTCGCCGGAGGAGACCTCGCGCATCCGTCGACGGAGTCGGCCGACGGCGACGCGGAGGTCGATGGAGGCCCGGAGTGCGGAGGTGTCCGTGTCCGTCCCGAGCTGCAGCGGGTCGTTCATGATCGACAGTCTGCACTGCACAGTTAGGTTTGTACAGTTCAGGCTGACGATCTATGGTGACCGTCATGACCGAACACGACACCGTCCTCCTCGTCATGGACTTCCAGCACGGCATCGTCGAGCGACTCGGCAACGCCGACGTCCTCGCCGCAGCGACCCGAGCGGTCGACGCCGCCCGAACAGCCGGCATCCCCGTCTTCTTCGTCCGGGTGGCGTTCCGCCCGGGCTACCCGGAGGTCGCCGACACGAACCAGGGCTTCGCCGCCGCGAAGTCGTCCGCGGGCGACACGATGACCGAGCAGAGCGCCGCCACGCAGATCCACGCGGCGCTCGCACCCCGCCCGGAGGAGCCGGTCGTCACCAAGCGCCGGATCAGTGCGTTCACGGGCAGCGACCTCGACGTGCTGCTCCGTGGTGCGGGCGCCCGGGAGATCGTCGTCGCGGGGATCTCGACGAGCGGTGTGGTGCTGTCCACGGTGCGCCAGGCAGCGGACCTCGACTACCGGATCACCGTGCTCGGGGACGCCTGCGCCGACGGCGACCCCGAGGTGCACCGGGTCCTCACCGAGAAGGTGTTCCCGCGGCAGGCGACCGTCATCGGCACCGCTGAGTGGATCGACACGGTCGCCGCGTAGCGCGGATCGAAGGTGCCCCTGGAGGGACTCGAACCCCCAACCGTTTCCTTAGGACGGAACTGCTCTTCCGTTGAGCTACAGAGGCTGGCCCTCCCACTCTAGCGGCGGAACGGCTCCAGGAAGGCGCGGAGCTCCCCGACGAACAGGTCCGGCTGTTCGAACGGCGCGAAGTGCCCGCCGCGATCGAGTTCCCGGTGGTACACGAGGTTCGTGGTCCGCTCGAGCCACTCCCTCGGTGCTCGTACGAGGTCGCCCGGGAAGACCGAGAACCCGGACGGCACCTCGACCCGCCGTGCCATCTGCTCCGCCGGCACCGCCGCGTTGGCGTGGTACATCCGCATCGACGAACCGATGGTCCCCGTGGCCCAGTACTCGGTGAGCAGCGCGAGGACCTCGTCCCTCGTGTACACCGACCAGACGTCACCGTCGCAGCCGCTCCACGATCGGAGCTTCTCGACGATCCACGCCGCGAGCCCGGCCGGGGAGTCGTTCAGCCCGACAGCGGCGGTCTGCGGTTTCGTCCGGTGCATCATCGCGTAGGCGCCCTCGGCGGTGCGCCACCGTTCGGTCTCGGCGACGAACGCGCGCTCGGCCTCGGACAGCAACGAGGGGTCGAGTCCGGGCCAGGGCAACCCGCCGTCGATGCGGTGCACCGCGACGACGCGATCGGGGTGGTCGAGTGCGAGGTACCGGGCGACGTGCGTCCCGATGTCGCCGCCGGAGACCGCGAACCGTTCGTACCCGAGGTCGGTCATGAGTGCGGCCCAGAGTCCGGCGACCGCGCGGGCGTCGATCGGCCGGGGCGGCGCGTCCGAGAACCCGTAGCCGGGCATGTCCGGCACGACGACGTCGAACCCGGCGTCGACGAGCATCGGGAGCACCTTGCGGTACCGCCACCCGGAGTCCGGCCAGCCGTGTGCGAGCAGGATCGGCAGCGCCCCGGGCTCGGCGGCTCGGGCGTGGAGCACGTGGACGCCGATCCCGTCGACCCGCACGCGCCGGCTCGGCAGCGCTGCGAGCGCGGCGCGGTGCGCGTCGAAGTCGAAGCCGTCCGCCCAGTACTCGACGAGCGCCCGGAGCTCGTCGACGTCGACGCCGAGCGACCAGCCGGTCCCGACGGGAGCGTCGGGCCAACGGGTCGCGCGCAGTCGCGCGCGCAGGTCCGCGATGGTCGCGTCGTCGATCCGCGGTGTCTCCGTCATGACGGCACGCTACCCAGCACCGCCGACGGACGGACGGGAGGCGCGTGGCGGGCCCGCACCGCGCCTCCCGTCCGGCGACGGGCGGCGCCCGACGCTTCTGGGCGGTTCCTTGGAGCGGCGGCGTGAGCCTCGTTCCCGGAGGTACCACCATGACCGTTGGTCTGATCATCGGAGCGGCCGTCGCGCTGCTCGCCGTCTCGGGTGCGGCCGTCGCCCTCGTCGCCGCGGGCGTCGAAGTCGACCGAGAGGGGCTCTGCGATGTGGAGTGACCTCGTCGGCCGGGTCCGCACCCCTGCGGTCGCCGGTGCGCTCGTGCTGGGTGTCGTCGTGCTCGTCACCGGCTGGACGCTCGCCGCCGTGCCGGAGGTCGGCCTCGCCGAACTCGGCGTGGACCGCTTCCTGATCGCGCACGTCCCCCCGACGGGCGTCGCGATCGCGACGACCGTCGGCATGGTCCTCGAACCCGCGGGAGGCCTCCTGCTCCTGGTGATCGTCGGCGGGGTGGTCCTGCTCCGCGGGGACCTCCGCCGGACCGGGCGGTTCCTCGTGGTCGCCGCCGTGTCGTGGCTGTCGGTCGAGCCGGTGAAGCTGCTCGTGCACCGACCTCGGCCGGTCCTGCCGGGCATCGCGGTCGTGCACGAGAGCTGGTCCTACCCGTCCGGGCACGTCGCACTGGCGACCGCGATCGTGGCCGGCCTCGTCACGGTCACCGCCGGCCGTGCGCGCGCGCAGGTGCTCGCCGTCGGTGCCGTCCTCGTGGTCGCCGTCGCGGTCTCCCGGCTCGTGCTCGGCGTACACCACCCGAGCGACGTGGCCGCCGCCGCCGTCTGGGCGGGCGCCGTCGCCGTGGTCGTGAGCGCGCTGCTCCCGCGCCTGCCGGCGGCCCGGACGACGACGGCCCGTCACCGCACCGACCGGCAGGTCCGCGGCGTGGTCCTGGACGGGGAGTCACGGTGACCGCCCTGCTCGAACGGACGCTGCCCGCCGTCGCCGTGACACGTCGCCGGGGTTGGCCGGCCCCGGTCCTCATCGGCGTGCTCGCGGCGGCCGTCTCGGTCGCGGGGAGCTGGGTCCCGTCGGTCTGGTACGACGAGGCGGCGACGGTCGTGTCCGCGACGAGGTCGTGGGGAGCGCTCGGCCGCGAGGTGCAGCACGTCGACCTCGTGCACGTGACGTTCTACGCCCTCATGCACGTCTGGTTCGACCTCGTCGGGTACTCGCCGTTCACCCTCCGCCTGCCGTCCGCGATCGCCGTCGGAGCGGCCGTCGGTCTGACCGTCGTCCTCGGGCGAGCGCTCGCCGGTCGGCGCGTCGGGGTGCTCGCCGGGGTGTTCACCGCGCTCCTGCCCCGGGTGACGTGGATGGGCGAGGAGGGGCGGTCGTTCGCGTTCGGCATGCTCCTCGCCGTCGCGGGGACCCTGCTGCTGGTGGTCGCCGTGCGACGGACGGAGGCAGCGGCGCGCTCCTGGCCGTGGTGGATCGGCTACGTGGCGGTGTCCGCCCTCGGCGGTGCGGTGTTCCTCTACCTCGCGCTCGTCACCGTCGGGCACGGGGTGACCGTGGCCCTGCCGCTCCTCCGCCGCAGCACACGGACGCGTGCCGCGCTCCGTGCCGCGGGCTGCTGGGCCGGAGCCGCCGTCGTCGTGCTCGGAGCGCTCCTGCCGTTCGCCCGGGCCACGTCCTCGCAGTCCGGACAGATCGACTGGATCCGTCACGTCAGCGCGCACACGCTCGAGGAGGTCCTGGTCACCCAGTTCTCCTACGAGAACACCGGCTTCGCCGTCCTCATGTGCATCCTCGCGGTCGGCGGGGCGCTGTTCGCGCTCCACCACGCTCCGGGTCGGCGTCTCCTCGCGGTGGTCCTGCCGTGGGTGGGGGTGCCGACGATCGGGCTCGTCGCCGTGTCGCTCGTGACGAACCCGCTCTACTCACCGCGCTACGTGTCGTTCGCCGCGCCGACGGCCGCGCTCTGCATGGCCGTCGCCGTGGACGCGCTCCAGCGGAGCGCGGCGATCTCGTCACGACGGGCGGCCGGGGCGACGACGGTGCTCGCCGTCGCCGTGGCGGCAGCGCTCTCCGCACCGTCCTGGGTCGCCCAGCGGACCGTGACGGCGAAGGACGACTCGGCGTGGAACGCCGTCGCGGCACTCGTGCACCGGGAACGCGCGCGGGAACCGGCGGGAACGGTCGACGCGGTGGTGTTCGGCCCGCTCGAGCGCCACCCGAAAGCGACGTCCCGGATCATCGAGGAGACCTACCCGAAGGCGTTCGCCGGCGCCCGCGACCCGCTGCTCGTCACTCCGGCAGGAGGCGGCGACGCGCTCTGGGACACCCAGCGCCCGCTGTCGGACATCGGCGGTGCCGTCGCCGGTGACGACGCCGTCTGGCTGCTCACGGCGGTGTCGCCGGACGAACGCGCGACCGTGACGGCGTCCCTCGCGGCAGCGGGGTACCACGTGGACCGGACGTGGACGGTCGCACGGACGCGGGTGGTCCGGTACCTCCGGTGATCGGGAGGGTCCAGGCTGGAGTCAGGAGAGGAGGGCGGACCATGGGACTGTGGTGGTCGTCGATCCCCGACGCCCTGGGACTGCCGGCGCGGTGGTCGTCGGTGTTCCGCGGGGACACGGACGCCGACCGGGCGGCGTACCGGCGCTCCGCGACACGCATGGGAGTCCAGGTCGCTGTCGTGTCCGCGGCCCTCGTGCTGTCGATCGTCGCGCTCGTCGTCGTGTACGTGCTGTGGCAGCTCACCCCGGCGCAGCAGCAGGAGACGCACGGGCCCGAGGACGTCCACGTCTACCTCGACACCGTCGACCTCGCCATCGCCATCGGTGTCCTCAGCGGCGCAGCGATCCTCTTCGCCGGCGTCGCCTCGTGGATCATCGCCCGCCGAGCGGTCCGCCCCATCGCCGAGGCACTGACGATGCAGCGCGCCTTCGTCGCCGACGCCAGCCACGAGCTCCGCACCCCGCTGACCGTGCTCGACGCCCGCGTGCAACAACTCCGGGCGATGATCGACACCGCCGACTCTCGGCGTCCCGTGGTGGACGACGTCCGTGACGACACCCGTGTCCTGGTCGACATCGTGAACGACCTCCTCGAGGCCGCGCGCGGGGCGGGGGAAGCCGTCCCGACCGCGCTCGGCCCCGAGCTCGTCGCGGCGGAACGGGACATGGCCGTGCTCGCCGAGCAGAACCGGGTGCGACTGCGGACGACGCCGACGGACGCGGTCGTCACCGTGCCGGCGACCTCACTGCGCCGGACGATCGTCGCGCTGGTCGACAACGCGATCGCGCACTCGCCGGCGGGCGGCACCGTGACGGTCACGGCGGCCGTCGAGGACGGTTTCGTGTCCCTCCGGGTGCGTGACGAGGGCGCCGGCATCGCCGGCATCGCCCCACGCCGGGTCTTCGAGCGCTTCGCCCACGGCACGCCGACCGGGCCGCCGCAGGACGGCCGTACCCGTTCCGGATCCGGGATCGGTCTCGCCCTCGTCCGCGACGTCGCCGTCCGGCACGGCGGCGACGTCCGTGTCGAGCACACCGGACCGCACGGCACGACCTTCCTGCTGCGGCTCCCCGTCGCGGGCGGCAGGAGACGACGTCACTGAGGACGCCCGCGGCGAGCGCCTCGGGGCGGTCCGCGTCGGGCTGCTCTTGGACCTTTCTGGGAGCAGGTGCCCGACGCTGGTGACATGAACGAACGTACGTGGTCGCGCGGACGGGTCCTCGACCTGGTGTTCCTCCTCGGCATCGCGCTGAAGGGGTTGGACGGTGCCGTCGAGCTGCTCCTCGGGCTCCCGCTCCTGGTCCTCCGCCCGGCCCAGGTCCTCGGCATCGCTCGGGCCCTGACGGCCGGCGAACTCCGGGAGGACCCGCACGACCTCCTCGCGCACGTGCTGCTCCACGGGGCGGCGTCCCTCAGCGCCGACGCCACCGTCGTCGCCGCCGTGTACCTCGTCGTCCACGGCGCGGTGAAGCTCGGCATCCTCGCCGCGCTGTTCCGCGGCACCGCCCGCGTGTACCCGTGGGCGATCGTCGCGCTCAGCGGCTTCCTGGTCTGGCAGGGCTACCAGCTCGCCACCGGACCGACCGTCGGCATCGCCGCGCTGACCGTGTTCGACGCGGTCGTGATCGCCCTGACCTGGCGGGAGTGGCGACGGCACCGCGGTCTCCGCGACGCGTGGCGCTCCGTGGTCGGACGGCCGGCCGCCCCTTCCGCTCCCCCGGCACGCGACGACACGGCGGCGCTCGTCCGCGCGCCGCGGGTGAGCCGAGGGTCCTGATGCTCGACCCCTCGACGCGGCCCGGTGTCCGGCGCGGGACGTCACACACGGCGGCGTGGTTCCAGCTGGTCTTCGCGACCGGGGCCGTGGCGCTCCTCGTCGTCGGGGCGTGGCCCCGCGCCCTGGTCGCCGCGCTGCTCGTCCCCGCGATGTTCGCACCCGCGGTCCTGGGACGCGTGGTCGAGCAGCGGCTGCCGACGCACCTCGCCGTCCAGCTCGGCTGCTTCATCGCCGCGGGGCCGTTCGCCGGTGCCGCGTTCGGGCTCTACTCGGCGCTGCCCGGCTGGGACAAGCTCGTGCACGCCGACTCCGGCGTGCTGGTGGTCTCAGCCGGTCTGGCACTCCTGCGGGGGCGATCGACGCGGTGGCCGCGACTCCTGCTCGTCCAGGGGTGCGCCATGGCGATCGCTGCCGGGTGGGAGATCGTCGAGTTCACGAGCGACACGCTGTTCGGGACGCAGGCGCAGCACGGCAACACCGACACGATGACCGACATCATCGCCGGCACCGTCGGCGCCGCCGCCGCGCTCGTCGCGTTCGCGGTGGCGAAGCGGGTCCGTCCGCCCGGGCTCCCGGTCTGACCGGCCTTCCGCTCACGCCGGTGCCGCTCGACGGTCAGGCGGGTGTGCCGAGCCGGTACCCGACGCCGCGGACCGTGCTGATCATGTCGCGGTCGGTCTTCCGCCGGATGTAGTGCACGTACGTGTCGACGGTGCCGAGTTGCTCGCCGTGCTCGAAGACCGCGGAGAGCAGGTGCTGGCGGGTGAAGACGCGGGCCGGATCGCTGGCGAGCAGGCGGAGCAACTCGGTCTCCTTCTCCGTGAGCATCACGCGTCCGGTGTACGGCGAGGTGACGCTGCTGTCGTCGGGCCAGAACGCCCATCCGCCGATCTCGATCGCCGCGCCGGTACCGGAGTAGTCGCGGGTGAGCGCACGGAGCCGGGCGTTCAGCTCGTCGAAGTCGAACGGTTTGACCAGGTAGTCGTTCGCCCCCGCATCGAGGCCGGACACGCGGTCCCGGACCTCGCCGAGCGCGGTGAGCATCAGGACCGGGGTGCTCACACGACGCGCCCTCAGCTCGGCGACCACCTCCGTGCCGTCGATGCCGGGCAGGCGTCGGTCGACGACCATGACGTCGAAGTACTGCTCCGCCGCCACCTGCAGTGCGCTCTCCCCGTCCGCGCGGAGGGTGACGTCCCAGTCGACGCCGAGCACGTCCGCGACCAGCGGGCCGAGCCGGGGGTCGTCCTCGACGAGCAGGAGACGGGGCGTCACGGGCGGTCCTTCCGGTCACCGTCCGTCCCCGGTACCGACCACCGGCGAGGACCGCTACGCGGCCACCAGGTACTCGTCCCACTCGGACTGCGGGCGCTCGATGCCCCGCACCACCCACGACGTCCCGTGCGGGGCCTTCGGGCGGAAGCGGAGCCGCCACCCCATCTCCCGCGGGGTGCGGTCGCCCTTCGTGTTGTTGCACGCCAGGCAGCAGGCCACGAGGTTCTCCCACGAGTCCTGCCCGCCGCGGGACTTCGGCTGCACGTGGTCGATCGTCGTGGCGTGCCGGTCGCAGTACGCGCACCGGTTCGCGTCCCGACGGAGGACCCCGCGGCGGGACACGGGCACGAGTCTCGAGTGCGGGATGCGCACGTACCGCGTGAGGATGATGACGGACGGACGGTCGTAGGTCGCCGTCGAGCCCGCGACCGGGTGCTCGAGGTCGGCGGCGACGATGGCGGCCTTCTGGTTCATGACGAGCACGAGGGCCCGACGGAACGAGATCACCGCGAGGGGCTCGTAACCGGCGTTGAGGACGAGAGTGCGCATGGGTTCCCTTCCGACGTGCCTGGACGGCTTCCAGGCTGTGCGGGTGCGTCGGACCTCGGGCACCGCGCAGGTGACCTCCGCTCGCGCGAACGCCCCCTGAACCACGAAGAGCACCACCCGGATGGGCAGTGCTCTCGTCATGCAGGGGCGTGCTCGTACGCGCAGGCGGCGGTCGACCGTATGTCGACGTGCGCGCGCCGACCCATGGTGCGGGTCGTGCGGAACGCTGACATGGGGTCTCCCTGCTCGGGCCGTTCGGACCGGTGCAGCGTCAGGTTACGTCAGAAACCGGCCCGACACGAGGGTGTGCGGGCCGGTTCCGGCGATGTTCACGGGATCGACGCTCGTGCGCCGCCCGGGTCGCGAGCCCGGTCAGAGGCATCCGGCGGGTCAGATCCCGAAGCGGACGATGTGGTAGTCGCTGGTCCAGATCTTGCGGATCGAGATCGAACCACCGGGCTTCGGGGCGTCCATGATCATGCCGTTGCCCATGTAGAAGCCGTCGTGCGCCTCGTTGTTGAAGATGACGACGTCACCCGGCTGCGCCTCGGACTCGGGGATCGTGGTGCCGGCCTGGTCCTGCAGCGGCACCGAGTGCGCGAGGTTGATGCCGTACTGGGCGTACACGAACATGACGTAGCCCGAGCAGTCGAAGCCGGACGGGTCCGCGCCGCCGAAGACGTAGGGGGTGCCGATGTACTGCTTGGCGGTGGCGACCACGGCCGGCAGCGAGAACGGGGTGTTCGCGGCGGTCGAGGACGCGACGTAGTCGGACGCACTCGGGCCGGTGTACGAGGCGTACTGCGAGGCCGTCTGCGCACGGGCGGCCTGCGTGGCGGCCGCCTGCTTCGCGGCCGCGGCGGCGGCCTTCTGCGCAGCTTCGGCGTCGAGCGTGGACTGCGCGGTGGCTCCGTAGCCGTCACGGCTGGTGCCCGCGAGGGCGACGGCGTCGGAGACGGAGAAGTTCTGGGCCTCGGTCGTGCGGATCTGGCGCTGCGCGTTCGCGGCGTCCGTTCCGGTGGACTGCTGCGTCGCGGCGAACGCGGGGGCGACCGCGACCGTGCCGAACATGCCCGCGGCGACGGTCAGGACGACCGGTGCCAGGAAGCGGCGCTTGCGGGCCGACGAGCTCGCCTTGTTCGAGGCGGCGGCACGAGCGGCCTGCGCGGCGCGACGGCCGCCGGGGAGCGGGGCGTCGCGCACGGGGGTCACGGTGCGGGCGGGAGTCGCGGCGGTCGCGGTGCGGGCGGCACGAGCGGCGCGGGCCTCGCCGGCTTCGCTCTGACGAGCGGCCCGCCGGGAGAGCGGGGCGTCGGTGGCGTTCGCGGTGTTCGTCGAGTTCGCGGTCGTCTGGTCGTCCGCGGCGGAACCGGTCTGCGTCAAGGGTGGTGTCTCCGGCGTCTCGTCATCACTGCCCGCGGGGGTGATCGCGGGCCGTGCAACCCCATCCGTTCGTCATCGTTTCCGATCGAGACAGGAGACGGGTTCGAGACGTCCTGTCACGGGTCCTGGGCCTCGTGGCTGGCCACCGGACTCGACGAGTGTACGTGGCGACCGTTACCTTGTCGAGATGAAAACGCCTGTTTGTAACGGAATGGTAAAGAACCCCTGATCAGACCGCAGAAATCGGCTTCGCCCCAGTTTCGGGGGCAGACGCCTCAGGAACGCTCGATGTAGACGTGCTGCGCGACCTCGGTGGGCAGCTCGATGCCCGCGTCCTCGCCCTCGACGCGGACGGCGACGTACGCCCCCGCACGCTGGACACTGGCGACCCGACCGGGCATGACCCCGGCAGACCGCAGCTGGTGGAGGAGCTCCGGTTCGAACTGCACCGGCTCACCCAGGCGGCGGATCACACCGGTCGCGACGGCGTCGGTGCCCTCCGTCGCGGCGACGATGTTCTGCACGCCGTCGAGGAAGCCGGGCGCCGCAGGGCCGCCGATCTCCGCGAGGCCGGGGATCGGGTTGCCGTACGGCGACTCGGTCGGGTTGCCGAGCATCTCGAGCAGGCGGACCTCCACCTGCTCGCTCATCACGTGCTCCCAGCGGCATGCCTCGTCGTGGACGAACGCCCAGTCGAGCCCGATGACGTCGGACAGCAAGCGCTCCGCGAGCCGGTGCTTGCGCATCACGTGGGTCGCGCGGGAGCGCCCCTCTCCGGTGAGCTCGAGGTGACGGTCGCCCGAGACGACGACGAGACCGTCGCGCTCCATGCGGGCGATGGTCTGCGAGACCGTGGGGCCCGAGTGCCCGAGGCGCTCCGAGATGCGCGCGCGCAGCGGCACGATCGCCTCTTCCTCCAGGTCGAGGATGGTGCGCAGGTACATCTCCGTGGTGTCGACGAGATCGGTCACGGTCCGCCTCTCATGTCTGGGCCCAGCGCGCCCCACCCTACTTGTTCGGGACGACGTGGAACGACCGACACTTGCAGGGTGCAAGACTCGGGGTGGGATACCGCTCGTTAGGATCGGTGCATGGCAGACATCGTCATCCCCGCCGACCTCCTCCCGACCGATGGCCGATTCGGCTGCGGACCGTCCAAGATCCGTGGCGCGCAGCTCGAGTCCCTCGTGACCCGCGGGGCGACGATCCTCGGGACGTCCCACCGCCAGAAGCCCGTGAAGGACCTGGTCGGCAGCGTCCGCCAGGGCATCGCCGACCTGTTCGACGTCCCGGTGGGCTACGAGGTCGTCCTCGGCAACGGCGGCTCGACCGCGTTCTGGGACGCCGCCGCGTTCGGCCTCATCGAGCGTCGCGCCGAGAACCTGTCCTTCGGCGAGTTCGGCTCGAAGTTCGCCAAGGCCGCCGGCGCGCCGTGGCTCGAGGCCCCGCACGTGGTCGAGGCGCCCGGCGGCTCACTCGCGTCGCTCGAGCCGGTGGACGGCGTCGATGTGTACGCCTACCCGCACAACGAGACGTCGACGGGCGTCATGGCGCCGGTCGTCCGCGCCGCGGGAGACCCCGGCGCCCTCACCGTCGTCGACGCCACGAGCGCCGCCGGTGGTGCCACGTTCGACGTCAGCGCCACGGACGTCTACTACTTCGCACCGCAGAAGAACTTCGCGTCGGACGGTGGCCTCTGGCTCGCACTGTTCTCCCCCGCCGCGATCGAGCGCGTCGAGCGCATCGCCGCGTCGGGCCGCTACATCCCGGAGTTCCTGTCGCTCAAGAACGCCGTCGACAACTCCCGCCTGAACCAGACGCTGAACACCCCGGCGCTCGCGACCCTGATCCTGCTCGACGACCAGGTCCGCTGGATCAACGAGTCCGGCGGGATCTCGTGGGCGGACACCCGGACGAAGACCTCGTCGTCGACGCTGTACGAGTGGGCGGAGTCGGTCGACTACGCGACGCCGTTCGTCACCGTGCCGGAGCACCGGTCGCAGGTCGTCGCGACGATCGACCTCGACGACTCCATCGACGCGAAGGCCGTCGCCGCGACCCTGCGCCAGAACGGCATCGTCGACACCGAGCCGTACCGGAAGCTCGGACGCAACCAGCTGCGCGTCGCGACCTTCACGGCCATCGACCCGGACGACGTGGCGAAGCTCGTGCAGGCGATCGACTTCACGGTGAACGCCCTCCGCTGACCCCCGCCTCCCCCTCGCCCCGCAAAACGCAACGTGGGCGGTTCCTCGCAGCGGAATGTCGCTGCGAGCAACCGCCCACGTTGCGTTTCGTGGAAGGGGAAGGTCAGGCGTCGGACTCGTCGGACTCGTCGGACTCGTCGGATTGGTCGGACTCGTCGAGCTCGTCGACGTCCACGCCGTCGATGTCGTCGTCGTCCGACTCGTCGAGGTCGTCCTCGTCGTTGTCGAAGTCGTCCTCGTCGTCGTCGGACTCGTCGTCGTCGGACTCGTCGTCGTCCGAGTCGTCGTAGTCGGCGTCCTCGTCGGCGGACTCGTCGTCGTCCTCGTCGTCCTCGTCGTCGTCGAACTCGTCATCGGAGTCGTCGTCCGACTCGTCGCGCTCGTCGTCCGCGCCCTCGGCGTCCTGCCCGGCGCGGTACTCGGCGAGCCGCTCCGACCACGGCACCCAGTCGGGCGCGAGCAGCGAGCCGTCGCCGGGCATGAGTTCGACCTCGAGCACGGTCGGGTCGTCCCCCTCGACCTGGGCGATCGAGACGGTCCAGCGCCAGCCCGGGTACCCGGCCATGCGGTTGGCGAAGAGCACGGAGACGACGCCGTCGCCCTCGTCGACGGTGCCCGCGGGCGCGCCGACGGTGGACTCCGGGGTGACCTCGAGCAGGGCCTTCCGGGCGAGCGCCGTGAGGTCCGTCGAGGGGGAGGGAGAGGTGTCGGTCATCACGCGTCCAACTGGTCAGCGACGTGCCGCAGGATCGCGGCGATGCGGGTGCCGTTCTTCGGGTACCGACCGTGACGGAGGTCGCCGCTGATCCGGTCGAGCTCCTTCACGAGGTCCTCGACGATCACGGCCATGTCGTCCGCGGATCGCCGGGACATCTTCGCCAGGGACGGCTGCGGGTCCAGGAGCCGCACGGACAGCGCCTGCGAACCCTTCTTCCCCTGGACGACGCCGTACTCGAGCCGCGAACCGGCCTTCACCGACGTGACGCCGTCGGGCAGCGAGGACGCGTGCAGGAAGACGGGTTCGCCGTCATCGCCGGTGATGAACCCGAACCCCTTCTGGTCGTCGTAGAACTTGACCTTGCCGGTGGGCATTCGTCGGTCTCCTCGTGGTCGTGGAACGGCCGTGGTGCGTCGGATATCCTGGGTCGATGGCCAAGCCGACCCGATCCACCGGGAACACGCAGGATTCCGCGGAACCCCCGGTGACGTTCAATCGTACCGAACGCGCCCTCGCGTTCATGGTCGGTGGGATCTTCATCGCCGCGTTCCTCTGCATGGCGGCGATGATCGTGATGTGGCTGACCGTCCCGAGCGCCCAGGGATCGATGCCGTGGCCCGTCATCATGGCGATCCCGCTCATCGGGTTCCCGATCGGCATGGTCCTCGTCTTCACCCTGCTCGGCATCACCTGGACGCGCCGGGCGCGAGCGAACCGGGCGGCGCGCTGAGGCCCGCGCCGACGACGAGCGGCGGACGATGACGACCACCGCTGACCTCGCCGCCCGCCTCCGGGCGATGCCGGACGACGCCCTCGAACGGCTCGTCGTGGCCCGCCGCTTGCCCGCTGCCGTCTTCGCCGAGGCCGGCCCGCTGCGCGTGTCGGACTTCTTCGACCTCGCCGAGGCGCTCCGCACCGACGACGCGGTGGACGCGGCGATCGAGCACCTGCCGCGCGCGACGCTGCTCGCCCTGCAGGCCGGGACCGGTGACGCCGAGGCGCTCGCGCCGGCAGTCGCACTCGGCCTGGCGGACGACGACGGCGGGGTCGACGACGCGGTGTCGGCCCGTCTCACCGCGCACCCGGACCTGCGTGGACTGACGGGAGGCGCGGGTCGTCCCCGACCCGCCGCCCCGGCCCCCGAGCGGGGTGACGACGCGCGCGCCCGGACGACCGGGTCCGAGCACGCCTTCGCGACGATGACCGTGCTCGCCGAGCTCCTCCGCGCGGTCGACGAGGGCGCGGTGCGCGAGCTCGTGAAGGGCGGCATCGGGACCCCGCTCGCGAAGACGCTCGGGGAACGGTCGGGCGCCGATCCCCGGGTCGTGCCGGACCGCCTGGCGCTGCTCGAGCGCGTCGGCTTCGCGGCCCCCGACGAGGGCACGTGGACGACCACTCCGGCCGGGGACTCCTGGCTCGTGGCGAACTGGCCGGACCGCTGGGCGACGCTGGTGTCGGCGTGGCGGGACGCGCTCGACGAGGCCGTCCGGGACGTGCTCGACGCGGCCGGCGACGACCTGCGCGACCTGGTCTCCGTCGGGCGGTGGGCCTACCCGGCCGGCGCACGCTGGCTCGACGCCGTCCTGCTCGACGTCGGCGGCACGGCGTCCGCGCTCGGCCTCACGGTGGACGGCGTCGTCACGAGCACCGGCCGGGCTCTGCTCGACGACGACGCGGCACCGGCCGCCGACGACCTCCCCCGTACCGTCGACGGCGTGTACCTGCAGCACGACCTCACGGTGATCGCCCCGGGGCCGCTCGCCCCGGTCGACGACGACGCGCTCCGGAGCGTCGCCGTGCTCGAAGCACCCGGCCTCGCCGCGCGCTACCGCATCTCGGAGGACTCGCTGCGCCGGGCGTTCCGCGCCGGACGGACCCGGCAGGACGTCGTCGCGCTGCTCGAGCGGCTCTCGGCCACCGGCGTGCCGCAGCCGCTCGCCTACCTGGTGGACCAGGTGGCGTCCCGCGACGGCAGCATCGTCGTCGACGTCGGGGACGAGGGCGTCGGCAGCCGCGTGCACGGGACGGCCGACCAGCTCGACCTCATCGGCGTGGACGCCGAGCTCCGGCAGCTCGCGTGGGAGCGCAGCGACCTGACGACCCTGCTGACCCGCTACCCGCCGCACGTCGTCCACACGGCGCTGGAGGACCAGCGCTACCCGGCGGTGCTGACGGCCGCAGCCCGCCCCGCGACGGGATCCGTGCCTCCAGGCCGACGCCGTGCCGGCGGTCGCAACCCGGAGCAGGCGGCGCACGCACTCGTGGAACGGCTCCGTGTCGCCACCGAGCGCGGCGAGGCGGAGCCCGAACAGGAGTGGCTGGGACGACAGATCGACCTGGCTGTCCGTGGGCGCACACCGATCCGCGTGACGGTGCGCATGCCGGACGGCACCGAGCGGCCGTTCTCGATCGTGCCGACCTCGGTCGCGGCCGGGCGCGTGCGCGGACGCGACACGGCCGTCGACGTCGAGCGGACCCTACCGCTCTCCCTCGTGGTGGCTGTGGAGAGCGATGCTTGATCCACAGGGTGAGCCGATCCGCGCCGGTTCGCAGGCGCGACGCCTAGGCTGATCCGTCATGAACGGACCGCTGATCGTGCAGAGCGACCGCACCGTGCTGCTCGAGGTGGCGCACCCCGACGCGGAGGACGCGCGGCACGACCTCGCGGTGTTCGCCGAGCTCGAGCGCGCCCCGGAGCACGTGCACACGTACCGCATCACGCGGCTCGGACTCTGGAACGCGCGGGCGGCCGGTCACGACGCCGAGAGCATGATCCACACGCTCGAGCACTTCGCGAAGTTCCCGGTCCCGCAGAGCGTCACGGTGGACATCCGCGACACGGTGGCGCGCTACGGACGACTCGTCATCCGTCGCGAGGAGCGCCCGGACGCCCCCGCGATCGCGAACTCCCCCACCGAGGAACTCGAGCGCCAGCCCGTGCTGCTGCTCACCGCGACGGAACCGTCGATCCTCGCCGAGGTCGTCCGGTCGAAGCGGATCAAGCCGCTCCTCGGTGACCAGCGCTCCCCCGAGGAGATCGAACTGCTGCCGTGGGCCCGCGGCCAGATCAAGCAGGAACTCGTGAAGCTCGGGTGGCCGGCGGAGGACCTCGCCGGGTACACCCCGGGCCAGCCGCACGAGATCGACCTGGAAACGTCCGAGTGGAGTCTCCGTCCGTACCAGGAACAGGCCGTCGACACCTTCTTCGCGCAGGGGTCCGGCGTGGTCGTGCTGCCCTGTGGTGCCGGCAAGACGCTCGTCGGCGCCGGAGCGATGGCGACCGTGAAGGCGACCACGCTCATCCTCGTGACGAACACCGTCTCCGCCCGGCAGTGGCGGTCCGAACTGCTGCGCCGGACGACCCTGACCGAGGACGAGATCGGCGAGTACTCGGGCAGCGTGAAGGAGATCCGGCCGGTCACGATCGCGACGTACCAGATCCTCACGGCCCGACGGAAGGGCGAGTACACGCACCTGTCGCTGCTCGACGCGCTCGACTGGGGGCTCATCGTGTACGACGAGGTGCACCTCCTGCCCGCGCCGGTGTTCAAGCTGACGGCGGACCTGCAGGCGCGCCGGCGGCTCGGGCTCACGGCGACGCTCGTGCGCGAGGACGGGCGCGAAGGGGACGTGTTCTCCCTGATCGGGCCGAAGCGCTACGACGCCCCGTGGAAGGAGATCGAGGCGCAGGGGTACATCTCCCCCGCAGCCTGCTACGAGGTGCGCATCGACCTGCCGCACCAGGACCGGCTCGAGTACGCCGCATCGAGCGACGACGAGCGGTACCGGCTGGCGGCGACCTCGCCGGCGAAGACCCCGGTGGTGCGGGAACTGATCGAGAAGCACCGCGGGGAGCAGATCCTCGTGATCGGGCAGTACATCGACCAGCTGGACGCGCTCGCCTCCTCGCTCGATGCCGCCGAGATCACGGGCGCGACCCCGGTCGACGAGCGCGAGCGGCTCTACCAAGCGTTCCGGGACGGATCCATCGACGTCCTGGTCGTGTCGAAGGTGGCGAACTTCTCGGTCGACCTGCCCGATGCCACCGTGGCGATCCAGGTGTCCGGCTCCTTCGGGTCCCGACAGGAAGAGGCGCAGCGGCTCGGCCGACTGCTCCGCCCGAACAAGGACGGGTTGCCCGCCTCGTTCTACACGCTGGTGACGCGGGACACGGTGGACCAGGACTTCGCGCAGAACCGGCAGCGGTTCCTCGCGGAGCAGGGGTACTCCTACACGATCCTCGACGCGGACCAGGTACAGGCGGTCGTGGGCTGACGCACGCAGCGCTCCCAGGAAACCGTTAGGGAACGGTCAGAAGATAGGCGCATGAGCGATGGCCCCAAGATCCTGATCGTCGACGACGAGCCGAACATCCGCGACCTCCTGACGACCTCGCTGCGCTTCGCCGGCTTCGCCGTGCGCGCGGTGGGCAACGGTGCACAGGCGATCTCCGCCGTGCTCGAGGAAGAGCCGGACCTCATCATCCTCGACGTCATGCTGCCGGACATGAACGGCTTCGGCGTCACCAAGCGTCTCCGGTCCTCCGGGTACACCTCGCCGATCCTGTTCCTCACGGCGAAGGACGACACCGAGGACAAGATCACCGGCCTCACCGTCGGCGGCGACGACTACGTCACCAAGCCGTTCTCGCTCGACGAGATCGTCGCCCGTATCAAGGCCATCCTCCGTCGGACCATGAACGACGAAGAGGACGCGATCATCCGGGCCGGCGAACTGACCATGGACCAGGACACGCACGAGGTCACGATCGGCGAAGCGCAGATCGAGCTGTCGCCGACCGAGTTCAAGCTGCTCCGCTACCTCATGCTCAACCCGAACCGCGTGCTGTCGAAGGCGCAGATCCTCGACCACGTGTGGGAGTACGACTTCAACGGCGACGCGGGCATCGTCGAGTCGTACATCTCCTACCTGCGCCGCAAGCTCGACCAGTACTCGGCCGAGCCGATCATCCAGACGAAGCGCGGCTTCGGCTACATGCTCAAGGCGTCGAAGGCCTCGTAGGGTCGTCTTCTTCACGGCGGTCGTCCGGTTTCACCGGGCGACCGCTGTCTATCGTTGGGGCAGCATGCACACGCGAATGAGCCGCTGGTGGGACGGGATCTCCCTGCGCACCAAGATCACCGGGATCACGGTGCTCCTGGTGGCGCTCGGCCTGCTCGTCGCCGGGCTCGGCACCATGACGGTGTTGTCGACGTACCTCATGTCGCAGCTCGACAACAGCGTGAAGAACACGACCGAGCAGCTCGAGGGTCAGAACATCAGCGACGGTGAGCAGTACTGCAAGCTGTCGGTCGTCCTCTCGCAGAGCGCGTACGTCGCCGCCTACAACTCCCACGGCGACCGGATCTGCCAGACGAAGGCGTCCAGCCGACCGGACATCCACCAGCTCGACTTCTCCTCAGCGGCGCAGAGCGGCGTGCGGTTCTCGCTGTACGACAGCCAGCACAACCACGAGTGGCGCGCGCAGGTCATCCCCGCGTCGCTGCAGGACCAGGCGAACGGCACCACCGAGACCGGGTACGTCCTCGTCGCCGTGTCGAGCGCGGACACCGACCAGACGATCGCACGCTTCACCGTCATCTTCCTCGGCTTCGGCATCTCGGTGATCCTGCTCGGCGCCATGCTCACCCGACTCCTCGTCACCGCCACGTTCGACCCGTTGCGCGACGTGGAGGACACCGCCGCCCGGTTCGCCGCCGGTGACTTCAACCAGCGACTCGAAGCGGACACCCCGAACACCGAGGTCGGTCGCCTCAACCGCTCCCTGAACTCCATGCTCGAGCGCATCGACTCCGCGTTCGAGGACCGGCAGCGCACCATCGACCAGATGCGCCGGTTCGTCGGCGACGCCTCGCACGAACTGCGGACGCCGCTCGTCTCACTCCGGGGCTACGCCGAGCTGTACCGGATGGGAGCGCTCCGCAAGGAAGAGGACGTTGCCCAGGCGATGGAGCGCATCGAGAAGGAAGCCCAGCGCATGGGACTCCTCGTGCAGGACCTCCTGCAGCTCGCCCGCATCGACGAGTCGAAGCCGCTCGAGCTCGGGCCGGTCGACCTCGTGGCGATCGCCCGCGACTCGGCGCTCGACACCATGGCGTCGAACCCCGACCGTGAGATCCAGGTGCTCGTCGAGGACTCCGTCACCGGTGAGAGCGTGCCGCACGCCGTGCGCCCCTCGTCCTCGCCCGCGCCGGGCGACAAGCCTCCCGCGTCGCCGTCCTCGGCGAACAGCACCGGACCGATCGCGTTCTCACGCCAGACCATCGCGCGCCTCCGTGCCCGCCGGACCCGGGCGATGAACGTCGACGCCACCGCTGCACCGACCGACCAGACGACACCGCTGCCCACCGTCGTGTTGCCGAAGCGCCCGCCGATCGTCCTGGCGGAGGAGAACAAGATCCGCCAGATCGTCACGAACCTCATGGGCAACGCCATGCGCTTCACGGAGCACGACGACCCGATCGAGATCGGCATCGGCGTGGACGACGACCGTGGCATGGCGCACCTCGACGTGATCGACCACGGCGAGGGCATCCCGCCGCAGCTGCGCGACAAGATCTTCCAGCGCTTCTGGCGTGCCGACACCTCGCGGGCGCGGGACACCGGCGGGTCGGGCCTCGGGCTGGCCATCGTGTCGGGCATCGTCGCGGCGCACCACGGCTCCGTCGAGGTCTTCGACACCGAGGGCGGCGGTGCCACCTTCCGCGTGTGGCTCCCCCTGCTCCCCCGCGACTACACCCCCGCAGCCCCCGCCACCCCCGCGTCCTGACGCGGGCGCACGCGGGCGCCCCACCCCGAGGTTCCAAAATCTCGGCATCTCACGCGCCCCCACTCCATTCCTCGGAACCTGCACGATCAGCATGCGGCGAGTCGTGGAACCTCGAGGTCTCAGGCGAGGGTCGACATCCTCGCATCACGCCGCGCGCGGCGAGCTTGCTCGATCCGCCGTTGAGCGAACGCTTGGCGAAGCCGCTCGACGAGCACCGCGGGTCGTCCGGCATCAGCAGCCGTCGCGTGGATGACGATCCAGCCGTTGACCACGAAGCCGTTCGACCGGCGCTGGTCATGTTGGAACGTGCGTCGCTCGCGGTGGTGATCACCGTCGTATTCCAACGCGATCCTGTGCTGGGGCCAGGCGAGGTCTGCTCGTCCGAGGAACACCCCGGCCTCGTCCACGACGTCGACGTTGACGTCGGGTTCCGGGAACCCCGCGTCGATCACGCCCAGCCGGAATCGTGTCTCCATCGGCGACTCGACGCCACAACGCACCCGGTCGAGCGCCGATCTGGCCTTCCTCGCCGAGCGACTGCCGGGAACGATCGCCGCCCTGAGTGCGTCAGTCGTCGCCAAAGCACTCGGACCGACGAAGTAGTCGCCGAGCACCACCAGGTCGGTTTCACCCACGAGCGAGGCACACTCGAACCAGGCTCGGGCCGGAGGGCTCACCGGGATGCCACGGACGTGGTCGACCTCGAACCCCTGCGACCGGGACCGGTGCGGTGCTACCTGAGGGCGTCGCATGACAGGCGCAACGCCCATGGACGAGACGTGCACCAGCTCGTCGTCGAACGGGCCGGGCAGGGGTGCGCCCCACAGTCGGGCGGCAGTGACGTGGCTGATGAACTGGTCGTCGCGGAGCACCAGTGCGATGGCTTCGACGGTCGTCATCGGGACACCCTTGCGCGACCGAACGCCATGCACCGGCGCAGTGAGGTCACGGCGTGTGAGCCGCGAACGAGGCACCCCGGCTGCAAGCGCATCGCGGACCCGGAACCCACCGGTCGGTCCTTCATCGCGGAGCGGCCCACTCGACATGACCAGAGCATCTCGCGCGAGGTGGGCGACGCGAGGCGCGAGCGGGGTGCCTGTGGAGAACGTGCCGCGCCGCGCCTCCAGGCAGAACACGACTGCAGGTGACCTCCGAGGTTCCACAACTCGCCGTCCGGAGCTCGTCGAGGTTCGAGAACCAGGCCGTGTCGGCGCCCAGATGCCGAGATTTTGGAACCCGGGAGCCGCGCCCGCACCCACCCGCACCCACCCCGCGCACGCGGAAGGGCCCCGCACGCGCAGCGTGCGGGGCCCTTCGAGGTCAGGACTGCCTAGAAGTCCATGCCACCCGTGGGGTCGCCGGCCGGCATGGCCGGGGTCTTCTCGGGCTTGTCGGCGACGACGGCCTCGGTCGTGAGGAACAGACCGGCGATCGACGCAGCGTTCTGCAGCGCCGAACGCGTGACCTTCGCCGGGTCGATGATGCCCGCGGCGACGAGGTCGACGTACTCACCGGTCGCGGCGTTGAGGCCGTGACCCGACTCGAGCTCGCGGACCTTCGCGGCGACGACGCCCGGCTCGAGACCGGCGTTCAGCGCGATCTGCTTGAGCGGCGCGTCGATCGCGACGCGGACGATGTTCGCACCGGTCGCCTCGTCACCCTCGAGGGTGAGCGAGTCGAGCACGCTCGAGGCCTGGATGAGCGCGACGCCACCACCGGCGACGATGCCCTCTTCCACAGCGGCCTTCGCGTTGCGGACGGCGTCCTCGATGCGGTGCTTGCGCTCCTTGAGCTCGACCTCGGTCGCAGCGCCGGCCTTGATGACGGCGACGCCACCGGCGAGCTTGGCGAGACGCTCCTGGAGCTTCTCGCGGTCGTAGTCGGAGTCGGTCGCCTCGATCTCGGAACGGATCTGACGGACGCGGCCCGCGATCTGCTCGCTGTCGCCGGCACCCTCGACGATCGTGGTCTCGTCCTTGGTGATGACGACCTTGCGCGCCTTGCCGAGCAGGTCGAGCGTGGCGTTCTCGAGCTTGAGGCCGACCTCTTCCGAGATGACCTGGCCGCCGGTGAGGATCGCGATGTCCTGCAGCATGGCCTTGCGACGGTCGCCGAAGCCCGGGGCCTTGACGGCGACGGACTTGAAGATGCCGCGGATCTTGTTCACGACGAGCGTGGCCAGGGCCTCGCCGTCGACGTCCTCGGCGATGATCAGGAGCTGCTTGCCGGCCTGGATCACCTTGTCGACGACCGGCAGGAGGTCCTTGATGTTCGAGATCTTCGAGTTGACGATCAGGATGTAGGCGTCCTCGAAGACGGCTTCCTGACGCTCGGGGTCGGTGACGAAGTACTGCGACAGGTAGCCCTTGTCGAAGCGCATGCCCTCGGTGAGCTCGAGCTCGGTGCCGAAGGTGTTCGACTCCTCGACGGTGACGACGCCTTCCTTGCCGACCTTGTCGATCGCCTCGGCGATGAGCTCGCCGATGGTGGAGTCGGCGGCCGAGATCGACGCGGTGGCGGCGATCTGGTCCTTGGTCTCGATGTCCTTCGCGTTGGCGAGGAGCTCGTCGGAGACGGCGGCGACGGCCTTCTCGATGCCGCGCTTGAGCGACACGGGGTCGGCACCGGCGGCGACGTTGCGGAGGCCTTCGCGGACGAGCGCCTGGGCGAGCACGGTCGCGGTGGTCGTACCGTCACCGGCGACGTCGTCGGTCTTCTTGGCGACCTCCTTGACGAGCTCCGCACCGATCTTCTCGTACGGGTCGTCGAGCTCGATCTCCTTGGCGATGGAGACACCGTCGTTCGTGATCGTGGGGGCGCCCCACTTCTTCTCGAGGACGACGTTGCGGCCGCGCGGGCCGAGCGTCACCTTCACGGCGTCAGCCAGGATGTTCAGGCCGCGCTCGAGGCCACGGCGGGCCTCCTCGTCGAAAGCAATGATCTTAGCCATGTGAGTTTCTCGTCCCTCCCGGACGTCGTCATGGGGGTCGTGCTGGCACTCAACGTGAGCGAGTGCCAACGCCGATTCTGGCACTCGGAGGGTGCGAGTGCAACACAGACGGGAGGCGCGGGTCGAGTTCTCAGCGCAGGCCCAGAACACGGCAGAACGCGCCGCCCCAGCGGGACGGCGCGTTCGAAGTGGTTCGGGTCAGGCGGGACGAACGGATTCGGCCTGCGGCCCCTTCGACCCGGTACCGACGTCGAACGTCACTGCCTGGCCCTCTTCGAGGACCTTGTAACCCGACATGTCGATTGCCGAGTAGTGCACGAACACGTCCTGGCCCCCTCCATCGACGGTGATGAAGCCGAAGCCCTTCTCGGCGTTGAACCACTTCACGGTTCCGTTGGCCATGATCTCTTGCTCCCTGCGGTGGTGCTGTTGCGGACGGCGCTGTCGCCGTCTTGGCACGACTCTGACCGAACAATGCCGACAGGGCAAGGGGTGTGACGTTGTTTCACGACGATTCCGTCAAGATTCAACGTGCCGGAAACACGTCCGTCACAAATGCCGGCCAAAGGCACCCGCGGAATGCGTCAGCCGGCGTAGTCCGCACCGAGCACGACGCTGATGTCGGCGTTCGGGAAGGCCGCCGACTGCTGCACGGCGGTGACCCCGAGGGACTTCGCGATCCCCTGCGCGACGGCCGCCTGGGACGTCTGCTGGTAGTACACGATCGTCGCGGTCGTCCCCGTGGTCCCGGCGTCACCGGTGGACGTCACCTTCCACCCGGCCGAGGTCAGCGCCGCGCTGGCCTTCGCCGCGAGCCCGGTGGTGGTCGTACCGTTCAGCACGACGAGCGTCGTCGACCCCTGGTCGGCCGGGGTCGCCGCCGCCGGGGCCTGCGACGCGGGCGACGACGCCGACGCCGACGGTGTCGCCGACGCGGACGCCGACGAGGACGCCGACGGCTCGGTCGACCCGGTGAACGAGTAGCTCCCGTTCAGGAGCGCGAGGACGAGCACCCCGAGTCCGACGAGCACGCCGGTGGCGAGGGCCGCCCAGGCGAACGCGATCCAGCCGCGCCCCCGGCGCTGCGCACCGCGGTGCGCACCGACCCGCGGGCCGTCGGCGACGTCGTCGAACCGGTCTCGGGGGTATCTCGTCGTCATCGTTCCTCTTCACGTCCTTCGGGTGCTGCGCCGGGAGCGACGAAGCTGCGCGCCGCCCGGGCACTCGTGCGCGCGTGCCGGAGCCGCTGCAACCGGGAGACCAGTTGCGGGTCGTACGCGAGCGCAGCGGGTGAGTCGATCACACGGTTGAGCACCTGGTAGTACCGCGCCGGCGACATGTCGAACTCGACCCGGATCTCCGCTTCCTTCGTGCGGTCGTGCGGTGCCCGGTCGTGCTCGAAGGCGAGCACGTGCCTGGCGAGCTCACCGAGCTGGTCAGCACGGGGCTGATCAGCGCGCGGTTTCTCAGCACGGGGCTGGTCAGCACTGCGCTCGTCGGCGGGTGTGGCGGTCACTGCGGTTCCGATCACGGTGAGGTAACGGGTCTCGCACATCGTAGGGGTGCAGGTGTTCCGGACCCTGGCACGGCGCTGGACTGTCGCGAAGACCGGTCACGGGTTCGGGTCGCGCAGCCATCGCACCCGGACACCGAAGGGATCGGAGACGGCCATGGCGACGCCGTCCAGCGATGCGGTCGCGAAGGCATCGGGATCGGCCGCGTCGACGTCCCCGGGCAGGGTCGCGGCGACGCCGGCGAGGATCCCGGTGCGTTCGAGGGCGATCCAGTGCACGCCCCGCTCCCGCACGCGGTCCACGAACCGCTGCCGGTCGGCGCCGGGCACGTAGACGAGCGTCCCGGTGGTGAGGACGACGGGCACGGCGCCGTCCGGCAGGGCGTCCAGTGCACGGTCGAGGTCCCCCGGCAGGGCACCCAGGAGACGGACGGGAGGCGCGGCGAGCGTCGCACGAGCCGCCTCGCGCATGAGGGCGGTGCGGTCCGTCGCCTCGGGTGGGACGGCCTCGACGAGGCGGTCGAAGGCTCCAGGTCCGGCGAGGTCGATCGGGTTCGGGTCGAGGGCGATGCGCGCTGCGATCTCCATCGGCGCGTCGGCCGGTGCGAGTTCGATGCCGGACACGTCCACGGTGAGGTGCAGCGAGGGTTCCTCGGGGGCCGTGCGCACCCGGACGACGCCGTTCCCCGTGCGGTGGTCGAGCGTCACCCGGTCCGGGATCGAGCAGAGCCCGGCCGCGGCGCCCGCGTCCACGAGGCCGAGCGGCCGCCCCACCCGCGCGGCGAGCGCCGCGAACAGCGGGACGACCGGACCGAGCCGTCGCGGGTCGTTCGCCTGCACCGTGGCGGACGCGAGGGCTGCGACCAGAGCGGGTCGCGCCTCCAGGCCGAGCGCGCGCAGCGCACCGGGGTCCGACGGGTCCGCGCCCAGCCGCCGCGCGACCGCGAAGAGGAGTTCCGGCTGCCGCTTCGGCTCCGGGACCTCGTCGAGGAGCGCGACCAGGCGATCGTCGAGCAACCGGGCCCACGCCGCGTACGACGGCGAGACGTCCTCGATGCGCTCGGCGTAGGCGGCGTACCGCTCGCGCGTGTCCATCAGCGACGAGCCCGGTACATGCCCACGTGGCGGATGCCGGCCTCGTCGTAGGGCTCGCCGAACCGGACGAACCCGTGGGGTTCGTAGAGGCCGGCGACGTACTCCTGCGCGTGCAGGACGAACGGTTCGTGCCCATGGGCCTCGAGCACGGCGGCCACGAGTCGCCCCGCGATCCCGCTCCCCCGGTGTCCAGGGTCGGTGGCCACACGTCCGATCGCCCGCGCGGGCCGCTCCGAACCGTCGGGGTGCACCTCGTCGACCGCGGGCCGGATGAGCCGCAGGTACCCGACCGCGTCGGCCTCCGTGCCGAACCACCAGTGCTCCGTGTCCGGCTCGCGGTCGCGGCCGTCGAAGTCCTCGGCCTCGACGCGCTGTTCGAGCGCGAACACGCGGTTCCGCAGCACCACGATGCCGTACAGTTCGTCCGTCGTCAGACGATCCCAGCGGGCGTGGTGCACGGAATGCTCGGACATCGTGGCGAGTTTACTGAAGTGGTCGGACGTCACCATCGGACCCCGGCCGGAAGCAGGAGGAAGCAATGGCATACAACGTCGACAAGTCCGACGCCCAGTGGCGTGAGGAGCTCTCCCCGGACCAGTACGCCGTCCTCCGTCAGGCGGGGACCGAGCGCCCCTGGACCGGTGAACTCCTCGACGAGGAGCGTGCCGGCGTGTACACGTGTGCGGCCTGCGGCGCGGAGCTGTTCAAGAGCGGCACGAAGTTCGACTCGGGCTGCGGCTGGCCGTCGTTCTACGAGTCGGTCCGCCCGGACGCGGTGCAGCTGCTCGAGGACGACTCCCTGGGCATGGCGCGCACCGAGGTCCGCTGCGCGAACTGCGGCTCGCACCTCGGGCACGTGTTCCCCGACGGGTTCGGCACGCCCACGGGCGACCGGTACTGCATGAACTCGATCTCGCTGAACTTCTCCGAGAAGAGCGACGCCGAGTGAGGCTCCGCCGCCGTCACCGGTAGGATGAGCGGCGTCAGCCGGCATGGCGCAATTGGTAGCGCACCGTACTTGTAATACGGGGGTTGCGGGTTCAAGTCCCGCTGCCGGCCCGATATACTGGGTCCGCAGGCCGCGATAGCGTCGCCGCCCGCACCGCCTTCAGCCCCGCCGAGCGCGGGGCTGTCGTGCATCTGCTCAGCGCGAACCCGTCGGCCCATCAGGGCCAGATCCCCGGCTTGTACGCGCGACTCCGGATCTGCTCGATGAGTCGGGACATGGTCCTGGCCTGCCGCGCATCGGTCTCGACGACGGTCTCGGCGCGTCGCCAGACGAACGCAACGACGTCCGCGATCTGGAGCATCCGAGAGTGGTGACTCGGAGCGAAGTGCACGGTGTCGAGGAGCCGATCGAGTCTCGTGCTCAGGTAGGACCCCGGAGTTCCATGCAGCTGGTAGACGGCGAAGCGATCCCGATGACGCTCGCGGTCGGTCCGCTCATCCGCGATCACCAGCGCGTGGGTACGGTCTCGGAGCGCGATCTCGTCAATGCGTTGCAGGAGGTGCTGGAACGCGACCTGATCGGGCGAGTGGTGTTCCCGGTAGCGGCTCCGCGACTGTCGCTCACGAAGCCGCTCGCAGTGCACCGCACGGAGCAGGACATCGACACCTGCACTGCAAACCGCGTCGATCACCTGTTCGAAGGCGCGGATCCGGACACGCACGGGAACTTCGGACCACTGCTCCTTGCCATGGAACATCAGGTACGCATGGACCTCGGTCGCTCGCCCGATGCCGTACCCCTCGTCCAGCTCGGCGACGATCTCGTTCATCCGACGCGTCAGCTGCGCGGTCTGCAGAGCATCAGCGACGATCGCCCCGAACCCGGAGAAGTCGCCGTTGCAGGACTCGTCGACGAAACACAGGCGCATCCCAGCGTTCTACGTACCGCCGGACACTGCCGGCCCCGAACACGCGAAGGCCCCGGGTGGATCCCACCCGGGGCCTTCGGGCACGCGGAACGCGGATCAGGGGGCGTTCCGAGCGCTCGGCACGGTAACCAGCCGGCCGTGGAGTGATGGTGACACCGCACTCGTCACGGTGTCCACACCCCGGTTCAACCTCGCGGAAAGCCGCAGAACCCGGTCAGCTGCCGCTCAGCGTCCGCCGGTGATCTTCCGCTCGCGCTGCGCGACCCCGGCCGTGCCGTACGGGTAGTCGTCGATGCGCGGCGCGCTGACGTCGGTGAGCGTCTGCAGTTCGGCGTCGTCGAGCACGAGGTCGGCGGCACCGAGGTTGTCCTCGAGCTGCGACACCGTGCGGGCGCCGAGGATGACGCTCGTCACCGCGGGCCGCGCGAGCAGCCAGGCGAGGGCGACCTGTGACCGCGATGCGCCGTGCGCGTCGGCGATCCCGGAGACCGCGTCGAGGACGGCCCAGGTGCGCTCGTCGCCGTTGCGGGCCTCCCACGCCTCCATGCCGCGCTGCGGGTTCTCACCGAGACGCGTGCTGCCGGTCGGCGCCTCGTCGCGCTGGTACTTGCCGGACAGCCAGCCGCCGGCGAGGGGCGACCAGGGCAGCAGGCCGATGCCGGCATCGAGGCAGGCGGGCACGACCTCGTGCTCGATGTCGCGGACGAGCAGGTTGTACTGCGGCTGCAGCGTGACGGGCGGCGCGAAGTGGTGGGCCCGTGCCTCGTACACGGCCTTCGTGACCTGGTAGCCGAGGTAGTTCGAGAACCCGTACGAGCCGATCTTGCCCGCGGACACGGCGTCGTCGAGGAAACGCAGGGTCTCCTCGATCGGGGTGAGGGCGTCCCAGGCGTGCATCTGGTACAGGTCGATGGTCTCGACGCCGAGCCGTCCGAGGGACGCGTCGAGGGCACGGGAGAGGTGCCGCCGAGAGAGTCCGACGTCGTTCGGGCCGTCGCCCTGCGGGAACCGGCCCTTGGTGGCGACGACGACCTGCTGCGCCTCGGTGGGGTGCGCGGCGAGCCAGCGGCCGATGATCCGCTCCGACTCGTTGCCGGAGTACACGTCGGCCGTGTCGATCAGCGTGCCGCCCGCGGCGACGAACGTGTCGATGATCTGGTGGGAGGTGGGTTCGTCGGCTTCGCTGCCGAACGTCATGGTGCCGAGGGTCAGCGTCGACACCGATGTCCCGCTGTTGCCGAGGAGTCTGTAGTCCATGGCCGGGACGGTACGCCAGGGGGCGCGGAGCAGAGAGGACCTGCGAGTACCCGTCAGCGTCCGCCGGACAGGGCGGCGTCCGTCGGGGCAGGACCCGACAGGAACCGGATCGCTGCTTCGCGGAACGCACGAGACGTGGGTGCGTTGAAGTGGTTCCGCCCGGGGATCTCGAAGAACGACGCGTCCGGCGCCGCGGCGGCCAGTCGCACGGCGCTGTCGCGGATGCCGTCCTCGCTGCCGGCCGCCATCAGGATCGGCTGCGACGGGGCGTTCGACGGCGTCGGTTCGATGCTGTCCCGCATCCCCTCGACCATCGCGACGAGTGCCGCGAGGTCGTTCCCCTCGACGTTCCCGGCCATCGTCAGGTAGCCGTTCGTCACGCGGTCCTCGATCGCGGTCCCGTCGGCGAGGTACGCCTTCGCCTGGTCGACCCGCACGCGGCGCATCGGGTCGGCGTCCGGGATGCCGCCGAAGACCGCGCGGGTGATCCGGTCGGGGAGGCGCTCCGCGGTGTGCCACCCCACGCGCGCGCCGAGCGAGTACCCGAGGTAGGCGGCGTCGTCGAGCAGGTACGTGTCGATGACGGCGGTGACGTCGGCGACGAGGAGGTCCATCGAGTACGCGGCGGGGTCGTGCGGCTTCGAGCTCGCGCCGTGCCCGCGCTGGTCGATCGCCACGACGCGGTAGCCGGCGCGGACGAGGTCCCGGGTCCAGCCCGAGGCGTGCCAGTTGAGGAGCGCGCCGGAGGCGAACCCGTGGACGGCGACGACGGCCGGCGCCTCGGGGTCGCCGAAGTCGTAGGTGGCGATCTTCAGGCCGTCCGGGGACATCACGGCACGCGGACGGGGCGCTTCGGGGACGAGTGACATGTCCCCTCCAGGGTATCGGGGGCACTGTGGTCCCATGGACGGTTACGGCGGCGATCAGATCCGTGCTGCGGAACGGCCGCACCTCGACGCGGGCGAACCCCTCATGCAGCGCGCGGCGGATGGACTGGCGGCGATCGTCGGCGGCCTGCTCGACGACCCGGCCGTGCGCCCGGGCGACGGACCGGGGTCGGTCCTGCTGCTCGTGGGCAGCGGCGACAACGGCGGAGACGCCCTGTTCGCGGGTGCTCGCCTGGCGGCGGACGGGAGGCGCGTGGCGGTGCTGCGAGTCGGCTCACGCGTCCACGAGGCGGGCCTGGCAGCGGCGCTGGACGCCGGGGCGCGCCTCCTGGACGGCCCGACGGAACCAGGGGCGACCGCCGGCGACGCGGGGGCGGCGGACATCCTGCAGGCCGCGGTCCCCGACGACGGCGGCCGGTTGGCGTCCGTCGCGACGGATGCCGCCCTCGACGCGGACCTGGTGCTCGACGGGATCCTCGGCATCGGGGTGCGGGGTCCGGCGGCGCTGCGCTCCCCGGCGCGCGAGGTGGTCGACGCGATCCGCGAGCTCGCTCGTGACCAGCGCGCCCCGTTCGTCGTCGCGGTCGACGTGCCGAGCGGCATCGACGTGGACACCGGCGGCATCGCCGACGACCACGTCCTGCACGCCGACGTCACCGTCACGTTCGGCGGTGTGAAGGCCGGCCTGCTGATGGGGCCGGCAGCCACGCTCGCGGGCCGGATCGTGCTGGTGGACGTCGGGATCGGTGCGGAGCTCGCGGCAGCGGAGCCACTCGTCCGTACCTGAGCCTCAGATCGATCCGGCGTCCACGCCGTGCTCGACGTCGCCGCGGGCCTCGAGCCACGTGTCGACGAAGTGCCGGTAGTTCGCCGCGATCAACGCCTCGGCCGCCTGGGTGTCGAGGTGCTCGCGGACGACGTCCTCGAGCGGCTCCTCCCAGTTGCTCCGGCCGATCGCGAAGCCGACGAAACCGTCGACCGGTGCCGCGGTTCGCAGCCAGTGGTCGAGCTGTTCCTCGGGCGCGTCCCGGCCGAGCACGATGCACTGCACGGCATCACGCCCGCCACGGCGAACCGTCCGGACGATGCGTTCCGCGTCGGCACGCTCGTCGAGGCCCTCGAGCTTCCACACGTCCGCCTCGACGCCGTGGTCCTGCAGGTACTCGACGACCTGCACGACGAGGTCGGGTCGGAGCTCCCGGTCGTAGTCGTCGACCGAGGCCTTCTGCGCATCGGTGCCAGGGACGAGGAGTTCGACGAGGAAGGGTCGCCCGGCGTCGTGCAGCGCGGACGCGACGGCGGCCAGGTCGGACGCCTGCTGCTCCCGGTGCCCCGGGTCGAAGTCGGGGTTGTCCCGTACGAGCACCTTCACCCAGTCGGGGTCGAAGGCATCGACGTGCGCCATCCAGTCGTCGCCGTACTCCAGCTCGAACCACTCGCGGCCCGAGCGTTCGACGGGCATCGCGAGCTGGAGGCCCGCCTCCTTGACGAGCCGGGCCACGTCGGCGCCGTAGCGCTCGTCGACCAGCACGCCGGTGCGCTCCCGGGACGCCCCGGCTGCGAGGGCCGTGAGGACGCCGCGGTAGACGAGCCGCTTGCCCGCGCGGACGCGCTCGGCCTCCGCTTCGTCGATCGGCTCACCGTCGGCCTCGTCGTAGGTGTGCTCCAGGAGCGAGGACCGCTGGTCCATCGCGAACAGGAAGAGGGGGTGTGCTTCGTCCAGGTCCGGCATGCCCCCGGTCTACTCCCCGTCGGTCGGTGCTCGGTCGGTGCTCGGTCGGTGCTCGGTCACGCGGGGGCGGTCACCCGTACATTCGGGGCATGACGTTCAACGAGGACTCGCAGCTCAAGGGCGGGAAGGTCACGCGACGCGGCCGCGGCGCCGCGATCGGTGGTGGCGCGGTGGGCGTCGGCGCCATCGTCGTGTTCCTCATCGCGCAGTTCACCGGCGTGGACCTCAGCGGCATCGTCGGCGACGGCGGGGGCACCACGCAGATCCAGCAGCAGGGCGACACGGTCGACGCCGCGAGCGAGTGCCGTACCGGACGCGACGCGAACCTCAAGGTCGAGTGCCGCATGGAGGGCGCGGCCGAATCCCTGGACGGCTACTGGACGTCGGAGGCGCGGACGCTCGGGATCTCGTACACGTCACCCGGGTTCGTGCTGTTCAGCGGGTCGACCGACACCGGCTGTGGCCAGGCGTCCGCCGCGACCGGCCCGTTCTACTGCCCGCCGGACCGGGCGATCTACCTCGACACGGCCTTCTACGACGACCTGCAGTCGGAGTACGGCTCGTCGGGCGGCCCGCTGGCGCAGATGTACGTCGTCGCCCACGAGTGGGGCCACCACGTACAGCAGCTCCAGGGCGCCTTCGCCGGCACCGACCGCTCGGGCACGGGGGCGTCGTCCGGCAGCGTCCGCGTGGAACTGCAGGCCGACTGCTACGCCGGGGCGTGGGTCGGCGATGCCGCGACCACGAAGGACGCGAACGGCGAGACCTTCTTCGAGCCGATCACGCGGTCGCAGATCGACGACGCACTGTCCGCCGCGAGCGCCGTCGGCGACGACAGCATCCAGGAGCGCTCGAGCGGCCACGTCGACCCGGACACGTTCACGCACGGGTCGAGCGAGCAGCGTCAGAACTGGTTCCTGCGCGGCTACCAGCGCGGCGCGACGGGCTGCGACACCTTCAGCGTGCCGGGGTCGTCCCTGTAGGACGCCAGGGCCGGGTCAGCTCGAGGGGGTCGCGCTCGGCGACGAGGTCCGGCCCGGGGTGGCGCTCGGCGTCGGGGTCGGGGTCGCCTCGCTCGCTCCGGCCGCCGTCACGACGAAGGTCCGGAAGTCGTCGTTCGTGATCGGCGACGTCAGCTCGTAGTGCTGCCCGTTCACGAGCACGAGGGGCGTGCCGGGGAACTCCTTCAGCGTCGACCCGGGGATGTCCCCGCCGGACACGGCACTGGTCCGCTCGTCGATCCACTTGCTGTAGGTCTGGTCCTGGATGCACTTCGTGATGGCCGACCGCTTCTGCAGCCCGTCCACACCCGTGACGACCTTCGTGAGCTGGGCGTCGGTGAGACCGGCCGTGCCCTCCTCCGGCTGCTTCGCGAACAGCGCCCTGTTCACGGCGAAGAACCGGTCCGGGGAGTTGTCCGCGACGCAGGCCGCGGCGTTCGCGGCGCGCAGGGAGTACTTCGTGCCCTGCGAGCGGTTCGACAGGATCGCGACGGGGTGGATGTCCACCGTGGCCGCTCCGGAGTCGACGAGGCTCTCGATGTAGTCGCTGTTCGCGTCCTCGAACTGACCGCACACCGGGCAGAGGTAGTCGACGTACATCGTGATGCGCACGGCGCCGGAGCCGTCGGTGGCGGTCGGTGCCGGGGACGCCGAGGACGCGGTCACGGCCTTGAGGTCCTGGCCGATCGTGATGCCGCCCTGCGACATGTTCGACGGCCCCGGGCCCGCGGGCTTCACGGAGTCGACGAGGACGAGCGTCACGATCGTCGCCGCGGCCAGCAGCACGACGCCGAGGCCGATCTGCAGGCCGAGCCGGAGACCGCGCTGGCGTCGTTTCTGCTGGGCACGGGCACGCTGGGCGCGCTGTCGTGCTGCTTCGCGTCGCTCGTTCCGCGCGGCGCGGGCGTCACCCTCGGGGCGGTTGGTCATGCGTCGATGGTCCTCACTTGGTCGTCGTCCGCACGGCCTCCCCCGCACAGGCGGACGGACCCGCCGATTGTAGTGGCCCTTCCCCGAACAACCACCCAACCACACGAAGCACTGGCGCTCCCGAGGGAGATCGTGTTGTATGAACCTCGATGGTCGACGGCGACCATCCGGGGCCCGCACGGGCAACCGCTTCACTCGGATCGTCCGGCACGTACCTGCCGGTGAAGGAAGGACCGAACGCTCATGGCGTCCGTCACCTATGACAAGGCAACCCGTCTCTACCCCGGAGGCAACCGCCCCGCGGTCGACTCCCTCGACCTGGACGTCGCCGACGGCGAGTTCCTCGTCCTCGTCGGCCCCTCGGGCTGCGGCAAGTCCACCTCGCTGCGCATGCTGGCCGGCCTCGAAGAGGTCAACTCCGGCGCCATCCGCATCGGCGACCGCGACGTCACCGACGTCCCGCCGAAGGACCGCGACATCGCGATGGTGTTCCAGAACTACGCGCTGTACCCGCACATGACCGTGGCCGAGAACATGGGCTTCGCGCTCAAGATCGCCGGCGTCGGCAAGGAAGAGCGCGCCACCCGCGTGCAGGAAGCCGCGAAGCTCCTCGACCTCGAGCAGTACCTCGGCCGCAAGCCGAAGGCCCTCTCCGGTGGTCAGCGTCAGCGCGTCGCGATGGGCCGAGCGATCGTCCGTCAGCCGCAGGTGTTCCTCATGGACGAGCCGCTGTCGAACCTCGACGCCAAGCTCCGCGTCCAGACCCGCACCCAGATCGCGTCGCTGCAGCGTCGTCTCGGCGTCACCACGGTCTACGTCACCCACGACCAGACCGAGGCCCTGACGATGGGCGACCGCATCGCGGTGCTCAAGGACGGCATCCTGCAGCAGGTCGGCTCGCCGCGCGACCTGTACGAGAAGCCGAACAACGTGTTCGTCGCGGGCTTCATCGGCTCGCCGGCGATGAACCTGCTCCCGGCCGACGTGGTCGAGGGCGGCATCAAGTTCGGCACGCTCAACCACGCGATCGACCGCGACACGCTCTCCAACGCCCGTGCCGCTCAGATCACGGTCGGTGTGCGCCCCGAGGACATCGTCGTCGCCCAGTCGGGCGAGGGCCTGCCGGTCACGGTCGACGTCGTCGAGGAGCTCGGAGCCGACGGCTACCTCTACGGTCACGCCGACGTCAACGGCTCGCGCGTCGACATCGTCGCCCGCGTCGACGGGCGCGCGCACCCGTCGATCGGTGACACGATCGTCGTCACGCCGAAGCAGGGCCACGTGCACGCCTTCGACACCGAGTCGGGCGAGCGTCTCGACGACAAGGCCGTCGTCAGCGCGTAACGCTGGAAGGTCCGAACAGGAGGCGCGGTGCCAGCTGGCACCGCGCCTCCCGTCCGTCAGTACGCACCACAGGAGCAACCGTGCCCGACTCCATGTCCATCACCGCCGCCACCGTCGACCCCGGGCTCCTCGACCTGCCGTGGGACCTGCCCCTCGCGGACTGGCCGGATGAGACGATCGTCGCGCTGCCGAAGGGCATCTCCCGGCACCTCGTGCGCTTCGTGCAGCTCGGCGGCTACGTCGTCGCCGTGAAGGAGACCGGCGAGGAGGTGGCACGCTCCGAGTACGAGATGCTCCGGACGCTGCAGCGCATGGACGTGCCGTGCGTCGATCCCGTCGCCGTCATCACGAACCGGGTGAGCGCCGACGGCGAAGCCCTGCACCCCGTGCTCGTGACGCGGCACCTGCGCTTCTCGCTGCCGTACCGCGCGCTGTACTCGCAGACGCTGCGGCCCGAGACCGCCACGCGCCTCGTCGACGCCCTCGCGCTGCTCCTCGTGCGCCTGCACGTCATCGGCTTCTACTGGGGCGACGTCTCACTGTCGAACACCCTGTTCCGCCGCGACGCGGGCGCCTTCGCCGCGTACCTCGTCGACGCCGAGACCGGGAAGCTCTACCCGGGCGGCCTGTCGAACGGGCAGCGCGAGAACGACCTCGAGGTCGCCCGTGTCAACATCGCCGGCGAACTGCTCGACCTCGAAGCCGGCGGCCGGCTCGACGAGAACGCCGACGCGGTCGACGTGTCGAACCGGATCGTCGCGCAGTACCGCACGCTCTGGAAGGAGCTCACCGGCACCGAGCAGTTCGACGTGAAGGAGCGCTGGCGCATCAACGACCGCGTCGAACGGCTCAACGCGCTCGGCTTCGACATCGAGGAGCTCTCGATCCACACGACCGAGGGTGGTTCCCAGGTGCGGATCCAGCCGAAGGTGGTGGACGCCGGACACCACCAGCGGCGGCTGCTGCGCCTGACCGGCCTGGACGCCGGCGAGAACCAGGCCCGGCGGCTCCTCAACGACCTCGACTCGTACCGGGCGCGCAACGGCCGCGACCAGCTCGATGAGGAGATGGTGGCGCACGAGTGGGTCTCGAAGGTGTTCGAGCCGGTGATCCGGTCGATTCCGCGGGACCTCCGGGGGCGCCTCGAGCCGGCCGAGGTGTTCCACGAGCTGCTCGAGCACCGCTGGTTCATGTCCCAGGAGGAAGAGCGTTCGGTCTCCCTGCCGGAGGCCACGACCGCGTACATCAACGATGTGCTGCGGCACCGCCGTGACGAGCGGCTGCTCATCAACCCGCCGACGTCGTCGATGACCCTGCCGATCCCGACGGTGTCCTCGGCCGACGGCGCCCCGGCGTCGCCGGACGACGTCGAGGACTGGCGCGCGAGCGTCTGACGCCGCGCACCCTCCTCCCGCAAAACGCAAGGTGGGCGGTTTCTCGCAGGGGTGTACCGCTGCGAGAAACCGCCGTCGTTGCGTCTTGCGGAGGGGCTACTCGGCGCGACGGCGCCGGGCGACCTCCCACAGGGTGACGCTCGCGGCGATGCCCGCGTTGAGCGACTCCGTCGCGCTCGAGATCGGGATCGACACGATGGCGTCGCACGTCTCGGTGACGAGGCGCGACAGGCCCTTGCCCTCCGAACCGACGACGATCACGATCGGACGGTCGGCGAGCTCGAGCTGATCGAGCTGGACGTCCCCGTCGCCGGCGAGCCCCAGCACGAAGAGCCCCATCGACTTGAGGGACTTCAGCGTCTGCGTGAGGTTCGGGGCCATCGCCACGGGCGTGCGCGCGGCCGCACCCGCAGAGGTCTTCCACGCGCTCGCGGTCACACCGACCGAGCGGCGCTGCGGCACGATGACACCGTGTCCGCCGAACGCTGCCGTCGAACGGATGATCGCGCCGAGGTTCCGCGGATCGGTGATGCCGTCGAGAGCGACGACCAGCGGGACCTCGTCCTTCGCGAAGGCCCGCTCGACCAGGTCCTCCGCGACGGCGTACTCGTACGCCGGCACCTTGAGCGCGACGCCCTGGTGCACGCTGTCGTGCCCGGTGATGCGGTCGAGCTCGGGACGCATGATCTCCATGATCGGCACGCCGCGGTGGTTGGCGAGCGCGAGGATCTCCTTCACGCGGTCATCGACCTCGATCCGGGCGGCGATGTACAGCGTCGTGGAGGGGGTCTTCGTGCGCAGGGCCTCGAGCACCGAGTTCCGACCGGTGACCAGCTCGGAGTCGTCGGTCTTCCGCTGCGGCGGACGAGCGGTCCGCTGCTGCGGCGCACTCGACGCACCGTGCCGACCGCGCGCGGCCTCGTAGCGCTCCTTCGCGGCCTTGCGCTTGCCCGCCGGGTGGTACGGGCGGTCCTCGGCCTTCGGCGTCGGCTTGCGCCCCTCGAGCGCCTGCGCACCCTGTCCGCCGGAGCCGACCTGCTTGTTGCCCTTGCGGCCCGAGCGGACGGCGCCGGGCCGACCCTTCTTGCTCCCCGAGACGTTCTTCATTGCTCTCTCCTGTCCGGCACGGCCGTTGTCAGGCGATGCTCCAGCGTGTACCTGCTGCGGTGTCTTCGATCGTGATGCCCGCGGATGCGAGGTCGTCGCGCACGCGGTCGGCCGTGGCGAAGTCGCGTGCGGCCCGGGCGTCGGCGCGCTCCTGCACGAGGCGTTCGACGAGGGCTGCGAGCGGTGCGGCCGATGCGTCGTGACCACCGCCCGACCAGTGGGCGGCTCGCGGGTCGATGCCGAGCACCTCCACCATCGCGGCCACCTGATGGTACGCGGTTCCGAGCGCTTCCGCATCGTCGGCGTCCAGGGCGGCGTTCCCGGCACGCACGGTCTCGTGCAGCACGGCGAGGGCTTGGGGCACCGCGAGGTCGTCGTCCATGGCGTCGGCGAACGCCTCGGGCACGCCCGGAGCGTCGGCGAGGTGCACGCCCTCGAGCCGCTCCTCGGCGCGCGCCAGGAAGCCGTCGATGCGGTCGTACGCGGCCTCGGCCTCGGCGAGGGAGCCGTCGTGGTGGTCGATCGACGAGCGGTAGTGCGCCGCGCCGAGGAAGTACCGGACCACCGCGGGGCGGGCGGAACCGAGGAAGTCCGCGGCGAAGATCGAGTTGCCGAGCGACTTCGACATCTTCTGCCCGTCCACCGACACGAGGCCGTTGTGCAGCCAGTACGACGCGAAGGGGTCCCCCGCGGCGGTCGACTGCGCGAGCTCGTTCTCGTGGTGCGGGAAGCGGAGGTCGAGTCCGCCGCCGTGAATGTCGAACGCCGGGCCGAGGTAGCGCCGGGACATCGCTGAGCACTCGATGTGCCAGCCCGGTCGGCCGGGTCCCCAGGGCGATTCCCAGGTGGCAGTCGACGGTTCGCCGGGCTTCGCACCCTTCCACAGGGCGAAGTCGCGGGGGTCGCGCTTGCCGCGGGGATCGGCGTCGGTGGCCTCGACCATGTCCTCGCGACGCTGGCGTGTCAGCGCGCCGTAGGACTGCCAGCTGCCGGTGTCGAAGTACACGTCGCCCGACCCGTCGGCCGCGGCGTACGCGTGCCCGCGGTCGATGAGCCTCTGGATGATGTCGTGCATCTGCGGCACGCTCGCGGTCGCGCGGGGCTCGTACGTCGGCGGCAGGATGCCGAGCGCGTTGTACGCCGCCGTGAACTCGAGCTCGACGCGGTACGCACGCGCGAACCACTGCTCGTCGGTGTCGGCCGCGAGGTCGAGCACCTTGTCGTCGATGTCGGTGACGTTGCGGACGAGGGTGACCCGGTAGCCGCGGTACGTGAGCCAACGACGCCAGATGTCGTACACCAGCGCGGAGCGGAGGTGTCCGATGTGCGGCGAGGACTGCACGGTCGGACCGCACACGTACATGCTCACCTGTCCGTCGACCAGCGGGACGAGGTCGACGACGGCAGCGGCGCGGGAGTCGTACAGGCGAACGGTCACGCCCCAAGCCTAGGACGTCAGGCGGGTCGGACGACGGCCGTCGCGATCGCGGCGAGCCCCTCGCCGCGACCCGTGAACCCGAGGCCGTCCGTGGTCGTGCCGGAGACCGCCACGGGAGCCCCGACGACCGCCGCCAGGGCGTCCTGCATCTCCGTGCGCCGGGCGCCGATGCGCGGCCGGTTGCCGATCACCTGCACGGTGACGGACACCGGCTCGAGCCCGGCACCCGCCAGCGCTTCGACGGCGCCGCGGACGAACACGTCGCCGGCCGCTCCTGCGTAGGCGGGGTCGGACGTGCCGAAGCGGCCGCCGATGTCCCCGAGCGCGCCCGCGGAGAGCAGTGCGTCGCAGACCGCGTGCGCGACCGCATCGCCGTCGCTGTGCCCGGACAGCCCGGCCTCACCCGGGAAGTCGAGCAGGCCGACGCGGCAGGGAGCGGCCGCGTCGAACGCGTGCACGTCGACGCCGAATCCGACCCGCACGGTGTCGGGGACCGCGGAACGGGCCCGGACGATCGACTCGGCGCGGCCGAGGTCCCACGGGGTCGTGATCTTGAACGCGTCGGCGTCGCCCGCGACGAACCGCACGGTGCCGCCCGCCGCCTGGAACACCCCGGCGTCGTCGGTCTCGGACCGCGACGACGCGGCGTACGCCTGCCGGAGCGCGGCGAGCGGGAAGCCCTGCGGTGTCTGCACCCCGACGAGCGCCGCACGGTCGACGGTCTCGACGACGACGTCGCCATCGACCCGCTTGATCGTGTCCGTCACCGGCAGCGCGGGCACGAAACCCGCTCCGGCACCGGCCAGCACGGCGTCGAACACACGCCCGAACTGTGCGGCCGGGGTCAGGCACCGGGCCGCGTCGTGCACCAGCACCGCGGTGACGGAGTCCGGCAGGACTGCCAGGCCGGCCTCGACCGAGGCGTGGCGATCCGCGCCTCCGGGGACCACCGCCGTGTACGCGACCGCAGCGCCCGCGACGGACGCGACCAGCGCACGACACTCGTCGAGGTGGGTCGCCGGTGCGACGACCACGACCAGTGCCGGTGACGGCAACGTGAAGAGCGGTGCGAGCGCGCGCTCCAGCATCAGCGAGCCGGCGACGGGCACGAACGCCTTCGCCGTGCCGATCCCGAGCCGCGTGCCGGACCCGGCCGCAACGACGACGACCGCCCTGTCCACCCCTTCGGGGAACAGAACGGTCGAGGACGTGTTCAGTGGTTCAGTGCGCTCAGGAGGCGAGGACCTCGTCGAGGACGGTCGATGCCTGGTCCTCGTCGGTCTTCTCGGCCAGGGCCAGCTCGGAGATGAGGATCTGCCGCGCCTTGGCGAGCATCCGCTTCTCCCCCGCGGACAGGCCGCGGTCCTGGTCGCGGCGCCAGAGGTCGCGGACGACCTCGGACACCTTGATGACGTCACCCGAAGCGAGCTTCTCGAGGTTCGCCTTGTAGCGGCGCGACCAGTTCGTGGGCTCCTCGGTGAAGGGGGCACGCAGGACCTCGAACACCTTGTCGAGGCCTTCCTTGCCGATCACGTCGCGAACACCGACCAGGTCGACGTTGTCCGCCGGCACCTCGATCGTCAGGTCACCCTGGGTGACCCGCAGCTTCAGGTAGACCTTTTCCTCGCCCTTGATGACGCGCGTCTTGACTTCAGAGATGGTTGCCGCCCCGTGGTGGGGGTAGACGACGGTCTCGCCGACCTCGAATTGCATGTATCAGGCTCCGTTCCGAGACACCCAGTTTACCACAAGCAATTTTCGGGTAAGGGCGGCCTTACCACGGGCCCACCCGGGTGATCGCTAGGATGGTGCTCGGACCGTCCGGTCCACATCGTGATCTTCCGGAGGAATCTCTTGCGAGCTCGGGTACTCGTGTCCGTCGCCGTTGCGGCAACCATCGCGCTCGGCGCCACCGGCTGCGAGTTCATGTCGCCCGCACAGACCACGGAGATCAAGCAGATCACCGACGGTGTCAACGTGTCGACGGGCAAGATCGACGTCCGCAACGCGCTGCTCATCGCGGACGACGCCGACGGCGCCCGCTTCGTCGGCACGCTCGTGAACAACTCCGAGAAGGGCGACATCACCCTCTCGATCGAGGTCGGCGGGGACACGCAGACCGTGACGGTCCCGGCGAACACCCACATCGACCTCGGCGCGGCCGCCGCCCCGACGGCCCAGGCCACCGCGCCCACGGAAACGGGCGACGAGACGACGCAGGGCACGAAGGCCGGCAAGTCGGAGGACGTCGTCTTCGACGACGCCGACACCAAGCCCGGTTCGCTCGTGAAGGTCTACTTCTCGTACTCCGGCGCCGAGGGCGTCTCCGCCAGCGTGCCGGTGCTGACCAGCGCGCAGGAGGAGTACGCGACGCTCGCGCCGACCTCCACGCCGGAACCGACCGGCGAGGCCACGCTCCCGGTCGAGACGCCCGCCGCGACGCCGACCGACGCGGCCACGCAGGACGCCGGCCAGTAGCCACCACAGGCTCCGGAGCGCTTCAGACCGGAGGCCCGGTGCACGTCCCACGGACGTGCACCGGGCCTCCAGTCTGAAGCGCGGCGCGCTGGGCGCGACCATGGGCCGCGACCCGTCGGGTCAGCCCTCGATGCGGTAGCCGAGGCCGCGGACCGTCACCAGGATCTCCGGCGCGCTCGGGACGCGCTCGATCTTCGAGCGGATGCGCTTGATGTGCACGTCGAGCGTCTTCGTGTCACCGAAGTAGTCCGATCCCCAGACCCGGTCGATGAGCTGCCCGCGGGTGAGCACGCGGCCGGCGTTCCGGAGCAGCAGCTCGAGCAGTTCGAACTCCTTGAGCGGCATCGGCGTCTCCGAACCGTCCACCGCCACGGTGTGCCGCTCGACGTCCATCCGGATCCCGCCGACCTGCAGGATGCCGCTGTCCGCCGGATCGTCCTCGGTGCGACGACGGAGCACCGCACGGATGCGCGCGAGGAGCTCCCGGGTGGAGTACGGCTTCGTCACGTAGTCGTCGGCGCCGAGTTCGAGCCCGACGACGATGTCCACCTCGGAGTCCTTCGCGGTGAGCATGATGATCGGGATGTTCGACCGGGTGCGGATCTGCCGGCACACCTCGGTGCCGGACAGTCCCGGCAGCATCAGGTCGAGCAGCACCAGGTCGGGGTTCTCCGCGTCGAACTTCGACAGCGCGGTCACGCCGTCCGCAGCGACGGAGGTGTCGTACCCCTCGCGCTGCAGCAGGAACTCCAGGGGCTCGCTCAGGGCCGGCTCGTCGTCGACGATGAGGATCTTGGTCACGATTGCTGCTCTTCCAGTTGCTCTTCGAGTGCTGTGGTCAGTTCGGGGTCCGCCTCGGGGAGACGGATGGTGAAGGTCGAGCCCTTGCCGGGCTGCGACCAGACGCGCACGTCGCCGCCGTGGTTGCCGACGACGTGCTTCACGATCGCGAGCCCGAGGCCGGTGCCCCCGGTGGCGCGCGAGCGTGCGGGATCGACGCGGTAGAAGCGTTCGAACACGCGGTCGAGGTCGGCCTCGGGGATGCCGACGCCCTGGTCGGTGACCGCGATCTCGACGAAGCCCTTGGCGGACCGGACACCCACGCCGACGCGGGTGTGGTCCGGCGAGTACTTCACCGCGTTCGCGATGAGGTTCGACACCGCGATCTGCAGGAGGCCCGGGTCCCCCATCACGCGGAGCTTCGACTTCTTCGCCCGCACGAGTTCGATGTCACGGGCACGCGCCACGATCTCGTTCGCGTCGACCGCGGCCTGCACGATCCGGTCGATCGACGTCTCCTCGCTGTTCTCCAGCGCGTCCACGGACTGCAGGCGCGAGAGCTCGATGATGTCCTTCGTCAGGGCGGCCAGCCGCTCGGACTCGGTGACGAGCTGCGCGGCGAACTTCCGCACGTGCTGGGGTTCGTCCGCCGCGGCGACGAGGGTCTCGGACAGGAGGCCGATCGCGCCGATCGGGGTCTTCAGCTCGTGGGAGATGTTCGCGACGAAGTCCCGCCTGACCTCGTCGATGCGCCGGCTCTCGGTGAGGTCGTCCGCCGTCACGAGGACGTAGCGGTTGCCGAGCTGGGCGGCGCGGAAGCTCAGGTAGCCGATGAGTTCGCCCCGGCGGCCCCGCGGGAGTTCGAGGTCCTCCGCCCCCATCTCGCCGCTCTTGCGCACGCGGTCGACCAGGTCGACGAGCTCGTCGTGCACGAGCTTCCGCCGCACCACGAGCCCGACCGTCAGGGCCTGGGGAGATGCCGCCACCACCGTGTTCGAGGGGTCGACCACCACGGCCGGGTTGTGCATCGTGGCGATGACCGCTGCGACGCCGTCCGGCAGTGTGCGTTCCGCCACGTCCGCTGCACGAGCGGTGCGCTCGGCGGTGATGATCAGCACCACGACGCCCGCGCCGAAGACCCCGCCGAGGAGCATCGACAGTGGCACGAGCCACGCGTTGTCCATGCCGTCAGTGTAGGGATGGTCACGCGGGGTTCGAGCCCCGTTCACCCCTGTCCGGGGTCCTTCCCGCTCCGGATCGCGAAGCGTTCAACCGCACGTCACCGTTCGTTCACCTGGGCTGACGACACTCGTCCGGTACGCAGAGAGAGGCACTCCCCCATGCGCGAAGTCTTCCAGCAGGAACTCCAGGACGTCCAGGAGCGACTGACCGAGATCGCCGGGCTCGTCGAGTCCGCCATCACCCGCGCCACCCAGGCGTTCAGCGACTCCGACGTCGCCCTCGCCGAGGAGGTGATCGCCGACGACGCCAAGATCGACGAAGCGGCGAACAGCCTCGACGAGATCGCCATCGACATCCTCGCCCGCCAGGCCCCCGTCGCCCGTGATCTCCGCGTCGTCGTCACCGCCCTCCGCGTCAGCTCCTCGCTCGAGCGCATGGGCGACATGGCCGAGCACATCGCGCAGCTCGCCCGCCAGCGTTTCCCCGAGAAGGTCGTCCCGAAGGGTCTGCGCGGGACGTTCAAGCAGATGGGCGCGCACGACGTCGCGATGTCCCAGAAGCTCACGCGCCTGCTCGCCACCGAGGACATCGCGCTCGCGGCGGAGATCCGTGACGAGGACGACGCCGTCGACGAGCTGCACGCCAGCGTGTTCGACTTCGTGCTGGGCGAGACCTGGAAGGGCAACCCGATCGACACGGTCGACGCGACCCTGGCCTCCCGGTACCACGAGCGCTTCGCGGACCACGCGGTGTCGATCGCCAAGAAGGTCGAGTACCTCGCGACGGGCGACTGGGCCGGCGCGTCGAGCGTCACGGTCTGACTCCGTTCCGCGTTTTGCGATGGGGCGGGCGGGACGGGAGGATCGTGGCATGGCTCAGGTCGCGATCGTCGTCAACGGGATGCCCGGTTCGGGCAAGAGCACGGTGGGTGCCGCCCTCGCGGAGGTGCTCGGCTGCCCGTTCCTGTCGAAGGACCGGATCAAGGAGCCCCTCGCCGACATCGTCGGGCCGATGATCGCGTCGCGGGCACTGGGCGGCATCGCGATGGACACCATGTGGTCGATGGCGCGGGCCGTCGAGAACGGGGTGGTCCTCGACGCCGTCTGGCTGCCGACGCGTGACCGGGACCTCCTGGAGGCGGGGCTCGCCTCCGCCGGGTCGCCTCGCGCCGTCGAGGTGTGGTGCCACGTGGACCGCGCGACCGCCGAGCAGCGGCTGCGGGACCGGTACGAGCCGGGCACCGTCCCGGTGCGGCACGAGGTCCACGGGGACCTCGCCGGGATCCTGGCGTTCTGGGACGAGCACGAGGCCGAGGCGGGGCCGATCGGCCTGCCCACCGCCCCGGTCGTCCGGATCGACACCGCGAAGCCCTACGACGTCGGCGCCCTCGTGCAGGAGATCGCGTCGCACTTCGTGTGACGACGACGGCCGCGCCCCCGAGGGGTCGCGGCCGTCGTGCTGTGCGGTATTACTTCTTGGCGCCCTGCGCCGCGACGGCGGCGGCACCGGCGGCGGCGGCCTCGGGGTCGAGGTAGTACGCGGGCTTCGTCGGGCGGAACTCGTCGTCGAGCTCGTACACCAGCGGGATGCCCGTCGGGATGTTGAGACCGGCGATGTCGTCGTCCGAGATCCCGTCGAGGTGCTTCACGAGCGCCCGCAGCGAGTTGCCGTGCGCCGTGACGAGGACGGTCTTGCCCGCGGCGAGGTCCTTCGTGATGTCCGACTCCCAGTACGGCAGCAGACGGTCGATCACGAGCTTGAGCGACTCGGTGCGGGGCAGCTGGTCACCGAGGCCGGCGTAGCGGCGGTCCCCGGCCTGCGACCACTCGGCGTCGTCCGCGATGGGGGGCGGCGGCACGTCGAACGAACGGCGCCACTCCATGAACTGCTGCTCGCCGTACTGCTCGAGCGTCTGGGCCTTGTCCTTGCCCTGCAGGTCGCCGTAGTGGCGCTCGTTGAGCCGCCAGTCGCGCTTCACCGGCAGCCAGGCGAGGTCGGCCTCGAGCAGGGCGATGTCCGCCGTCTGGATCGCACGGGTGAGCAGCGAGGTGTACAGGACGTCGGGGACGATGCCCGACTCGGCGATGAGTTCGCCGGCGCGCTTCGCCTCCTTCTCGCCCAGCTCGCTGAGTCGGACGTCGACCCAACCGGTGAACAGGTTCTTCTGGTTCCAGTCACTGTTGCCGTGACGGAGCAGGACGAGCGTGGAGGTCATGCTCCGATCCTACCGAGCGGTCCGGTCCCCGTACCCTTGTGGCATGCCCATCGGGAACGTCACGCGCGGGACCACCGGGTACAACCGGCTCCGTCGCGTCGACCGGTGGATCGCGTCCCTGCCGGTGCTGCGACGGACACCGGACCCGCTCGTCGCGGACGTCGGCTACGGCGCCTCCCCGACGACGACCCTCGAACTCCGGGACCGCCTGGCGGCCGTGCGACCGGACGTCGAGGTCACCGGCATCGAGATCGAGCCGGCGCGGGTCGCGCTCGCGAACGCCGGGACCCGCGACGGTGTGACGTTCCGGCTCGGCGGCTTCGAGACGCCGACGCCCGGTGGTCGCCGACCCGCCGTCATCCGCGCGTTCAACGTCCTGCGCCAGTACGACGAGTCGGAGGTTGCGGATGCCTGGAGGATCATGCAGGACCGGCTGCAACCCGGCGGCGCGCTCGTCGAGGGGACCTGCAACGAGGTCGGCCGGGTCGCCTCCTGGGTCACGCTCGACGACGTCCGGCCGCTGTCCTTCACGGTGTCGCTCCGGCTCGCCGGTCTCGACGTCCCGAGCATCGTGGCCGAACGACTCCCGAAGACACTCATCCACCGGAACGTGCCCGGCGAGCGGATCCACGCGTACCTGCGCGACCTCGACCTGGCATGGGCAGTCGCGGCGCCGCTCGGCACCTACGGTCCCCGGCAGCGGTGGATCGCCGCGGTCCGGGGCATGCGCGACCGCGGTTGGCCCGTGCTACACGGGGTGACGCGCTGGCGTCTCGGCGAGCTCAGCGTCCCGTGGTCGGCGGTCGAACCGGCGCGCTGAACACCGGCGCTCGTCCGTCGAACACCCGCATGCCGCGGTGTCGTGCACGAACACCGGTGTTTTGCGGAACCGGCTAGCGGCGGACGGCTCCGAGGCGCGGCAGGCGCGGGACGTTCGCGGTCGCGCCGGCGCCCGGGGGCACGATGACCTCCTGCGTCGCGGACACGACCACGTCGTCGGCGGTCAGGGTCAGCGTCGCCCCGGGGTCGAGTGAGCGCTTCACGACCGCGAGCCCGATCGGTCCGAGCTCGTGGTGGATGCCCGACGCCGAGAGACGCCCGACCTCCTTCTCGTCGAGCACGACGGGCGTGCCCGGCGCCGGCAGCACGCCGTCCGACCCGTCGAGGTGCAGCAGCACGACGCGGCGCGGCGGGTGCCCGAGGTTGTGGACCTTCGCGACGGTCTCCTGCCCCCGGTAGCAGCCCTTCGAGAGGTGCACCGCGGAACGGAGCCAGTCGAGCTCGTGCGGGATCGTCCGCTCGTCGACGTCGGACAGCGACGGCCGCCAGGCGGCGATCCGCAGGGCCTCGTACGCCAGGAGTCCCGCGGCGGGTTCGTCCGACCCGGCGATCGCGGACGCGGTGCCGGGGGTGACCACCGCGATCCGGAGGGTCCAGTCGGAGCCCGCATGCGCCTCCTGGGCGGCGTAGCCCCACCCGCCGGGCGTGACGGACGACCACGGGTCCACCCACTCGACGGCCGGGGTCTCCGGCAGGTCGACGTCGGCGAAGGGGGCGGAGCCGAACCAGCCGATCGTGGCGGAGTCGGCGGAGCGGTCGGCGATCTCGACGCGGAGCATGAAGCGCATGGAATCGAGCCAGGCGGCGAGCGGGGCCGCGTCGTCCCGCTCGGTGAGGAGCCAGGTGACGGTCCCGTCGTCGACGACGCGTGCCGCGTGCTCGACGCGACCGGACTGGTCCAGCACGAGCGTCTCGGTGGAGACACCGGGCTCGAGGCCGAGCAGCAGTTGCGACGTGATCGAGTTGAGCCACGACAGCCGGTCCGGTCCGGAGACCGTGACGACGCCCAGGCCGAGCTCGACGACGGCACGACCGCGGGCGAGCAGGCGCTGCTCGCCCAGGGGGTTGCCGAAGTGCGCGGCAGGCGCACCGGGGGCGTCCGACGCGGCCACGAAGCCGTCGCGCGACGCGAACGCCGAAGCCGCGGACATCAGTCGACCTTCGCGAGCTGCCCCGAGGCGTGCGAGGTGAGCTCCTTGCCGAGCGCTGCGATGTCCCACGCCCAGAAGAGCTTCCCCTCGACCAGGCCGTAGAGCCGGGTCGCCGCGGAGTAGTCCTTGGCGTTCGGCGAGCGCATCACGGCGTCCGTCGCGAGGTCGATGCGGCCCTTGCGGACCCGCCCGACGTAGAGCTCGTTGACACCGGTCGGGTGGATGATCGCCGCCTCGACGTCGAAGCCGTCGGTGGTGTTCCGCAGGGCCTCGACGCTCTCCACCGTGCTGAACGGCGTCGGCCCCTCGCCGAGGAGCATCGCCGGACCGCGGTCGCCCGGCTCGGACGGACGGTCGATCCGCCAGTAGCCCATCTCGGCGGCCAGCGGCGTGTGCTCGTCGTCGAGCAGCCAGGTGGTGGACGAGTAGTTGAGGTAGGGCAGACCGTCGTGGCTGAAGCTGACGCGCTGGCCGAACTCGTACTTCCGCGGTGCATCCTCGTCACCGACGGGGTACTCGACCACGCCGGTGCCCTCCCAGACACCGACGAGCCACGACAGCGGGACGAGTTCGGGCGCGAGGCCCTCGGGCAGTTCGATCAACGCTGACCCTTGAACAGCTTCACGACGACGGTCACCGAGACGAACGCGATCGCGAGCGACGCGAGGCCGAGCAGGCCCACGTAGAAGAGCTCGAGCGCAAGCAGCGAATCCATGCTGCGAGTCTACGCGGCCGGGCTCAGCGCGCCAGGAGCACCACGGCGGTGATCAGGACGACGACGAACGAGCCGGAGGAAGCGATGCTGATCCGCTCGACCAACCCGTCCTTCGTCGCGGTGATGAGCTGCAGCACGAAGCTGACGAGCACGCAGAGCACGAAGACGAGCAGGAGCCAGGCGAACGAGTCCTTGTCGGTCAGGGTCAGCACCAGCACCGCGCCGACGACCGCGAGCAGCCACACCGGCAGCACGGACGTCAGCCTGAGGCGACGCTGGTCGGTGGGCGGCACGGGCTCTGTCACGCGCCCATCATGACAGGAGCCGCTCCCGACCGTCCGGTCGGGAGGGAGACTTCCCGAGCATCACTAGGATGTGTCCACGACTCCCCCACGCCCTGGAGGTCCTGTGGCCCAGCTCCTGGTACTCACCTCAGCCGCGCCCGGTGACGTCCTGCCGAGTCTCGGACTGCTGAGCCACCGGATCCGCCACGTCCCCGCCGAGGCGGCCCAGCTGGTCAACGCGCCGCAGAGCGACCTCATGTTCGTGGACGCCCGCACCGACCTCGCGAGCGCCAAGGCCCTGTGCAAGATCCTGGCGACGAGCGGCTCGACGACGCCGATCATCCTCGTCGTCACCGAGGGCGGCCTCACGGCGGTCAACAGCGAGTGGAACGTCGACGACGTCGTGCTCGAGACGGCCGGCCCCGCCGAGGTGGACGCCCGCATCCGACTCACCGCGGGACGCGCGTCCAAGAACCAGACGGGGTCGAAGATCCAGGCGTCCGGCGTCGTCATCGACGAGGCCAGCTACTCCGCGAAGGTCCGCGGCCGGCCGCTCGACCTCACGTTCAAGGAGTTCGAGCTCCTCCGCTTCTTCGCCACGCACCCGTCCCGGGTCTTCACCCGCGAGCAGCTCCTCAGCGAGGTCTGGGGCTACGACTACTTCGGCGGCACCCGCACGGTGGACGTCCACGTGCGACGTCTGCGCGCCAAGCTCGGGGACCTCGAGTCCCTCATCGGCACCGTCCGCAACGTCGGGTACCGCTTCAACGTCTACGACGACGAGGCCGACCGGCTCACGGGGCAGTAGTGGCCGTCGCGCTCGACCGGTTCGCCGTCCCGGGCGAGCCGCCGCCGTTCTCGGACCAGACACTGATCGACGTGCGCGCGGGCCGCGCCACCGTCCTCGGCGACGAGCGCGGGGTCGCCGTGGTGCGCGACGGTGAACTCGAGCTCGTGGTCGGCCTGGAGGAACGGGGCCGCGGCCTCGGGACGGCCCTC
>NZ_JABMCE010000070.1 GCF_013359865.1 Curtobacterium pusillum
ACGACGCCCGTGCTGCGTCCCGTGGCGGTGGCGTCGTGAGCCCCCGCGGTGGCGGTCGGACCCGCACGGCCGGCTCCCGCGTCACGGGTGCCCTCGCCGGGTCCCACGGTCAGGCCGGGGGAAGCGCCGGGGCCGGGGTGCCCGATGCACGGTCGATCCGTGCCGACGCCCTCGCCCGAGGCGGTGCACTGCCCGAACCACCCCCGACCCGGACGATCGTGCTGTGGTGCCCGGACTGGCCGGTGATCGCCGCCGCCCGCGCCGCCGGAGAACCCCCGGAGCGGCCGTTCGCCCTCGTGGTGAAGGGGCAGGTGTACGCCAGCTCCGCGAGCGCTCGGCAGCACGGGGTGATCCGGGGGCTCCGCGTGCGCGAGGCGCAGGCACGCTGCCCCGAGCTCGTGGTGCAGCCCTACGACGACGCCCTCGACCACCGGGCGTTCGAACCGGTCATCCGCGCGGTCGAGGCGGCGGTCCCCGGGGTCGAGGTGCTCCGGCCGGGCACCCTCGCGCTGCGCTCCCGCGGCCCGGCCCGGTACTACGGCGGGGAGCGTGCCGCCGCGGCCACCCTCGCGGGGATCGCCGCGGACCACGGCGCTCCCGGGGTCCGCGCCGGGGTCGCCGACACCCCGTTCGCCGCCGAGCAGGCCGCACGGGCCCGGCCCGCACGTCCGGGGGAGCGGGTCCGGATCGTGCCCGTGGACGGGTCGGCGCCGTTCCTGTCCGGGCTGTCCCTCGCGGTGCTCGGCGACGCCGACCTGGCGATGCTGCTCGGACGGCTCGGCATCCAGACCCTGGGGGAGTTCGCCGCGCTCAGCGACGAGCAGGTGCGCGACCGGTTCGGGCTCGCCGGGGCGTTCCTGCACCGGCTCGCCGGTGGCCGCGACCCGAGAGAGGTCGCCGCGCGGTCGGTACCGCCGGAACTCCGGGTCGAGGCCGCGTTCGAACCGCCGCTCGACCGTGCCGACCAGATCGCGTTCGCGTTCCGGCGCTCCGCCGACGACTTCGCCGCGCGGCTCCGGGCAGCGGGACTCGTGGCCACGACGATCCGGGTCGGCATCGTCGACGAGCGGGACATCCTGCTCGAGCGCACGTGGGTGCACCCGCGGTGGTTCGACGCCGCCGACGTGGTCGACCGGGTGCGCTGGCAGCTCGCCGGCGGGGTCGACCCGACCGGGCTCGAGGCCCCCGTCGTCCAGGTGGTGCTCGAACCCGTCGCGGTGGACGACATGGCGAACCACGAGCGTGGGCTCTGGGGGACCGGCCCCGACGAACGGGTGCACCACGGACTCGCGCGCGTGCAGGGGCTCGTCGGGCACGACGGGGTGGTCACCCCGCGGATCGGCGGTGGCCGCACCCTGGCCGAACGGGTCGTGCTCGTCCCGTGGGGCGATGCGCCCGTCGGTGGCGAGCGCGCCCTGGCGACCGTCCGTGATCGTCCCTGGCCCGGCAGGCTGCCCGGACCGCCACCGGCGACCGTGCTCGACCGTCCGCGCCCGGTGGACGTCGTCGGCGACGACGGCGACACCGTCGACGTCGACGACCGCGGCACCCTGACCGGGGTGCCCGCGCGGTTCCGGGCCGAGGGGGAGCGCGGCGGCCGGTTCGGTTCCGTGACGGCGTGGGCCGGGCCGTGGCCGCTCGTCGTGCGCTGGTGGGAAGCCGGCGGCAGACGACTGCACCGGCTGCAGCTCGTCGACGCCGAGGGGCGTGCCTGGTACCTGGTGCTCGCCGACCACCGTTGGTGGGCCGAGGCGGTGGCGACGTGACCGCGTGGGTGCGCGGCGTGATCGCGGGAGCGGGTGAGCGCTGATGGGCTACAGCAACCCGCCGATCCCGTGGTCGCAGTTCGAACGCGCCCTGTCCGACAAGCGGAACCCCGGCAGCACCCACGACGGCGACGGTGGCGACAGCCCCGCGTGGTCCCGCAAGCGCGAGCCCTACGCACCGGCGACCCCACCGGTGCCCGACGACGGCGGGGTGCCCGTCGTGCCGTACGCCGAGCTGCACGCGCACTCCACCTTCAGCTTCCTCGACGGTGCGAGCGGGCCGGAGCACCTCTTCGAAGAGGCCGCACGGCTGCACCTGCACGGACTCGCGCTCACCGACCACGACGGCTTCTACGGTGCCGCACGGATGGCCGAGGTCGCCGAGGCGTACCCGACCGTCGCGACCGTGTACGGCACCGAGCTGTCCCTCGGGCTCACCGAGCCGCAGAACGGCGTGCCCGACCCCGAGGGGACACACCTGCTGCTGCTCGCGGACGGGCAGGACGGCTACCACCGGCTCGCCGGCGCCGTCACGCACGCCCACCTGGCCGCCGGCGCCGAGAAGGGTCGGCCGCGGTACGACCTCGACGACCTCGCTGCACGGTCCGACGGGCACTGGCGGGTCCTGACCGGGTGCCGGAAGGGCGCCGTCCGGCAGGCGCTCGAGCGCGGTGGGGAGACCGCGGCCGAGGACGCCCTGCGCGCCCTGCTCGACCGGTTCGGCACGGCCGGTGTCGTCGTCGAGCTCATCGACCACGGCGACCCGATGGACACCGCGCGGAACGACGCCCTCGCCGCGCTCGCCGCGAAGCACGCGCTGCCCACGGTCGCCACGGGGAACGTGCACTACGCGACCCCCGACCGGTTCCCGGTGGCGACGGCGCTCGCCGCGGTCCGGGCCCGGCGCAGCCTCGACGAGATCGACGGGTGGCTGCCGGCCGCCCCCACGGCGCACCTCCGCTCCGGGGCGGAGATGACCAGGCGGTTCGCGCGCTACCCGGGAGCCGTCGAGCACAGTGTCGAACTCGCCGACGAGCTCGGGTTCCGGCTGAAGACGGTGAAGCCCGGGCTGCCCGACATCGACGTCCCCGACGGGCACACCACGATGTCCTGGCTGCGGGAACTCACCTGGCGCGGCGGCCGCCGGTTCTACCCGGGCAGCGCCGACGGCGTGGACCCGCAGAAACGGGAGCGCATCGAACGCGAGCTCTCGGTGATCGAGGACAAGGACTTCCCCGGGTACTTCCTCATCGTGCGGGACATGGTGCAGTACGCCCGCGAACGCGGCATCCTCTGCCAGGGGCGCGGGTCGGCGGCGAACTCGGCGGTCTGCTACCTGCTCGAGATCACGGCGGTCGACTCGATCCGGTACGGCCTGCCGTTCGAGCGGTTCCTGTCGGCGATGCGCGACGAGGAACCCGACATCGACGTCGACTTCGACTCCGACCGGCGCGAAGAGGTGATCCAGTACGTCTACGAGAAGTACGGCCGGTTCAACGCCGCCCAGGTCGCGAACGTCATCACGTACCGGCCGAAGGGTGCCGTGCGGGACATGGCGAAGGCGTTCGGGCACAGCCCCGGCCAGCAGGACGCCTGGTCGAAGCAGGTCGAGCGGTGGGGATCGGTGACCGAGAGCCAGGACCACGACATCCCCGACGCCGTGGTGGACATGGCGCAGCAGGTGCTCGGGTTCCCACGGCACCTCGGCATCCACTCCGGGGGCATGGTGCTCACCGACCGGCCCGTGGGTGAGGTCGTACCGATCGAGCACGCCCGGATGGACGGCCGCACGGTGCTGCAGTGGGACAAGGACGACTGCGCGTACATGGGGCTCGTGAAGTTCGACATGCTCGGGCTCGGCATGCTCGCCGCGCTGCAGTACTGCTTCGACCTCGCCGACGAGCACTGCGGGGAACGCTGGGACATGCACTCCATCCCGAAGGAGGAACAGGGCGTCTACGACCAGCTGTGCCGGGCGGACACCATCGGGGTGTTCCAGGTCGAGTCCCGGGCGCAGATGGGCACCCTGCCCCGGCTGCAGCCGCGGCGGTTCTACGACCTCGTGATCGAGGTCGCCCTGGTGCGTCCCGGGCCGATCCAGGGTGGCGCGGTCCACCCCTACATCCGCCGCCGCACCGGGGAGGAACCGATCACGTACATCCACCCGTCGCTCGAACCGGTGCTCGAGCGGACCCTCGGCGTGCCCCTGTTCCAGGAACAACTGATGCAGATGGCGATCGCGGTGGGCGGCTGCTCGGGGGACGACGCCGACCTGCTCCGGCGCGCGATGGGGTCGAAGCGCGGGCACGAGAAGATCGACCGGCTCCGCCAGAAGCTCTACGCGGGGATGGCGGCGAACGACATCCACGGCGAGGACGCCGACGCCATCTACGCGAAGATCCAGGCCTTCGCGAACTTCGGCTTCGCGGAGAGCCACTCGATCAGCTTCGCGCTCATCGTCTACGCGAGCGCCTGGATGCGGCTGCACTACCCTGGGGCGTTCCTGGCGGCGCTGCTCCGGGCGCAGCCGATGGGGTTCTACTCGCCGCAGACCCTCGTGGCGGACGCCAGGCGGCACGGCGTGCGGGTGCTGCGGCCCGACATCCTGCGGTCCGGTGTGGACGCCAGGCTGGAACCCCTGGACACCGGCGGGGCGGCCGACGGTGCAGACGGCCCCGACGGGCCGGGAGGCACAGCGCACCACCGCGCGACGGGTCACGACGGTTGCCTGGCCGAGGAACAGCCCCCGGTGCTGCCGTTCGACGCATCCGTCCCGGACGACACGGCACGGCACCGGCGGGACGGCGCGTTCGCGGTCCGGCTCGGCCTCGCCGAGGTCTCGTCGCTCGGACGGAAGAGTGCCGAGAAGATCGTCGCCGAGCGGGATGCCCACGGTCCGTTCACCGACATGTCCGACCTCGCCAGACGGGTCGGCCTGACCACGGCGCAGCTCGAGGCGCTCGCCGCCGCCGACGCCTTCGCCGCGCTCGGGGTCGACCGTCGCGGCGGGATGTGGTCAGCCGCCCAGGCCGCGGCGGAGCGCCCCGACCAGCTGCCGGGCACCGGGGTGACGGTGCAGCCTCCGCTGTTCGGGCAGATGACGAGCGGGGACGTCCTCATCGCGGACATGTGGTCCACGGGGATGACGACCGACGACCACCCCGTGCGGCACGTCCGGGACGGACTGGTCGCCCGCGGGGTGCTCAGCGTCCAGGACACCGCGACGGCGGAGACCGGGCGGCGGGTCGAGGTCGGCGGGATCGTGACGCACCGGCAGCGTCCGGCGACGGCCTCGGGCATCACGTTCATGAACGTCGAGGACGAGACCGGGCTGGTGAACGTGATCTGCAGCGTCGGGGTGTGGGGGCGCTACCGGCGGGTCGCGCGGGAATCGCCGGCGGTCGTCGTGCGGGGGATCCTCGAGCGTTCGCCGGACGGGGTCGTGAACCTGGTGGCCGACCGGATCGAGCACCTGTCCCTGTCCGTGCGGACGCGATCGCGGGACTTCCAGTGACGGTGCACGTCCACGCCCGCGGCTACGACGCCTCGGGTATCCGGACCGTGACCTCGAGCCCGCCGGAGCGGACGTTCCGGAGCGACGCCGTGCCCCCGGCCCGCTCCGCGACGGCGCGCACGATCGCGAGCCCGAGCCCGGAACCGCCGGGCAGCGGGATGCCGCCGGTCGTGGGGTCGGGGTTCGGGCGCGACTTCCGGGCCTCGTCCGGCCGGGTGAACCGGTCGAACGCGACGGGGATGAACGACTCCGGGACACCGGGTCCGTCGTCGGTGATCTGCAGGACGCCCTCGCCGCCGGCACTGCGCCACGAGACGAAGACCCCGCCGCCGCGGGGGAGCGCTGTCACGGCGTTGCCGGCGATGTTCGTGACGAGTTGCGCCATCCCGCCGGTGTCGAGCCGGTACCGCGGTTCCACGGTGCCGCCGCCGATGCCCGGGCCGGAGCCTCCGACCGCGACCGGGGGCTCCAGTTCGAAGTCGACCGTGATGTCCTTCGCCGAGGCGATCAGCCGGACGCGGTCGACGGCGGACATCACCTCGTCACCGAGGTCAAACCAGCCGGTCGTGGTCGGTGCGCCGCCGTCCTGTTCGCGGCGCTCCGACTCCTCGATCCGGGACAGCGCGAGCAGGTCGTTCGCCAGGCGGGACAGCCGCGCCACGCTGAGCTTGGCGCGCTCGATGTGGGCGGCGAGGGCGGCGGCATCCTCCCCGTCGAGCGAGGCGAGGTCGAGCTGGGTCGTCAGGATCGCCAGGGGCGTCCGGAGCTCGTGGCTCGCGTCCGAGACCATCTGGCGCTCGCGCTCGGTCGCCTGGCGGGTGCGGGCGAGGAAGGCGTTCAGGGTGGTCGCCAGGGACGCGAGCTCGTCCTGCGCGGGTCCGACGGGCAGCTCGGCGCGCTCGGGGGCGACGGAGAGACGTTCTGCCTCGCGGCGCATCCGGTTCACCGGGCGCAGCGCGGCGGTGGCGAGCGCCCACGAGGCGATGCCGAACGCGACGAGGATCGCGAGTCCGGTGAGCGACAGCGTGGACGTCAGGTCGTCGACGACGATGGCTTCGGCCTGCGAGTTGCGTGCCGCGACGACGGTCCACCGCCCGGCCTGGTTCACCGGGTGTTCGACGACGACGCGGTACTCCGACCCGGAGACCCGGATGAGCGAGGTACCGGCCTTGGTCGAGGTCAGGCTGCCGAGGGCGCGCTCGACCCGCGGCGGCATGGTCGACAGGGTGATGTCGCCGGACGGGGACACCACCGCGACGAGCTGGGCGTTGCCGGGCGGCGACAGATCGGGATCGCTGTCCACCTCGAGCGTCGCCACGTACGGGTCGGCATCGGCGTCGAGCAGGGTGCGGGTGGCACTCGCCACGACGCTGACCACCTGGAACCGCATGACGAGCACGAGCAGCACGATGACCACCGCTGCGATCGCCGTGGAACCGATGGTGATCCGCGCCCGGAGCGACAGGTTCCGCAACGGACGGATCAGGCCCCGCCCGGAACCGGTCACGCCCCGAGCAGGTCGAGCCGGTATCCGCGACCGCGCACGGTGGAGATCGCGACCGTGGCCTCGTGCGAGGTCAGCTTCTTCCGGAGGTACGAGATGTACTGCTCGACGACGTTCGGGTCGACGTGCTGCGAGCCGTCCCAGACCTCCTCGAGGATCTTCGGCCGGTCGACCACGGTGCCGACGGAGCGTGCGAGCAGCCGGAGGAGCGCGAACTCGGTGGGGCTCACGGCGACCCGCTGGCCCTTGATCGAGACGCGGCGTGCCTCGGAGTCGATGGCGACGTCACCGACCTCGATCGTGCGCGGGGCACCGGCGGACTCGCGACGACCGAGAGCGCGGAGCCGGGCTGTGAGCTCGGCGAAGGCGAACGGCTTCGTGAGGTAGTCGTCCGCACCCGCGTCGAGGCCGAACACCCGGTCGTCGACGGCGTCGCGCGCGGTCACGAGGAGGATCCGTACGGGGTCCTCGCGCTCGCGGATGCGCCGTGCGAGCTCGAATCCGGACATACCGGGCATCATGACGTCCACGACGGCGAGGTCGAACGCCTGCTCGCCGAGCGCGATGAGCGCCTCGACCCCGTTCTCGACCGCGGTGACGCGGTACCCCTCAGCGGCGAGCCCGCGCTCCATGAGTGCACGCATCTCGTCATCGTCCTCGACCACCAACAGGCGCATAGCGACCTCCTCGGACCCATGGTGGCATCGAACGGGCACGGGATGGGTGCTCCTCGGCCGATCTCGCTGAATCTCGTCACAGTCCCGCGCGGTCCGAGGTAGAACGGTCTGTCCCTCGTTCGTGGGACGTGAGGACTTCTTGTGTCCTTGCTAGCCTCGCATCGGACGACGCGTACCCGACGCTGCGTCCGCACTGGGGGCACCATGGACCATTCGCCGGAACATCCGGCCCTCGTCCGTCTGCGTGCCGAGCTCGACGCCGCCTGGAAGGGCATCGGCGTGCTCGGCGACATGGAGGACGTCCGCCGCGACCGCGTCGTCGCCGAACTACGCGGGGCCGTCCCGGACGTCGCGAGCCGCGCCGCCCGTGCGGCGGGGGTGGACGCGGCCGCCGCCGAGATCGACCGCTTCGCGCAGGCCGAGGTCGTGTCGTGCGATGCGTCCGTGCCGACGGCGACCATCTGGGACGACATCGTGCACTCCGCGGCGGAGGCGGCAGCGGCCATCCGCTGAGACCCGTCCATCCGTGGGCCTGGAGGCGCGGGGCGGGCCCGTCCCGCGCCTCCAGGCCGAAACGGGGCGCGTCCACGACGCGTGTCGCGTCGATGACGCATGTCGCGTCGATGACGCATGTCGCGTCGATGACGCACGTCGCGTCAGTCGTCCTCGCCGAGCAGTTCCTCGCGCACGCGCCGGATGTCCTCGAGCAGCGCCCCGATGAGCACCCAGTGCCGCGAGTTCGGCCGGATCACCTCGAGCGGAGCGGTCAGCGCCGGACCGGGCTCGACGTCCGGCGCGGACAGGCCCGACGGACCCGACGGGCCTGCCGAACCTGCCGGACCTTTCTGACCTGTGGGACCTGACGGGCCCGACAGGGCCGCCGTCGACACGGGAACGTCCGCCGCCGCGACCCGCGCACTCAGCGCCCGCACGTCGGCCCCGATCCGGGCGACCTCGGTCGCGATGCTGCCCACGACCGGGTCCGCCCGGAGGTCCGGCGCGGTGTTGTCCCGGATCGCCCGGGTCATGCCGGTGACGCGCGTGACGAGGACGCGCAGGTGCTCGGCGACGACGATGTCCTCCTCGAGGATCGTGCGGTGGCGGCCGCCGCGGGGGTTCATCGCGAGGGACTCGCGGGCCGCGGTCAGCGAGGCCTCCGCGCGCGCGTGCTGCTGCCGGAGTGCCCGGGCCTGCAGCAGTGCCTCGTGCCAGCGGCCGTGGTCCCAGCCCTCGGTGAGGCCGATCGCGACCCGCTCGAAGGCCGCCGCGGTGTCCCGGGCGAGTCGGGCGACGGCGAGGTGCGCCGGCCCGAGGAGCACCGGTGGCACGATCACGGCGTTCACGATGAGGGCGACGATCGCACCGAGCACGGTCTCGAGGATCCGGTCCGCCGAGTAGTTCGGGGTGACGACGCCGGCGGTGAGCACGAGCATCCCGCTGATGCCGACCTGGGTCGCCGACGTCGGGGTGAGCCGGAGCGCCCACGCGATGAGGATCGCGAGCACGATGACGAGCAGCACGACCCACACGGAGTCGCCGAACAGCAGGTGGAACCCGGTGGCGAGCACGACCCCGAGGACGACCCCTGCGCTCCGCTCGAGTCCCTTCACGAACGACTGGTTGATGCTCGGCTGCACCACGAGCAGCGCGGCGATCGCGGCGAACGTCGGGAACGGTCCGTCGATGAGCACCCGGCACAGCAGCACGGCGGCCACGACCGCGACGGCCGTCTTCACGACCTGCAGGAAGGGCGTGCGACTGGAGCTGCGGAGGCGCGCGACCGGGTTCACGACGACCACGGTAGCCACGGTGCGCACGCCGAGCCGTGCACGATGGCGACGAATCCCGCGCGGTCCGGTTGACTGGTGTCGTGTGGCCCAACCATGAGCGCGTCATCCCGCAGGCCTTCGCCGGCTCCGGGACCTCCGTGGTGGCCGCGCGGGCCCATTCGGTCGAACCCTCCGGCAACGGGTACCTGTACGGGTACGAGGTCGACACGGTGGACCGCAACGGCCAGCGCGCCACCGTCCTGACCTACGTCGACACCGGTGGCGCGCACGACCAGAACAGCGCGATCGTCACCGACCCCGCCACGGGCGACCCCGTCTCGGTGTGGGCGTACCCGAACGACCCCGGGCTGCCGGTGCTGCCGCAGGTGACGTACCGCGACGCCGTCGCCGAGCTCCTCACCACGCTCGGCATGCCCGTCACCGACCCGACCCTCACGGTGGCGGCGTACCGGCCGGGCAAGCGTGCCGTGGTCCGTGTCGACGCGGTCGAGGGCACCGTGTTCCTCAAGGTCGTGCGCCCGCACCGGGTCGCCCCGATCGAGAAGTCGCACGAACAGTTCGTCGCCGCCGGGCTGCCGGTGCCGCGGGTCCTCTCGAGCCGAGGGGACGGGCTCCTCGTCCTCGAGCGCATCCGCGGGGTCCCCGCTGGCAGCCGCATCCTCGAGATCGCCGACGACCCGCGCTTCGTGGCGTCCCTCGCGGCGCTCACCGGTCGGATCGCGACGGTCCCGACGACGCAGCAGGCCCGCGCGGACGCCATGGACCACGCCGACTGGCACCGACGGACGCTCGTCGCCGCGCTGCCGCAGGACGCCGAGGAGATCGACCGCCTCTACGACGCGATCGGCCGGAGGTCGATCGGTTGGGCGACGGCCACGAAGCAGGTCGTGCACGGCGACCTGCACCTCGAGCAGATCTTCGTCGACGAGGACGAGCCGTGGCGGATCTCCGGTCTCCTCGACATCGACACCGCCGGCTGGGGCTTCCCCGTGCGCGACATCGGCGCGGTGGTCGCGCACCTCGTCGTCACCGGGCTGTGGCACCGCTCGCGCGGCGACGCCGAGCGCGGGGCAGCGGCGGAGCGCCTCGCGGACGCCGTCGCTCGGGACTGGGTCGCGCGGAACCCCGACCAGGCGGACCGGATCGGCCCGGCCATCGGCGCGCAGCTCCTCGCGCACGCGGGCGGGCAGGCGACGACCGGGTCGGCGACCGGCATCCACACGGCGGAGCAACTGCTCGCGGCGACGCAGGCAGCGCTGGTCGAGGTGACGCCGATCGTCCCGTCCGACGGGCTCGTGCGTCCGCGTTCCGCTCCGCAGGTCTGATCCGCCGCCGCGAGGCCGGGGCCGGGGCCGGGGCCGGGGCGGGGGAGCTTGGCGGCTGGGTGGCGGCTGCGCGGGGCTGGTTCCGCGAGAGCGACAGCTTCCGGCTGGATCCCAGCGCGAATCTGTCGCTTTCGCGGGGTGGGCGGTGCCGGGATCCGAGGACTGTCGCTTCGGCGGGGTGGGCGCGACCGGCGGCGGACGGGAGGCGCGTGGAGGGGACGAGCCGCGCCTCCAGACCGACCGGTGGTCGCGTCGGCCGGACGGGAGGCGCGACTCGCGCGGGCGACGCCGAGTCGCCTCCGTCGGTGGTCGGGGAGTAAACTGGCCGTGCACGCACCGCGTTCCCGCGTGCCGCGTCGATTCCGGACGCAGCAGTCGGTCGCTTGACCGACGTGGGAACCGGGTCCGTGAGCGTCCCGAGGGGGCTTCACGTGCGTGTGACGGCGCCGGCTCCCGGCGCGGACCGTCGCATCCGGCACCCACCCGGTGGCCGCGATGGGAACGGTCCGCGGGACTCCACGTCCCGAGGCGGGGACCGGCGAAGCGGCGGGCCACGGTGGCCCGCGGACACCGGAGCCGTGCAGGCACCGGTTCAGGACTTCCGCCCCGACGGGCGGCTCGCCCGGCGCGAACGGGCGGAACAGGAGGAGCGTTGGCTCGATCAGGCACCCGGCGAGCAGCCGGCGGGACGCGGACCGCGTCGCGTCGCACCAGGCCGCTCGACAACGACGGCGTCATCCCCGTCCTCGCCCGCGCCGTGCGCGAGGTCGAGGCGGCGGCGCAGCGTGGACCGCTCAAGGCGTCGAACCGCTCGAAGTTCCAGGCGGTCGCCCTGCTCATGCGCGAGGAACGCGCACGGGTCAAGGCGGACACCGAGCTCACCGACGCGCAGCGCGCCGAGCAGCTCAAGCGGCTCGACGGGGTCGCGACGATCCTCGCGAAGACCGCGGCACGTGACACGAGCGTCATCCAGCTCCTCACGGAAGAGGCCTCGGTCAGCGAGGCCACCCGCACGGTGAAGCGCGACATGATGATCGCCGGCGGTATGGAACTGCAGCCCGAGGAACTCGTCATCGCCGCCGAGCCGTCTCCGACGGTCGAGAGCCCGGTGCGCTCGGTCGTGCCGCAGGCGGTCGTGCAGCGGCAGCTCGCGAACCCGTTCCTCGCGCCCGACTTCGCGCTCGCCGACCAGCCCGTCGCACACCCGCGACGCCTGGCGAACTGGGAGCTGTTCGGTCCGCTCTTCAAGTCGTTCGAGTACGGCGCGGGCGGGGGAGCGGCGACGATGCCGCTGCCGGAGCCCGCGACGCTGCACTCGAAGTCCGGCACCACGCTCATGAAGCACCAGGCGGAACTCATCGCCGCCGCGGCTCAGGGACACCGGACGTTCCTGCTCGCTGACGAGCCCGGTCTCGGCAAGACGGCGCAGTCGCTGCTCGCCGCCGACGCCGCGAACGCGTTCCCGCTCCTCGTCGTCGTGCCGAACGTGGTCAAGACGAACTGGGCGCGCGAGGCGTCCCGGTGGGTGCCGAACCGGACGTCGACCGTGATCCACGGTGACGGGGACGACCTCGACGGGTTCGCGGACATCGTCATCGTGAACTACGAGATCCTCGACCGGCACGCGGGCTGGCTCGCGAACTTCGGGTTCAAGGGCATGGTCGTCGACGAGGCGCACTTCATCAAGAACAAGGACTCGCAGCGGTCGAGGTTCGTGCTGCAGCTCGCCGAGGCGATCCGCGCGCGCACCGCGTCACCGCTGCTCATGGCCCTGACCGGGACGCCGCTCATCAACTCGGTCGAGGACTTCCGCACGATCTGGGAGTACCTCGGCTGGATCGACGACAAGAAGCCCCGCGCGAAGCTCATGAACGAGCTCGAGGAGATCGGCCTCACCCCGGCCGACCCTGGCTTCTTCGTCGAGGCGCGCAAGGCCGTCATCGACCAGGGCATCGTGCGGCGCCGCAAGGTCGACGTCGCGGCGGACATCCCGGCCCGCCGGATCGCCGACATCCCCGTCGAGCTCGACGACGAGGTCGGTCGCTCCATCCGCGACGCCGAGCGCGAGCTCACCGCGAAGCTCGTCAAGCGGTACCACCAGGCGCTCGACGCACGCACCGGCCAGGACCCGGACGTCGGCATCGACCACAAGCTCGTCCGGCAGGTCGCCCGCTGGGAGCTCGAGGACCAGGACGCCTCGTCCACCGGTGAGAACGTGTTCTCGATGGTGCGGCGCATCGGTCGCGCGAAGGCGCAGCTCGCGGCGGACTACGCGGCGCAGCTCGCCTCGAACGTCGGCAAGGTCGTGTTCTTCGCGAAGCACCTCGACGTCATGGACCAGGCCGAGGAAGTGTTCGCCCGCCGGGGCCTCCGCACCGCGACCGTCCGGGGCGACCAGACGCCGGCGCAGCGCACGGCCGAGATCGACTCGTTCGTGAACGACCCCGACGTCGCCGTCATCGTCTGCTCGCTCACCGCAGCGGGCGTCGGTCTCAACCTGCAGGTGGCGTCGAACGTCGTCCTCGCGGAGCTGTCGTGGACGTCGGCTGAGCAGACCCAGGCGATCGACCGCGTGCACCGCATCGGTCAGGAAGAGCCGGTCACGGCGTGGCGCATCATCGCCGCGCAGACGATCGACACCAAGATCGCCGAGCTCATCGACTCGAAGGCGTCCCTGGCCGCCCGGGCGCTCGACGGTTCCGACGAGGAGATCGTCGACTCCGGTGACATCCAGCTCGACGCGATGGCGGCGCTGCTGACCGAGGCGCTGGAGCGCGGCGCGCGGTAGGGCAGGCCCGGATCGCAAAACACCGGTGTTCGTGCGCCGCACCCTCGCATGCGGAGGTGTGTCCCGCGAACACCGGTGTCTTGTGTGGCCGCCTCGGTGTCAGATGCGCGACTGGACCTCGGCGAGCGACGGGTTCGTCGCCGTGCTGCCGTCCGGGAACACCAGCGTCGGCACGGTCTGGTTGCCGCCGTTGACCTCGGCGACGAGTTCGGCCGTGCCCGGCGTCTGCTCGATGTCGACCTCGCGGTAGGGCACGCCGGCCTTCGACATCTGGTTCTTCAGTCGGGCGCAGTAGCCGCACCAGCTGGTCGTGAACATCGTGACGGCGCCGGCCTCCGGCACGAACGCGTCGCGGGTGATCGTCTCGCTCATGGGCTCAGGGTAACCCGTGCATCTGGGGGCCTTGCGGTACTTAATCGATATAGGTAGGTTGACCGCATGGAACCGATCCAGCGTGTGACCGCGCCCACGCTCGACGTGCTCGAGGCACTGCTCTCGACCGACGGTGCCGCGTGGGGGCTGCTCGTCATCAAGGCCACGGGACGGAAGGCGGGCACCGTCTACCCGATCCTCGAACGACTCGAGGGGCTCGGATGGATCCGGTCCTCGTGGGACGACGATGCGGACCGTCCCGGACCGCGGCGTCGGCTCTACGAGTTCACGGCCGAGGGGGCCGAAGCGGCCAGGGACCTCCTGGACGCCCGCCAGGCGACGGCGGTCGCGTCGGAGGCATCGGCGCGCGGTGCACGTCGACCTCGCCCGAGCGCCCGGCCGGTGACGTCGTGAGCGCGCTCGATCGGATCATCGTCGAGGCGGCGGTCGCCGTCTCGCCCGCCGCCCACCGTGAGGTCCGTCGGGAGCAGTGGCTCGCCGACGTCCGCGACGCTCGCGAGCTCGAACTCTCGCCGACCGCCCTCGCGTTCGGCGCACTCACCACGGCGCTCTTCCACCGGCGCGCCGGACACCGATCCACATGGGGGGAATCCATGACCGCAGCACCGCTCCACGTCCGTCCCGCACCGCACACGATCCGGACCGTCCCGGTCCTGGTCGGCTTGGCGTTCCTCTCGTTCCTCGCCGTTCCGGTCTGGGTGATCATGCTGCCGAACTACGAGTACTCGAGCACGTTCGACCTCCTCGTGGCGCAGGTGGGCTGGCTCGTCCTGCAGTACCTCCTGCCGGGCGCTGCGCTCGTCACCGCGATCCTCCTGCTCGATGGCGTCCCGATCCGGCGGCGTCGACTCGGCGCGAGCATCATGGCGGCGGCTGCGCTCGGCCTCGTCGTGTACCCGCTGCTCGGGCCGGACACCGACCTGCCGATCGAGGTGCTCCCACCGCTCGCCGGGCTCGTCGCGTGGCTCGTCGCCACCGCGGGCCGCAGGTGGGCGTGGATCGTGCTCGTCGCGCCGCTCCTCGTCGACGCACTGCACTACACGCCCCTGTACGCCTACGCGCCGGGTCGGGTCTGGCCCTTCCTCGTCGTCCTGACACCGGTCGCCACGGTGATCGTCGGGATCGTCGTCACGAAGTTCTCCACAGGAGCGGCCGCCCAGGTCGAGCAGCACGGGGAACCCCTGGTAGACAAGATCGCGTGAGCGACACGCACCTCGAGATCGAGCGCACCTACGACCTGCCCGAGGGCGGGGACCTCCCCGACCTGATCGGCGCCGGCGGCATCCTCCGCACCGAGCACCAGGAACCGTTCGAACTCGACGCGACGTACTGGGACACCGAGCGGTACGACCTCGTGGCCTCGCACGTCACCGTCCGGCGTCGCACGGGCGGCCCCGACGCCGGCTGGCACATCAAGCGCGCGGCGTCCGACACCGTCCGGCACGAGGAACACTTCCCGCTCACCGACGACGCCGACACGGTGCCCGACGAGGTCCTCGCGGCGCTGTTCACCGAGCGCCGTGGTCGCGAACTGCGACCGGTCGTCCGGATCACGACCACACGCACGGTCACCCGGCTCCTCGACGAGGACGGCGACCAGATCGCCGAACTCGCCGACGACCAGGTCGTCGCGCAGCGACTCGACGACGACGCACCCGAGGCGCCGCGCACGTGGCGCGAGGTCGAGGTGGAGACCGTCGGTGACGTCGACACGCAGGTCGCCCACGAACTCTTCTCGGCGCTCGACGGACGCTTCGCGGCCGTCGGCGCCGCCCCCGCCGCCGTCTCGTCCAAGCTGGCACGCGGGCTGGCAGGAGCACCCGCACCGCGCCTCCAGACAGCCGACAAGCCTGACAGGGGAACCGCCGCCCGCGCGCTCACGAAGCGACTCCGGAAGCTGCGTGCGACGCTCCTCGCCCAGGAGGCCCTGCTCCGGTCCGGCGGACAGGCCGACCTCCGCGAGACGGCCGCTGCAGCACTCGGCATCGCGGCGGTCATCGGGTCGTACCGTCCGGCGTTCCCCGAGACCGACGCCGTCGATCGCGCCGCTGACGCGGCGGAGGGACTGGCGGCCGTGACCGCGCGCGCTGCGTTGGCGGAGTACCTCGTCGACGGTCTGCCCCGCGCGTCCACGCCGGCCCAGGACGCGCTCGTCGACGTGATGACCCGCGAACGCATCCTCGCGGCGACGCGGGAGCGGCGTGCGGTCGCCGTGCGCGACGTCGTCGCGTTCCTGCAGGGCGAGCCGTTCCTCGAGCTCCTCGACGTGCTCGACGACGCCGCGGAGCGGCCGGCCCCGACCGCGTGGGCGCTCCGCCCGCCGAAGCAGGTCGCACAGGACGTGTCCGCGATCGAGAAGCCCCGGGTCCGCGAGCTCGTGCGCGACGCCCTGGGGGAGGACGACGACTCCTCCGCCGTGCTCGACCGCGAAGCCGCTGCGCGTGAGGCGACCGAGCACGCCTGGCGAGCGGCGACCCGGGCGCGTATGGCGATGGACGTCCTCGGCGACGACGCGTTCCCGCACGCACTGTGGAAGCGCATCGGGGACGCTGCCGACGTCCTCACGGAGCGGGTGCGGTCACTCCACGCGCTCGACGTGCTGCGGGTGCACTCGGGCATCGCCGAACACGGGGGCGAGGGCACGTTCGGGTACGGCGTGCTCGCGGGCGACCGCGTTCGCCTCGCCGAGGAGTCGTACGACGAAGCGGTGCACGCGCTCAACCGTGTGTGACCGGCCCTGTCTTCGGCTCGGCTCGCAGGCCTGCGAGCCGAGCTCGTTGGGCCTGCCAGCGGCGCGCTGGTCAGGTCTGCCAGCACGGCGCTCGTCAGGTCCGCCAGCCACGCGCTCGTCATGGCTGGAAGCCCCGTGCTCGTCAGGTAAGCCAGCACGGCGCTCGTCGTCGGCGGCGGCGCGGTGCTGCCGGCATCCTGCTCGCCGCCAGCACCGCGCGCGGACGTCAGCCGGCGGCGATCGGGTTCGCGTTCGCGGCGGCCGGCGTGACGTCGGCCAGCCCGAGGACGTCGAGCAGCCACGCGAGCTCGAAGGCCCGCTCCTTCCACGAGTCGTAGCGACCGCTGACACCGCCGTGCCCGGCCGCCATCTCGGTCTTGAGCAGAACCGGGGCGCCGACCTCCCGCAGCTTGGCCGTCCACTTCGCGGGCTCGACGTACAGCACGCGGGTGTCGTTGATGGAGGTGACCGCGAGGATCTTCGGGTACTGCACATCGGACCGGACGTTCTCGTACGGGGTGTACTCGCTCATGTAGCGGTAGACCTCGGCGTCATGCAGCGGGTCGCCCCACTCGTCCCACTCGATGACGGTCAGCGGCAGGTCGGGGTCGAGGATGCTCGTCAGGGCGTCCACGAACGGAACGGCCGCGAGGATGCCGGCGAACCGCTCGGGGGCGAGGTTCGCCACCGCGCCCATCAGGAGCCCGCCCGCGCTGCCGCCCTCGGCGACGAGCCGGTCGGACGACGTCCGTCCGGTGTCGATGAGGTGCGACGCGACGGCGACGAAGTCCGTGAAGGTGTTCTTCTTCGTGAGCGTCTTGCCGTTCTCGTACCAGTGCCGCCCCATCTCGCCGCCGCCACGCACGTGCGCGACGGCGAAGACGACGCCGCGGTCGAGCATCGAGAGCCGCATCACGCTGAACCCGGGGTCGATGGAGTGCTCGTACGACCCGTAGCCGTACAGGTGCAGCGGGGCCGGACGGTCGGAGTCGACCGCGTCGCGGCGCCACACGAGGGAGATCGGTACGCGGGTGCCGTCGTCCGCGGTCGCCCAGTCGCGCTCCTGCACGTAGTCGGCCGGGTCGTAGCCGCCGAGGACCGGCTGACGCTTGAGGACGGTGACCTCGCCGGTCGCGAGGTCCAGGTCGCTCACCTCGGACGGCGTCACGAACGAGGTGAACCCGATCCGGAGCGTCGGCTGGTCCCACTCGGGGTTGCCACCGAGGCCGGCGGAGAAGAGTGCCTCGTCGAAGGGCACCTCGTGTGCATCGCCGTAGCCGTCGCCCTCGATCGGGATGATGGCGACACGGGGGAGCGCCTCTGACCGGTACTCGAGCGCGAGGTGACCGGCGAAGGCGTCCACGGACTCGATGCGGCGCTCGGAGTGGTGCGCCACGACGACTCGGCGGTCACGCTCGGACGTGGGGTCGTCGGCGGGGACGTCCACGAGCTCGAAGTTCTCGGCGCCGTCGTTGTGCAGGACGAGGAACCGGTCGCTGCCCCCGACGATCGCGTGCTCGATCTCGTACTCGACGCCCTCGCGCCGAGGCCACACGACCTGGAACTCGCCGGTCGGGTCGGCCGCATCGAGGACGAGCGCCTCGGAGGTGATCTTCGACCCGAGCTCGATGACGATGTACTGCGACGAGCGGGTCACCCCGACCCCGACCCAGTAGCGGTCGTCCGGCTCCTCGAACACCACGACGTCGTCGGTCGCGTCGCTGCCGACGGTGTGGCGCCAGATCCGGTCGGGCCGCCAGGAGTCGTCGACGGTCGGGTAGAACACGAAGCGGCCGGACGGGTCGAACGTCGCCCCGGCACCGGTGTTCGGTATCTCGTCGCCGAGGTCCGTGCCGGTCGTGAGGTCGCGCACGTGCAGCGTGTACCGCTCGTCGCCCTCGACGTCGATGCCGTAGACGAGGCGGGTGCCGTCGTCGCTGATGTCGTAGGTGCCGAGCGAGAAGAAGTCGTGGCCGTCGGCCAGGGCGTTGCCGTCGAGGACGACCTGCTCGCCGGTGAGCGTCGCGGCGCCCTCGGTCACGGCGGGCGGTGTCCAGTCGTCCGGGCCGGAGATGGGTGCGCGGCAGTGCACACCGTACTGGCTGCCCTCGGCTGTGCGCGTGAAGTACCACCAGTCGCCCATGCGGACCGGGACGGAGAGGTCGGTCTCCTGCACGCGGCCCTTCACTTCGGCGAAGATCCGGTCGCGGAGGGCGCCGAGGTGCGCCGTCGCCGAGTCGGTGTACGCGTTCTCGGCCTCGAGGTAGGCCAGCGTGTCCGGCGACTCCTTGTCCCGCAGCCACTCGTAGTCGTCGACGAAGTCGATGCCGTGGTGGGTCCGTGTCGTGGGCCGCTTGGCGGCCGTGGGCGGGGTGGCCTGGGCGTGCTCGCTGATCACCACCCCACCCTATTCGCCCGCTGTGTGACGGCGGCGTGGACGCGGGCGCCGAAGGCGGCGATCTCGTCGGCTGCGGCGACCGTCGACCACGCCCGGCGGCGACGTCGTTCGGTGACGGGACGGAGCACTCCTGCCTGGCACAGGTCGTCCGTCACGACGTCGATCGCCTGCTCGTCGCCGTCGAGCAGGAGCTCCAGTCGTTCCTCGGTCAGCACGGGGTCGTCGACGAGCGCTCGACCGACGACGGCGTGCGGGCCGCGGGAGCACGCACCCGCGGCACGATCGGCGGCGACTTCGTCGAGGAGCAGTGCGGTGAGCGTGGCCTCGTCGCAGACGGTGCCGATGGCGATCGCGAGGTCACGGATCCACTCGTCGACGGCACCGCGCCGGTAGCGCTCGAGGTGCCAGAAGTACCGGTCCCGCTCGGCGACCAGCGCCGCGGCGACCGGCACCGTGACGACGCGTGCGAGCCCTCGACGGCGCAGGACCGCCGCGACGAGCGCTCGGCCGATCCGACCGTTGCCATCGGTGAAGGGGTGGATCGACTCGAACTGCGCGTGGGCGATCGCCGCCTGCGCGATCGGGTGCAGGTCGCGGCGGTGCAGGAACGTGAACAGGTCGTCCATGAGGTCCGGGACGAGCTCGGGCGGCGGTGGGACGTGTCGTGCGAGCCGTGGCGTGGGACCGCCGCCGATCCAGTTCTGGACGTCGCGCCAGCGCCCGGCGTACCGACCGTCGACCGGGTCGTCCCGCATGAGTCTGCGGTGGGCGGCGAGCAGCGCGTCCTCGGTGATCGTGCCAGAGCTCGCCGCGGCGACCAGGCCGTCGATGGCGCCGCCGGCGCGGACCATCGCCGTGGCGCTGCTGTTCGCCCGGATGCCGACGGCCGCTCGGGCAAAGTCGTCGAGGGTCGCGGACTCGTCCTCGATGCGGGAGGACGCGACTGCCTCCGTCCGGTCGAGCACACCGCCGAGTACGGTGAGCCCGGTCCCGTGGTGCTCATCGAGGTCCCGCACGGCGGTGGCGGCGCGGTCGAGCAGAGCGGCGGTGTCGGCATCGGGCGTCCACTGCGCGTCTGCGATCCGCGGCGGGACGGACGCGCTGATCGAAGCCGTCTCACGATCCGGGCGCGGCCCGCGGACGGCGCTGCGCCACGGCAGCGTGGTCGTCGTGTGGGCGGGCCAGGGATGCTCGGTGCGGGGCATCGTTCCTCCGGATCCGTTCGGCGTGGTGGTCCCACGAACGTAGGTGGTACGCGTTCTGCGACGCGAACAGTTCATATGTCGTATGCATGGTGGGGATGTCGCTCGTCCTCGGTAGCGTGGTGGCATGAGCAACTCCTTCGTCGTCACGAACGCGCACGTCGTCCCCGTCTCCGCCCCCGAGTTCGACGGTGGCGCCGTCGTCGTGGAAGACGGTCGGATCACCGCGATCGGACCCGACGTCACCCCGCCGCCGGGTCTCCCGGTCGTCGACGCGGCCGGCGCGTGGCTCGTCCCCGGGTTCGTCGAGGCGCACGGGCACGTCGGCATCCACGAGGAAGCGAACGGCGACGCCGGCAACGACACCAACGAGATGACCGGCCCGAACATGGCCGGCGTCCGGGCGATCGACGCCATCGACATCGACGACGAGGGGTTCCGCGACGCGCTCGCCGGCGGCATCACGAGCATCGTCGTGAAGCCCGGCTCGGGCAACCCGATCGGCGGTCAGACCGTCGCCATCAAGACCTGGGGTGGCCGCACGATCGACGAACAGCTCATCTCAGATGCGGTGAGCATCAAGAGCGCCCTCGGTGAGAACCCGAAGCGCGTCTACGGCGGCAAGGGCCAGACGCCGTCCACCCGTCTCGGCGTGGCCAAGATCATCCGCGACGCCTTCGTCGAGGCGCAGAACTACCGTGCCGCGCGCGACGCCGCCGCCGCGAAGGACGAGCCGTTCGCCCGCGACCTCTCGAAGGAGACCCTCGTCCGCGTGCTGGACGGCGAGCTCGCCTGGGACCAGCACACCCACCGGCACGACGACATCGCCACCGCGATCCGGCTCTCCGAGGAGTTCGGGTACCGCCTCGTCGTGAACCACGGCACCGAGGCGCACAAGATCGCGGACGTCCTCGCCGAGAAGGACATCCCCGTCATCTACGGCCCGCTCTTCACCAGCCGTTCCAAGGTCGAGCTCCGCGACCGCGGCATCCCGAACCTCGCGAAGATCGCCGCCGCCGGAGTGCGCATCGCGATCACGACGGACGCGCCGGTCGTCCCGATCAACATGCTCGTCGACCAGGCGACCGCCGCAGTGAAGGAGGGCCTGCCGCGCCAGACGGCGCTCGAGGCGCTCACGACCAACCCGGCCGAGTTCCTCGGGTTCGGTGACCGCGTCGGTCGCCTGGCCGAGGGCTACGACGCCGACCTCGTCCTCTGGGACGGCGACCCGCTCGACGCGACCAGCCGCGCGACACGCGTCTGGATCGAGGGCGCGTCCGTCTTCGAGTACGCCGACGGGGCGGGCGTCACCACTCCGCGCTGGTAGCGACCACACCGGACTGGAGGCGCGGTGCCGGCTGGCACCGCGCCTCCAGTCCGTCACGGGCGCACCACGACGTTCCACGCGTTGATCGACGCGCGGGGTGTCGCAAAGGTGACGCGGCCCGGGCCGCCGGGCCCGCGCCCCGCGCTCAGACCTCGCGCGCCAGCAGGAACTCGTTGATGCGCGTCGTGAGCTCTGCGTCGATCTCCCGCGCGTTCCCGTTGACCGCTCGGATCGGTGCCGCCTGCCGCACGCTCGACACCAGCCACGCCGCGTCCGCCGCGTGGAAGTCGTCGAGCGTGATGAGCTCGTAGGCGGTCTCGATGCCCGCCTCCGCAGCGAAGCGGAACACGTCCGCCTGCGTGGTGCCGGCCAGGATCCCGATGTCGGTGCGCGGCGTCACGAGCCGGCCGCCGACCGACAGGACGAGGTTCGCTCGCGTGCCCTCGAGCACGTAGCCGTCGGTGGAGACGAACACGGCGTCGTCGGCCCCGCGACGCGCGGCCTCGCGCAGCGCGGCCATGTTCACGGCGTACGACAGCGTCTTCGCGCCCTGCAGGAGCCACGGCGAGGTCCGCTCGACGTCGTGTCGGTACCCGCGGTCGAGCGTGACGACGGAGATGCCCTCGGTACGGGCGGCGGTCGAGTCTCCGGACGGTGCCGCGTAGACCCACCCGGTCGGCCGTTCGGCACCCTCGACGCCGCGGGTGAGCACGGTCTTCACGAAGGCCTCGCGCACCGGGTCGAGCTCGGCGCAGACGGCTTCGACGGCCCGGCGCCAGGCGTCGACGTCCGGAACAGGGAGGTCGAGCATCCGTGCCGACCGTTCGAAGCGTGCCAGGTGCGGTTCGACGGCCTGGGGGTGCCCGTCCACGACGGTGATGGTCTCGAACACGCCGTCGCCGCGGATGATGCCGAGGTCCTGCACCTGGATGTGCTCCTCGAGCGGCCCGGCGAACGTGAAGGCATCCGCGGCGGGGTCGTGCGGGGCGGCGTCGCGGGAGGGCTGGTTGAGGACGGCGAGGACGGTTTCGGTCATGACCCCATCCAACCGCAGCCCGACCGGGAACGAGCTAGCCGGCTTCGGGCAGGGCGCCCATGAGCTTCCACACCGCGGGCGTGAGCTCGGGGTGCTGCAGCGCGATGCGGCGCAGACGGTGGTACTCCTCGCCGAGCCGCGTGCCCTGGCCGGACGCGGGGTGCATCGACCACTGCGCGCTCCGCTGGCCGATCGCGGCGTCGAGCTCGACGGCATCCGCGCGGAGGATGAGCACGACCTGCTCGTCGACGGTGGGGAGCGTCGGCATGAACTCCCACGGGTCCTCGCCCTGGCGGCTGCGGTGCTCGACGATCATCGAGATCTCCTCGGCGGCCTCGGCGCGCAGCACTTCGAGGCTGCGCCCGGTCCTGCGGGGCTCAGCCATGGTGCCCCCGCAGCACGCCTGCCATGGAACGAGCGTACGCCACTTCATCGGCCAGACTGGTCGTGTGACCACGCGCGACGAGAGCAAGTCCCAGCACCCCGCGGTGGTCGTCGTGTACCTGGTCCGCGACGACGGTTCGGGGCCGCAGGTGCTGCTCGGCGAGAAGCGGCGCGGGCTCGGCACGGGCCGCCTGGTCGGCCCCGGCGGGAAGCGGGAACCGGGGGAGTCCGCGGTCGAGACCGCGGTGCGCGAGGTGTTCGAAGAGGTCGGCCTGCGGATCGACGCCGCCGACCTGGAGGCGCGGGGCACGTTGGACTACCGGTTCCCGTACCGTCCGTCCTGGTCCCAGGTCTCGGACGTCTTCGTCTGCCGCCGCTGGCAGGGCACCCCGTCGGGCAGTGACGAACTCGTGCCCCGGTGGATCCCGGTCGACGCCGTGCCGTACGACGCGATGTGGGACGACGCGGGGTACTGGCTGCCGGGGGTGCTGCGCGGGGGATCGGTGCGGGCGCGGTTCTCGTTCGCCGAGGACAACGCGTCGGTGGCCGGGTTCACCGGCACCGGGGTCGACGGGTCCGGCCGGCCGGGGGTCCGACGGACAGGAGCCTGAGGGACAGAGCCCTGAGGGACAGGGGCCCGACGGTCAGGGGCCGGGAGCCGTTACGTCGGCCTCGGCATCGGCTTCGGGATGGGTCGGCCGGTAGCGTCCCTGGGCGTCGATGCGCTTCTGCAGGTGGTACGGCGTCCGGAGCACGACCGACCGGTCGGCGACGGAGACTCCCGGCACGTGTTCGGCGAAGAACGTCTCGATGCGCGCGACGTCGTCGATCGACCGCAGCCACACCGCGAGCGCGATGTCGTACCCGCCGACGATCGAGGCGACGAGGCGGGACTCGCCGAGCCTGGTCAGCCGTTGCACCGCCGCGGTGCGCTGCAACGGGTCGACGTCGAGGAAGTACCAGGCGTACACCGGCCAGCCCGAGAGCGGTCGCGCGATCTCCGTCCGGAGCACGACCTCGCCCGAGGCGAGCACCGAGGCGAGCATCGCCGATGCCCGCGGCGGGGTCGTCCCGAGTTCGGCGGCGAGCCCGGTGATGGTGATCCTCGGGTCGCGGGCGAGGACGTCCCGGATCCGCGCGGCGACCTCCGGCGGGACGGACGGCAGACGCGCCGGGGGAGCGGAGGGCTCCAGCGCGGCGGTCTCCGTGGAGTCGAGTTCGCGGAGTCGCCACTTCCGGGCATCGGCGAGCGTCGCGGTCGCGATGTGGGTGCGGAGCGCCCGGATCTCCGGCAGGGTGCCCATTCGTTCGAGGACATAGCGTGCGAGGGCGTCGCGGCTGTCGCACACGAGGGTCAGGAGGAGGTCGCGTCCGCCGGTGGTGACGTCGATCGTGAGCACCTCGGGATCGCGGGTGAGCTCCTCGACGATCCGCATCGTCTCGGACGGCGGGCACTGCACCTCGACGAGGGCGGTGGTGACGGAGGGAGCCGCGCGGTAGACGGCGATCCACGCGACCCCGCGTTCCTGCAGCCGGGTCCACCGCCGCGCGACCGTGACGGCGTCGCTCCCGAGCGCGGCGGCGATGGCCGACCACGGTGCCCGAGGCTGGATCTGCAGCGCGTGCAGAAGCCGACGCTCCTCGACTGACAGGCTGTGATCCTGCATCCAACCTCCCCTGATCGCGCAGATCCTGCGATGTGACGTTCCGGAAACACGTCGATCGTACGTTGCCCGCATCGCACCACGGACCATCCCCGCTGCCGATCTCCCCGATCAGGAGGAACCCGTCATGACCGACACCGCCGCCCCCGCACCGACCGCCGGGCGTACCACCGCCCCCGCGCCCCGCCCCGCTCGGACACCACGACGCCAGCGCGTCTGGATCGTGCTCGTGCTCCTCCTCGTGATCGCTTCGCTCGCGCAGATCGTCGGCCCCGCCGTCATCCCGATCGGCGTCGCGAGCATCACCGTCCTCCCGATGGTGTGGGGTCTCCTCGCCGGCGGTGTGGTCTCATCGCAGCGGTTCCGTCCGCTCGGCGTGGACCTGCAACGGGCGGCGAGCGCCGTGATGGGCATCGCGGTCCTCCTGCTGATCGCCCGGCTGTCCGTCACGATCGGCCCGAACATCGGACTGCTCGTCGACGCCGGGCCGGCGCTGCTCCTGCAGGAGGTCGGCCACCTCTTCGGCACGATCGTCCTCGCCCTGCCGCTCGCCGTCCTGCTGCGGATGGGCCGGGCGACGATCGGGGCGACGTTCTCGATCGACCGCGAGGGATCGTTCGCGATGGTGAGCGAACGCTTCGGCCCGGACTCGGACGAGTACCGCGGCACCCTCTCGATGTACGTGTTCGGCACGCTGCTCGGCGCCGTGGTCATCACGATCGTCGCGTCGTTCGCCACGTCCCTCCACGTGTTCGACCCGCTGGCGCTCGCGATGGGAGCGGGGGTCGGCTCGGGTTCGATGATGGCGGCCGCCGTCGCCGCGGTCGTGGCCGAGCACCCGGGGATGCAGGAGCAGGTCCTCGCGCTCGCCGCGACGTCGAACCTCATCACCGGTCTGCTCGGCATGTACGTCGGCATGTACGTCGCCCTGCCGCTCGCGCAGAAGGTCTACGAGCGTCTCACGCGCCGCGCCACGGTGAGCACGGCCGGAACGACGGCGCGCACCGTCGGTGCCGCACCGCTCGTCGTCACCGCCGCGACCGACGTCGGCTCCGCCGCTGCGACTGAGGCCCCGGCCTCCGGCTCCCGGGTCCGCCTGCTCGTCTCGCTCCCCGCACTGGTCGTCGTCGGCACCGTCGTCTCCTCGATCGCCGCGGGCGGGTTCACCTGGCAGATCCCGCTCGGCTACGTCCTCATGTGTGCGCTCGTCCTCATCGGACTCGGCGTGTACCGGCTGACCCGCGGCAAGATCGCCAGCCTCATCGTCGTCACCACCGTCGGCGCCCTCGTGACCAGTCCCGTCTCGCCGATCGGCCCGTGGCTCGTCGACGTCCTCAACACGGTGGACTTCCTCTCGATCTGCACCGTCGTGCTCACCATCGCCGGGCTGAGCCTCGGCAAGGACCTGCCGAAGCTCAGGTCGATCGGCTGGAAGATCGTGCCGGTCGGTCTCGTCGCGATCGTCACCTCGTACCTGCTGTCGGTCGTCGTCGCCGAGTTCGCCCTCGGCCTCTGGCACTGACCGAGGCCCCGCCGCCCGAGCACCCCAGATCCACCCCGCACCCGATCCACGAAGGAACGACATGACCGTCACCGCCCCCATCGCACTCACCGACCGCGTCGAGGCGGCCGTCCGCGCCCGCTCCGAGCAGCTGCTCCGCGTGAGCCACGCCGTGCACGCCGACCCCGAGACGGCGTTCGAGGAGCACCACGCGGCCGAACTGCTGGCGTCCGAGGCCGAGCGAGCGGGCTTCGCGGTCGAACGCGGCGCCTACGGACTCCCGACGGCGTTCGAGGCTGTCGCAGGGACCGGCCCGTTCCGGGTCGTCGTCTGCGCGGAGTACGACGCCCTGCCCGGGATCGGGCACGCGTGCGGTCACAACGTCATCGCCACGGCGGGTCTCGGTGCCGCACTCGCGCTCGCCGAGGTCGCCGACGAGGCCGGTCTGACGGTCGTGCTCCTGGGCACGCCGGCGGAGGAGCACGGTGGCGGGAAGGCGATCCTCCTCGAGCGCGGTGCGTGGGAGGGTGCGACCATCTCCCTGATGGCCCACGGGACGGCCGCCGCCGAGGACGTCGCGTGTTCGCTCGTCGGGACGCAGGCGGTCGATCGTTTCGACGTCACGTTCACCGGCCGGGTGGCGCACGCCGCCGCCGCACCGCACGAGGCCGTCAACGCCGCCGACGCCGCGACCCTGGCGCTCAGCGCCATCGGTCTGCTCCGCCAGCAGCTGGTCGACGGCATCCGGGTGGCGGCCTTCGTCGAGCACGGTGGCGACGCGACGAACATCGTGCCGGGCATGACCCGCGTCCGTGCCGAGGTCCGTGCCCACGAGCTCGACGTCATGCTCGACGCGAAGCGCCGCGTGCTCGCGTGCTTCGAGGGTGCGGCGATCGCCACCGGCTGCACGTGGGAGAGCGAGCGTGCCGAGCCGCGCTACGACGAGCTCCGACAGGACCCGACCCTCGCCGCGCTCTGGGACGACGCGCTCCGTGCCCTCGGTCGGACGGTCGCCGGCGGCGGCGAGCGGGTCGGCGGGTCGACCGACATGGGCAACGTGTCGCAGGTCGTGCCGTCGATCCACCCGATGATCGCCCTGCTGGGGGCCGTCGGGGTGGCGCACACCCCCGCGTTCGCGGCGGATGCGGGCGGGCCCGCCGGGGACGTCGCCGCCCTCGACGCGGCGATCGGGCTCGCCCGCACCGTGGTCGCCGCGGCCACCGGTCCCGCGGCCGAGGCGTTCCTGCAGGCCGCGCGCACCCGGACGCCGGGGGCGACGACCCACGCCCGCGGCGATGCCTGACGTGCTGAGCCCGGCCGCAACGGCCGCAACGGCCGCAACGGCTCCAACGGCCGCGACGGCTCCGACGGTCGCGACGGCTCCGACGGTGCACGTCTCGGTCTTCGACCTCTTCTCGGTCGGCATCGGCCCGTCGAGCTCCCACACCGTCGGACCGATGCGCGCGGCCGCCCGCTTCCGGGCGGCCCTCGGCCACCGGCTGCCGGAGGTGACGCGCTGGACCTGCGTATTGCACGGTTCCCTCGCCGCAACCGGCATCGGGCACGGCACTCCGGACGCCGTGCTGGCCGGGCTGGGGGGAGCGGAGCCGGAGACGTGCGACCCGGACGCCGTCCGCGGCACCTGGGCGGCGATGACGGAACCGGGGCCGGAGCGGCCGCACCCCGTGCCGGTCCCCGGCGGGTCCGTCCCGTTCCACCGGCACGACATGACGTTCGAGCCGTTCGCGCGGCACCACGGACACCCCAACGCGATGACGCTCGGGGCGGAGGGCGTCGACGGGACCCTCCTGACGCAGACCTGGCTCTCCGTCGGCGGCGGGTTCGTGGTCCTGGCGGACGGCCGGGAGGCGCGGCTCGACCCCGCCGCCGCGTCACCTCACGAGACGGTCGCCCCCGGTACGGGTACGGGCGCCGGCTCCGGGGTCGCGTACGCCACGGGCAGCGACCTCGTCGCCGCCGCCGCGGGCCGCAGCATCGCCGCGGTCGCCCGCGAGCACGAGCGCCTCCTGCGTGATGACGACGCGATCGACGCCGGGCTCGACGCGATCGCCGCGACGATGAACGGCTGCATCGACGCCGGCCTCCGCGCACGCGGGACACTGCCCGGCCGACTCGGGGTGCGCCGTCGGGCGTCCGAGGCCGCTGCACACCTGACGGAGCGCGGCACGGAGGCGTCCTCGACCGAGTGGATCGCCGTGTACGCGCTCGCGGTGAACGAGGAGAACGCCGCCGGCGGCCGAATCGTCACCGCACCGACGAACGGTGCCGCGGGTGTGCTGCCCGCGGTGCTGCGGCACCTCACGGCCAGCCTCGGCCTGGGCCGGTCGTCCGTCCGGGACTTCCTGCTGACGGCCACCGCGATCGGCTCGCTCATCAAGGCCGGCGCGTCGATCTCGGGAGCGGAGGCGGGATGCCAGGGGGAGGTGGGCTCGGCGTGTGCGATGGCCGCTGCCGGCGCGACGGCCGTGCTCGGCGGCAGTCCTGAGCAGGTCGAGAACGCGGCGGAGATCGCCCTCGAACACCACCTCGGGCTGACGTGCGACCCGGTGGGCGGTCTGGTGCAGATCCCGTGCATCGAGCGCAACGCGGTCGCGGCGACCACGGCGCTCACCGCGGCGCGGATCGCGTTGATGGGCGACGGTCGGCACGTGGTCAGTCTCGACACGGTCATCGAGACGATGCGGCAGACGGGCGACGACATGTCCGCCCGCTACAAGGAGACGAGCGAGGGCGGCCTCGCGGTGAACGTCGTCGAGTGCTGACCGTCGTCGCGAGCTGACCCGGGGCGCGGGAGGTCTCAGCGGGTCTGGGTGCGGGTGCTGCCGGTCCGTGCTTCCTCGGCGGCGGCGATCACCTCGGCGTCACCGCTCCGGCCGCCGAGCGGGCGCACGAAGAAGTCGATGATGCCGAACACGATCGCGCCGACCATGGCGAACATGGCCCAGCCGACGAACAGCCCGGCGACGTTCCGGCCGTCGGCCGGGGCGAGGACGACGCTCGTGACGTAGAAGCCGACCGTCAGCACCAGGAACACGACGACGACGGTGACGAGGACGCGGTGCCAGGCGATGCGCGGGTTCATGCCCCCAGGATACGCGTGGCGTGCGCCTCAGCGGTCCGCGTGGCGGCCGTGCGGGTGCTCGGCGGAGCCGTCCGGACGCGGTGCTCCGCCCGGCCTGGCCGCCCCGTCGGCGGAGCGAGCCGATGCGTCGGCACGACCCGGTGTCATGGAACCGTCCGCCCGCGGACCGGTACGTGTGCGCGGAGCGGTCGCCGCGCCTCCCGGCCGCTGCGGTGGACCGGAGCGGTCTGTGTTCCGTACCACGGGGACGCGCCCGGTCGGCGTGGCCTCGATCTCGAGCCCGTCGCGTCCGCCCATGAAGACGTCGCCGTTGGCGCGCTCGTCCTCCCAGCCGTCGTCGCGGAGCACGCTGAGCGTGCCGGTCTCGGTCGAGGTGAGGCCGTGCCGTTCGAGCTCGGCGTCGCGCTGCCGACCGAGGAACTCGCGGTTGGCGGTCTGGGCGTCCTGGAACATCGTGGTGCGGCCGCTGACGATCGCACGGATGCGGCGGTGTTCCCACCACATCTTGCCGAAGTACATGAGCACGAGACCGGCGGCGGCGTAGCAGGCCATCGTGATGAGGCCTCGAGCGTACGAGGGGCCGACGCCGTAGATCTGGTGCTTGATCATGTCGACCATGCTCGAGCCGACGACGACGTTGTTGAGCCACGCGAACGGTTCGGGCATGAACCACTTCGGGTAGGCACCGCCGGACGACGGCATCGACAGGAAGACGAAGCAGATCATGGCCGGGGCGGCGATGAACCGGCCGGCGAAGTAGCTCAGCCCGTTGACGGCGAGACCGATCGCGACGATCCAGCCCCAGGCGATGAGGACGAGCTCGATCCAGTGCCCGTGGATCGCACCGACGACGGGGCCGGCGAGGGTGTTCGTGATGAGGGAGATGACGAGACCACCGACCACGATGACGGCCATCCGGGTGCGGTGCCGGAGCGGGCCGCCCATGATGCCGATGAACATCGCGACCATGTAGCCGCCGATGCACCAGGCGAGCATGACGTACATCGAGACGGTCCCGTACTCGTCGTACGCGGGGAGCGGCGCGAGCTCGGTGACGGTCGGCGCCGCGACCCCGATCCCGGTGAGGACGGTGCTGAGCGTCACGGGAACGAGCGACGCGACCTGGAACTGGTGCGCCGTGGCCTTGAAGACCTCGTTCGTGGACGGGTCGTACGCCACGGCGATCGTGCCGGCGAGGACGTCCCGCTTCGCCTGCGCGAGCGAGTCGTACGTGCGGAACACGAACTCGCCCGGCAACGCCTTCTGCACGGCGGCCGACAGGGTCGGGTCGCCGCCGACGACGCCGACCGGCACGTCGTGCGGGTGCGGCGCGTGGAACGCGAAGACGTAGCAGAGGCAGAACCCGACGATGAAGAACAGCGGCATCCACAACTGCAGGCCGATCAGCTGCAGCGAGGGGTGGAGCGTGCCGAACCAGCGGCGGTAGCGGCTGATCCGCTGCGGTTCCGGGACGGGTGCCTGGCGGACGCGGGCGACGCTGCCGGCACGGTTCGGGCGTGTGCCGGCGACCGGCGCACCCCGTCGAGGCTTCGAGCCGCCGCGCGTGGAGGGGCGCGTCGCACGCTGCTTCGGAGCGGGGTTCAGCCGCGGCCCACCGTCGCGATCCGGGAGGTCGTTGTTCCTGGGGACGTCGTTCCGCGGCGTGCTCACTCGGCGATGCGCTCCTGTTCTTGGTGGGGCCGCCAGGATACGCCGCACGGGGTGCGTGCGCGCCGGACGCCTTCCCCCTACGACCTGCTGCGCGACGCCTGCGCGGAGTCCATCGCCAGCTCCTCGGCGTCGAGCGTCACGAGCACGCGACGCATGACCTCCTCGTCGAGGTTCCCCTTCTCGCGCTCCTCGAGCACGATCTCACGGCGGCGGTCGAGCAGCTCCCGCCGGATGTCCTGGATCTGAGAACCGCGCAGGCGGACCGGGGCGTTGCGCTCCTCGTCCTCCTCTTCCTCGGCGTCGCGGCGGAACGTCTCCGCCTGGCGCTCGAGCCGGGCCTTCAGACGGTTCACGACGGAGTCGACGGCTTCGCTGCCGAACTGCTTCGACCAGTCCGGCCGACGCTGCTCGAGCAACTCGATCGCGGCCTCTGTCGTGCGCTGGTTGAGGCGCATCTCGCTGCGGATGTCCTCGTCGTCCTCGTCCGGGTCCTGCACCTTGAGCGACCGGATGACGAACGGCAGCGTCAGGCCCTGCAGCAGGAGGGTGCCGACGGTCACGATGAACGCGATGATGAAGATGGTGTCCTGCGCGGGGATGTCCGTCGGGTTCGCGACGACGGACACGGCGGCGGCGAGGGTGACCACGCCGCGCATGCCGGTCCACGAGATGACGGTGAGCTCCCGCCAGTTGAGCTTCGGTTCGGCGGTGCCCCGCAGCCAGCGCAGCTTCGGGTGGCCTCGGGACGCACGGACGCGCAGGGGGCGGAGCCAACGCCCGTTGATCCGGTTCCGGACGTACGACTCGAAGACGAAGAGCGGGCGCACGAGGATCACGACGACGAGCACCACGCCCGCGGCGGTGAGCGTCTGTGCGAGGCTCCGCTCGCTCTCGACGAGGTCCTGCACGACGGTGTTCAGCTGCAGGCCGATGAGGGCGAACACGAATCCCTCGAGGATGACGTCGATGCTCGTCCAGAGCGGACGCTCCTGCAGACGGGTGGCGTAGCCCTCCTTCGGCGAGTTGTAGCCGACGTAGAGGCCGGCGGTGACGACCGCGATGACGCCGGAGCCGGAGAGGTCCTCCGCCAGGATGTACGCGACGAACGGCAGCAGGATGCTCATGATCGTCTCGACCACCGGGTCGTTGATCCGCATCCGGATCCAGTGCACGAGCACGCCGAGCACGCCACCGACGGCGAGTCCCACGCCGATCGCGAGCCCGAAGATGCCGAGGTCCTGCCAGATCGTGAGGGAGGTGCCCGCGATGATCAGCGTGAAGACGCGGACCAGGGTCAGCGAGGCGGCGTCGTTGATCAGGCTCTCACCGGACAGCACCGTCATGACGCGACGGGGGAGACCGAGCTTCCGGCCGATCGCGGCGGCGGACACGGCGTCCGGCGGCGCCACGATCGCTCCGAGCAGGATGGCGGCCGGCAGTGTCATGTCCGGGATGAGGACGTACGCGACCGCTCCGACGGCGAGCGCGGTGATGATGACGAGGAAGATGCCGAGGCGCCGGATCTGCTTGATCGAGGTCCGGAAGCTCTGCCACGACACGTCGAGCGCCGCCGAGTAGAGCAGCGGCGGCAGGATCACCGTCAGGATCACCTCGGAGTCGATCTCCATCGCGGGCAGCCCGGGGAGGAACGACGCCGCGAGCGCTACGGCCGTCACGAGCAGCGGTGCGGGCAACCCCTTCGCCCGCGCGAAGCCGGTCACGGCGAGCGATCCGACCAACAGGATGAGGAGCTCCACCGTGTCCATCCGTACATTCTCCCATCGGAATGGTTCACAACCTGAACGACTCCGCAGGCGTGGTGAACACCGCGTGAACAACAGGGTTTGCCACGGGGCGGTCCCATGCGGAACACTGGCCCGCGGTGGACATCACACTCATAGTCGTCCTGGTCATCGCGTTGGCCCTCTTCTTCGACTTCACAAACGGTTTTCACGACACCGCCAACGCGATGGCGACACCGATCGCCACCGGCGCGATGAAGCCCAAGGTGGCCGTCACGGTCGCGGCGGTGCTCAACCTCGTCGGTGCGTTCCTCAGCACCGCGGTGGCGACGTCGATCTCGCACGGCCTCATCAACGAGGGGCCGGGCGGTGTGGCGATCACACCCGAGATGATCTTCGCCGGACTCATCGGCGCCGTGGTCTGGAACATGATCACGTGGCTGCGGGGGCTGCCGTCCTCGTCGTCGCACGCGCTGTTCGGCGGGCTGATCGGTGCGGCCATCGTCGGTGCCGGTTTCGACGCGGTGAACTACGCGGCCCTGCTGACCGTGGTGATCATCCCCGCCTTCCTCTCGCCCGTGATCGCGGCGCTGGTGTCCTTCCTCTCCACGCGGATCGCGTACCGGCTCACGAGGCGCCCGGTGTTCCCGAACGAGCGGGGCGGCTTCCGCATCGGGCAGATCTTCACCAGCTCGATGGTGTCGCTCGCGCACGGCACGAACGACGCGCAGAAGACGATGGGCGTCATCACGCTGACGCTCATCGCCTCCGGAGCGCAGTCGACGGACCAGGGCGTGCAGTTCTGGGTCGTCGTCGCGTGTGCGCTCGCGATCGCGCTCGGCACGTACACCGGCGGCTGGCGCATCATCCGCACGCTCGGCTCGGGCATCACCGAGATCCGCGCGACGCAGGGCTTCGCGGCCGAGGCGTCCACCGCCGCGACGATCCTCGCGTCGAGCCACCTCGGCTTCGCGCTCTCCACCACGCAGGTCTCCTCCGGGTCGATCATCGGCGCCGGTCTCGGTCGGCGCGGGTCGAAGATCCAGTGGTCCACCGCGGGCAAGATCGTCATCGCCTGGTTCATCACGCTGCCGGCAGCGGCCGCGGTCGGCGCGGTCGCCTCGGGCATCGCCCGTCTCGGCGTCCTCGGGCTGGTGCTCGACACGCTCGTCGGTGCCGTCGTGATCCTCGCTCTGTACCTGTGGTCGCTCCGCAAGCCGCACGAGCAGGCGGCCGCGATCGAGGTCGACGTCGCGGCCAACGCCGTGTTCACCCGCAAGGAGCTGCGCGACATGCAGCGCAAGAAGCGCGCCGAGACCGTTGCTGCTCGTCGTGCCGAGCTGAGCCGCGAGCGCACGCTCCGCCGCATGGCCGGCCGCAAGGGAGGTCGTCGCTGATGGGTATTGACTGGTTCGCGTTCCTGACCGTCGCCATCGTGTCGCTCGTCGGCGCGTGCTTCGTGGTCACCGTCTACTCGATCGGCCTCCGGTTCTGGAGCGCCGCCGACACCCGCGCCGGCAAGTACACCGTCAAGGACGACGGCACCGTCGGCCCGGCGACTGACGGCTTCCCGGTGCCGGGAGCGGCGAACCCCGCGATGCGCTGGTTCCGGTCGCTGTCGGTCGCCTGCTTCGTCGTGTCCGGCGCCGCCGTCCTCTACGGCATCTACCTCATCGTCCCGCAGTTCCACTGACGCGACCAGACGGCACTGAAGCGACCCGCGGGCACTGACGCGACCCGACGGGGCCTGGAGGCGCGGTTCCAGCCTGCACCGCGCCTCCAGTCCGTCCCATGGTCACGTCGCTGGCCGCGCGGACCGAGCAGGAGTCGCCGCACCCTCCGCGCACATCGCGGGCGGGCCGCGACGCGCCCGCCCGCGCCGCGGCCCGGCCCCGACCGGCCGGACGGGCTACCCTCGTGGGCGTGACCGGCAACGAAGCAGCACAGACCCGCACCGAGACCGATTCCCTGGGTTCGCGGGAGGTCCCAGCGGATGCGTACTGGGGCATCAACACCCTCCGCGCCCTGGAGAACTTCCCGATCGCCTCCGTGCCGATCGCCGTCTACCCGGACCTCATCGAGGCGCTCGCGACCGTGAAGCAGGCCGCAGCCCGGGCCAACAAGGCGATCGGCGTGCTCGATGCCGAGCGCGCCGACGCGATCGACCGGGCCGCGCAGGAGGTCCGCGACGGCGCCCTCCGCGAGCAGTTCGTCGTCGACATCGTGCAGGGCGGGGCCGGGACGAGCACGAACATGAACACGAACGAGGTGCTGGCGAACCGTGCCCTCGAGCTCCTGGGCCGCGACAAGGGTGACTACGCGTACCTGCACCCGATCGACCACGTGAACCGCAGCCAGTCGACGAACGACACGTACCCGACGAGCGTGAAGCTCGCGATGATCCTCGGGGTCCGGCGCCTCACCGACCAGCTGTCGCTGCTGTCCGACGCCTTCGCCGAGCGCGGGCGGGCCTTCGCCGACGTGCTGAAGATCGGGCGGACGCAGCTGCAGGACGCGGTGCCGATGACCCTCGGGCAGGAGTTCACGGGGTTCGCGCACACGATCCAGGAGGACGTCGTCCTGCTCCGCACGGTGATGCCGCTGCTCGCGGAGACGAACCTCGGCGCGACGGCGATCGGCACCGGCATCACCGCTGATCCGCAGTACCGCGACGAGGTCCGTCGGCAGCTCCAGGTCGCGAGCGGGCTCGACATCGTCACCGCGCCGGACCTGATCGAGGCGACGAGTGACGCCGGCGTCTTCATGACGCTGTCCGGCACGGTGAAGCGCAGCGCCGCGAAGCTCTCGAAGATCTGCAACGACCTGCGCCTCCTCGCGTCGGGGCCGCAGGCCGGCCTGGGGGAGATCACGCTGCCGGCTCGGCAGGCGGGGTCGTCGATCATGCCGGGCAAGGTCAACCCGGTGATCCCCGAGGTGGTGAACCAGATCGCGTTCGCGGTCGCCGGGGCGGACACCACGGTGACGATGGCTGCCGAGGGCGGGCAGCTGCAGCTCAACGCCTTCGAGCCGATCATCGCCCACTCGATCCTGCAGTCGCTGCAGTGGATGGCGAGCGGGTGCGCGACGCTCCGTGAGAACTGCGTCACCGGGATCGAGGCGAACGAGGCGAAGCTCGCGGCGCAGGTCGACACGAACGTCGGCGTCGTCACCGCCCTCACGCCGTACATCGGGTACGCGGCCGCGGCGTCGATCGCGCACACGGCGTTGACGACCTCGACGCCGATCGCGACGCTCGTCACGGCGGCGGGGCTCATGGAGGAGGACCAGGTGCAGCGGGTCCTGTCGCCGGCTCGTCTGTCGGGCATCGAGCTCGCCACGGGGGCGATCCCGGTCGTCACCGAGGAGATGCTGGACCGGGCCGCGCGCGAGCGCTGAGCGGCGCGGGGACCCGCGGACCCGCGGACCCGCAAAACGCAACCTCGGCGGTTGCCCGCAGCGGTATACCCCTGCGAGTCACCGCCACAGTTGCATTTTGCGGGCGGCCGGGCCCGACGGGCGGCCGGCCGGACCCGCCGGGCGCGCTACGGCAGGGGCGTCTCGCCGACACGCACCTGCTGGGACATCTCGCGCAGGTGCTGCTCGACGGGCGTCGGCTCCTCGTCGGACTCCCGCCGCGCCGCCGCGGTCCGGACGTGGTGGGCTGCGGCGATGTCCGCGTCGCGCCAACGGGCGAGCGTGAAGTTGCGCGTGACGTCCCGCAGCGGGAGCCGGATCGACTCGTCCGCCTCGATGCCGGCGAGCAGCTGCCGCATCCGGATCACCTCGGAGTCGAGCTCCCCGCCGACGACGAGCACGAAGTTCGAGATGTACAGGTACACGAGCAGCAGGATCCCGCCACCGAGCCACCCGTACGCCTTGTTCCCGCCGCCGATCGTCTCGACGTAGATCGCGAACCCCAGCGTCGCGAGCGCCCACGTCACGATCGCGAACGCGGCTCCGGCGGACACCCAGCGGAGCTGCGGCGTCTTCACGTTCGGCGTCGCGTAGTACAGCACGGCGACCATCACCACGAGGTCGACCGCGAGGACCGGCCACTTCACGACGTTCCACGCGTCGTCGATCCACGGCGCCCAGTCCAGCTGCCGGATGACCGCGGCGGAGATCGTCGGCGTCCCGAGCAGGATCACGATCGCGATCGCCCCGCCGACCATGACCAGCAGCGTGACGAGGAGCATCATGCTGCGGAACTTCCAGATGCGCCGACCTTCCTCGACCTCGTACGCGGTGTTCATCGCCCGACCGAACGCCGTGGCGTACCCGGACAGCGACCACAGCGTCAGGACGACGCCGATCGTGAAGCCGAGCCACGGGTTGTCGAGCGTGAGCAGCTGCCGGAGCGGGCTCTCGAGGTGCGCGGCGGTCTCGGGTCGCACGATGAAGCCGAGCACCTCGATGATGTCCGACAGGCTGTCGCCCTGCCGGTCGACGATCGAGAGCGCGGACACGACGGTGAGCGCGGTGGGGAAGACGGTGAGCAGCGCGAAGAACGTCAGCGACGCGGCCGCGTCGACGACGCGGTGCCGGATGACCGAGTGGTAGGTGCGACGGACGACGGCGCGGACTCCCGTCCGCTGGAGGTCGCGCGACGCGCTGTCCGGCATGCGTTGTACGGTACCCGACACGTGCGGTCCTGGAGGCGCGGTGCGGGCCCGCGCCGCGCCTCCAGTCCGCCGTCCGGTCGCGTTCGTGCGCGTGCTGGTCGCGTTGGTGCCTGCGCAAGACACCGGTGTTCGCGCTCCGCGCCGCGGAACGCGGGTGTTCCATGCATGAACACCGGTGTTCTGGGGAACCGGAACCAGAACCAGAACCAGAACCGGAACCGGCACCGGGCGCGGGAGTCGCGGTCAGTTGGCGTGGGGGTGGCGGGCGTCGTAGCGGCGGAAGGACGGGACGAGGCGCAGGAGCAGCGCGACGAGCCCGATGATGAGCACGCCGCCGATGATCGGCGGGTACGCGATGCCTGCCGCGACGACGAGTCCCGCGTAGAGGTCGCCGACGCGCGGGCCACCGGTGACCACGACCGTGAAGATGCCCTGCAGGCGCCCGCGCATCCCGTCCGGCGCTGCGGCCTGCAGGATCGTGCCGCGGAACACCGCGCTGACGTTGTCGGCGCCGCCCGCCACCGCGAGGAAGAGCGCCGCGCCGCCGAGGGCCGGCAGGATCCCGACGTCGAAGGCCTCGCCGGAGCGTCCGCCGAGCGCGTGCGCGAACGCGATCACCACCCCGAACAGGGCGATCGCGCCGCCGTAGACGGTGATCGCCCAGCCGACCGCCTCGCCCTGGCGGCGGACGTGTCCGAGCGGCCCGGAGAACACGCTCGACACCAGCGCACCGATCGCGTAGGCGGCGGTGAGCGCCCCGACCGTGACCGCTCCGCCGCCGATGACGAGCGCACCGATCGCGGGGAAGAGCACGCGCGGCTGGCCGAAGGTCATCGCGATGATGTCGAGCACGAACGTCATGGTGATGTTCCGGGACCTCCGGAGGAACCGCGCTCCCTCGACGAGCGAGCTCAGCCCGGGCCGCAGGGCGCCGTGCTCGGGCGCCATCCGCGGCAGCGTGAACACCCCGAGGAACGCGCAGCTGAACAGCACCACGTCGATGGTGTACGTCGGGGCGAAGCCGACCGCGGCGATGAGGACACCGGCGACCGCGGGACCCACCGTGACCTGGAGTCCGGCCGCGATCCCGCCGAGGGCGCTCGCCGCGGGCAGGAGGTCGACGCCCACGAGTCGGGGGACGATCGCGGCCCGGGAAGCGCCGTTCACGGTGGCCGCGACGGCGTTCACCGTGGCGAGGACGTACAGGAGCGCGACGCTGTGGAAACCGAGCCAGGCGTGCGTGGCGATGAGCGCGACCGCGAGCCAGGCGACGATCGCGGACCAGAGCGCGACGGTGCGGCGGTCGAACGCATCGGACAGCATGCCGCCGTACAGGCCCGCGGCGATCATCGGCACGAGGGCGATGACGCCGACGAGCGAGACCGCGAACGTCGAGTGCGTGATCTCGTAGACCTCGAGGCCGACGGCGACCGTGGTCATCTGGGTGCCGATGCCCGCGATGGCGGTACCGGCCCACAGGCGGGCGAAGGCGGGGGAGCGGCGGAGCGGGGTGAGGTCCGCGAGGAGTCGTCGTCGACGCTCGTCGGTCGGTGTGGATGATGTCACGGTGGAACCATTCTGGGGCCTGCGGGGCGCGGGCGGCGCCCTCTGGTTGACTTGCCTGCATGACTGACCTGAACAGCAAGCCCGAGTTCGACGCCCCCGAGGGCCCGGCCCCCACCGAGCTCGTGATCACCGACATCGTCGAGGGCTCCGGCGACGTGGCCAGCGCCGGCTCGACCGTCAAGGTGCACTACGCCGGAGTCGAGTACGAGACGGGCGAGGAGTTCGACAGCTCCTGGAACCGTGGCGAGCCGATCGACTTCCCGCTCGCGGCCCTCGTGCGCGGCTGGCAGGAGGGCATCCCCGGCATGAAGGTCGGCGGGCGCCGCAAGCTCGTCGTCCCGCCGGAGCTCGCCTACGGGCCGGCCGGCGGCGGCCACTTCCTGTCCGGCAAGACCCTCATCTTCATCATCGACCTGCTCGGAGTCCGCTGATGCAGGTCGGCGCCCCGACGATCGAGCTGAACGACGGCCACCGCTTCCCGGAGCTCGGCCTCGGTACCTACGGCCTGAACGGCGACGAGGGTGCGGCGGCGATCGGCACGGCGATCACGAGCGGGTACCGCCTGCTCGACACCGCGCTGAACTACGGCAACGAGGACGCCGTCGGGAAGGCCGTGCGCGAGTCGTCGGTCGTCCGGGAGGACCTCGTCGTCACGTCGAAGCTCCCCGGTCGTCACCACGGCTACGACGAAGCGCACCGGTCGATCGACGAGACCCTGGGCAACCTCGGTCTCGACCACGTCGACCTGTACCTCATCCACTGGCCGAACCCGACGGTGGACAAGTTCGTGGACACCTGGAAGGCGTTCGTCGACCTCCGCGACAGCGGGAAGGTCCGCTCGATCGGCGTCTCGAACTTCACGCCCGAGCACCTCCACCGGATCGTCGACGCCACGGGTGTGGCACCGGCGGTGAACCAGGTCGAACTGCACCCGTACTTCCCCCAGGCGGCACTGCGGAAGGTGCACCAGGAGCTCGGCATCGTGACCGAGAGCTGGAGCCCCCTCGCGAAGCGGTCGGAGCTCCTCAGCGAGCAGCCGATCGTGGACGCGGCCGCCGCGCACGGGGTGTCCCCGGGGCAGGTCGTGCTCCGCTGGCACGTCCAGCTCGGCGCCGTCCCGGTGCCGAAGTCCGGCGATGCGGCACGGCAGCGCGAGAACCTCGACGTGTTCGGCTTCGAGCTGACCGACGACGAGGTGGCGGCGATCTCGGCCCTGGAGCGCGGCCGGCTGTGGGACGGCGACCCGGACACGCACGAAGAGATGTGACACCCGCCGCGGGACGCACCGCGGCAGCACCCGTCGGGGCAGGGGGACTACACTGGGTTCCCCTGTTCCCGAAGGGTGGCGTGTGTCCGAACCGACCGAGATCGACCGCGAGCGCGGCTACGTCGACGGGCTGTTCGCCCGACTCGACGAGCTGACCGCCGAGGCCGAGCAGCGACTCGCCGAGACCCGCCGTCAAGCGGTCGGTGGGAACCACCAGAGCCGCAGTGAGCGCGACGCCTACGCGCAGCTCTACGAAGACACCATCGCGACGCTCGAGCGCGTCGGGGACCGGCTGGTGTTCGGCCGGCTCGAGGTGTCCGAGCCCGACAGTGACGAGGACGCGTTCCGGTACATCGGCCGTGTCGGCCTGCGCGACCGCGAGCACCGTCCCCTCCTGCTCGACTGGCGTGTGCCCGGCGCCAGCGCGTTCTACCAGGCGACCGCCGCGCACCCGATGGGCATGCGCGCCCGCCGGCACCTGACGCTCGCCGGCCGCAGCGTCGTCGGCATCGAGGACGAGGTCTTCGACGCCGCGCTCTACGACGACGAGCGCACGCACCTGCAGGGCGAGGGTGCACTCCTCGCGGCCGTGACCGCCGAGCGCACCGGGCGGATGACGGACATCGTCGCGACCATCCAGGCGGAGCAGGACCGCATCATCCGCTCCCCGCTCGAGGGCGTCCTCATCGTGCAGGGCGGCCCCGGCACCGGCAAGACCGCCGTGGCGCTGCACCGCGCCGCGTACCTGCTCTACTCCTACCGCGAGCGTCTCCGGGGTTCCGGCGTGCTCATGGTCGGCCCGTCGCCCGCGTTCCTGACCTACATCGAGCAGGTCCTGCCGTCCCTCGGCGAGACCGGCGTCGTGATGGCGTCCCTCGGGTCGCTGTACCCGGGTGTGCACGCCACCCGCCACGACCAGCGGGACGTCGCTGCCGTCAAGGGGTCGGCAGAGATGGCGCAGCTGCTCCGCCGGGCCGTGAAGTCCCGACAGGTCGTACCCACCGCCTCGGTCACGCTCGACGTCGAGGGCGAGCGGCTCGTCGTCCCGCCGGAGCTCGTCGCCGACGCGATGAAGCGCGCGCAGGACCGCGGGAAGCCCCACAACGTCGCCCGGGTCACGTTCAACAAGATCGCGCTCGACGCGATGACCCGCCTGCTGGCCGACCAGCTGCGGGAGCGCGGCACCACGGTCGACGAGGCGGACGAGAAGGTCCTGCGCGAGGACATCCGTTCCTCGTACGACGCCCGCGTGCTGCTCAACACGGCGTGGCTGCCGCTGCCGCCCGAGAAGTTCCTCGAGGACCTGTACGCCCGGCCGAACTGGCTCGCCTCGCTGACGCCCCACTGGACCCCGGAGCGCCGCGCACTGCTGCTCCGCGACCGCGGTGCCGGCTTCACGGTCGAGGACGTCCCCCTCCTCGACGAGGCCGCCGAACTCCTCGGCCCGTTCGACCCGACCGGTGGGGCCGCCAAGCGCGCGGCCAAGGCCAGCCGGAACCGTGACATCGAGAACGCCCGTCAGGCGATCGAGAACATGGGCGTCGAGGGCATCGTCACCGCTGAGCAGGTCGCCGGATCCTTCGCCGAGGGCGGCGACGGTCGCACCACCGCCGAGCGAGCCGCCGAGGACCGCGAGTGGACCTACGGGCACATCGTCGTCGACGAGGCGCAGGAGCTCTCCCCGATGCAGTGGCGCGTGCTCGCCCGCCGCAACCCGCTTCGCTCGTTCACGATCGTCGGGGACATGGCGCAGGGCTCCTCGCCGGGAGCCGCCCGCACGTGGGACGACGTCGTCGGGGCACTCGCCCGTCGTCGCCGCGGCCGCGCGCCGCAGGTGCCGATCGCGCACCGCGTCGAGGAGCTCACCGTCAACTACCGCACCCCGCGGTCCATCGTCGAGGCCGCGGGCGCGTTCGCGGACGCCGCCGGGCTCGCGATCACCCGGACCGAGGCGGTGCGCGACGGCGACCCCGTGTCCCGAGTACGAGTGGGCCGGAGCGACGTGCTCGACACCGTGGCCCGCGTGGTCGACGACGAGCGCGAGCGCATCGGCAGCGGGACCATCGGTGTCATCGTGCCGGAGGCCGACGTCGACGCCGTACGACGCCGGCTCGCCAGGACCGAGGCGGACGTCCGCTCCCTCGGGTCGCCGCGGCCGGGGTCGGTCACGGTGCTCACCGGTGCGGACGCGAAGGGCCTCGAGTTCGACGGCGTGCTGCTCGTCGACCCGGAGCGGGTCGGCTCGGATGCGGCGCGCGCAGCGGCCGCGGTCTACGTCGCGATGACGCGACCGACGCGTCGACTCACCGTCATCGACGTCGACTGACGGCGCGGGAGGGGACGGGACGGGACGGGGCGGACGGGCGCGGCCGTAGGGCGTCCCTTGTTGACGCCAAAGCGACAGCGCCCTGCGAGCGCGTTCCGTCCGTCCCGCGAAGGCGACAGGTTTCCGCGGATCGCGGGCGGCAGTCTGTCGCTTTCGCGAGACGGCGTGCGGCGCGGGCGCGTGCGGCGCGGGCGCGGGCCGGGACGGGACGGGACGGGGCGGACGGGAGGCGCGGGGCGGGTCCGCCCCGCGCCTCCCGTCTCAGACCGGGGTGCCCTCGTCGCGGACGCGCGTCACGAGGGCGGCCCAGGGGCCGTCCAGGCGGCTGCCCGGGATCGACACCGTCGTCCGCTCGACCGTGATCGTCCACGTGAAGTCGTCACGCACGGCCGGTGCTGGCTCGGACGGAGCGGCGCGGGGGAGCGCCTCGACGAGGTCGGACCAGCCGGCCGGGTCCTCGCAGACGTCGGTGTCGACGCGCCAGCCCCGCGTGGTGCCGGCGAGCCCTCCGGTGCGGCGGACGTCGATGTGCATGCCCCGAACGTACGCCGGCCACCCGGCGCGGGTCAGTCGAGCACGCCCACCGTCCGCCAGGCGTCCTGCACCGCGGTGTGCTGCGCGGAACCCTCGCCGAAGCGGGCGCGCGCGGCGTCGACGGTCACGGTCGCGAAGCCGGCGAAGTCGATCGACGCGCTGACGGCGTCCGAGGTGAGGGCGTCCCACCAGACGGCCCCCGCGCCCTCCCACGCGTTGCCGCCGATCGCCGTCGCCGCGAGGTAGAAGGCGTGGTTCGGGATGCCCGAGTTCGTGTGCACGCCGCCGGAGTCCTCGGTGGTGTCGACGTACCCGGCCATCGTCGCCGGCTGCGGGTCCTTGCCGAGCACCGGATCGTCGTAGGCGGTGCCGGGAGCGCGCATCGACCGCAGCGCGACGCCGTGCACCGCGTCCGTGAAGAGCCCCTCGCCGATGAGCCACGACGCCTGTTCGGCGGTCTGCCGGGCGGCGTACTGGGCGACGAGCGAGCCGAACACGTCGCTGATCGACTCGTTGAGCGCGCCCGACTGCCCCTCGTACGTCAGGTCGGCCGTGTACTGCGTCACGCCGTGCGCGAGCTCGTGCCCGATGACGTCGACCGCGATCGTGAAGCGGTTGAACACCTCGCCGTCGCCGTCACCGAACACCATCCGGCTGCCGTCCCAGTACGCGTTGTCGTAGTCCTGCCCGTAGTGCACCGTGGCGTCGAGCGGGAGTCCGGCGCCGTCGATCGACACGCGGTCGAACACCTCGAGCCAGAACGCGTGCGTGTCCCCGAGGCCCGTGTACGCCTCGTCCACCGCGGCGTCGCCGGAGTCCGGGTCGCCCTCGTGCCGTACCGGGGTGCCGGGGAGCGTGGTCGAGCCCTTCGCGTCGGAGATCGTCCGCTGCGGGGATCGGTCGACGGCACCGCTGACGCCCTGCGGTCGGACGCGGTGGTCGTGCTTGGGACGCTGGACGGTGTCGAGGGACGCGAGGGCGGTCCGCGCAGCCGACGCTGCCCGGGGGAAGCGCTCGGCGTCGGCGACGGCGCGGAGCAGGTACGGCGGGACGACGGATCGGATGCGGTCGGACGGGGTCATGGCGTCATGCAACCACCGGGCACCGACAGGGCGGTCAGTCGCGCTTGCGGTTCTCGACGAGCGCGAGCGCGTAGGACTCCCACCACTGCCCGGCCGCCGGACCCCCGTTGCAGGTGCCGTCGCTCAGCCCGGGGGTCTTCACCCAGAGCAGGGCGTCGAGTCGCGTGGTGCCGCGCGTGACGTGCGGCGCCTGCCCGAGCCCGGCGCCGTCGGGGTTGCACCACGTGCCGCGCCAGCCCTGACCGTTGCGCGAGACGTCGATGACGAAGTGCGGGTCACCGCCGATCGCGTCCGCGAGCGCGTCGGCGTAGGCGCGCTCCTGGTCGACCCGGTAGAAGTTCGACACGTTCGTGAAGAACCCCTGCACCTCGTCGATCCCGGCCAGGCGCAGCCACTTCGCCATCGTGGCGGTCGGCACCCGGTTCTCGTTCCCGCCGTCGAGGTAGACGGTGAGGCCGTGGCCGGTGAGCTCGTCGACGGCCTTGCGGAGGAGCGGGAGTCGGTCCTGTTCGAGACGCTTGCACACCTGGATCTGGGCGATGGCATCGGGTTCGACCAGCACGACGGCCCCGGACCCCGCCATCGCGTCGACCGCGGCGCGGACCCACGGCAGGTACTCGTCCGCGGACGTGCCGCCCTTGGAGTAGCTGCCGCAGTCGCGGTCGGGCACGTTGTAGAGCACGAACACGGGGGTCTTCCCCTGCTCCTCGCTGCTCCGTACGACGTCCCGGATCGTCTCGCGGGTCTCGCTGGTCGACGAGTTCGTGAGCCACGTCGCGATGGGCTTGTCAGCGATCACCGAGATCTTCGCGGCGGTCGAGTCGTCGCCCTCGGCGAGGGCCTCGGACGCGCGTTTGCCGGGCTGGTTCTCGTCGGCGGGCTGCTGCGCGAGGCCGCCGGGGAACGCCTCCGACGCGGACTTCCGTTCCGCGACGTGCCGCCCGGTGCTGTCCGTGCCGCGGGGGAGGACCAGGACGAGGGCGACGACGAGCGCCGCGGCGACGACCGCCGCGATCCCGATCCACGTCCACTGGCGACGGCCGGGGCTGCGGCGTGCGCGGGTTCCCTCGAGACTCGGCATGCGTCCATGCTCGCAGGTGCGATCCCCACGCGCCCAGACCCGCTGGGCGTTCCCCCAGGCGTGGTGCCGGTTCCTGCCAGGACCGTGCCCCAGACTTGCGGGATGTTCCGGAAGCTCCTCCTCCTCGCCCTGACCGCGGCGTACGCCTGGGTGATCTGGCGGATGACGCTGACACCACAGGTGTTCACGTCGGCGCAGAACTCCCTCGTCCTGCACGCCATCGCCTGGGTTCAGCAGCTGCCGCACGGCGCGTGGTTCACGTACGAGCGCACGGAGTTCCTCGCGAACATCGCCATGTTCGTCCCGGTCGGGATGCTCGCGGCGCTGTGGCTGCCGCGTCGCTGGTGGATCCTCGGTGCGGTCGTCGGGGTGGCCCTGTCCGCGGGTATCGAGATCGCCCAGGCCGTGTACCTGCCCTACCGCGTGGCCGACCCGCGCGACGTGCTCTCGAACGGCCTCGGCGGCCTGCTCGGTGCGACCCTCGTCGGACTCGTGCGCAGCCTGCTTCCCGCGCCACGTCGGCGCCGGCTGCGTGCTCGGACGGCCTGACTCTCTGGTAGTCTTCTCCGGTTGCCGTCGAACGGCCGCGGACAAAGAGCGCTCATGCATTCGGCATGGGCACCGCGCAACGGACAGGAAGGGGATCATCCATGGCACTTGACGCGAAGGTCAAGCAGGAGATCATCGAAGAGTACGCGACCCACCCGGGCGACACCGGATCCCCCGAGGTCCAGGTCGCCGTTCTGACTCGTCGCATCAACGACCTGAACGAGCACCTCAAGGAGCACAAGCACGACCACCACTCGCGTCGTGGTCTGCTGCTCATGGTCGGTCAGCGTCGCCGTCTCCTCGGTTACCTCTCCGACGTCGACATCAACCGCTACCGTGCGCTCATCGAGCGTCTCGGCCTGCGTCGCTAGTCGACTCGCAGACACTGCGTGACCGAACGCCCCGGTCCTCCTCGTGAGGACCGGGGCGTTCCTCGTTCCCGGGAATGGTTGCGCCCGACGCTCGGTTGAGTACGATGTTCATGCAAACGCATCGAAAGTCGGGACCCACCATGACCACCATCGCAGTCGTCTCCGCCGGGCTCTCCGAGCCCAGCTCCACCCGCCTGCTCGCCGACCGCCTCGCCGAGGCCACTGTCGCGTCGCTCGCCGCCCCGAGCGCGACGGGTCCTGGAGGCACGGCGCACGTCCTGCACGTCGACCTGCGTCCGCTGGCGCACGAGATCACCGACGCGATGCTCACCGGGTTCGCGGCGCCGGCACTGTCCGCGGCGATGGCCGCCGTGGTCGAGGCCGATGCGGTCGTGTTCGTCACGCCGATCTTCACCGCGGGCGTGAGCGGCCTGGCGAAGTCGTTCCTCGACGTGCTCGACAAGGACTCCCTCGCGGAGATGCCCGTCCTGCTCGGCGCGACCGGGGGGACCGCGCGGCACTCGCTCGCGATCGAGCACGCGCTCCGTCCGGTGTTCGCCTACCTCCGTGCCGCGGTCGTCCCGACGGGCGTGTTCGCCGCGACGGACGACTGGGGGAGCGAGGGTGACTCGGCGGCGCTCGACGGACGCATCCGCCGGGCGGGGGACGACCTCGCCTGGGCGATCCGCGCCTCCCGTCGGACCCCGCAGGAAGCCGACGCACTCCCCGCCACCGCAGACTTCGCGTCCCTGCTGGGTGGCCTCGGCCACTAGGCCGCAGCGCTCTTAGGCCGCCCACAGGGATCGTCGGGTCCGGGCGCAGTCGGTCCCCTGCCTGTTCATCGATCCGCCCGGGAACCTCGTCATGACGACGAGGAGGACCGATGGACACCAGAGGGAACGGCAGGCGATCAGCCCGGATCACGAGTGCGCTCGTCGGCGCGGGCGGGCTCGTGGTCGCGATGGTCACCGGCGTCGGGCTGTGGTTCGGGCACGAGCAGGCCGGCACGACCGAGAACACGACGAGCGGGACGTCGACCGAGAGCACGACGAGCGGGACGTCGACCGAGAGCGGGACGTCGACCGACCAGGGCGTGACGCAGGGCAGCACCGGCGGCACGGGGACCTCCGACGCCACGACGACGGGGTCGTGACCGTGCGCGCCGCCACCGAGTGGGACCTCTGGACCACCACCGCCCGCGTCGTCCTGGACCACCGCGACCGCCGCCACCTCGCCGAGGCCGAATCCTGCGTCCGCCGGGTCACCGCTGCCGTGGACGCCGCCTGCAGCCGCTTCCGGAGCGACTCCGAACTCGTCGCCCGCGCCGGCGACCTCGTCCGGGGCGCCGAGGTCTCGCCGCTCCTGGCCGCCCTCGTGCACCAGGCACTCGACGCCGCCCGGGCCACCGACGGCGACGTCGACCCGACCCTCGGCGCCCGCATGGTGTCCCTCGGGTACGACGCCGCGTTCGCGGACGCACCGCCGGTCCCCACGCCCGAGGCGATCGCCCGTGCGCTCGACGGCCGACCGGCGTGGCAGCGCGTCCTGCTCTCCGGTACCTTCCTCCGCGTGCCGCAGGACGTCACGCTCGACCTCGGTGCCACCGCCAAGGCCGCCGCGGCCGACATGGCGGCGGCGAGCATCACCGCCCGGCTCGGCATCGGGGCGCTCGTCTCCCTCGGCGGGGACGTCGCCACGGCCGGCCCGGAACCGTCCGGCGGCTGGCAGGTGCGGGTGCAGGACCTCGACGGCGACCCGGCCGACCACGTGCGGATCGCCTCCGGCTGGTCGGTCGCGACGTCGAGCACGCAGAAGCGCCGGTGGGAGCAGGACGGGCACGCCCGGCACCACATCCTCGACCCGCGGTGGGGCCTGCCGGCCGAACCGGTCTGGCGATCGGTGACGGTCGTCGCCCCGTCGTGCATCACCGCGAACACCATGACGACCGCGGCGATCGTCCGCGGGCACGCCGCCGCCGAGATGCTCCGGCGGAGCGGTCGTGCGGCACGGCTCGTGGCCGCGGACGGCTCCGTGGTCCGACTCGGGGGCTGGCCCGGCGAGGACGCCAGGAGGGCAGCCTGATGGACACGGCGCTCTGGGTGATCGGCCGTGGGACGGGTGTCGCCGCGGTCCTGCTCCTGACGCTCACCGTGCTGCTCGGCATCGTCACCCGCGGCGGTCGACCGCTGCCCGGACTGCCGCGGTTCGCCGTGCAGCTCGTGCACCGCGACGTCGCCCTCACGTCGACCGTCCTCGTCGTCGTGCACGTGGCGTCGCTCCTGCTCGACACCGAGGCCGAGCTCCGCCTCGTCGACACCGTCGTCCCGTTCGCCGGCTCGTACCGGTGGTTCTGGCTCGGCCTCGGGACGCTCGCCGTCGACCTGCTGGTGGTCCTCGTCGTCACGGCGCTGCTCCGGCGCGCGATCGGTCCCCGGGCGTTCCGCGCGGTGCACTGGGTGGCCTACGCCATGTGGCCGGTCGCGATGGCGCACGCGATCGGCACGGGCACGGACGGCACCTCGGCGTGGTTCCTCGTGATCGCCGGGGTCTGCGCCGCCGCGGTCCTGGGCGCGGTCGTCTGGCGCTGCACCGCCCGTGTCACCGAGTTCCGCTCGGCCCGTCTGGAGGTCGTCCGATGACCGTCACCGTCCCGCACACCGTCCTCCCGCCGACCGGGACCCAGCGACTCCTCGCCGCGGCCGGCCCACGCCTCGACGAGCACGAACGCACGTACGGCGCGCTGCCGGCGATCGGCCCGGGCATCATCGACGAGCTCGGCCTCGCGGGCGTCGACGGCCGCGGCGGCGCCGGGTTCCCGCTGGCCCGCAAGCTCGCCGTCGTCGCCGCGCAGTCGCACCGGACGCGAGGTCGCCGTGCCCCGATCGTCATCGGGAACGCAGCCGAGGGGGAGCCCGCGAGCCGCAAGGACGCCGTGCTCCTCGAACGAGCACCGCACCTCGTGCTCGACGGAATCGTCGTCGCCGCGCTCGCGGTCGGTGCCGCCGAGGCCGTCGTGGTGACCAGCGACCGTCTGGCGGCGCACGTCCACCGGGCGATCGACGAGCGGACCACGCGAGCCGCACGGGGCGCATCCGCACCCGATCCCGTCGCGATCGACGTCCGGCCACTGCCGCACACCTCGTTCGTGTCCGGCGAGGCCGGAGCGCTCGCGTCCGCCGTCGCCGGCGGCAGGGGTCTCCCCGAGGACCGCATCGTCCGACTCGCCGAACGCGGGCCGAGCGGGTGTCCCACGCTCGTCTCGAACGTCGAGACGCTGGCGCAGGCGGCGCTCGTCGCCCGGTACGGAGCGGGGTGGGTGCGGAGCATCGGTAGCGTGACAGCTCCCGGAACGCGCCTCGTGACCGTCAGCGACGTGACCGACCCGTCGCGGGCAGTGGTGCTGGAGACCGCCGGAGGTGCGCCGCTCGGTGAACTGCTGGGCGCCTCCAGGCTGGACGTCGCCGAGCCGAGACGGACGCGCGCCGTCCTGGTCGGCGGGTGGGGCGGCACCTGGGTGCCGGCGGCCGCGCTCGACGCGACCCTCGACGTCGAGGGGCTGGCGCCGTGGGGCGCGGCTCCGGGAGCCGGTGTGCTCGCGGTGCTCGACGACCGGACCTGTCCGATCGTCGTGACCGCGCGGATCGCCGCGGCGCTCGCCGAGGCCTCGGCGGAGCGGTGCGGGCCGTGCGTGAACGGCCTGCCGCGGATCGCCGAGGTCCTCGCGGTGCTGGCCTCCGGCCGACCGGCGGCCGACCTGGTGGGGGAGGTCCGACGGGTGGCCGCGCTCGTCGACGGGCGCGGGGCGTGCCACCACCCGGACGGTGTGGCACGGATGGTGCGGAGCGCGATGGGCGTGTTCCGGGACGACGTGCAGGCGCACCTCGGCGGCCGGTGCCTGCACGCGGGAGGTGCGCGATGACGGCACTGCACGTCGACTGGACCCGGTGCCGGGGTCGGGGGCTCTGCACGGAGCTCTTCGCGGAGCGGCTGGCGCGGGACGAGTGGGGCTACCCGATCGCCCGGGACGGCGGTGGGACGCGGGACGTCCCCCTGCGGCCGGAGGAGGTCGCGGCGGCCGCGGACGCAGCGGCGATGTGCCCGCTGCAGGCGCTGCGGCTGGTGGAGCGCTGACGGTCGGCCGCTGCGCCGACGGCCGGGTGCTGCGCCGCGCGCTCCCGCTCAGTACCAGTGCGGGTTGACGCTCATCTCGTGGTTCCACGCGCCGCACGGGGAGCCGTAGGCGCTCTTGATGTACGCGAGTCCCCAGTTGATCTGCGTCGCGGCGTTCGTCCGCCAGTCGGCGCCGGCGGCGGACATCTTCTCCGCGGGGAGCGACTGCGGGATCCCGTACGCACCGCTCGACGCGTTCAGGGCGTTCGCCCGCCAGCCGGACTCCTGCGTCCACAGCGACACGAGGCACGAGAACTGGTCGGACCCCCAGCCGTAGGCGCCGATCGCGCTCCGGGCGTAGGCCTGCGCGCCGGCGGGGTCGACCACGACGCCGCCCGTGCTCGGGTAGGACGTGCCTCCGCTGCTGGTGTTCCCGCTCGGGGTGGCGGCGGCCGCGGCTGCAGCGGCGGCCTGTCGCTTCCGCAGCTGCTCCGCCTTCTGTGCGGCGACCCGCTGGCCGAGCTGGTAGCGCTCCTCGGTCTTCGCCGTCGTGTCCTTGAGCGAGGCGAGCTGTGCGTACAGCTCGTCGCTGTGCTCCTGCGTGTCCTCGACCGCGGCGTTCGCCGCCGCCTCGGCGTCCTTCGCGGCGCTGGCCTTCGTCTCGGCCGCGTCCGCGAGGTCCGCGCGTTCGGCCTCGGCGCGGGTCGCCTGGTCGTGGAGGGACGACGCGGTCTTCGCCGCCACGGACGCGTCGTCCATGACGCCCGCCCACGTCGACGAGAGCTGGTCGAGCGCGCCGAGCTGGTACAGCAGCTGGTCGGGGTTCTTCGCCGTCGCGATGCGCGAGGTCATCTGGCTGGAGCTGCCGTCGCGGTACAGGTTCGCGGCGAGCTGTCCGGCGCGCTGCTGCGCGCGGTCGGCGGTCTTCGCCGCCTGCTCCGCCTGGGCCTGGAGGCTCGTGGCGGCCTGGGTGGCGGAGGCCAGCTCCGCCTCGGCCCGGTCCGCCTTCTCCGAGGCGTCGAGCGCCGCCTTCGACTTGGCCGCGGCGGCGGCCTGAGCCGCCTCGAGCGCAGCCTGCACCCGCGCGATCTCGGTCTTCTTGGTCTGCTCGTTCCCCTTCGCGCGCTGCACGTCCTGCCAGCTCGGGTACTCCGTCGCGTTCGCCGGTACTGCGGTGACGACGGGGGCGACGAGCGCGCCGACGACCACGGCGGCCGCGACGAACAAGCCCCGGGAGGGGGTGAGGCGCATGACAGCAGGCTATCGAGGACACGCCCGTTCGCCGAGAGCCTCGCCGCTGATTCGCTGTGGACTGGTAAAGTCCATCCCGTCCGGGGACCGTTTCCCCGGGCGTCAGACAAACACTGCGCAGGCCGGGCACGGAGCTGGTCATCGGTGGTGGCTCGCGGGCCGGACGGTTTCCCGAGTGCTTCTACTGCTGGCCAGACATGCGTCCCGATCCCTTCGGCGCGCACGCACCATCGGGTGCCGTCGCCCCAGCCTGCCGAACACATCAAGGAGGCACCCTTTTGGAGGGTCCCGAGATCAAGTTCGCCGAGGCCGTCATCGACAACGGCAAGTTCGGCAAGCGCACCGTCCGGTTCGAGACCGGTCGGCTCGCACAGCAGGCGCAGGGCGCGGTCGCCGCGTACCTCGACGAGGAGACCATGCTCCTCTCGGCCACCAGCGCCGGCAAGCACCCGCGTGAAGGATTCGACTTCTTCCCGCTGACCGTCGACGTCGAGGAGCGCTCGTACGCCGCCGGCAAGATCCCCGGTTCGTTCTTCCGCCGCGAAGGACGTCCCAGCACCGAGGCGATCCTCGTCTGCCGTCTCATCGACCGGCCGCTGCGTCCGTCGTTCGTCGACGGCCTCCGCAACGAGGTCCAGATCGTCATCACCGTCCTGAGCATCGCCCCGGACGAGTTCTACGACGCGCTCGCGATCAACGCGGCGTCGGCGTCGACGCAGATCTCCGGTCTGCCGTTCTCCGGCCCGATCGCCGGTGTGCGCCTCGCGCTCATCGGTGACCAGTGGGTCGCGTTCCCGAAGGCGTCGCAGCTCGCCGAGGCCGTCTTCGACCTCACCGTCGCCGGCCGTGTCGTCACGGACGAGGCGGGCAACGAGGACGTCGCGATCATGATGGTCGAGGCGGAGGCCACCGAGCGCAGCTGGGACCTCATCCAGGGCGGCGCCACGAAGCCCGACGAGGCCATCGTCGCGCAGGGCCTCGAGGCGGCGAAGCCGTTCCTCAAGTCCCTCGTCGAGGCCCAGGCCAAGCTCGCCGCGCAGTCGGCGAAGGAGATCCAGGACTACCCGGTCTTCCCGCCCTACGCGCCCGAGGTCTACGCGGCCGTCGAGTCGCTCGCCCTGACCGAGCTCGGCGACGTCTACAAGATCGCCGGCAAGCTCGAGCGTCAGGACGCCGACGACGCCCTCAAGGCCCGCGTCAAGGCCGCCATCGCCGAGCAGGTCACCGCGGGCACGCTGCCCGAGGTCGCCAACAGCCAGGTCAGCGCCGCGTACAAGTCGGTCACGAAGAAGGTCGTCCGCGGCCGCATCCTGACCGAGCAGGTCCGCATGGACGGTCGCGGCCTCGCCGACATCCGCCCGCTCGACGCCGAGGTCGCCGTGATCCCGCGCGTCCACGGTTCGGCGATCTTCCAGCGCGGCGAGACGCAGATCCTCGGCGTCACCACGCTGAACATGCTCAAGATGGAGCAGCAGATCGACTCGCTTTCGCCCGTCACGAAGAAGCGCTACCTCCACCACTACAACTTCCCGCCGTACTCGACGGGCGAGACCGGTCGTGTGGGTTCGCCGAAGCGTCGCGAGATCGGCCACGGCTTCCTCGCCGAGCGCGCGCTCGTGCCGGTGCTGCCGTCGCGCGAGGAGTTCCCCTACGCCATCCGTCAGGTGTCCGAGGCCCTCGGCTCCAACGGTTCGACGTCGATGGGCTCCGTCTGCGCCTCGACCCTGTCGCTGCTCAACGCCGGTGTGCCGCTGCGCGCCCCGGTCGCGGGCATCGCGATGGGCCTCGTGTCCGACACCGTCGAGGGGCAGACCCGCTACGCGGCGCTGACCGACATCCTCGGTGCCGAGGACGCCCTCGGCGACATGGACTTCAAGGTCGCCGGCACCTCGGACTTCGTCACGGCCATCCAGCTGGACACGAAGCTCGACGGCATCCCCTCGTCGGTCCTCGACGCCGCCCTCAAGCAGGCCAAGGAAGCGCGCTCCGCGATCCTCGGCGTGCTGACCGAGGCGATCGACGCCCCTGACGAGATGGCCGACACCGCGCCGCGCGTCATCTCGGTGCAGATCCCCGTCGACAAGATCGGCGAGCTGATCGGCCCGAAGGGCAAGACGATCAACGGGATCCAGGACGAGACCGGCGCCGACATCTCGATCGAGGACGACGGCACCGTGTACATCGGCGCCGTCGACGGTCCGTCGGCCGAGGCCGCCCGCGCCCAGGTCAACGCGATCGCGAACCCGACGAACCCGGAGATCGGGGACCAGTTCCTCGGCACGGTCGTCAAGATCGCGACGTTCGGCGCCTTCGTGTCGCTCCTCCCGGGTCGCGACGGACTGCTCCACGTCTCCGAGGTGCGCAAGCTCGCCGGCGGCAAGCGGGTCGAGAACGTCGAGGACGTCCTCGGCGTCGGCCAGAAGGTCCTCGTCGAGGTCACCAAGGTCGACGACCGCGGCAAGCTGTCGCTCGCGCCGGTCGTCGCCGACGAGGTGGACACCGAGGGTCGCGAAGGCCACGAGAAGCACAACGAGGACCCGGCCGAGGGCTGATCCCTCCCGCGTCCGTGCACGAACGGCCGCCGCTCCCTCGGGAGTGGCGGCCGTTCGCCGTTCCGGGCTCGGACGACGGGTCGACGTCAGGCGGCGGGCGTCTCCTGCGTGCCGACGAGCTGCGCGCGGCCGAGGATGTGCTCGCGGAGCAGGAAGCCCACCACCGCGGGCGTCGCGTCCGCCGGAGCCTCGAGGACCGGGACGTCGAGGGCGCTCAGCGTGAAGAAGTACCGGTGCGGGCCGTGCCCGGCGGGCGGAGCGGCGCCGAGGTACGTGTCGGTGCCGAACTCGTTGCGGCGGCGGAGGGCCTCGGCCGGCAGGAGCGCGTCGTCAGTCCCGGCGCCGGCGGGCAGCGAGCCGACGGACGCCGGGATGTCCGTGAGGCTCCAGTGCCAGAAGCCGGAGCCGGTCGGGGCATCGGGGTCGTACACCGTGAGCACGTAGCTCTGCGTGCCCTCGGGCGCGCCGGACCACTCGAGCGCGGGGGATCGGTCCTCGCCGCCGGCATCGGTGCCCCGGGCGGACGTCGGGAGCACGTCGCCGTCGGCGAAGTCCGGGCTGGTCAGGGTGAATGCGGGGACCTCGGGGAGGTTCCAGTTGGGGTCGTTGGCCATGCGCCCAGCCAACACCCGTGGGCTCGGTTCGGGCTCGGTTCGGGCTCGGTGCGCGAAAGCGACAGCCGTGCGCGGAGCCGCTCGGTCTGTGCCGGCGCGCCGACAGATGCACGCGGGGTTCCCGCGGCAGACCGTCGCTTTCGCGGGTGGGCCAGCGAGGGCGGGCCTGCCGGCGGACGTGCCGACCGGCGGACCGGCGGACGTGCGGACGGGCGGACCCGCGGACGTGCGGACGCCGCGGACTGGAGGCGCGGTGCGGGGCCGGCCCGTGCCTCCCGGCCCACAGACGGTCGCGAAGGCGACGCGTGCCCGCGAAGTGGTCGCGTCGGTGCTGCGTGAGCGACAGAAGTGCGTGGGGCTCCGGCGGCAGCCTGTCGCTTTCGGGGAGGCGGCGCGCGTCAGGCGGCGAGCACGCGCTCGACGACGCGGCCGAGGGCAGCCGTCGCCGCGATCGCGTCACCGGCGTAGGCGCCGGACATCGCGCCGTCGCGGGCGAGCATGAGCTCGTCCGCGCCGTCGCCCGGCAGGGCGTGTCCGGCGTCCTGCAGCAGGTCGGCCAGACGTCCCGTGTACCAGTCGCGGTGCATGGCGACGACCTCGCGCACGGGGTCGCGCGGGTCGTGGTACTCGGCGGCGGCGTTGAGGAACGCGCAGCCGCGGAACTCCGGCTCGTTCACCTCGTCGGTGAGGGCGGCGACCCAGGCGCGGACGGCATCGTCGGGAGAACCGGCGTCCGCGATGAGCTGCTCCATCCGCTGCTGCACGCGCTCGTGCTGCGTCCGGATGTAGGCGAGGATCAGGTTGTCCTTCGAGCCGTAGTGCTTGTAGAACGTCGCCTTCGTGACGCTGGCCTCGGAGATGAGGCGGTCGACGCCGACGCCGTGGATGCCCTCCTCGTAGAAGAGGCGTGTCGCCGTCTCGAGGACACGGACCTTCGCGCCGCCGGAGCGGGGAGTCGGGGGGGACGCTCGACCCGTCCGGCGACGCGAGGTTCGTGCTCGGGCCAAGGAGACGCTGGACGGCCGGTTGGGGGGAATCGACCGTCACAGCGTGGCTCCTTGGACTCATCGGCTCCGCGGCTGAGCGGGGGGACTCGTACGCCGCGCAGGACTGATGTCCCGAGCCACCGGATCGGGATCTAGGGGGGCTTCCGATCCGGTAGAAGTACTGTACCACAAGGAGGACAGACAGACGAGTCTTTCTATCCTCCTTCGATGTACCCCACTTCGAGTGACATCGTGAGCGGCTGTGGAAACTGGGCGGTCGTGCGAAGGGAGATCAGTAGGCTCGTCTGCGATGAACCACCCAGTGCCGTTGCCGCTCGAGGCCCCGGACACGTCGTTCCTGACGTCCGGGGGCGCCTTCGTTCGCCGATCCGTCCTGCCGTCCGGCGTGCGGGTCCTGACCGAGGCGATGCCCGGAGCGAGCTCGACGAGCCTCGGCTTCTGGGTCGGCGTCGGCTCGCGCGACGAACGCGCGGGGCAGTACGGCTCGACGCACTTCCTCGAGCACCTGTTGTTCAAGGGCACGGCGAAGCGCTCGGCGCTCGACATCGCGATCTCCTTCGACTCCGTCGGCGGCGAGCACAACGCCGCCACCGCGAAGGAGTACACCTGCTACTACTCCCGCGTCCGCGACGCCGACGTGCCGATGGCGGTCGAGGTCATCGGTGACATGGTGACCGGCTCCGTGCTCGAGTCCGCCGCGTTCGACGTCGAGCGGGGCGTCATCCTCGAAGAGCTCGCGATGGCCGCGGACGACCCGGCCGACGTCGCCGGCGAGGCGTTCTTCGCCGCGGCCTTCGACGGGCACGCCCTCGGCCGGCCGATCGGCGGCACGCCGGAGAGCATCCGCGCAGTGCAGCGCGATGAGGTCCTCGCGCACTACCGCGAGCACTACGCCCCGAACGGGATCGTCGTCACCGCTGCCGGCGCCGTCGACCACGACCGCTTCCGCGACCTGGTCGAGGCGGTGTTCCAGGGCGCGCCCAAAGCCTCGCCGCTGGCCCGCCGCACGCCCCAGCCGGTCGCTGACCCGGCGATCCCGAAGCTCTCGGTCGTGCACCGCCCGACCGAACAGGTCAGTATGCTCCGTGGCTCGCAGGGCCTCGACCTCCGCGACGAGCGCCGTCCGATCCTCAGCGTCCTCAACGCCGTCCTCGGCGGCGGCATGAGCTCCCGCCTCTTCCAGGAGGTGCGGGAGCGCCGCGGACTCGCCTACGCGGTGAGCTCGTTCGCGCCCGCCTACCTGGACAACGGTGCGTTCGGTGTCTACGCCGGCTGTGCTCCGGACAACGTCGCCGGGGTGATCGACATCGTCGACGCCGAGTTCCGCCGCATGGTCGACGACGGTGTCACGACCGACGAGCTCCGTCGCGCGAAGGGGCAGATCGAGGGGGCGCTCACGCTCTCGCTCGAGGACTCCGACGCGCGTATGACCCGACTGGGCCGGTCCGAGCTCGGCACCGGGGAGTTCACCGACCTCGCCACCGCGCTCGAGCGCGTGGACCGTGTCACCACCGACGACGTCCTCGACCTGGCACGAGACCTCCTGACCCGCCCGACGATCACCTCGGTCGTCGGCGCGGTCCGGCAGGACGAACTCGCGGCCTCGATCGGGATCGGCGGTTGAACACGGACATGTCGCACTACCTCTACCTCGTCCGGCACGGGGAACACCAGGACGCGGAACACGGGCTGCGGGACGGCAAGCTCTCGGAGCGTGGCAAGCGGCAGGCGATGCTCGTGGCGGACCGGCTCGGCGGCGTGCCCTTCGACGGCGTGTACCACTCGCCGCTCGAGGCGCCGAGCGAGACCGCGTCGTTCCTCGCGCAGCGGCTCCCGGCGATCGAGCCGGAGCCGTCGACGCTCCTCTTCGACTGCATCCCGTCCGGGCCGACCCCGGAGATGCCGAGCGCCTACAAGGCCTTCTACGGGTCGATCACCGAGGAAGAGGTGATCGCCGGGCAGGCCCAGATGGGCGATGCCGTCGCCGAGTGGTTCACGCCCGCGCGCGAGGACCGGCACGACCTCCTCATCACGCACAACGCCGTCATCGGCTGGTTCGTGCGCGAGGCGTTCCAGGCCCCGGAGTGGCGCTGGATGGGGACCAACGTCGCCCACACGGCACTGACGATCATCCGCATCCGCTCGGCCAAGCCGGCCGAGGTCGTGGCGCTCAACGACCTGGCGCACCTGCCGGTGGAGCTCCGTACCGGCCTGCCCGTCGACCAGCCCGTCTAGCGGCTCCGGACGGCGCGTGTCGTCCAGGAGGCGCGGATCACCTCAGCCCACCGACTTGCGGTACCAGGCGGTCGCGTTCGGGTTGTCGTTGAACGGTTCGACCCGGTCGTACCCGCGGCCGCGGTACATCGACCCCGCGGCGACGAGGGAGTCGTTGGTGTCGAGCACGATCGCCGTCGCCCCGAGCTCCGCGGCCCCGGCCTCGAGCGCGTCCATCAGGGCGGTGGCGACGCCGCGCCCGCGACGGTCTGCGGTGACGAAGACGTGCTTCACCTCGAACCGGACGTCGACGCCGTCGTCCGGGATCCGCCGCAGCCCGCCGCACCCCACCGGATGCCCACCGTCGTACGCCACGACGAAGGTGCCGTTCGGCGGCGTGAACTCGGCGGCCGGGGTGCGCTTCCGCGAGTAGGAGCCCTGCGCGGCGGGGAACGTCGCCTCGCGCTCGTCGAGGTAGGCGTCGAGCAGGTCGTCGACCTCGGGGATGTCTGCCGGTACGGTCCTGACCTCGAGCGTCATGCGTCGATCCTAGGATGGTGGGCATGGTCACTCCCGTCGCCGTCGTCGGCGCCACCGGTCGTCTCGGGGGCCTCGTGGCCTCCGTCGTCGAGGAACTCCCGGAGTTCGAGCTCGTCGCGAGCCTGTCGTCCAAGGACGGCGCCCACGAGGCCGGCCCGTCGGTCTTCGGGGGAGCGGCGGTCGTGGTGGACGTGACCGTCCCGGCGCTGAGCCCGGCGATCGTGGACAACGCCCTCGCGAGCGGTGCGAACGTGCTCGTCGGGACCTCCGGCTGGTCGGGGGACCGCCTGGCGAAGCTCCGCGCCGGGCTCGAGGCGCGTCCGGAGCAGGGCGTGTTCGTGGTCCCGAACTTCTCGATCGGATCCGTCCTCGGCACGCACCTGGCCACGATCGCGGCGCCCTGGTTCCCTTCGGTCGAGATCGTGGAGACGCACCACGCCGGCAAGATCGACTCCCCGTCGGGCACCGCCGTCCGCACCGCCGAGCTCATCGCCGAGGCACGTCGCGACGTCGGCCCGGTCGAGGCACCGCACGTCGACCAGCGTGCCCGCGGCCAGCAGGTCGCGAGCGTCCCGATCCACTCGCTCCGCCTGCCCGGCGTGAAGGCGGTGCAGGACGTCCTGCTGAGCGGCCCCGGCGAGACCCTGACGATCCGCCACGACACGAACGACGACGTCGCCTACGTGGCCGGCGTCCGCGCGGCGCTGTCCGCCGTGGGGTCGATGCGCGGCCTGACGGTCGGGCTCGGCAGCGTCCTCGGCATCGGCTGATCCGTCGTGCGCCTCACCCGCTCCCTCCGCTCGCCGTTCTGGGGCGCCAGCCTCATGGCGGTCCTGCTCGCGCTGTACATCGTCCTGGTCGGGCAGCGCGCGGTGGCGTTCATCGCGACGGGCATCCCGATCGGCATCGGCATCGGCGTCGCGCTGTTCGTCGTCGCCGCGATCGGGGCGCTGCTGCTCGTGCTCGAGTTCCGGTTCGGCGTCCGCATCACCCGGCTCGGCGCGCGGCTCGAAGGCGAGGGCGGGGCACCGGCGGACGTCGTCCCGGTGCGGCCCTCGGGGCGTCCGACGCGCGAGGCCGCGGACGAGCTGTTCCCCACGTACAAGGCGGCCGTCGAGACCGACCCGTCGGACTGGCGCGGCTGGTACCGACTCGGCGTCGTGTACGACGCCGCCGGTGACCGCAAGCGGGCGCGTGCCGCGATGCGCGAAGCGCTCACCAGGGCACGCGTCTGACGGACCGGAGGCGGAGCGGGCCCGTGACGCGCCTCCCGTCCGGACAGGGCCGGGTCAGAAGACCGCGTCGACCGCGTCCTCGGCGCGCGCGTACCGGAAGACGTACCCGGACTCCAGGAGCTTCGTCGGAACCATCTGCTGACTCGACAGCAGCATCTCGTCGGCCGCCTGCCGCAGGAGCAGGCGGAGCGCGAACTCCGGGATGCGGAACAGGTACGGCCGGTGCAGGTCCTCGGCGACGCGCCTGGTGATGCGGTCGGAGGTGGCGGGCTCGGGACCGGCGAGGTTCACCGGACCGGTGACACCCGCAGCGTCGGTGCTCGTGGCCAGGTGCACGATCGCGCCGACCTCGTCGTCGAGCGCGATCCACGGCCAGTGCTGGCCGCCGGTCCCGAGCCGTCCGCCGAGTCCTGCCCTCGTCAGCGCGACGAGGGGAGCGAGCGCACCTCCGCCCTGACCCACGACGATGCCGGTGCGGAGCGTGACGACGCGGACGCCGTCGGGGGCGGCGTCCGCAACGGCCTCCCACGCGGTGCACACCTCTGCGAGGAACCCGGTCCCCGCGGCGGCGTCGTCGTGCAGGACGTCGGCGGGCCGGTCACCGTAGACGCCGGACGCCGAACCGGACAGGAACAGCGGGGGTGGTACGGCGGCGTGGCGCATCGCCTCCACGAGGGTCTCGGCGGCGGTCACGCGCGACCGGAGGATCTCCTGCTCGTACGTCTCGGTCCACGGGAGCCTGCCGATGTTCGCGCCCGCGAGGTTGACCACCACGTCGGCGCCGTCGACGATCGCCGGGTCGAGGTGCCGGGTGCCGGGGGACCAGCGGAACTCGGTCGCGGTGCGGGGTTCACGGCGGACCAGGGTGGTCACGTGGTGACCGGCCTCGCGCAGCTCGCGGACGAGGGGTGTGCCGATGAAGCCGGACGCGCCGGCCACCAGGATCGAGAGCGGCGGTTCCGCCATGTGCGCCTCCTTGCCCGCAACGCTACTCATGCCGACGTAGTCTTCTGTGTGTGACCGACAGCGAGATCGTGCAGCCCGACCCCACCGTCGCGACCCCCTACGAGGACCTGCTGCGTCGCGTCCTCGTCGAGGGAGCGCCCAAGGGCGACCGCACCGGCACCGGGACGCGCAGCCTGTTCGGCGCGCAGCTCCGCTACGACCTGTCGAAGGGCTTCCCGCTCGTGTCGACCAAGCGCGTGCACTTCAAGTCCGTCGCGTACGAGCTGCTCTGGTTCCTCCGCGGCGACGGCAACGCCCGGTGGTTGCAGGAGCACGGTGTCCGCATCTGGAACGAGTGGGCGGACGAGAACGGCGACCTCGGTCCGGTCTACGGCGTGCAGTGGCGCTCGTGGCCGACGCCGTCGGGGGAGCACATCGACCAGATCGCCCAGGTCATCGAGCAGATCAGGACGAACCCGGACTCGCGCCGGCTCATCGTCTCGGCGTGGAACGTCGCCGACGTGCCGGACATGGCGCTCGCCCCGTGTCACGCCTTCTTCCAGTTCTCCGTCGTCGACGGGAAGCTCTCGTGCCAGCTCTACCAGCGCAGCGCGGACATGTTCCTCGGCGTCCCGTTCAACATCGCCTCCTACGCGCTGCTCACCCACATGATCGCGGCGCAGACCGGGCTCGGCGTCGGTGACTTCGTGTGGACCGGCGGCGACTGCCACATCTACGACAACCACGTCGAGCAGGTCGAGGAGCAGCTGTCCCGCACGGCCTACCCGCTCCCGACGCTCGAGCTCGCCCCGCGCGACTCGATCGACGACTACGAGTACGAGGACTTCACGGTCGTCGGCTACCACCACCACCCGGCGATCACGGCCGCGGTCGCGGTCTGATGGGTTCCGCCGCCGATTGGTCCGAGCCCGTCCGGGGCGTCGGCATGGTCTGGGCTCGGTCGGTGAACGGCGTGATCGGTGCCGACGGCGGGATGCCGTGGCACGTGCCCGAGGACCTCACCCACTTCCGGCTCGTCACCGGTGACGCCACCGTCGTGATGGGGCGCCGCACCTGGGACTCGCTGCCCGAGCGCTTCCGACCGCTGCCCGGCCGCCGCAACGTCGTGCTGACCCGCGACGAGGAGTGGGCTGCCGACGGCGCCGAGGTGGTGCACGACCTCGCCACGGCACTCGACACCGACGAACCCGTGTGGGTCATCGGCGGTGGGCAGGTGTACGCCGCGGCGATGCCCTTCGCCGACCGCGTCTCCGAGACGGTGATCGACGTCGACGTGCCGGGCGACACCGTCGCACCGTCCTTCGACGACGCGTGGGTCCTCGTCGACGAGGGGCCGTGGCAGGAGACCCGCAACGAGGGCACCCGCTACCGCTTCCTGGAGTGGCGACGGGCGTGACGGGGGCGAGCCGCGCCTCCAGGCCGCATAATGCCGGGTACCGACGGACGGCCACCGTGCACGCGGACGGCCGAACCGCGGCGCATCCCCGGTACGCTGGTGCCCGTGTCCCCGCGTGAGAATCCCTTCGGTCAGGTCCTCGTCGCCCTCGTGACCCCGTTCACGGCTGACGGCGAGGTCGACTGGCCCGGTGTCGAGCAGCACATCGACGACTGCATCACCGCCGGTGCCGACGGCATCGTCGTGACCGGCACGACCGGTGAGACGTCCACCCTCACCGACCCCGAGAAGCTCCGTCTGGTCGAGGTCGGCAAGTCCGTCGCCGCGGGCCGCGCGAAGATCATCACCGGCGGCGGCTCGAACGAGACCGCGCACGCGATCCACCTCTACAAGCAGAGCGAGAAGGCCGGCGCCGACGGTGTGATGATCGTCACCCCGTACTACAACAAGCCGACCCAGGCGGGCGTGCTCACCCACTTCCGGATGATCGCCGACGCCACCGACCTGCCGGTCATCCTGTACGACATCCCCGGTCGCACGGGCATCCCGATCACGTACGAGACGATCGTGCGCGCCTCGCACCACCCCAACATCCTCGCCGTGAAGGACGCCAAGGGCGACTTCGCCGAGGTGTCCCGGGTGCTCAACAACACCGATCTCATGTACTTCTCCGGCGACGACACGAACGTGCTGCCGCACCTGGCGATCGGTGCCACCGGCCTCATCGGTGTGACCGCGAACATCACGTCGACGCCGTACCGCACCATCGTCGACGCCGTGAACCGCGGCGACCTCGCGACCGCGACCGCCGAGCACAAGCGCGTCGAACCGCTCGTCCGCGCCGTGATGACGCACGTGCCCGGTACGGTCGCGGCGAAGTACGTCCTGCACGGGCTCGGCCGGATCGGCAGCCCGCGCGTCCGTCTGCCGCTCGTCGGTCCCGAGGACTCCGAGGCGTACGCCATCGAGACCTCGCTCGAAGCCGTCCGGGACATCCCCGGCGCCGACTTCTCCAACTTCCGCCCCGACCGCAACGCAGCGGCCGGTGGCGCTCTGCCGAAGGTGCCAGGCACCACCCGCTAGTCGAACACCGCGGCGCGCAGGACGCGCGTCGCCCGAATCCGTAGGACCGAATGCCCACACAGATCTCCGAACCGCAGCCGCTCGAAGCCGGCACCCTCCGCGTCATCCCCGTCGGGGGACTCGGTGAGATCGGTCGCAACATGACCGTCTACGAGTACGAGGGCAAGCTGCTCATCGTCGACGCCGGTGTGCTCTTCCCCGAGGAGCACCAGCCCGGGGTCGACCTGATCCTGCCGGACTTCGCGCCGATCCGGGACCGCCTCGACGACGTCCTCGGCGTCGTGCTCACGCACGGTCACGAGGACCACATCGGTGCCGTCCCGTACCTCCTCAAGCTCCGCGACGACATCCCGCTGATCGGCTCCACGCTGACGCTGGCCCTCGTCGAGGCGAAGCTCAAGGAGCACCGGATCAAGCCGTACACGCTCGTCGTGGCCGAGGACCAGACCGAGCAGATCGGCCCGTTCCACCTCGAGTTCGTGGCCGTCAACCACTCCATCCCGGACGCACTCGCCGTCTCGATCACGACCCCCGCCGGTCGGGTCCTGCACACGGGCGACTTCAAGATGGACCAGCTCCCGCTCGACGACCGCATCACGGACCTCCGTGCGTTCGCCCGCCTCGGCGAGCAGGGCGTCGACCTGTTCCTGCCGGACTCGACGAACGCGGACGTGCCGGGCTTCACCGCGCCCGAGCGGGACATCGGACCCGTCCTCGAGAACATCATCACGCGCGCCCGCAAGAAGGTCGTCGTGGCGAGCTTCTCGTCGCACGTGCACCGCGTGCAGCAGGTCCTCGACGCCGCCGCGGCCGCGAACCGCAAGGTCGCGTTCATGGGTCGCTCGATGATCCGGAACATGAACATCGCCGCCGAGCTCGGCTACCTCCGGGTACCGGACGACGTCCTGATCGACACGAAGAAGGCGAAGAACGTCCCCGACGACCAGATCGTCTACATGTCGACCGGGTCGCAGGGCGAGCCGATGGCCGTCCTGGCGCGCATGGCGAACCTCGAGCACCAGATCGAGATCGGCGAGGGCGACACCGTCATCCTCGCGTCCTCGCTCATCCCGGGCAACGAGAACGCGGTCTACCGGGTCATCGACGGACTGACGAAGCTCGGCGCGAAGGTCGTGCACAAGGGCAACGCGAAGGTGCACGTCTCCGGCCACGCGTCCGCCGGCGAACTCCTCTACTGCTACAACATCCTGCGGCCGCGGAACGTGCTGCCGGTCCACGGCGAGCACCGTCACCTCTACGCGAGCGCCGACCTGGCGATCCAGACGGGTGTGCCGCCGCGCAACGTGATCCTCGGGCAGGACGGCATCGTCGTCGACCTCAAGGACGGCGTCGCGACGGTCGCCGGGCAGCTCGACATCGGGTACGTGTACGTCGACGGTTCCACCGTCGGCGAGATCACCGACGCCGACCTCAAGGACCGTCGGGTCCTCGCGGAAGAGGGCTTCATCTCGATCTTCTGCGCGGTCGACTTCACCACGGGCCAGTGCGTCGTCGGTCCGGAGATCCAGTCGCGTGGCTTCGCCGAGGACGAGTCGGTCTTCGACGAGGTCCGCCCGCAGATCGCGAAGGCCCTCGCCGAAGCCGCCGCGAACGGCACGCGGGACGGTCACGCCTTCCAGCAGGTCGTGCGCCGGACCGTGGGGCGCTGGGTCAACACCAAGCACCGCCGCCGGCCGATGATCGTCCCGGTGGTCATCGAGGCGTAGCGCTGACGCGCACCCCTTCCTGGAGGCACGGCGCGCGTTCCCGAGGGACGCGCGCCGTGCCTCCGGTCGCGTCCGGGCACCTTGGTCATGTGCTGCCATTTCAGACGCTAGTATTCCGGTGTGACCGTCCTGCGTCGCTGGGTGTGGCCCGGCCTGAAGTTCCTCCTGTTCGCCGCCATCGCGGTGTCCCTCGTCCGCCTCGCGTTCTTCGCGGCCCAGTCCGAGGGTGAGGATGCGGCCCCGACCGGCGCGATCGAGGACCCGACCGTCACGGTGACCACGGGCGACATCGTGAACGACGTCGAGGCGACGGGCACGATCCGGTCGGTCGCGTCCACGGCCGTCCGGACCCCGGTCGAGGGGACCGTCAACAAGGTGTTCGTCGCGAACGGCGAACACGTGGAGCAGGGCGCGCCGGTCATCGACGTCCGTGTGGAGACACCGTCCACGGACACGACCGACCAGGGCGAACCGCTGCCGTCGACCGTGACCTTCTCGACCGTCGTCGCCCCCGCCTCCGGCACGGTCTCCGGGCTCGACCTCGTCACGAAGCAGCCCGTCGCGATTGCCGACACCGTCGCCCGCATCGCGCCCGAGGCCTACCGCGCGACCGCGACCCTCGACGCCGCGCAGCTGTACCGACTGACCGCACGGCCGTCTCAGGCGACCGTCACGGTGAAGGACGGCCCGGCGCCGTTCACCTGCACGCACCTTTCGCTGACGAGCGCGGCGCCGTCGGACGGCGCCGCGTCGGACGAGTCCGGCGACGGGTCGGGCGGTTCGGGCTCCACCGGTGGAACGCAGCTCGAGTGCGACGTGCCGGGCGGGGTCACCGTGTTCCCCGGACTCGAGGTCACGGTCGCGGTCCCGGCCGGCAAGGCGGAGGGCGTCCTCACGCTCCCGACCACTGCTGTGCACGGCACCGCGCAGAAGGGCGTCGTGACGGTGGTCGACGACGCCGGCGAGCGCATCGAGAAGGACATCGTGCTCGGGCTGAACGACGGCGAGAGCGTCGAGGTGAAGAGCGGGCTCGCCGAGGGTGACACCGTCCTGCAGTTCGTGCCGGGCAAGGAACAGGCGCCGGACGACGAGTTCGCCGACGACGGTTCCGTGGTGGACGACGGCTCCGTGGTGATCGGATGAGCCTCGTCCGCGTGCGTGGTCTGCTGAAGTCGGTCGAGCTGCCGGACGGATCCATGCTGGAGATCCTGCGCGGCATCGACCTCGACGTCGAAGCGGCCAGCCGTGTCACGATCGTCGGCCGGTCGGGGTCCGGCAAGTCCACCCTGCTCAACGTGCTCGGCCTGCTCGACACCCCGACCGAGGGCGTGCACGAGTTCGACGGCGTCGAGGTCGGCCGCGGCGGTTCCCTGCGCCGCGACCGGATGCGCGGCGAGTCCGTGGGGTTCGTGTTCCAGCAGTTCAACCTGCTCCAGGGGCGCACCGCGCTCGAGAACGTCGAGGTACCGCTGCTCTACGCGACGGGGCGGGCGTTCTGGGCCCGGCGACGGCTCGCACTGGAGATGCTCGATCGTGTCGGTCTCGCGGACCGTGCCGACACGCAGCCGCACCGTCTCTCCGGCGGCGAGCAGCAGCGCGTGGCGATCGCCCGTGCGCTCGTCCGGTCTCCCCGACTGATCCTCGCCGACGAACCGACGGGGGCGCTCGACGTCGACACGGGCCGCGTCGTGATGGAACTCCTCGAGACCGTCGCCGCCGACACCGGGGCGGCTCTCGTGACGATCACCCACGACGCCGCGGTCGCCGCGCGCGCGGACGTCGTGCACCGGATCGACCACGGTCTGATCGTGGATGCGGCCGACACCGTCGGCGCCGCAGCGGATCCGGTGGTGAGCGCGTGAACCGCGTGGTGACGACGGTCGTCGGGACGCTCGTCGAGTCGTGGCAAGAGCTGCGCGTGCACCGCGGCCGCGTCGTCCTGAGCCTCGTCGGGGTCACCATCGCGGTGGCGTCCCTCGCGGTCGTCGTCGGCTTCGGCTCCCTCGCTGAGCGCGTGACGGCGGCGTTCAACGAGCAGTACGGCGGTCGCCCCGCGACGTACAGCATCACCGGTACGTCGACCTCGGGCGACGGGACCGGCGCGGCGGCCCCGGCCACGGCGGACGCGGTCGACCGGGAACTCCGCGCCGCAGCCGAACGCTACGACGTGCGGTACGCCACCGAGGCCACCTACACGTCGCGGCGCATCCAGTTCCCGGACGGCGTCGCCGAGGTCCAGGGCATGACCGTCGACCCGCCGTGGGCCGAGATGCACCGCCTGCGGATGGCGTCGGGGAAGTGGTTCGCCGAGTCCGACCGCGATCGGCTCGCGCCCGCGATCGTGGTGAACCAGGCCTTCCTCGACCGGCTCGGCGGTGCGGATGTCGTCACCCACCCGACGGTCCGCCTGCCCGGGGCCCCCGGTGTGACGGCGGTCGTCGTCGGCTCGTACGTGTCCGCGGAGTGGGACACGGACCCGATGTTCTACCAGCTGTCGAACTCGGTCGCGACGTCGAGCGTCGCCCCGGGCTCGGACGACGGGAACCAGCGCACCTTCGAGGTCTGGATCCCGGAGAGCGGTGCGAAGGCGCTCGCGAACCGGATCGCGAGCGACGCCGAGCGTGCGGTCGGCGGCGACGTGTCGGTCGACGCCAGCCGGATGGACGCCGCCGGCTCGGTGGAAGGCGACCCGCTCGGCGCGATGCGGTACGTCATCGCCGGCGTCGCAGTCCTCGTCCTCGTGCTCGGCGGGCTGGGGCTGCTGAACGTGTCCCTCGTGAGCGTTCGGCAGCGCATCCGTGAGATCGGGATCCGGCGCGGAGTCGGGGCGTCGGCCGGACGGATCTTCGTCGCGGTGCTGCTCGAGAACGTACTCGGCACGCTGGTCGCCGGCGCGGTCGGGGTGATGCTCGGTGCGGCGGTGCTCGGGAACGCGACGGTCCGCGGCCTCGTCACGAGCGGTGTCGAGGTCGGCGGCGCACCGTTCCCGCTCGAGGCGGCGCTCGTCGGCGTGGGGTCCGCGGTGTTCGTCGGGGCGCTCGCCGGGTTCCTGCCCGCGATCCTCGCGGTGCGGGTGAAGGTGATCGATGCGATCCGGTACTGACCGGTGGGCCTTCCTCGGATTGTCCTGAGTGGGGATTAGGGTTCTGCCCATGGCCGGAGGCACCAAGTCGACCACGCGCTCGCGCGCGTCCTCGTCGTCCCGTGGGAGCGGGACGCGCGGGACGTCGCGCACCCAGGCCACGACGAAGAAGCTGCCGCAGGCCGCACCGACGCCGGTGTTCCGTGAGCAGAACCCCCTCGTGACCGCCTGGCTCGCCATGGCGCACGGGCTCGGCGCGATGTTCCGGCTGCTCGGCAAGGAGACCCTCGAGAAGGACCAGCGGCGCGACGGGTTCCCGTTCCTGCTGTTCGTCCTCGCGATCGCCGGCGCGGTCGTCGAGTGGCTCAACCCGACGAACTCCGTCTCGGTGGCGCTCGACGCGTACACGTTCGGCGGGCTGTTCGGCCGTCTGGCCTTCGCGCTGCCCGTGATCATGGTCGTCTTCGCCGGGTGGCTCTTCCGGCACCCGGCATCGGTGCACGACAACACCCGGATCGGGATCGGCCTCGGGCTCCTGCTCGTGTCGATCTCGTCGCTCTGCCACGTCTTCGGCGGTCAGCCCAGCGCGGCCGACGGCATGCCCGCGCTGGCGGCCGCCGGCGGTGTCATCGGCTGGGTCGTCATCGGGTGGCTCGTGACGATCGCCACTGCGTGGGTCGCCGTGCCGGTCGCGATCGTGCTGCTCGTCCTGTCGCTCTTCATCATCACGAAGACCCCGCCGAACAAGCTCGGGCGTCGGCTCCACGAGCTGTACGCCTACCTGTTCGGTGCGCCGGCCCCCGCGGCCGAGGCGGACGAGGCGGTTGCCGAGGCGCCTGCGGCCCGCGCGAAGCCGAAGAAGCGCGGCACGAAGGGCGACACCGACTTCCAGCTGTTCGACGACCTCGGTTTCGACGACCAGAAGGCCGAGGCCGACGGCGACGGCGAGGGCGGCACGATCCCGTGGTGGCGTCGGAACAAGTCCGGTCGAGAGGAAGACCCGGCCTACGACAGCCCGGTCATCAGCGGAGCGACCTCGAACCTCCCCCCGGCACCGTCCGCGAGCCCGAACGCGGGCGCGGCCGCCGGCCTGATCGACCACACTCCCGCCGAGCCCGCTTCGGTCAACCTCAACGACTCCGTCGAGCACGACCTCGAGGTGGCGGAGCAGGCGCTCCGCGACTTCGGCACCACCGTGCCGGAGCGCCCCGCCGAGCCCGACGTGGTCCGGCCGGACGCGACCGTGTCCCCGGTGGTCTCCCCGTCCCTCCCGGCAGACGACCCCGTGCCGGACGCCGCCGCGTCGGACGACGGTCTCCCGCCGGTGGCCGGCGCCGACGAGGACCCGTCGGCGCCGTACCGCCTGCCGGCCGCCACCACGCTGAGCTCGGGATCGCCGTCGGTGGCGCGCAGCCAGGCGAACGACGACATCGTCGCCGCGATCACCGGTGTCCTCACCGAGTTCAAGGTCGACGCGAAGGTGACCGGGTTCTCGCGCGGGCCGACGGTCACCCGCTACGAGATCGAGCTCGGCCCGGGCGTGAAGGTCGAGCGCGTCACCGCGTTGTCGAAGAACCTGTCGTACGCCGTGGCCTCGAACGAGGTCCGCATCCTCTCGCCGATCCCCGGCAAGAGCGCGATCGGCGTCGAGATCCCGAACACCGACCGCGAGACCGTCTCCCTCGGCGACGTGCTCCGCTCGAACGCCGCCCGCAAGTCGAAGCACCCGATGACCATCGGCGTCGGCAAGGACGTCGAGGGCGGGTTCGTCGTCGCGAACCTGGCGAAGATGCCGCACCTGCTCGTCGCCGGCTCCACCGGTTCCGGCAAGTCGGTGTTCATCAACTCGATGATCACGTCGCTGCTCATGCGCGCGAAGCCGTCCGAGGTGCGCATGGTCCTCGTGGACCCGAAGCGCGTGGAACTCTCCATCTACGCGGGCGTCCCGCACCTCATCACGCCCATCATCACGAACCCGAAGAAGGCGGCCGAGGCGCTGCAGTGGGTCGTGAAGGAGATGGACATGCGGTACGACGACCTTGCCTCGTTCGGGTTCCGCCACGTCGACGACTTCAACAAGGCGATCGAGAACAACGAGATCGTGTTGCCCGCGGGCAGCGAGCGGAAGCTCAAGCCGTACCCGTACCTGCTCGTCGTCGTCGACGAGCTCGCGGACCTCATGCTCGTCGCCCCCCGTGACGTCGAGGAGTCGATCGTCCGCATCACCCAGCTCGCGCGTGCGGCGGGCATCCACCTCGTGCTCGCGACGCAGCGGCCGTCGGTCGACGTCATCACCGGTCTCATCAAGGCGAACGTCCCGTCGCGGATCGCGTTCGCCGTCACCAGCGTCACCGACTCGCGGGTCATCCTCGACCAGCCGGGGGCCGACAAGCTGATCGGGCAGGGCGACGCGCTCTTCCTGCCGATGGGCTCCTCGAAGTCCCTCCGCGTGCAGGGCGCCTGGGTGCAGGAGAGCGAGGTGGCGGAGGTCGTCCAGCACGTCACCCGCCAGGCCCGCCCCGAGTACCGCCAGGACGTCCAGGCCGTGGTCGAGCGCAAGGAGATCGACGCCGACATCGGCGACGACCTCGAACTGCTGCTCGCGGCCGTCGAGCAGGTCGTGTCGACGCAGTTCGGGTCCACCTCGATGCTCCAGCGCAAGCTCCGCGTCGGCTTCGCCAAGGCCGGTCGCCTCATGGACCTCATGGAGTCTCGCGACATCGTGGGACCGTCGGAGGGGTCGAAGGCCCGCGACGTGCTCGTCACGGCGGACCAACTCCCGGCCGTGCTGGCGAAGCTGCGCGGCGAGGAGCCGCCGTCGGCCGCGGCCCCGGCCGTCCCGACCCCTCCGCCGTCCGACGACGGCGACGGTGACCGCTACGGCGTCGACCCGGTGGGCGACATGACCCGCGGGTACGATGAGGTGCACGACGAGCCCGATGAGGACGCGTGGGGACTGACGGGCAGGGAGTGAGTGCGATGACCGCCTCGGACAGCACGGACACCACGCACGGCGCACGCTTCCCGTGGCGCGGCCGTCTCCTCCGCAAGGGCCCCGGCCCGGCGTCGACGGGCAACGTCGCGAACATCATCACGGTCGTGCGCATCCTGATGGCACCGCTGTTCTTCGTGCTGCTGCTCGCGGACGCCGGCCACGACGGTCCGCTGCGCATCTGGGCGGCGGTGGTGTTCGTCGTGGCGATCGTCACGGACAGTGCGGACGGCATCATCGCCCGTCGGCAGAACCTCGTCACCGACTTCGGCAAGCTCGTCGACCCGATCGCCGACAAGGTGCTCATCGGGGGTGCGCTCGTCGCCCTCTCGATCCTTGCCGAACTGCCGTGGTACGTGACGGTGCTCATCATGGTGCGGGAGATCGGCATCACGGTGTTCCGGTTCGCGGTGCTCTCGGACCGGGTGATCCCGGCCAGCCGCGGCGGCAAGATCAAGACCGTGCTGCAGGCCGTGGCCCTGACCGCGGCGCTGTTCCCGTGGTGGAACCTCGTCGGCGACTGGGCGCACTGGGTCAACGGCATCCTCATGACGGCGGCGTTCCTGGCAACTCTCCTGAGCGGCATCGACTACCTCTGGCAGGCATGGAAGCACAACCGGGCCACAGCGTGACGGACGACGAACTGCCGACGCGGGCCGCGCCTCCCGTCCCGGTCGCACCGGGACTGATCGCGGAACTGACCGCGCGTGGTCAGACCGTCGCCGTCGCGGAATCGCTCACCGGTGGCCTCGTCGTCGCGACGCTCGTCGACGTGCCGGGGGCGAGCGCCGTGGTCCGTGGGGGAGTCGTGGCGTACGCGACGCCGATCAAGCACGAGCTGCTGGGGGTGTCCCCTGCGCTGCTCGAGGCGAACGGCGCCGTCGACCCGGAGGTCGCACGGCAGATGGCGGCGGGTGCGCGGACGGCGTTCAGCATCGACGGCGAGCCCGCCACGTGGGGGATCAGTACGACCGGCGTGGCCGGACCCGATCCCCAGGACGGCAAGGCGGTCGGGACGGTCTTCGTGGGGCTCGCCGACGCCGACGGGGCGACCGCGTACGAGCTGCACATCGACGGAGACCGTGACGCAATCCGGCACGCGACCGTCTCCGAACTCCTGGCACGGATGTCGTCCACGGTCCGGGCACGGGAATAGGTCCCGTTTCCGCTGGGTTACATCTCACGCAATCTCCAGCAGTAGAGCAGTCGGCGTGGCTAGCATGCTGCAACCGGCAACGCTAGTGTTGCTGAACCCGAACTCGGCCAACCAGACCGAGCGGGCGCGGAGACGACAGAGAGGAGGAGTTCTCATGGTTCTCGTTCGTCAGGAAATCGGCGACGTTCTGCGGGACTTCCGCTTGCAGAAGGGCCGGACCCTCCGTCAGGTCGCGTCCAAGGCCAGCGTGGCTCTCGGGTACCTCAGCGAGGTCGAGCGCGGGCAGAAGGAAGCCAGCTCGGAGATCCTCGCGTCCGTCGCGGACGCGCTGGACACCCCCATCTCGACCATCATGCGTGAGGTCGGCGACCGCCTCGCAGTGGTCGAAGGACTCACCCCGGTCCCCGACACGCTCCCCGACGACCTCGTCGCCGAGTTCGACAACGACCTCGCGGTGCGCTGACGCCACCGCTCTCCGGACGCCCTCGCTGGTTCGCCAGCGGGGGCGTTCGTCGTACCGGGCGGGGCGGCGTGGCTACGCTGGAACGATGCGCGTGAGTGAGTTCTGGCGAGCCGTCGACCAGGTGTTCGGTGAGGCGTACGGTGCCGTCGTCAGTCGCGACGTCGTGCTCGAGGAACTCGGTGGCCGATCGGCGGCGGACGCCCTCGACGCGGGGATCGATGCTCGACGGGTGTGGGAGGCGCTGTGCGACTCGCAGGACGTGCCGCAGGAGAAGCGGCACGGCAAGGGGCTGGCCGAGCCTCGGGACTGAACCGGCCGGACACCGTCGTCCGAAACTCTGTTCGGCGTGTTGCTCGAACGCGTGTTCGATCGGTGGTAGCTTCCTCCACAGCGGAGCTGTTCGAGGAACTCGTCCACAGATCGCGCGGTCGCAGGCAGTGATGTCGGTGGCCCGCCCTAGGTTCGAAGTCATCGGGAACAGCCCGATGCCTTGTCGCAGAAGGACCGGCCCTGCACCACCGGCCGGGGTGGACGCGACAGCCTACAGGCGGCCGACACCGAGCACGAAGGAAGCACCCCATGCCATCACCCCAGGACCGCGAGAAGGCCCTCGAGACCGCTCTCGCACAGATCGACCGGCAGTTCGGCAAGGGCACGGTCATGCGCCTCGGCTCGGACGAGCGCGCCCCCGTCGCCACCATCCCGACCGGTTCGGTCGCGCTCGACGTCGCGCTCGGCATCGGTGGTCTCCCGCGCGGTCGCATCATCGAGATCTACGGCCCCGAGTCGTCGGGTAAGACGACGCTGACGCTGCACGCGATCGCCAACGCCCAGCGCGCCGGCGGCATCGCGGCGTTCATCGACGCCGAGCACGCGCTGGACCCCGAGTACGCCAAGAAGCTCGGTGTCGACATCGACGCGCTGCTCGTGTCCCAGCCGGACACCGGTGAACAGGCGCTCGAGATCGCGGACATGCTCGTCCGTTCGGGGTCCATCGACCTCGTCGTCGTCGACTCCGTGGCCGCGCTCGTGCCCCGTGCCGAGATCGAAGGCGAGATGGGTGACTCCCACGTCGGTCTCCAGGCACGACTCATGTCGCAGGCGCTCCGCAAGCTCGCCGGTGGCCTCAACCAGACGCAGACCACGATGATCTTCATCAACCAGCTGCGCGAGAAGATCGGCGTGTTCTTCGGCAGCCCGGAGACCACCGCCGGCGGTAAGGCGCTGAAGTTCTACGCGTCAGTCCGCCTCGACATCCGACGCATCGAGACGCTCAAGAGCGGTACCGACGCCGTCGGCAACCGGACCCGTGTCAAGGTCGTCAAGAACAAGATGGCGCCGCCCTTCAAGCAGGCCGAGTTCGACATCCTGTACGGCACGGGCATCTCGCGAGAAGGCTCGCTGCTCGACTTCGGCGTGGACCACGGCATCGTCAAGAAGTCGGGCGCCTGGTACACGTACGACGGCGACCAGCTCGGGCAGGGCAAGGAGAACTCGCGTTCGTTCCTGATCCAGAACCCGGAGATCGCGGCCGAGATCGAGGGCAAGATCCTCGCCAAGCTCGGTGTCGGGGGTGCGCAGGTCGAGTCGGCCGAAGCGCCGGTCGATTCCATCGCGCCGAAGATCGCGGAGCGCAAGGGCGCGTGACGACCGAGCACGGCGACGAGGACCTCGCACCGGTCACCGACCTGTTCGGTGCGCGGTCCCGTCGCCGCTCCGGCGCGGATGCCGGGCCCGTCCACGCCGACGCCGACGCCGATGCACCGGTCCCGCTGCCCGTCCAGGGCGCGCGGGCAGAGGCCGAGTGGCAGGGCACGCGTGCGCAGGCCGAGTGGCTGTCGCCCGTCGTCGGCGACGGCAGTGGCCGGAGTGCTCGGGCCGAACAGGACGGCTACGACGAAGACGGCACGGCGGATGCCTCGACAGCGTCCGTGTTCGCCATCGACGGTGGCGCCGAGATCGACCCGGCCGACGCGCCGCGACCGGTCGACGAGCAGCGCGCCGACGCCGAGCGGCTCAGCATGCGCGCGCTCGGTCGCAAGGGTGTGAGTGAGTCCGAACTGCGGACGATGCTGACGAGGAACGACCTCGACCCGGACGTCGTCGAGTACGAGATCGAGCGACTCACCCGTGTGGGGCTCATCGACGATGTCGCGCTCGCGACCGACCTCGTGGACCGGCTGCACGACCGGAAGGGCCTCGGCCGCCAGGGCGTGGTCGCCGAACTCCGGCGTCGCGGCATCGACCAGGTCGCGATCGACGCCGCTCTCGACGCGGCCGCCGACGACGAGGACGACGAGTTCATCCGCGCGATCGAACTCGCGCAGAAGCGTGCGGGACAGCTCCGCGGGCTCGACCGGGCGACGGCCGAGCGGCGGCTCTCGGGGTTCCTGATGCGCAAGGGCTACAACGGCGGCGTCGTCCGGATCGCGGTCGAGCGGGCCCTCGACGGCGGCGGACGGTCACCCGGCGGTCCGCGCGGATCCGTGCGCTTCGAGTAGCGGTCGACGGTTTTACACTGGGACGACCATGGCCACCGTCGAAGCGCGCCCCCGCACCTACGAAGTCCGCACCTACGGGTGCCAGATGAACGTGCACGACTCCGAACGGCTGAGTGGCTCGCTCCAGGCCGCCGGGTACGTCGCCGCCGATGGCGACCAGGCGGACGTCGTCGTCATCAACACCTGTGCCGTGCGCGAGAACGCGGACAACCGGCTGTACGGCAACCTGGGCCAGCTCGCGGGCATCAAGCGCGAGCACCTCGGCATGCAGATCGCCGTGGGTGGGTGCCTCGCGCAGAAGGACAAGAACGTCATCCTCGAGAAGGCACCGTGGGTCGACGTGGTGTTCGGGACGCACAACATGGGTTCGCTGCCGACCCTGCTCGAGCGGGCACGGCACAACGACGAGGCGCAGATCGAGATCCTCGAAGCCCTCGACGTCTTCCCGTCGACGCTCCCGACGAAGCGCGACTCGACCCACAGCGGATGGGTGTCGATCTCCGTCGGCTGCAACAACACGTGCACGTTCTGCATCGTCCCGTCGCTCCGCGGCAAGGAGAAGGACCGTCGCCCCGGTGACGTCCTCGCCGAGATCCAGGCACTGGTCGACGACGGTGCGATCGAGGTCACGCTGCTCGGTCAGAACGTGAACTCCTACGGTGTCGAGTTCGGCGACCGGCAGGCGTTCGGCAAGCTGCTGCGCGCTGCCGGCCAGATCGAGGGCCTCGAGCGCGTGCGGTTCACCAGCCCGCACCCGGCAGCGTTCACCGACGACGTCATCGACGCGATGGCGGAGACCCCGAACGTGATGCCGCAGCTGCACATGCCGCTGCAGTCCGGTTCGGACCGGATCCTCAAGGCCATGCGCCGCAGCTACCGGAGCGAACGGTTCCTCGGCATCCTCGATCGGGTGCGGGCGAAGATCCCGCACGCGGCGATCTCCACCGACATCATCGTCGGGTTCCCGGGCGAGACGGACGAGGACTTCGAGGACACGCTTCGCGTGGTCGAGCGGTCCCGGTTCGCCTCGGCGTTCACGTTCCAGTACTCGATCCGACCGGGCACGCCGGCGGCGACGATGGCCGACCAGCTCCCGAAGCACGTCGTGCAGGAGCGCTACGAACGCCTCACGGCGCTGCAGGAGCGCATCACGGCCGAGGAGAACGCAAAGCAGGTCGGGCGCAGCGTCGACGTGCTCGTCGCCACCGGCGAAGGCAAGAAGGACGACGAGACCCGGCGGCTGTCCGGTCGCGCGGAGGACTCCCGACTCGTGCACTTCGCCGTGCCGGAGGGGTCCGAGGTCCCGCGCCCCGGTGACGTCGTGACGGTCGAGGTGACGCGGAGCGCTCCGCACTTCCTCATCGCCGACAACGAGGGACCCCTGCGGATCCGCCGGACCCGTGCGGGCGACGCCTGGGACCGCGCGCAGGCCGAGAGCTGCGGCGTCCCGACCCCGGCAGCGCCCGGCGACGGTCCGCGACCGGTGTCGCTCGGTCTGCCCACGCTCCGTGTCGGCCGCTGACCCGGCGGGGCGCGGCGACGGGCACGAGCAGGCGTCCGACGGGCACCGCGATGCCCCGGCGACCCTGCCCGACGAGCGCCTCGACGCCGATCTGATCGCCGTCGTCGGAGCGACCGGCACGGGCAAGTCCGACCTCGGCATCGCGATCGCCGAGCGTCTCCGTGCCTCGGGTCGTGACGCGGAGGTCGTCAACGCCGATGCGATGCAGCTCTACCGCGGCATGGACATCGGGACGGCGAAGCTCACGGTCGAGGATCGGCGCGGCATCCGGCACCACCAGCTCGACGTCCTCGACGTCACGGACGAAGCCAGCGTCGCCGCCTACCAGCGGGACGCCCGCGCCGACATCGAGGCCGTCCACCAGCGGGGCGGCGTCGCCGTGCTCGTCGGCGGAAGTGGCCTGTACGTGTCCGCCGTCCTGTTCGACCTCGCGTTCCCCGGCACCGATCCCGAGCTGCGCGCACGACTCGAACGCGAGCACGAGGAACTGGGCCCGGGCATCCTGCTCGAGCGACTCCGGGCGCTCGATCCCGCGGCCGCGGCCACGATCGACGCACGCAACCCCAGGCGGTTGATCCGGGCACTCGAGATCGCGAGCCGATCCGAGGTCGTGACCCCGAGCCTCCCGTCCGCGCCGCGCGCATGGCGACCCGCGCGGATCCTGCACCTGCACCGGGAACGCGCGCAGCTCGTCGCCGGCCTGCACGCGCGGGCGGCGCGGATGTTCGGCGCCGGCCTCGTGGACGAGGTCCGCGGGCTCCGCGAGCACGGGCTCGAACAGGGCAGGACCGCTCGCGCGGCGATCGGGTACTCGCAGGCGCTCGAGGTCCTCCGCGGTGACGCCACGGTCGAGCAGGCGGTGGAGGCCACCGCGATCGCGACGCGCAAGTACGCGCGCCGGCAGGTGTCCTGGTTCCGGCGGTACGCCGACGCCGAGGTCCTCGACGTGACCGGCGCCGACCGGGCCGCGCTCACGGAAGCGGCCCGTAGGATCGTCCCGTGACCGAGCTGCACTTCACCAAGGGCCAGGGGACCGGCAACGACTTCGTCCTGTTCGCCGACCCCGACGCCACGGTCGACCTGACCCCCGAGCGGATCCGCGCGATCGCCGACCGGCGCTTCGGTGTGGGCGGCGACGGCGTCATCCGCGCCGTCCGGTCCGAAGCACTGCCGGAAGGGCGGGCGCTCGTGGCCGAGGACCCGGCAGCGACCTGGTTCATGGACTACCACAACGCCGACGGCACCGTCGCCGAGATGTGCGGCAACGGCATCCGCGTCTTCGCCCGGTACCTCACCGAGTCCGGTCTCGTCGACCTCGCCCCCGGGGGGACCCTCACCGTCGGCAGCCGCAAGGGTCTCGTCGACATCCAGCGCACGACGAACGGCTTCTCGGCCGACCTCGGTCGGTGGGGCCTCGGCATCGAGGGCGGCGGTTCCGACGACGTGCTCGTCCGCGCGAAGAACCTCGACAACGCCCGCCCCGGTCTCGGCATCGACGTCGGCAACCCGCACGTGGTCGTCGCCGTCGCGACCGAGGACGAACTCGCCGACGTCGACCTGACGTACGTCCCCGTCCTCGACCCCGTGCCGGCGGACGGCGCGAACGTCGAGTTCGTCCTGCCCGGCGACCCGCTCGTCCAGGACGGTGTCGGGCAGATCACGATGCGCGTGCACGAGCGGGGCAGCGGCGAGACGCTGTCGTGCGGCACCGGTGCCGTCGCGGCCGCGCTGGCCACGCGGTACTGGGCCGGCAACGGCGCGCCCGACACCTGGCGCGTGCGGGTGCCCGGCGGGGTCGTCACGGTTCGGATGTTCGCGGCGGAGGACGGCGAGCACGTCGCGCTCTCCGGTCCGGCGGAACTCGTCTTCTCGGGTGACCTGACGGTCTGACCCGACCACGTTCACCGGACTGGAGGCGCGGATCGCCGCGCCGACGTCGGTCACGTGGGCAGCGCCTCCCGTCCGGCGCCGCTGCCTCGCTACTCCGCGGCGCGATGGACCCGCAGGACGCGGAAGCCCTTGTCGGTCGAGGCACGTGCCACGTGGAAGCCCGGATCGAGGGCGTCCCGCAGCCAGCGCTGCAGCGAGTCACCGCCCAGGTCCTTCGACACGACCAGCCATGCGTCGCCGCCGAGCTCGAGCCGGGGGAGCCACGTGAGCAGGATCTGGTGCAACTCGTCCTTGCCGACGCGGATCGGCGGGTTCGACCAGATGGTCCGGAACCGCAGGCCCGTGGGGACGTCGTCCGGCAGCGCGATCGTGACGTTGCCGGCTCCCGCGGCCGCCGCGTTCGCCCGGGCCAGGCCGAGGACCCGCTCGTTGACATCAACGCCCCACACCTGCGCATCGGGGGACTCGAGCGCCATGGTGATCGCGATCGGACCCCAGCCGCAGCCGACGTCGAGCAGTGCGCCGTCGCGCGCGGGCGGCGGAACGGAACCGAGCAGGACGCGCGTGCCACGGTCGATGCCGTCCGGGCTGAACACCCCTGCGGCCGTCGTCAACGTGAGGGGCCGGCCGGCCAGTGTCACGTGGACCTGGCGCTCGCGGGTCTCCGACGACGGGCTCGCAGAGAAGTAGTGGTCGTTCGCCATGGATGAACCGTACCGGGAACCCCGTGTGTCCCGGGCGCGGCAGCGGTACCCTGTGGACAGCATGACGGACTCCCACGAGAACGACCGACCAACGATCGACGACAGCGCTGCCGGTGTCGTCGAACGGGTCCTGCGCAACGCGGACTCGAAAGCACCCTCATCGATCTTCGCGCCGGCGCAGGCGATCCAGACACGATCGGTCGACGACCGCGAATGGACGGGTGACGGCGACCAGTACGACCGCGAGGACCGTGCGGCCCTCCGCCGCGTCGCCGGCCTCTCGACCGAGCTCGAGGACGTCACCGAGGTCGAGTACCGGCAGCTCCGGCTCGAGCAGGTCGTCCTCATCGGCGTGTACCCGCACGGCGACGCCGCCGACGCCGAGAACTCGCTCCGCGAACTCGCCGCACTCGCCGAGACCGCGGGGGCCGTGGTGCTCGACGGGCTGTTGCAGCGCCGACCGAACCCCGACCCGTCGACGTACCTCGGCAAGGGCAAGGCCGAGGAACTCGCGATGATCGTCAAGGCCACCGGGGCCGACACGGTGATCGCGGACACGGAACTCGCGCCGTCCCAGCGTCGTGCGCTCGAGGACGTGGTGAAGGTCAAGGTGATCGACCGCACCGCCGTCATCCTCGACATCTTCAGCCAGCACGCGAAGAGCCGGGAGGGCAAGGCGCAGGTCGAGCTCGCACAGCTCGAGTACCTCCTCCCGCGACTCCGCGGTTGGGGTGAGTCGATGTCCCGACAGGCCGGTGGTCAGGTCTCCGGCGGTGCGGGCATGGGCTCGCGTGGTCCCGGTGAGACCAAGATCGAACTCGATCGACGTCGCATCCACACCCGGATGTCGAAGCTCCGCCGGCAGATCGCCTCGTTCCGTCCCGCGCGTGAGGCGAAGCGCGCCGAGCGCAACCGCAACGAGGTTCCGAGCGTCGCGATCGCCGGGTACACCAACGCCGGCAAGTCATCGCTGCTCAACCGGCTGACGAGCGCGGGCGTGCTCGTGCAGAACCAGCTGTTCGCCACGCTGGACTCGACCGTGCGCCGGACGAGCTCCGCCAAGGGGCGCGAGTACACCTTCGCGGACACCGTGGGCTTCGTCCGGAACCTGCCGCACCAGCTCGTCGAGGCGTTCCGGTCCACGCTCGAGGAGGTGGGCGAGGCGGACGTCATCGTGCACGTCGTCGACGGCTCACACCCGGACCCCGCCGCCCAGCTGGCGACCGTCCGGGACGTCATCGGAGACGTGGGAGCCAGGGACATCCCCGAGGTCGTCGCGTTCAACAAGTCCGACCTCATCGACGAGTCGCAGCGGCTCGTGCTGGTGGGCCTCGTCCCCGACGCCGTGTTCGTCTCGGCGCGCACGGGCGAGGGCATCCGGGACCTGCTCGAGGCGATCGAGGCCCGGCTCCCCGAACCCGACGTGTCGCTCACCGTCGTGATCCCGTACGACCGCGGAGACCTCGTGTCGTCGCTGCACGACGCGGGAGCGGTGGAGGCCGTCGACTACGTCGAGGACGGCACCCGCCTGCAGGTGCGGGTCTTCCAGCGCCAGGTCGCCGAGCTCGACCCGTTCGTGGTCGCGCCCGTCGCGTCCTGAGGGAGCGCTGAGCGGCAGCAGCGTCGGCCTGGAGGCGCGGCGCGGGTCCGCCCCGCCGGCTCGCGGCCGCGTGGGGCGGGGCGTCGTCGGCTGACCCCGCTCGCCCCGCGTCGTGCCGTGCGGCTCCGCTGACGGACGCCGGGTCAGACCGAGCGGAGGACCGCCACGACCTTGCCGAGCACGGTCGCCGCGTCGCCGAGGATCGGCTCGAACGCCGTGTTGCGCGGCAGCAGCCACGTGTGGCCGTCGCGCTGCCGGAAGACCTTGACGGTCGCTTCCTCGTCGAGCATGGCGGCGACGATGTCCCCGTTCTCAGCCGTCTGCTGTGACCGGACGACAACCCAGTCCCCGTCGCAGATCGCGGCGTCGATCATCGACTCGCCGACGACCTTGAGCATGAAGAGGTCGCCCGTGCCGACGAGCTGACGGGGGAGCGGCACGATCTCGTCGACGTGCTGCTCGGCGGTGATCGGGACACCGGCGGCGATGCGCCCGACGAGCGGCACGAGGGTGGTGGCGTCGACGTCCGGCCCCTCGACGTCGGGGGTCGGCTCGTCCACGAGGACCTCGAGCGCACGCGGGCGGTTCGGGTCGCGGCGGATCCAGCCGCCGAGCTCGAGCTGCCCGAGCTGGTGGGAGACGCTCGACAGCGAGGAGAGGCCCGCGGCGTCACCGATCTCGCGCATGCTCGGCGGGTACCCCCGGCTGGCGATCGACGCACGGATCGCGTCGAGGATCGCCTGCTGCTTCGCCGTCAACGGCTTCTGGCCCCGCAGTTCGTCCGCCACGTCGTCTCGCCCTTCGTCGGTGCCGAGGCCGTGCCCACGGGAATGTCGGTGGTCCCCGCTTGACTCGTCCCAGTCGATCGAAACAGTATCCGACCGATCGTGACCGGACAAACACCTGTTCGAGCGTGTCGGCAGAAATCCCCCCGGAAATCTCCGCACAGGACTTGTGCGGCCTCGCATTCGAAACTATGTTCGGTACAGGACTTCGGTTCATCCGAACGGGAAGGCAAGAACGACATGAGCACCATCGCCATCGCTGACCTCCAGCGCACTGCGTCGCCCGCCGTGCGTACGCGCCTGCGTCTCACGCGTCGCGGTCGGATCGTCCTCACGACGCTCGCCGCGATCCCACTGCTCCTGGGCGTCGCCCTCGCCGTGCTGAACGGCGGGCAGGCGTCCGCCGGCAACACCCAGGCGAACGTCCACTTCGACACCGTCACCATCCAGCCGGGCGAGACGCTCTGGCAGCTGGCGGAGGAGACCGCGCCGAACGCCGACCCGCGCGACTTCGTGCAGGACGTCATCAGCCTCAACGCCCTCGACGGTTCCGGGCTGCAGGCCGGCGAGCAGATCGCGATCCCCGCGAAGTACGCCTCGACGAAGTAGCGGACCTGAGCACCGTCCGGACGGCCGGTCTCCCGACCGGCCACGCGGCCTACGATGGATCGGTGGCATTCACGCTCGAAGACCTCCCGATCCGAGACGACCTGCGCGGGCAGAGCCCGTACGGCGCCCCGCAGAAGCACGTCCGCGTGCAGCTCAACGTCAACGAGAACACGCATCCGGTGCCCGCCGACGTGGCCGAGGACATCGTCGCGTCGATCCGACAGGCACTCGCGACCGTGAACCGCTACCCCGACCGTGAGTTCACCGAGCTGCGTCAGTCGCTCGCGGACTACCTCCAGCACGACCTCACCGCCGAGCAGATCTGGGCCGCGAACGGTTCGAACGAGGTCCTGCAGCAGCTGCTCCAGGCCTTCGGCGGTCCGGGCCGCACCGTGCTCGGCTTCCCGCCCACCTACTCGATGCACTCGATCCTCGCCTCGGGCACGGGCACGACGTGGATCCCGGCGCAGCGTGACGACGAGTACCGCATCGCACCCGAGACGGTCGTCGCCGCGATCCGCGAGCACCGGCCCGACATCGTGTTCCTCTGCGGCCCGAACAACCCGACGGGGACCCCGCTGCCGATCGAGACGATCGAGGCCGCGTACGACGCGACCGACGGCATCGTGATGGTGGACGAGGCGTACGCCGAGTTCATGCCGGCCGACGTTCCGAGTGCGCTCACGCTGCTCCCCGGTCGCGAGCGTCTCGTCGTGTCCCGCACCATGAGCAAGGCCTTCGCGTTCGCCGGTGCCCGCGTCGGGTACATGGCCGCCCACCCGGCCGTCATCGACGCGATCCGCCTCGTCCGGCTGCCGTACCACCTGTCCGTCCTGACCCAGGCGGCAGCGGTCGCGGCGCTCCGGCACGCGCCGGAGATGCTCGCGATGGTCGACGACATCAAGCAGCAGCGCGACCGCATGGTCACGGAACTCCGGGCGATGGGCTACCGCACGTACGAGACCTGGTCGAACTTCGTCCTGTTCGGCGGCGTGGCCGACCCGCACGCCGCGTTCGAGGCCCTGCTCGAACAGGACGTCATCGTCCGCGACCTCGGCATCCCGAACCACCTGCGGGTGAGCGCCGGCACCGAAGAGGAGACCACGGCCTTCCTCGACGCCATGCGCCGCGTCGCCGCCGATCAGCCGCCGGTTAGGGTTGCAGCATGACCGCGCGCACCGCCACGATCAGCCGGAGCACGAGCGAGTCGAGCATCGAGCTCGAGCTCGACCTCGACGGCACCGGCACGTCCGACATCTCGACGAGCGTGCCGTTCTTCGACCACATGCTGACGGCGTTCAGCAAGCACTCCCTGATCGACCTCCGCGTGCGCTCGACGGGGGACACCCACATCGACGTGCACCACACGGTCGAGGACACCGGCATCGTGCTCGGCCAGGCGATCAAGCAGGCACTGGGCGACCGCTCCGGCATCGGCCGCTACGGTGACGCCCTCGTGCCCCTGGACGAGGCACTGGCCCAGGCCGTCGTGGACGTCTCGGGCCGTCCGTTCCTCGTGCACACGGGGGAGCCCGCCGGCTTCGAGTTCCACCGCATCGGCGGGCACTTCACGGGCTCGATGGTCCGCCACGTGTTCGAGGCGATCACGTTCAACGCCGGCATCACCGTGCACGTCCGCCTGCTCGAGGGCCGCGACCCGCACCACATCGCCGAGGCCGAGTTCAAGGCGTTCGCCCGGGCGATGCGCAGGGCGGTCGAGCTCGACCCGCGCGTCGACGGCATCCCCTCCACGAAGGGCGCGCTGTGACCGGGGGCACGAACGCCGGGGGCGCGAACACCGGGGGCGCCAAGCCGAACGTCGTCGTCCTCGACTACGGGTCGGGCAACGTGCACTCCGCGGCCAAGGCCCTGGAACGCGCCGGAGCCGACGTCACGCTGACCGCCGACAAGCAGGCGGCGCTGCGGGCCGACGGGCTGCTCGTGCCCGGCGTCGGCGCGTTCGCCGCCGTGATCGACCAGCTCGAAGGGGTGCAGGGCGGCGAGATCGTCGACCACCGTCTGGCGGGCGGCCGTCCGGTGCTCGGCATCTGCGTCGGCATGCAGGTGCTGTTCTCGCGGGGCATCGAGCGCGGCGCCGACGTCGCGGGGCTCGGGCAGTGGCCGGGCACGGTCGAGGAGATCCAGGCCGAGGTCCTGCCGCACATGGGGTGGAACACGGTCGAGGCGCCGGAGGACTCCGTGCTCTTCGACGGTCTCCACGACGAGCGGTTCTACTTCGTGCACTCGTACGGCGTGACCGACTTCCCGCTCGAGGCGTACGGCCCGTTCCGTGCCCCGCGGCTGACGTGGGCCGAGCACGGGCAGCGGTTCGTGGCCGCCGTGGAGAACGGCCCGCTCACCGCGACCCAGTTCCACCCGGAGAAGTCGGGGGAGCCGGGCATCCGGCTGCTCCGCAACTGGGTCGACTCGCTCTGAGCGCCCCCAGCACGACCCGCAACGAAACCGACAGGACCATGACCGACCTCATCGCCACCCCGCCCCTCGTCCTGCTCCCCGCCGTGGACGTCGTCGACGGTCAGGCGGTCCGCCTCACCCAGGGCGAAGCCGGCAGCGAGACCTCGTACGGCGACCCGGTGTCGGCGGCCCGCACCTGGCGTGACCAGGGCGCGGAGTGGATCCACCTCGTCGACCTCGACGCCGCGTTCGGCCGCGGTGACAACCGCCGGGTCATCGCGCACGCCGTGCACGAGGTCGAGGGCGTCGCCGTCGAACTCTCCGGCGGGATCCGCGACGACGCCTCGCTCGAGGCTGCGCTGGCGACGGGGGCCGCGCGCGTGAACCTCGGTACGGCCGCCCTCGAGAACCCGGAGTGGGCCGCCCGTGTGATCCGGAAGTACGGCGAGCAGATCGCCGTCGGCCTCGACGTCCGCGGCACGACGCTCGCGAGCCGTGGCTGGACGGAGGACGCCGGCGACCTGTGGGAGGTCCTCGACCGCCTCGAGGAAGCCGGTTGTGCCCGGTACGTGGTGACCGACGTCACGAAGGACGGCACGCTGCAGGGGCCGAACGTCGACCTCCTCCGCGAGGTCTGCGACCGCACCGACCAGCCCGTGGTCGCCTCCGGCGGCATCTCGACCCTCGACGACCTCCGGGCGCTGCGCGAGCTCGTGCCGAACGGCCTCGAAGGCGCGATCATCGGCAAGGCGCTCTACTCCGGGGCGTTCACGCTCCCCGCGGCCCTCGACATCGCTTCGGAGTAGCCGGGTGGCGGGCATCTCGAACGGCCGCGGCGCCGGACCGGACGCGCCGGAAGGTGCCGGGCACCCGGACGGTGCCCGGCACGACGCGCACACTCCCGGCGGAGCGGCCGACTCCGCGGGATTCGCGTGGGCCGGCCGGACGTTCGAGCAGCACGACACCACCTTCGACGACGACGACGGCCTCGCCGACCCGACACTCGTGGCCGCGATCTCCGCCCTGCGCGACGGCGGCTCCCAGCGGGCGGTCGTCGACGCGCTCCGCACCGCGCGGCTCCTCATCCCGCTCGTCGCGGAAGCCGGCGACGTCGGCCACACCGACGAGGGCAAGCTCGTCGACAAGACCCAGGAGCTCTCGATCGTCACGGTCGCCGGACCCGACGGACGCAGCGTGATGCCGGCGTTCACCTCGGTCGACGCGATGCGGAGCTGGGACGCCGACGCCCGGCCCGTCCCGGTCGAGTCCCGGCGCGTCGCGATGGCTGCGGCGAGCGAGGAGACCCAGCTCGTCGTGCTCGACCCGACGGCTCCGACCGAGTTCGTGCTCCGCCGTCCCGCGGTGTGGGCGATCGGGCAGGACGTGCCGTGGACCCCCTGCTTCGAGGACCCGGAGGTCGCCCGGGCGTTCGCCGACTCCATCGTGGGGGAGCGCTCGGTGGCGCGGGTCGAGCTCGCGCCCGGGGACCCGCTCGGACGGTTCGCCGGTGCGGAGCTGACCGTGGGCCTGGCGCTCCACCCGGGCCTCGACCAGACGCAGGTGCAGGAGCTGGTGGGGCGACTCCAGCAGCGCTGGACGGCGGACGCCGTCATCTCGGAACGCGTGGACAGCATGCGGGTGGCGCTGCGCCGGGCATGACCCGCGCCTCCAGACCCGGAGGCACGGCGCAGGCCCGCCCCGTCGGCTCGCCGAGGCGGCGGTGCGGCCCGGCGCCACGGCGGGTCGCCGGTACGATGACGGGGTGAGCACGAACCCGACGACCAGCCCCGGAACCGGCGAGACCACCTACGGTCCGACCGGACGGCCCGTCCGGCAGTTCGCGGTGCCCGAGGAGCTCGACGGTCACGGTCCCGCTCGCATCATCGCGCTCTGCAACCAGAAGGGCGGCGTGGGCAAGACCACGACGTCGATCAACCTCGGCGCGGCGCTCGCGGAGTACGGCCGGAAGGTCCTCGCGGTGGACTTCGACCCGCAGGGTGCCCTGTCGGCAGGGCTCGGCGTGCGGACGCACGACATCCCCACCGTGTACGACCTGCTGATGGGGTCGATCAAGGACCCGCACCAGGTCATCCAGCCGACGAACACGCCGTACCTCGACGTCATCCCGGCGAACATCGACCTGTCCGCGGCCGAGGTGCACCTCGTGAACGAGGTCGCGCGAGAGCAGATCCTCGCGAGCGTGCTGCGGAAGGTCGCGAACGACTACGACGTCATCCTCGTCGACTGCCAGCCGTCGCTCGGACTGCTCACCGTGAACGCCCTCACGGCGGCGCACGGCGTGCTCATCCCGCTCGAGTGCGAGTTCTTCGCCCTGCGCGGTGTCGCGCTGCTCATCGAGACGATCGACAAGGTGCGCGACCGGCTCAACCCGGCGCTGCAGCTCGACGGCATCCTGGCGACGATGTACGACTCGCGGACGCTGCACTCGCGCGAGGTGATGGAGCGCGTCGTCGACACCTTCGACGAGAAGGTCCTCGACACCGTGATCGGGCGCACCGTGAAGTTCCCGGACGCCACCGTCTCCGCCCGGCCGATCACCCAGACCGCTCCGGACCACGCCGCCGCGCACGCGTACCGGCAGCTCGCACGGGAGCTCGTCGAGCGTGGCGCCGTCGCCTGACGACGCCCCCGGCGACCCCGAGACCAGCCCCGCGCCGGCGGGCACCACGACCGCGCCCGGGTTCCGGGTGCGGCTGCGGAACTTCGACGGGCCGTTCGACCTGCTCCTCTCGCTCATCACGAAGCACGAGCTCGACATCACCGAGGTGTCGCTCGGCGCGGTGACGGGGGAGTTCATCGAGTACGTGCGGCAGGCGGAGTCCGAGGACGAACTCGACGAGGCCAGCGAGTTCCTCGTCGTCGCCGCGACCCTGCTCGACCTGAAGATCGCCGGACTGCTGCCGCAGGGCGAGCTGGTCGACGCCGAGGACGTCGCCCTCCTCGAAGCCCGCGACCTGCTGTTCGCGCGACTGCTGCAGTACCGCGCGTTCAAGCAGGCGGCCGACTGGTTCGGTTCCCGCTGGCTGGACGAATCGCGTCGGCACGTCCGGAGCGTCCGTCTCGAGGAGCGGTTCCGGGCCCGGACGCCCGAGCTCGTGTGGACCCTGTCCGTGCAGGACTTCGCAGCGCTCGCGACCCTGGCGTTCGCCCCGCGGGAGATCCCGACCGTCGGGCTCGACCACCTGCACGCGCCGCTCGTCAGCATCCGGGAGCAGGCCGCGATCGTCGTCTCCATCCTCCGCACCCGCGCCGACGAGGACGTCTCGTTCCGCGAGCTGGTCGCCGGCGTCTCGGAGACGGGTATCGTGGTGGCTCGCTTCCTCGCGATCCTGGAGCTGTACCGGAACGCGTCCATCTCGTTCGAACAGTTGGAACCGCTCGGGGAGCTGACGCTCCGCTGGACCGCTGAGGACTGGTCCGACGAGAGCCTCGCCAACCTGGGAGCCGACTATGACGGATGACGTGCACGACACGTCCAGCGCCGAACCCGGCGGCGCCGACGAGATCGGCGACGCCCGCGCGATCGAGCAGGAGCTGCACGAGGGGCGGGAGGAGCGCGACGAACCGGACGCGCACGTCGCCCACCCGGAGATCCCGATCGACCGGCAGCTCGAGGCCATCCTGATGATCGCGGACGAGCCGCAGTCACTCGTCGCCCTCGGTGCCGCGGTCGGCGCCCCGGTGCCCGCCGTCCGCCAGGCGATCGAGCGGCTCGTCGACGACTTCGACGGTGTCGACGGGACGATCCGCCGCGGGTTCGAGCTCCGCGAGGTCGGCGGCGGCTGGCGCTTCTACGTCCGACAGGACCTCGACGCCGTCGTCGAGCAGTTCGTCGAGGCCGAACGCCCCTCCCGCCTCTCGCAGGCCGCGCTCGAGACCCTCGCGGTGGTGGCGTACAAGCAGCCGATCACCCGCTCGCAGATCGCCTCGATCCGCGCCGTGAACGTCGACGGGGTGGTCCGCACCCTCGTCGCCCGAGGACTCATCGAGGAGTCGTTCACGGACGCCGAGACCGGCGCCATCAACTACGTCACGTCCGGTCTGCTCCTGCAGCAGCTCGGCATCAACTCGCTCGACGAGCTGCCGCTCATCTCGCCCCTCCTGGACGACGGTGCCGACGGCTTCGGGCAGAACGAAGGGATCCCCGATGGCCGCTCATGAGGAACACGGACGAGGCGGCCCACGGGGCGGTGCGGGTGGCCGCGCGGGCTCGGGTCGGCCTGGAGGCGCGTCACGCGACCGCAACGCGGGCTCCGGCCGTGCGGGTGGCCGGTACGGGGACGCGGGTCGCGACGACCGGGGTGGGTACCGGGGGCGTGACGACCGTGCTGCTTCGGGCCGCCGAGACGACGACCGTGGTGGAGACCGCGGCGGGTACCGAGGTGCTTCGCCGCGCCGTGACGACGACCGTGGTGGGTACCGGGGCGGCAGCGACCGCGGTGGGTACCGCGGCGGGGACGACCGTTCCGGCGGCGGGTACCGGGGGCGCGACGACCGTGCTGCCTCGGGCCGGCGTGACGACGACCGCGGCGGAGACCGCGGCGGGTACCGAGGCGCTTCGCCGCGCCGTGACGACGACCGTGGCGGGTACCGGGGCGGCAGCGAGCGCGGTGGGTACCGCGGCGGCGACGACCGTTCCGGCGGCGGGTACCGGGGGCGCGACGGTGGCGCCGGTGGCGGGTACCGCGGGCGCGACGACCGTGCCGGTGGCACCGGTGGCGGCTACCGCGGGCGTGACGATCGCGCCGGTGGCGCCGGGGGCGGGTACCGCGGGCGCGACGAGCGGTCCGGCGGAGACCACGGCCGCTTCGTGAGTCGTGACGACGACCGACGCGGTGGCGACCGCAGCGGGTTCGTCAGCCGCGACGACCGCGGCGCCGGTGGGTACCGCGGACGCAACGACCGCACCGACCGCACCGACCGAGACGACCGTGGCGCCGGTGGGTACCGCGGACGCGACGACGACCGACGCGGTGGGGGCGGAGCCCGCCGGAGCGCACCGCGCCGCGACGACGACCGCCGTGACGATCGCCGTGACGACCGTCGCGGGCCCGACGGGCAGCAGAGCCGCGTCTGGCACAACGGCCGTCGCTACGTCGGCGGCACCACGAGTCCGCGGAACAGCGACCGACCACGCGGCACCGACCGTCGCACGACCCCGAAGCCCGAGGGCGCCCGCGACCAGCAGGGCCAGCCGCTCGAGGGCACGCCCGAGCGCCCGATCATCCCGGACTGGGACGCGGCGGACGGGACGGCGACCGCCGGAGCCGCACCGAGCCTCCAGGCCGACGGTGAGCGCCTGCAGAAGGTCATCGCCGCTGCGGGCGTGGCGTCCCGCCGCGTCGCGGAGAACCTCATCGTCGAGGGCCGTGTGACCGTGAACGGCGAGGTCGTCGACGCGCTCGGCCGCCGGGTCGACCCGCAGACCGACGAGATCGCGGTGGACGGCGTGCCGGTGCAGATCGACACCTCGCGCCGCTACGTCCTCCTCAACAAGCCGACCGGCATCGTCTCGAGCCTGCAGGACGAGCGCGGCCGACGCGACCTGTCCGAGTTCGTCGACCGGTACGAGGAGCGTCTGTTCAACGTCGGCCGTCTGGACACCGAGACCTCCGGGCTGCTCGTCCTGACGAACGACGGTGACCTGGCGCACGTGCTCGCGCACCCGTCGTTCGGCGTGACGAAGACGTACATCGCGAAGGTCCGCGGCAACGTGAACCCGGCGACCGTGCAGCGGCTGCTCGACGGCGTGGAGCTCGAGGACGGGCCGATCGCCGCCGACAAGGTGCGGTTGCTCGAGTCCTCCCGCGGGGAGTCGCTCGTCGAGATCACGCTGCACTCGGGTCGCAACCGCATCGTCCGCCGCATGCTCGACGAGGTCGACCACCCGGTGCTCGAACTCGTCCGTCGCTCGTTCGGTCCGCTGCACCTGGGGTCGCTGCCGATCGGGAAGACGCGTGAGCTCTCGACGGTCGAACTCGGCAAGCTCCTCCGCATCGCCCGTGAAGCGAAGGGTTCTCCACAGGTCGCGGAGGGCGAAGAGTCGTCGGACTGACGATCGGTAGGCTTGCCGGGTGACCGACGCCACCGCCCCGCACGCCGAACCGGACATCGACCGGCGGCTCCGCGGACCCGTGCGGGTCGTCGGTGCCGGGCTGCTCGGTGCCTCGATCGGGCTGGCGCTGCGCGAGAAGGGGGTCGACGTCGTCCTGGACGACGTGTCGCCGGCCGCACTCGCACTCGCCGTGGACTACGGCGCCGGGCGTCGGCCGGCCGACGGCGACGACCCGGAGCTCGTCGTGGTCGCGGTCCCGCCGGACGTCGTGGCGTCCGTCGTCGAGCGTGAACTGGCGGCCTACCCGGACGCCGTCGTGACGGACGTGGCGAGCGTGAAGTCCGGGCCGCTCGCGAGCCTCCGTGCCGCCGGTGCGGACGTCAGCCGCTACATCGGCTCGCACCCCATGGCCGGGCGGGAACGCAGTGGCCCGACCGCCGCCCGCGCCGACCTGTTCGTCGGGCAGCCGTGGGTGATCGCCGGGCACGACGACATCACGTACCAGCGCGCCGCCGTGGTCGAGGACCTGGCGCTCGACGTGGGTGCGACCGTGGTGCCGATGGACCCGGAGTCGCACGACCTCGCGGTGGCGTACGTCTCGCACACGCCGCAGCTCGTGTCGACGCTGATGGCCTCGCGGCTGCGCGACGCTCCGGACGGTGCACTCGGCCTGGCCGGCGGCGGGGTGCGTGACGTCACCCGGATCGCCGCGAGCGACCCCGGGCTGTGGGTGCAGATCATCGGCGCGAACGCCCAGCGGATCCGTCCGGTGCTCACCGACCTCCGGGCCGACCTCGACCGTGTGCTCGAGGCGCTCGACGACCCCGCGGCGTCCGGCGCGCCGCGCGCCATCGCCGAGACGATCGCCGCGGGCAACCGCGGTGTCGAACGGTTGCCGGGCAAGCACGGCACCACGAAGCGTTTCGCCCAGGTGGTCGTCCTCGTCGACGACACCCCCGGGCAGATCGCCGCCCTCCTCACGTTCATCGGGGAGATCGGCATCAACCTCGAGGACATGCGCCTCGAGCACTCACCGGGCGCGCAGATCGGCATCGTCGAGGTGTCGGTCGTGCCCGAGCAGGAACAGCGGCTCGTCGAGGAACTCGAGGGCCGCGGATGGAGGATCGCAGCAGCATGGGCGTGAACGAAGCGCAGGACTCCGGTGTGACCGGTGGGCCGGACGGACCCGACACGGGTCTGCCGACGCCGGGCGACCAGCCCGGTCCGATCGGCGGCGGTGACCTCGCCGGCGGCCTGGACGGCCAGGGCGGCGGCGAACCCGGTTCCACGCGCGACCCGCTCCCCGCCGGCCTCGCCGACGGCGCGTACGTCGCGAAGTTCGTCGTCGCGGTCGACGGCCCCGCGGGCAGCGGCAAGTCGAGCGTGTCACGTGCGGCCGCCCGCGCGCTCGGCTTCGGCTACCAGGACACCGGGGCCGCCTACCGCGCCCTCGCGTGGCACGCCCTGCAGCAGGCCGTCGACCTCGACGACCCCGCCGCCGTGCTCGGGAGCTGGGACACCTTCGACTACGAGATCGGCACCGACCCCGACGACTACTTCGTCCGGGTGAACGGCACCGACGTGACGGACGCGATCCGGACGCCGGAGGTCACCGCCGCGGTCGCCCACATCGCGAAGCTGCCCGAGGTCCGGCAGCGTCTCGTGCAGCTGTTCCGCCAGGTCATGCGACGGACGGATGCCCGGGGGATCATCACCGAGGGGCGTGACATCACCACCGTGGTGGCCCCGGACGCCGAAGTCCGTATCCTCCTGACGGCCGACGAGTCGGTTAGGATGGCCAGGCGCTCGGCCGAGGTCACGACCCAGTCGGCCGCCGAGACCTCCGCTGCACTCGCCCGTCGGGACGCCGCGGACGCGAAGGTCGTCGACTTCATGAACGCCGCGGACGGCGTCACGACGCTCGACTCCACCGACCTCGACTTCGACCAGACCGTGCAGGCGGTCGTCGAGCTGGCCCGAAGCACGGCCACGAACTGATCACCCGCGGCCGCAGGGCCGCTCACGAGGAATCCACCATGGCGCAGCTGGACAACGACAACCCGGCGAACGACGACTTCCCCGAGTACGACGACGCGCTCGGCGAGCGGCTCGCCGGACTCGACGAGGCCGAGGCCGAGCAGCGGGCGAACGCGCTCCGCGCCGGGCTCGAGGACTACGAGCTCGACGAGGAAGACGTCGCCCTGCTCGAAGCCGGGCAGCTCGGCGAGGACGGCATCACCTACCTGCCGGCGTACCCGGTGCTCGCGATCGTCGGCCGTCCGAACGTCGGCAAGTCGGCGCTCGTCAACCGCATCCTCGGCCGCCGTGAAGCCGTCGTGCAGGACGTCCCCGGCGTCACCCGCGACCGCGTCTCGTACAAGGCCGAGTGGAACGACAAGCGCTTCACCCTCGTCGACACCGGCGGGTGGGAGCCGGACGCGCAGGGCATCAACGCCTCGGTCGCCGCGCAGGCCGAGGTCGCGATCGACCTCGCCGACGCCGTGCTCTTCGTCGTGGACGTCACGGTCGGCATCACGGCCACCGACGAGCACGTCGTGAAGATGCTCCGCGGAACCGACCGTCCGGTGATCGTCGTCGCGAACAAGTCCGACGACGACCGCCGCGACCTCGACGCGTACGAGCTGTGGAACCTCGGTCTGGGGGAGCCGCACCCGGTGTCGGCCCTGCACGGGCGTGGCGTCGCGGACCTCCTCGACCTCATCGTGAAGACGCTGCCGGACACGTCGGCCGTCGCCAAGCAGGAGGTCGGCGGTCCCCGTCGCGTGGCGATCCTCGGCCGTCCGAACGTCGGCAAGAGCTCGCTGCTCAACAAGGCCGCCGGTGAAGAGCGCGTCGTCGTGAACGACCTCGCCGGCACCACCCGTGACCCGGTGGACGAGCAGATCGAGCTCGGCGGACGGGTCTGGCGCTTCGTCGACACGGCCGGCATCCGGAAGCGCGTGCACCTGCAGCAGGGCGCCGACTTCTACGCTTCCCTCCGCACGACGGCCGCCCTCGAGAAGGCCGAGGTCGCCGTCGTCGTCCTCGACGTCACCGAGCCGATCTCCGTGCAGGACCTCCGCATCATCGACCTGGTCCTCGAGTCCGGTCGCGCCCTCGTCCTGGCGTACAACAAGTGGGACCTGCTGGACGACGACCGCCGCCGCTACCTCGAGCGCGAGATCGAGCAGGACCTCGCGCACGTGGCCTGGGCGCCGCGCGTGAACATGTCGGCCCGCACCGGCCGCCACCTCGAGAAGCTCGTCCCGGCGCTCGAGACCGCCCTCGAGTCGTGGGACACCCGCATCCCGACGGGCAAGGTCAACGCCTTCATCGCCGAGCTCGTGCAGGAGCACCCGCACCCGGTCCGGGGTGGCAAGCAGCCCCGCATCCTGTTCGGTACCCAGGCGTCGAGCCAGCCGCCGACGTTCGTGCTCTTCACGACGGGCTTCCTCGACCCGCAGTACCGCCGGTTCATCACCCGGCGTCTCCGCGAGGTGTGGGGCTTCTCGGGCACGCCGATCATCGTCAACATGCGAGTCCGCGAGCGCCGCAAGCGCTGAGACCGAGCGGGGGTTCGAGCGTGACGGGGGCGAGACGTCGATGGCTGTTCGTGGCCGTCGGGGTGATCGCCGCCGTCGCGCTCGTCCTCGCCTGGAGCACCCTGCAGACCGAGCGGCGGGCCGGTGGGACCCGGCCGGTGCCGAGCACCACGCCGCTCGCCGAGCAGGGGAGCGGTGGCGGCGCGCTCACCCCGCCGTCGAACGTGCTCGGTGCGCCCGTCCCGGAACCGGGGTCGGACTCCGGCAGCGGCGAATCGCCGATCGCCCCGTGGTGGCAGCGCGTCCCACCCGTCGAGGGCGACCTGCTCCCCATCGACCGTGGGATCACGGGCCACGTGCGGATCGAGGACGACCCGGACCTCGGCCTGTTCATCTCCTTCGACCACTTCCAGGTGTGGTCTCCGAACCAGCACCTGAGCACGGTGCGAGTCGTGCTGTCGAACGGGATCGTGGTGGGGGAGCAGCGTGGGTTCTGGGCCGATCGTGGGCAAGCGGTCGACGTCGGGAGCATCCCGATCGACACCGCGGAGCAGTCCCTCTCGATCACGACGCCGGAGGTCTTGCCCGACGACGTCCGCGCGCTCGTGATCCGCGATCCCGACACCGGCGAGGTCATCGGCGGTGCGTCGCTGATCCCCACGGACTGACGGACCCGACCCGCGGATCGGGTGGGCCGGCGGAGCAGCGCGCGTCGCGCCTCCAGGACCGTCCAGGAGGCGCGGTGCCGGACCATGGCGCCGGATACGGCACGATGGGACGGTGACGCAGCAGAACGCCGGGCTCGGTGCCCTCGCCGACCGCCTGTGGTGCCGCCTGCGGCTCGACCGGCTCGCCGGCGGCCGGCAGGCCGGGTACGTGATCCGCGAGGACATGCTCGAGCATCCGGAGACGGTGCGGTCGTTCCGCTGGATCCGCTGGCTGCTCGTCGCCGAGACCGTGGTGGGTCTCGCGGCGATCGTCGTCGCCGTGCTGCTCACGAGGGCCGGGCAGACCATCCCGTGGGCGGTGTGGTTCCGGGCGACCGTCGTGCTGCTCATCACCCTGACGCTCTACGTGTTCGCGTGGCGTGCGCAGCTCGGGTACTACTGGGCGTACCAGCGGTTGCGGTTGTTCAGCCGGATCTTCCCGGTCGTCACGCTCGTGGTGGCGGCGATCCCGGGGCTCTACCCGTTCTGGATGGTCATCGAGCAGATCGTGTTCTCGCTGCTCATGATCGGCATCGGGGACGTGCTCACCACGGACCACATGCGGGCGACGTTCCCGAAGCCCGGCCGACGCTAGACGGTCGTCGCGGCGAGGCTTCCGAGCAGTGCCAGGGCGCGGGCGGAGGGCGACCCCGGTTCGGCGTGGTGGACGACGAGGAGCTGCCCGTCGGTACCGCCGATGCCGAGCTTCTCGCGGCGGAGCTCCAGGTCGCCGACCTCCGGGTGCCACATCCGCACGGTGCCACCGCCGAGGGGCCGGACGTCGTGTCGCGCCCACAGGCGTCGGAAGTCCTCGCTGCCGAGCGACAGCTCACCGACGAGGGTGGTGATCGCCGGGTCGTCGACGTCGGCACCGATGGACGACCGGAACGAGGCCACCATCCCGCCCATCTGGTGCTCCCAGTCGGGGTAGCGTTCCTGGTCGGCACGACTGAGGAACATGGTGCGCAGCCGGTTCTCGCCGGCCCGCATCCCCGGGGCCAGCGCGGTGGCGAGGGCGTTCGCGGCGAGGACGGCGAACGCGCGGTTCTCCACGAACGCGGGCAGCGCGACCACGTCGAGCAGCTGCAGCGTTCCCGACGGCACCGTCCGAGCCGACTGCGGCCGGGGCGTCCGGCGACGGGTGAGGGACGTGTCGGCGAGGGTCCGGAGGTACGCGGACGCCGTCGCGTCGAGGCCGAACACCCGGGCGATCGCGTCGAGCACCTGGGCCGACGGGTTGCGGTCCCGGCCCTGTTCCAACCGGAGGTAGTAGTCGGCGCTGATGCCGGCGAGCGTGGCCACCTCCTCGCGGCGGAGGCCGGGTGTCCGCCGGACACCCGTCACGCGGAGCCCGGCGTCCTCCGGGCTCACGAGCTCGCGCCGTGCCCGGAGGTACTCGCCCAGCGTGTTGTCGCTCACACCGTCGATGCTACGGTCCGCCGACCGGTCCGGTCCTGGTCCTCGTGGTCCCAGGGTCGAGGGGGACCTGCCCGTGCGTCCGGTCCCGGAGCATCGTGGTCGACATGACGGACACGACACTCCCCGGCGGCACGTACCGCCTCGCCGACGACCTCGACCTCACCCGCGTCGGGTACGGCGCCATGCAGCTCGCCGGTCCCGGCGTCTTCGGCCCGCCCGCCGACCGTGCGGAGGCGGTCCGCGTCCTCCGCACGGTGGTCGAGCTCGGCATCACCCACATCGACACGGCGGACTTCTACGGGCCGCACGTCACGAACGAGGTCATCCGCGAGGCACTGCACCCGTACGCGGACGGCCTGCACATCGTCACGAAGGTCGGTGCCCGCCGTGACGCCGACGGCGGATGGCCGCACGCCCGGGAGCCGCACGAGCTCGTCGAGCAGGTGCACGACAACCTCCGCAACCTCGGACTCGAACGGCTCGACGTGGTGAACCTCCGCGTCGGCGGGTTCGACGCGCCGGAACCGGGCAGCCTCGCGCCGCAGTTCGAGGCGCTCGCCGAACTCCAGCAGCAGGGGCTGATCAAACACCTCGGCCTCTCCACCGTGAACGCCGAACAGCTCGCGGAAGCGCAGACGATCGCGCCCGTCGTCTGCGTGCAGAACATGTACAACGTCGCCCGCCGCGAGGACGACGCCCTGGTGGACGCCACCGCCGAGCAGGGCATCGCCTACGTGCCGTACTTCCCGCTCGGCGGCTTCTCCCCGCTGCAGTCCGGCACGCTCGACGCCGTGGCCGAGCGGCTCGGGGCGTCCCGTCTGACGATCGCGCTGTCGTGGCTGCTGCAGCGCTCGCCGAACATGCTGCTCATCCCGGGCACCTCCTCCGTCGCGCACCTGCGCGACAACGTCGCGTCGGCGGCCTTCGCCCTGCCGGCGGACGCGGTGGCCGAGCTGGACGCGATCGGCGCCGTCTGAGACGCGGCTGCGGTCAGGCGACGGTGGCCAGCGCGAACGGCAGCACGGCCGACGCCCCCGCCCGCCGCAGTTCCCGCCCCGCCACGGTCATCGTCCACCGGCTGTCCACGAGGTCGTCCACGAGCAACACGGGTCCCTCGTGCGACTGCAGGGCCGCAGCCAGCGTCGGACCGACCACGAACGTGTCCCACACGCCCGACAACCGGTAGGCGCTGTTCGTCGCACCGTCCCCTCGGGGTGTGCCACCGTTCCGCCCGAGCGTCCCGAGGAACTGCAGCCGTCCGATCGAGGACAACGCCTGCGCGAGCGACGCCACGAGCTGGGGACGGGAACGCGACGACATCGCCACGACCCCCGTCGGTCGGGTCTCCCACGGCCAGTCCTTGAGCGCCCGGACGCAGCCGTCGACCAGTTCGCGCGACACCGGAGCGTCCGGCGCACCCGATCCGAAGAGCGCCCGGAGCGGCCCACCCCACCCGAGGTCGGTGAGGCGGGCGACGGCGCGGCCCGGCTGCACGAGCTCGTCGGGGCCGATCTTGCCGCGGACGGGCACGCCGAGCGCCGCCATGCCGGACGGCCACTGCGCCCGCGGAGCGATCTCGACGCCCACCTTGTCGAGCGCCGCAGCAGCCCCGGATGCGTCGGAGTCGGACACCGAGGACGGGTACCAGACGCCGGCGCAGTTGTCGCACCGCCCGCAGGGTTCGGCGGACGGGTCGTCGAGGTCCTGCTGCAGCAGCTGCATCCGGCACGCCGAGGTGGACTCGTAGCCGAGCATCGACGCGGCCTCGGCAGCGCGGGCGGCCGCGACACGCTCGTAGCGGGGTGCGTCGTACTCCCACGGCTGCCCGGTCGCGACCCACCCGCCGGTGACCCGTCGGACGGCGCCGTCGACGTCGAGCACCTTGAGCAGGAGTTCGAGCGTGGACCGCTTGATGTCGACCAGGCCCTCGAGCGCGACGGTCGACAGGGGGGATGACGACGCGGACAGCGCATCCAGCACGGCGGACGCCCGCGCCTGTGTCGGCATGGAAGCGCTCGCGAAGTACTGCCAGATCTCCTGGTCTTCCCGACCGGGCAGCAGGAGAACGTCCGCGTTGTCGGTGGCACGGCCGGCGCGACCGATCTGCTGGTAGTACGCCACGGGTGAGGACGGCGCGCCGACGTGCACGACGAACCCGAGGTCGGGCTTGTCGAACCCCATCCCGAGCGCGCTCGTGGCGACGAGGGCCTTGAGTTCGTTGCCCTTGAGCTGCTGCTCGAGCTGCTCGCGCTCCTCGGTGTCGGTGCGGCCGGTGTAGGCACGGACGGCGTACCCGTTCTCACGCAGGAGCCGGGCGATGTCCTCGGCAGCGGAGACCGTCAGCGTGTAGATGATCCCGCTGCCGGGCAGGTCCCCGAGGTGTGCGAGCAGCCAGCCGAGGCGCTGCCGGGCGTCGGGGAGCGTCAGGACGCCCAGGCGGAGCGACGCCCGCGCCAGTGATCCGCGGATGGTGAAGACCGGGTCGTCCGGGCCGGCCGTCAGCTGTTCGGCGACGTCCTCGACCACGCGCTCGTTCGCCGTCGCGGTGGTGGCGAGCACGGGCACCCCGTGCGGGAGCGACCGGATGAGTTCGGCGAGCCGCCGGTAGTCCGGCCGGAAGTCGTGGCCCCAGTCCGAGATGCAGTGCGCCTCGTCGACGACGAGCATCCCCATCCGGGCGATCAGCGTCGGTAGCTGCTCGTCGCGGAACTTCGGGTTGTTGAGCCGTTCCGGGGAGACGAGGAGCACGTCCACTTCGTCGCGGGCGAGGGCGGCCTGGGTCTCGCCCCACTCGTGCGCGTTCGCGGAGTTGATCGAGACCGCGCGGACACCGGCGCGGCCCGCCGCGGCGACCTGGTCGCGCATGAGCGCCAGCAGCGGGGACACGAGCACGGTGGGGCCGCCGCCGCGGCGCCGGAGCAGCAGGGTCGCGAGGAAGTACACCGCCGACTTGCCCCAGCCGGTGCGCTGCACGACGAGGGCGCGCTGCCGGTGCTCCACGAGGGCGGAGATCGCCTCGAGCTGGCCGGGGTGGAAGACCGCGTCCGGACGCCCGGTCAGGGCGTGCAGCGCCTCCTGCGCCTCCGCCCGGATCTCGGCGGACGGCGGAGCGGGCGACGCAGCGGGGGAACCGAGACCGAGACCAGACATGACCCCATGCTGTCAGCACCGACCGACGGAAGCGGGTCGCGCCTGCAGACCGTGGACAACCTGCTACTGGTACGTCACCAGCGACGGCGTCGGCGACACGTCCGCCATCGTCTGCTGCGGCGACAGCATCGGCTGGTCTTCGTCGGTGAAGTTCTTCCAACCCCAGTGCACGCCCGACGGGGCGTCCGCGTGCAAGGCCTTCCACGTCGCCTGCTTGTCCGGCTGCGACCCCTGCCCGTCCGCGTGGATGAGCAGGTCGAGTTCCGGGTGTTCCTGCAGAGCGGACCGGTCCTGGACCATCGACAGCCGGAACTGGTGCAGCACGAGCGCCTTGGGCGGCAGCCCCTGCGCCCGCACGAGTTGTGCGAGCCAGGACGACACCTCGTTCACCTCGGATGCCGTCGCGCTCCCGATCTGCTGCAACGGCACCTGGTCGTGCCCGAGGCGCCACTCCGGGTCGAGCGCGAGCCACACACCGGGCTCGGCCAGCAAGGACTCGTACCGCTTCGCCTGCGACAGGAAGTCCGCGCGCCCCGGCTGCAGGTCGAGGATCACCGGCATCCCGGCGTCGTGCGCGGCGTCCACGTACGGCTCGAGCGTCGACACGGGCAGCTCGGAGGAGTAGTCCCCATCCGGTCCGGCATCGCCTGCGGCGACGGTCGCGATCACCTCCAGCGCGGGCGTGACCGGCACGTCGCCGAGGCCCTCGTAGCCGGCCGCGACGGACCGTGCGCGCTGCACCGTCGCCTCGGGGCCCTGCTCACCGAGCACACCGAGCGCGGGTGCACCGGGCGCGCCGTACAGCGCGACGTAGCGGTGCCCGTCGAACGGACGCTGCCCGCCGTTCGGCAGCTGCCAGCCGTTCTCCGCTGCGCGCACGGTCCACTCCGCGTCACCGAGCGCGCCGAAGGCAGCCCCGACGAGCACCGTCGGGTGGTCGGCCCGCTCGTGCAGCGCCGTCACGACACCGGGCGCCGCTGCCGGGTCGGTCACCCCGCGCGGCATGGTCACCACCCGCGCGCCCGCGGCCTTCGCGGTCGCCACGGCTGCGGCTTCCGCACGCGCGTCCGCCACGACCACGGTGGCCGTCCTGGAGGCCCGGCTCGACGCCGGCGCGTGACCACCGTCCGGTGCGTCCCGCTCCGGCACGTCGGTGTCGATCGAGACGTCGCCCTCGGCCTCGTACCAGTCGGCGCCGAGCCGGTGCAGCTCGCGAGCGACGTCGGCACCGCTCGAGCCGGTGAGGAGTGCCGGCACGTGCGCGGCCTCCGCAGCGCTCGCCGCGGATCGGACCGCGTCCGGGTCGTCGCCGGGCGCGACCACGGCCCCGGGCGCGGTCCCGAACAGGGCACGGCTCGTCCGGACGGAGCGTTCGGCGGCGTCGGACTGTGCGGCGACCGTCACGGTGTCGGCCCGGGCCTCCGCGAGCGTCGGCCGCGCGGCTCCCGGTCGTCCTCCGGTGCACCCGGCGGCTCCGAGCAGCAGCCCGGTGGCCGCGAGTGCGAGGAGGACACGGGAGGTGGGGCCGGAACGCATCGAGCCACCCTACGAGCCGTCTGCGAACGTCCCTGGGAATCCGACGGGTGTCGTCTCGTAGAAGGGACGCATGCCCGACGACGACCGCCCGCTCATCGGCGCGGTGCAGCCGCCCGAGGTGCACTGCATGACGCTCAACGTCCGCCGCCGGGTCCCGCGGCCCACCGGGCACCCCGATTCGTGGGCGCTCCGGCGGGACGCCGTGGTCGCGCTCGTCACCTCCGAAGCTCCCACCGTCCTCGCCGTCCAGGAGGCGCTGCCCGCCCAGTCCGCGGACCTCACGGCCGCCCTCGGGTCGCGTTGGGAACCCGTGCTCGTCGGGCGCGGACGCCGCGGCGGCGGGGAACAGGTGGGGCTGTTCCTCGACCGTTCGCGGGTCGAAGTCGTCGAGCGCCGGTCGTGGGCGCTCTCCCGCCGCCCGCACCGGCGCGGTTCCCGGAGCTGGGGGACCGCGTTCCCGCGGCACGTCGTCGGCGCGGTCGTCCGCGACCGTGCCACGGGCGCGTGCTTCACCGCACTCGCCACGCACCTCGACGTCCTGTCGCCCTGGGCCAGACTGCGGTCCGCCGAACTCCTCGGTCGGATCGTCCGGGAACGCGGCCTGCCCGCCGTCGTGATGGCGGACTGGAACTGCGCGGCGGGCTCCGCCCCATGGCGAGGCCTCGCGGAGGCGGGCGTCGTCGACAGCTGGAGCCGCGCCTCCAGACAGGTGACCGAGCCCTACGGCACGTACCCGCACTACGCGCGTCAGCGTGTCGGGGGCCGGCGCATCGACGGGGTGCTCGTGACGGGGGAGGCGACCGTCGAACGGGTCGCCGTGTCGGACCGCCGGCCGGGCGGTGTCTGGCCGTCCGACCACGCGGCCGTGCACGCGGTCGTCCGGTGGGCGTCGTGATCGCCTCGCTCGGACCGACGTTCCTGCGGCCGCGGTTCCTCGTCGCCGACGTCGTGCGGGCGCTGACGCTCGTGAGCCTCGTCGTCGCGGTGATCGGGTGGGGCGGCACCTCGTTCGCGGTGATGTCGCTGTGCCTGCTCGGCGTCGTCGTGCCGAGGATGCTCGGGCTGCGGCCGGCGTTCGACGTGCTCGTGTGCGTGCTCGTGCTCGTCTCCGGGTGGTCGAGCGTCCTCGAGTGGTACACGACGGTGTTCCTCTGGGACAAGGTCGTGCACGTCCTGCTGACCGGCGTGCTCGCGGCGGTGGCGTACGTCATCGGGTCCGACGTCGGCGCGGTGTCCACGGTGGAACGTGCGCGGCAGCCGATCGCAGTGGTGCTGGCGACCATCGCAGGGTTCGGCATCGGTGCCGTGTGGGAGGTCGGGGAGTGGGCCGGCCACACCTACGTCGACTCGGCCGTCGCCGTCGGGTACGTCGACACGATCGGGGACCTCGCGGCGGACGGACTCGGCGGGCTGCTCGCCGGGTTCGCGCTGCCGTGGCTGGCGGCGCGGCGAGAGGTGGTGCGGCCGGGCGGCCGTTGAGCGCTCGCACCTGCACTCCGGGTGCGACTCGCCGTGGTGATGGAGGGGCCCGGCGTCCGCTATGCTGGTCGGGCTGCTCCGCGCTCCGGTCGGACGCGGGTGGCTGGGTCCCTCACCGGACTCACGGGCTGTGGCGCAGCTTGGTAGCGCACTTGACTGGGGGTCAAGGGGTCGCAGGTTCAAATCCTGTCAGCCCGACCGAGAAACACCTGATCAGAGGCCGTACCCGAATTGCTCGGGTACGGCCTCAACGCTTTCTACGCTGGGCAAGGTCCAAGGACGCAAGAACAGTGGCAAACGTGGTCGCGGCTACGCGTTCCTCCACCACGCGGTCGATGACCACTCCCGGCTGGTGTTCTCTGAGATCCACGGCGATGAGCGCACCGAGACCGTCATCGGGTTCTGGCGGCGCGCTCGAGAGTTCTTCGACCAAGCCGGGTGCGCGATCGAGGCGGTGATGACCGATAACGGTCCCGCCTACGCTGACTGGCTGCATCACTACAATCACCACCGACCCCACACCGGCCTCGGCGGCAGGACCCCATCAGACCGCGTTCACAACCTCACGGGGAACGACACCTAGGCCTCCATGTGACTGTTCACGCGTTCCAGCAGCTCGTGCGCGGCGGCGGCCTCCGCGAGCAGTGCGGGCGGTAGTGCACGCAGCCGTCGTACCCAGAGCGCGCGGATCTTCTCGACGTTCTCGATCGCGTACGGCGTCGCCGTCAGCCGCACGAACCGTGCGTCCTCGGCGACCTGTTCCTTGATGATCAGTTCCCGGGACTCGAGCACGCGCATGGCCGCGCTGACGTTGCTCCGCCGAAGCCTCGTCGCTGCGGCGATCTGCGTCGCATTGGTGCCCGGGTTCCGGATGATCTCGCGGATCACGTCGACCTCGGTGCCGGTCAGGGGCACGATCTCGCGCCGATCCGGAGCTCGGAGCGCCAGTTTCCGCGCGATGTCGAGCACGGCATCGGCGAAGTCCGCGATCGATTCGTCGTCTGTTTGCCCCGTCACTCTTGACAGCCTACCGAGGGAGGTGCGTATGGTTTCATAAACGTAACCACTCGATGATGAGCAGGAGACTCCCATGGCCACTCCCAGCGTGCAGGACGGCATCGATCAGGCCGGGTCCGCGATCAACCTCCTCTGGAAGCCAGGTGTGTCGCCGTGGTCGGTGCCCGTGGTCGCTCCCGAGTACGCCGGCTGGAGCGCGGAGCAGGAGGCGTGGCGTTCGGGAGTCGCCCTGTTCGACCTCTCGTACCATATGTTCGACACCCGCATCGAGGGACCCGACGCGACCCGGCTCCTCAGCGACGTGAGTGCGAACAACTACGAGAAGTTCGCCGTGGACCAGGCGAAGCAGTTCATCCCCGTCGCCAACGACGGCAACATCATCGTCGACGGCATCCTCCTCCGCGAGGCGGAGGACGCGTACACGTTGAGCGGTGTCCCGGCCGCGCAGAACTGGGTCAAGTACTGGGGCGCCGAGGGCGGGTACGACGTCGCGTTCGACACCGACCCGGACTCGTCGGTCAGGAAAGACCGCGACCCGGAGCTGTTCCGCTACCAGGTGCAGGGTCCGCTCGCGATGGAGGTCGTCGCGCGTGCGTTCGGCGGCCCGCTGCCGGAGATCAAGTTCTTCCACTCGCAGCCGGTCGTGCTCGCCGGCAAGCACATCCGTGCCCTCCGGCACGGGATGGCCGGCCAGGCGGGGTACGAGTTCATCGGTCGCTACGAGGACCACCAGGCGGTCAAGGACGCACTCCTCGCGGCGGGTGCTCCGTCGGGCATCGAGCAGGTCGGCGGGCTGGCGTACTTCACGAACGGCATCGAGAGCGGTTGGATCCCGACGCCGACTCCGGCGATCTACACGGACCCGGCGCTCGAGGACTACCGCAGATCGCTCAGCCTGTTCTCGTACGAGGGGCAGAAGCCGCTCAACGGGAGCTTCTTCTCGGAGGACATCGAGGATTACTACCTCTCCCCGTGGGAGCTGGGGTACGGACGCTCGGTCTCCTTCGACCACGACTTCATCGGACGCGACGCACTCCTCGCGGCGAAGAGCGAGGTGCACCGCAGCCGGGTGACGCTCGTGTTGAACCGCGACGACGTGGACCGCGTGTTCGGCGGCGGCCTCGACTTCCGGCTCAGCTACGGCCGGTACCGCATCGAGGCGAAGGGCGAGCTCGCCGGCATGACGTTCTGGACGGCGACCATCGGTCCCCTCGGCACGATCCTCGCGCTCTCCGTGATCGAGGACGCGTTCGCGGAGCCCGGGAGCGAGGTCGAGGTCGTCTGGGGCGAGCATCCCGGAGCCGGCACCGCTGCCGACGCAGATCTCGGGTTCCCGCGCATCCGGGCCACCGTGCAGCCGTCGCCGTTCGACTCGTTCGCCCGCACGCAGTACCGCGCGAACACCGCGGTGGCGTGACCGAGCAGGGGATGCCGAGCGCATGAGCAGTCCGACCACCGGCACCGGCACCGACGTGCGACCGATCCTCGCCGACTTCTCCGTGGAGATGACCGCGAAGGACGTCGACGCCATGCTCGAAGCGGCACCGTCGCTGCCACCGGGGACGCGCATCAACGTCACGTTCCTCGGCAACGAGGACGCCGGGATGCGGCGCGCAGCGGCACGGGCGGTGCGCGACGCCGGCTTCCGCCCGGTCCCGCACATCTCCGCGCGGCGGATCGCCGACCGCGACGAACTCGACGACTTCGTCGGCGCACTGCACGCGGACGGCACGAGCGACTCGCTGTTCGTGATCGCGGGCGACCCCCCTGAACCCATCGGACCGTACGACGGAGCGATCGACGTGATCACCTCGGGGATCGTCGGACGGTACGGGGTCCGGTGCGTGGGCGTCGGCGGGTACCCGGAGGGTCATCCCCTGATCCCGGAAGCGGACCTCTGGTCCTCCCTCGAGCAGAAGGTGGCCGCGATCGCCGAGGCCGGAGCCGAAGGCGAGATCATCACCCAGTTCGGTTTCGATGTCGACGCCGTCCTGCGCTGGGTCGACGGGGTCCGGCAGCGCGGCATCGACCTGCCGATCCGGATCGGCGTGCCCGGTCCCGCCGGCATCAAGCGGCTCGTGGGCTACGCCCGTCGCTTCGGCGTCGGCACCAGTGCGGGGATCGCGAAGAAGTACGGGTTCTCGATCACCAACCTGCTCGGCACCGCGGGGCCCGACCGGTTCATCACCGAGCTCGCGGCGAAGTACGACGAGCACCGCCACGGCGCGATCGCGCTGCACTTCTACACGTTCGGCGGCCTGCGTGCGACCGCGGAGTGGATCCAGGAGTTCCGGAAGGAGTCCGCACGATGACGATCGCGCAAACGGTCACCAGCGTCCCGAGCGACAGCGGCAGGGAGGCCGCGGTCGCCACGCTCATCGTCGACGGTCAGGACCGCCCGGGGATCGTGGAGAGCATCGCGAGCGTCCTCGGCCGGTTCGGCGCGAACATCGTCTCGCTCGACCAGTACTCCGACGACCCCGACGGCGGGCAGTTCTTCCAGCGCACGGAGTTCAGCGTTCCCGGTCTGAGCGCCGTCCTGCCGGACATCGACGAGGCCCTGTCCTCGCGGCTCTCCGACGGGTTCGACCTCCGGTTCACGCTGCGCGACACGAGCGCCCCGAAACGCGTCGCGATCTTCGCGTCCAAGTCGGATCACTGCCTGCTCGAACTGCTCTGGCGGCACCGTCGTGGTGAGCTGCCCGTCAGCATCGCGATGGTGATCTCGAACCACACGGACACCGCGGACGAGGTCCGCGGCTTCGGGATCCCGTTCTTCCACGTCCCGTCCGGCGGACCGGACAAGACCGCGGCGGAAGCCGAACACCTGCGGCTCCTGCAGGGCAACGTCGACTTCATCGTCCTGGCCAGGTACATGCAGATCATCTCCGCGGAGTTCATCGAACAGGTGGACGTGCCGATCATCAACATCCATCACTCCTTCCTCCCCGCCTTCGTCGGTGCGGGGCCGTACGCGAAGGCGAAGGAACGCGGCGTGAAGCTGATCGGCGCGACGGCGCACTACGTGACCGAGGACCTCGACCAGGGGCCGATCATCGAGCAGGACGTCGTCCGGGTCACGCACGCGGACACCGCCGTCGATCTCCGACGACGGGGTGCGGACGTCGAGCGCTCCGTGCTCGCACGCGCCGTGCAGTGGCACAGCGAAGACCGCGTCATCCGCCACGGGAACCACACGGTCGTCTTCGCGTGAGCGCCTGAACCCGCGCGACCGCCTGGACCCGCGCGACCGCGTGGACGCGGCCGGGACGACCGTTGCGGAACGCAGTAGATATAGTTACATTAACATTACTAGTGATCCGGATCCGCCCAGGCGGAACGACATCGACGTCGCCTCCGGGTCATGCGCACCGATCTGCCAACGAAGTCAGAAGGGCCGGCAATGACCACCGAACACACCCAGGGCGCCCGTCAGCGGATCGCCGCGATCGCCCTCGCAACAGCCTTGCTCACGGCGCTCGCCGGGTGCAGCACCGTGTCCTCCGCGTCGAGCACCGCATCGTCCAGCACCGCCGACAGCACGCTGTCGGCGAAGGTCGAGAAGCTCGAATCCCCGCAGAGCAGTTACAAGGTCCCGACGGCTTCGATCCCCGACATCGCCTCCCTGCGCGGCAAGACCGTCTACTGGGTGCCGTTCGTCGAGACGTCGCAGTTCCTGGTCACCGGCAAGGCGCTCACCGCGGCCCTCAAGTCGGTGGGCGTGTCCGTGCAGATCTGCAACGGCAACTCGAACCCGTCGACGATCAACGGCTGCATCAGCCAGGCGACGAGTGCGGACGCCGGGGCGATCATCACCGAATCGGTCCCGTACGCGCTCGCCGCGAACACCCTCACCGCCGCCCAGCAGAAGGGCATCCCGGTGCTCGTCACCGACCAGGTGCCGGACGGGGCGCACCCGGGTTCCAGCACGCTCGCGTACCTGACGGACCCTGCGAGCGACGAGCTGAAGGCGATCGCGGACTGGATCATCGTCGACTCCGGCGGGAAGGCCGACGTCGTCGTCACCCAGGACACCGACTCGCCCTCGACCAAGCAGTACATCGCCGCAGCGAAGAAGGAGTTCGCGTCCCAGTGCCCCGCCTGCACCGTGACGACCAACCCGGTGTCGTCGGCGAACTTCTCCCTCATCCCGTCCTCGACCAGCTCGGTGCTCCTGAAGAACCCCGACGCGGACTACGTGATCTCCGAGTTCGACCAGTTCCTGCAACCCGTCCAGGGCGGTGTGCAGCAGAGCGGGCGTGCAGCGAGCATCAAGGGAGCCTCGACGGCCGCGACCATCGGCGGCGGACTCGCGATGCTCAAGAACAAGAACTTCCTCTCCGTCGACGCCGGCCAGGCGGTCGCGTACCAGGGGTGGGCCGAGGCGGACGCGGCGCTCCGACTGATGACGAAGCAGACGGTCCCGTCCTACGACATCCCGTTCCGGCTCTTCACCCGTGACAACGTCGGCGACATCGCGTTGACGTCAGCGGCCGAAGCATCCGGCGAATGGTACGGGCCGGCCGACTTCACGACGCGGTTCGAGAAGCTGTGGGGGTCGAACTAGCCCCGGTCCATGCGGTCGAGATGTGCCAGAGCGGGTTCGAGGAGCCCGCGCGGCCGTCGCTGCCTCCAGGATCGCCCACGACGCCGCAAGCAACTACGCGATTTCTGCGCCTCGACCGTCTTGCGGTCGGGGCCGGGTCAGTCCGTGTGCGTCCCGACGTTGATGACCCGGCCGTCGGAGGTGCGGTAGAAGAAGCGTGTGACGTCCCAGGGCTCGTTCGTCAGCGGATGCACCACATCCAGGCCGGCTGCTTCCACCCGTGACAGCGCAGTGTGGACGTCGTCGACGAAGACGGACACGTCGGGATTGACCGGCGCCGAGGCGTCTCGCGTCATCACGCTGAGCTGATGGCCGTCGTCGTCGCCGAGTGTCACGATCCACCCATGGTCCATGAGCACGCGGAGGCCGAGCACCTCCGAGTGTTCGGCGACCGCCCGCCGCAGGTCGGTGACCGTCAGGTTCGGAACGACTCGATCGACGCGCATCGGTCGATCTTCCCAGAACACGCTCGAACGTCCTCGGCCCCCGGGCGGTTCTCCTCGTTGTCCGCAAACCCTTTCCTCACGCACTCCGCGGGGTTATGGTGTCGCCCATGCGGGGGCAGAACGAACTGGTTTCCGGACGACGGCGGCTGCGATTCGCGCTACCTGTCGTCTCGCTCGTCACGACGCTCGGCGCCGCCCTGGGGATCGCGGTCCCGGCGGGCGCGGCCGTGCCGACGCCGACCGAATCGTCGTCGGTCATCACGGTGCCGACCGGGGCGGACCGGGACGCCACGACGGTGGCGACCGCGCTTCCCGGAGTGGTGCTGCAGCTCGCGGACCCCACGAGCGGGACCGCGATCGACGAGCCGTGGGCCCGCTGCACGTCGGACGCCGACGGGGACTGCTCCTTCACGGTGCCGGACACCGCTCCCGGCGGCGCGAACGCGGGCCGGCGGTTCGCAGTCCGTCAGGCGGCGGCGCCGGCCGGGTTCGTCGCGAACGACACGCTCACCCTCGGCGCACTGACGGGGCCGTTCACCTCGTCGCCGTACCGGTTCGTGACGCCCGCGATGCAGCCGGGCCAGACGTACTCGTCGGGGACCGCGTTCATGAGCCCGAACACCGCCGGAGGGTCGGCGCAGTACCAGGCGTCCACGGGCGTCTGGCAGGACTCCCGCGTCGACCCGACGCCGAAGGGCGTCTGTGGACTGGACGTCGCACTCATCCTGGACTTCTCCGCGTCCGTGACCCCGGCGCAGTTCGTGCAGTTGAAGCAGGCGGCCCAGACGCTCGTCTCGTCGCTCCAGGGCACACCGTCCTCGGTCGCGGTGTTCACCTTCGGCACCGGTGCCACCGAGAGCATCCCCTCCACCCCGGTCGCGACCGCGGCGCAGGCGTCGGCGGTGAACGCCCGGATCCAGGCCCTGACGCAACCGCCCGGTCAGTACACGAACTGGGACGCGGCCTTCAACTCGGTCGCGTCGTCGGGACAGCGCTTCGACGAGGCGATCATGGTGACCGACGGGAACCCGACCGTCTCCGGGTCGGAGACCACGACCGGCTCGACCCGCTTCTCCGCCGTCGAGAACGGGATCTTCTCGGCGAACGCCCTGAAGGCCGAGGGCACGCGGGTCGTCGCCATGGGCGTCGGTTCCGGGACCAGCGCCTCCGCGGACAACCTCGCCGCCGTCTCCGGACCCGTGGCCGGACAGGACTACTTCCAGACCGCGGACTACGCGGCAGTGGGCGCGCAGCTCAAGGTTGTCGCGCAGGGCGACTGCATCCCGACGCTGACCGTCGTCAAGGAGGTCGTGCCCGACGGCGGAACGGTGGCGGACGCCGTCCCGGAGGGCGGGTGGACGTTCGGCGTCACCGCGTCCGCCGGGGTGACGGTGCAGGGCGGGGCGGGCACCACCGCGGAGGGGACCGGTGCGGTGAACATCCCGCTGGAGTTCCCCACGCCCGCGAGCAGCACGACGCTCCAGGTCACCGAGCAGCCGACCGCCGGGCAGGCCGGGTACAGCTTCATCCCGTCGGCGACGGCCTGCCGGGACATCGCCACGGGCGCGAGCGTCACGGCCACCGCCGCATCCACCGGTCCCGGGTTCAGCCTGTCCATGCGCGGCGATCAGGGGGTGAGCTGCGTCGTGTACAACCAGGCTCCTCCCACGGTCGTCCCTGCAACGCTGCACGTGGACAAGGTCTGGGACGTGAACGGCAGGACCTACCCGCACGGTCAGCAGCCGACCGGCATCGGCGCCGCCCTGAGTCTCGACGGCGCCGCCGCGGACTTCGGCGCCGAGTACGGCGGGTACCAGGAGGGGCAGGTCGTCGACATCGGCGAGGACACTGAGATCTCCCTCCCGCTCTGCACCGTCACCGGTACGGCGCTCACGGTCAACGGCAGTCCGCGGCCGCTGGGGCCGACCGCGCTCGCGGCCGGCGACAACTCCGCGATCGTGACGAACACCGTGCAGTGCGACACCCGCCTCACCCTCGTGAAGGAGGTCGAGGGCGGCGATGCAGCGCCGACGTCGTGGACGCTGACCGCGACCCCGCCGACGGGGAGCGGTGCAGCCGCCGGCCCGAGCGGTGCGACGGGGACGCCGGCTGCCACGGGCACGGTGACGCCCGACGTCGAGTACGCCCTCTCTGAGTCCGACGGTGACCCCAGGTACGCGCAACTGGACTACCGGGATCCTGCGGCGACCGTTGCGGGCTCGACCGGGAGCTGGACCTGTGACCCGCAGGACACCGGTGGCGAGGCCTGGATCGGCACCGACGACGACGGCACCAATGGCGGCATCAGCGTCGCGCTCGGCGAATGGGTGCGATGCGTCGCCGTCAACCAGACCGCGCGACTGACGCTGGCGAAGGTGGTCGACGGCGGCAGCGCGTCCGCGTCGGACTGGTCGCTCACCGCCGTGCCGGTGGACGGTCCGGCGGGGCTGGCGCCGACGACCGTCACCGGCTCCGAAGCGGGCGCATCGCTGCTCGTGCGACCCGGCACTCGGTACGACCTCTCCGAGTCCGGGCCGGGTGGGTACCGCCTCGGGTCGCTCGAGTGCGCCGCGGGATCGGCGGGCGACTTCACAGCCGCGACCTCGGTCACGGTCGCCGCACTCGGTGATGCCGACTGCCGGTTCACGAACGTCTACGACCCAGGACCGACGCCGACGCCGACACCGACGCCGACGCCGACGCCGACCACTCCCGCCGGACCGAACTCGGGCGGTTCCGCTTCGGGTACCGCCGCCTCCGACGAGTCTCCCGCCTGGTCGGGCGGGCCCCTCGCCTACACAGGGTCTTCCATCGGGATCCCGATCGCAGTCGCGGCCGCCCTGCTCCTCGCCGGTCTCGTCGGCACGGCGGTGCGCCGCCGGCGCCGCCACGGAGGTCCAGACCGGCCGTAGCAGCGGGGCAGGGGCTCGGTCGACCGGCGCTCTGCGCCCGTACCGTGGTCCGGCGAGACGACCTACGACCTGAGCACCGGTGACGGGATCGACTTCTCGATCTCCGGACCGAACGTCTCCGTCGGCTTCCAGTCGCAGAGCGGTTCCGCGGGTGCCGACGTCGACGGTGTGAGCACCTCCGGCTGGGGCCACGTGCACACCATCTACCGCGATCCCAGCAACGACTACGCGAACAGTGTCGAGCAGCAGGAGGCCACCGGCGGGATGGGCGGCGGGGCACCCTCCGGCGGTCCGGACGAGGCGAGCTGACGGGCGAAGGCAGCCCGGGTCGCGACGCGGGACGGGGCGGACTGGAGGCGCGGCACCGGCCGGCACCGCGCCTCCAGTCCGTCACATGGGCGGCTTCACGCGGCGGTGACGCCGCCGTCGACCGCGATCGCGCTGCCGACGACGAAGGAGGAGGCGTCGGAGAGCAGCCAGGCGGCCATCTCGGCGATCTCCTCCGGCTCGCCGAGGCGGCCGATCGGCTGCGCCGACTCGGCCTTGGCCTTGAGCTCCGGGTCGGCGAACGACTCGGCTGCGAGCGGGGTCATCGTGGAGCCGGGGAGCACCGCGTTGACGCGGATGCCCTTCGCGGCGTAGTCGACGGCGACCTGCTTGGTCAGTCCGACGACGCCGTGCTTGCTCGCGACGTAGGCCGGCAGGTTCGGGTACGCCATGACGCCGGCCGCGGAGGAGGTGTTGACGATGGAGCCCTTGACGCCGTGCTCGGTCATCCAGCGCAGTTCGGCACGCATCGACACGAAGACGCCGGTGAGGTTGATCGTGATCGTCTTGTTCCAGTCGGCGAGCGAGAACTCCGTGATGGGGGCTCCCGCTCCGATGATGCCGGCGTTGTTGAACGCGCCGTCGAGGCTGCCGTACGCGCTCACGGCTGCCTCGACCATGGCGGCGGTGTCGTCCTCGTTCGTGATGTCCGCGCGGACGAACTGCGCGGTCCCGCCCGCGGCGGTGATGGTGGCGACCGTCTCGTTGCCCCCCGGTTCGGCGAGGTCGACGACGGTGACCGAGGCGCCGCGCGAGGCGATGAGCTGCGCCGCCGCTCGCCCCATCCCGCTGCCGCCGCCGGTCACGATGATGCTCTTGCCGCTCAGGTCGACCCGGTCGAATCCGGCGGTTGCGTTCATGGTGTGTCCTCCACATCGAGACGGCCGCGTGTCTCGCGGCCGACTGCCACGATACGCTTTTTGGCACAAAGTGCCAGTTGGAGTTTCCGGTACGGTCCTGGTGTGACGGATCTGCTCGATGCCCGCCAGCTCGCCGCGGCTGCACGCTGCGCCGATGCGGTCCTGGCGGCCGGCACGACAGCGCTCGGTGTCGAGGAACTCCGCGAGGCCGCGGGCGTCTCGCGGCGGACGTTCCACCGGTGGTTCCCGTCGAAGGCGCGCTGGATCCACCCCGTCTACGCGGCGGTGACGGAGGCGTTCATGACCTCGTTGCGCAGCCGTGGCGTGCCGTCGGTCGACTCGGTCGTCGCGGCGTGGAGCGAGTCCGTGTACGGCCCGGACACGGAACGGTCGCTCGGGCTCTACCGGCTGATCCGCGCCGATCCGGAGTACTGGGCCGTGTTCCTCGAGGTCCTCGAGGTCAGCGAGGCCAGGATCGCCGCGGTGATCCGCTCACTCTCGACCGATCACGACGAGCGCGCCGCCCGGGTGGCCGCGGTCGCCGTCGTGAGCTCGTCGCGGCTCGCGCTCGAACGGGCGGTCACGAGCGGCGTCGACGCGATCGAGGAGTTCCGGGCCTTCCTGGAGGAGTTCGGTGCATGGGGGAGGAGCGGCCGCCACCCGTCAGCGTCGTCGCCCGCGTCGTGACGGACGCGGGCGTCCTGCGCCGAACGCCCCGAGCTGCCGGTCGCTCACCGGGTACGGCGAGTCCCGCCTGGCGAACGCCGCGTTCGGCAGGATGACGCCGACGGCGAAGAACCCGACGAGGACGCCGAGGCTCTTCAGCCAGTCCCCGCGGGTGATCCGACCCTGTGCTCGGAGGGCCCGGATCTCCGCGATGCCGATCGGCACGTGGAGCAACGCCGACGTGAGGAGGCCCGGGCTGTACTTCGTGTGCGCCGCCCGGGGCATCAGTACCCCGTGGGCGACGGCCTGGAAGATGCCGAGGACGGCTCCCGGAAGGACGAGCCACCGTACCTTCGGGAACAGGATCGGCGGGACGTACAGCGCACTGAAGCCCCAGTTCGCGCACATGAGGCCCTGCGCGTTGAGGGGCCAGTTGCGGGGCTGGTCGCTGTGGAACAGGACGCGGTTCGTCATGCCGGGGAAGTAGCCCGGGTCGACGTACTCCTCGTACTGGTGCGCCGACATGGTCATCGAGTTCATGACGGCGAGGGCGCGGACGTCACCGGGGCGCTTGCGCGTGAACCCGAGGACGCTCGCGCCGCCGAGCGCCATCGCGGCCACCGCCCCGACACGCGGCCAGTTCTTCCGGTACCGATCCATCAACGAGCTCATGGGGTCCTCCTTCGTGCTGCGGTCGACGGTTGCTGGGTCAGGAGACGGCGTCACGAAGCTGCTCGGGGACCAGCAGCGCTTCTTCGGCGCCCGTGCGGACGAGCTCGAGGATCGCCTCGGCGACGCGCTCGGGCGGGTCCGCCGCGAACCCCGATCGTGCACCCGGGCGTCCGCCCGCGCGCAGGACGTCGTGGAACTCGGTCTCGGTCACGAACGGGTACACCGTCGAGACGGAGATGCCGTCGTCCGCGAGCTCGTTCCGCGCCGTCCGGCTCAGCATGTTCAACGCCGCCTTCGAGGCGGCGTACCCGCCCGCGCCCACGGTCCGGGCGAGACGGGTCGTGCCACTGCTGACGTTGACGATGCTCCCGCCGCCGCGGGCGCGCATCAGGGGCGCCACCAGCTGCATCGCCAGCAGCGGTCCGTACACGTTGAGCTCGACGATCGCACGGAGGTCGTCGAGCTGGATCTGCTCGACCGGGACGTGCAGCCCCTGGCCGGCGTTGTTGACCAGCACGTCGACACCGCCGTGCCGCTCGACCGCGACAGCGATCATGTTCCGGATCTGCTCGGGGTCCCGCATGTCGGTGACGACCACGACCGCGACGCCCAGCTCGGCCGCGAGTGCTTCGAGCCGGTCTGCGCGGCGGGCGGCGAGCACGAGCTTCGCTCCCGCGGCCGCCGCCGCGCGGGCCGTGCTCTCGCCGATCCCCGATGAGGCGCCCGTGACGAGCGCGACCTTGCCGTCGATGTCCATGGAGTTCCCTTCCCTCGGCGTCTCGTCTCAGAGCTGTTCGAGTTGGACCTGCAGCGACGGCGCGATCGTGTCGACCACCTGCTGCACGGTCATCTCCGCCAGTGGTCCGGCGCTGACGACGTAGCGCGCGATCGCGACGCCGACCAGCATCGCGCTCACCGTGGCGACGGCGGGGTGCGGGGCGCTGTGGAACAGGTTGGCCTCGAGGAACCGCTGCATCATGCCCGTCGCGTTCGGTGACCCGATCGCGCCCCGGACGAGGGCCTGCGTGGCGAGCCCCGTCTCGGGGTGCTCCCACAGCGCGAGGAACCGCTCGGCGAGGACGCGCCCGCGGTCCTGTCGCTCCGAGGAGTTCATGGCCTGCAGGAGCCCCGGCAGGTTGACGTTCAGTCGTTCCATGACGGCCGAGAAGAGGCCTTCCTTGGAACCGAAGAACCGGATGACCAGCGCCGGGTCCACCCCGGCCTCAGCGGCGATCGCCCGGACGGTGGCGTTGCCGTACCCCTCCCGCGCGAACAGCCGCGTCGCCGCGTCGAGGACGTCCGACTTCGAGGACTCCGCGCCCGGCCGACGTCCCAGGGGTCGGACTCCGGGTGCTGCGGAAGGCATGTGGGTTCCTCTCCGGCTCGCCGTCGTGGCGTCCACGGTCACCATATCTCAGCAGGCGTTGACTTTCCGGGTGACGTGCGTATCCTCGGATATCAACGCTTGCTGATTTCATCGACCCCGAGAGGGAACCATGTCCGAGAACCTCGCACCCTCCGCGCCTCCTGCGGATCCGCGCCGCTGGTTGACCCTGGGGGTCGTCGGCCTCGCCCAGCTGATGGTCGTGCTCGACGCCACCGTCGTGAACATCGCCCTGCCGTCGGCCCAGTCGGAGCTCGGCTTCTCCGACGCCGACCGGCAGTGGATCATCACCGCGTACTCACTCGCGTTCGGGAGCCTCCTGCTCCTCGGCGGACGACTGTCGGACCTGCTCGGCCGGAAGACGATGTTCGTGATCGGGGTCATCGGGTTCGCGGCCGCGTCCGCGCTGGGCGGTGCCGCGGGGAGCTTCGGGCTGCTCGTGACCGCACGCGCGCTGCAGGGTGCGTTCGGTGCCCTGCTCGCTCCCACCGCCCTCGCGGTCCTCACCACCACCTTCACCAACCCGAAGGAGAAGGCGCAGGCGTTCGGGGTGTTCGGCGCCATCGCCGGTGCCGGCGGTGCGATCGGTCTGCTGCTCGGCGGCGTGCTGACCCAGACGCTCGACTGGCGCTGGAACCTCTACATCAACGACGTCATCGCGGTCTTCGCACTCCTCGGCGCCTTCGTGTTCGTCCGGCGCGCGCCGCGCAGCGCTGATCGCGCACGGCTCGACCTCGTCGGCACCGCACTCGTGACCGGGGCGCTCTTCGGCCTCGTGTTCGGCATCACGCACATCGAGAGCGACGGGTGGGGCGCCGCGATCACGTGGATCCCGCTCACCGCGTTCGTCGTCCTCGCGGTGGCGTTCGTCCTCTGGCAGCGCCGCACCACCGACCCGATCCTGCCGCTGTCGATCCTGCTGGACCGCAACCGCGGCGCCGCCTACCTCTCCATCCTGATCGCCGGCATCGGCATGTTCGGCGTGTTCCTCTTCGTCACCTACTACATGCAGTCGACGCTCGGCTACACGCCGATCCAGACCGGTCTCGGGTTCCTGCCGATGATCGGCATGCTCGTGATCGCGGCGCAGCTCGGCACGACCCGCCTGGTGCCGCGGTTCGGCCCGAAGGTGCTCGTGCCGATCGGCATGGTGCTCGGCGCGGTCGGCATGGTCTACCTGACGCACCTCGACGTGCACAGCGGCTACGCCGCCGACGTGATGCCGCCGCTGATGGTCCTCGGCGCCGGTATGGGGACGATCATCCCCGCATCGATGCAGAACGCGACCGCCCGGGTGGACGCGCAGTTCGCGGGTGTCGCGTCCGCGCTGGTGAACACCAGTCAGCAGGTCGGCGGATCCATCGGCACGGCGCTGCTCAACACGGTCGCCGCGGGTGCCGTGACCGCGTACCTCGAGGACCACACCCCGCTGACGAAGGCCACCGCTGCCGATGCGACGCTGGCCGGGTACGACGCCGCCTACTGGTGGGGAGCGGGCGTGTTCCTGCTCGGCGCCGTGGTCGCCGCACTCCTGTTCCGGCGTCGCGAGCGGACCGGATCGATTGCCGGGTCCACTGCCGAACAGGGCAGCGTCACACCGTCGGTCGCCTGACGGGACAGCCCCG
>NZ_JABMCE010000071.1 GCF_013359865.1 Curtobacterium pusillum
AGCATCACAGGCCGCCGTGCGTCCGAGACCCTGTCTCAATAGCTCCCAGAACCGCGCCTCTCGGGCACGGTGGTCCAGCCTCGATCCCATCTGCAACACTCCAATTCACGGTGGTGTTGCAACGACCGGCTGAACCCACGACCGCCTCACCGGACTCCCCGTCGCGGTCATCGGTGCCGGCCCCGTCGGCCTTGCCGCCGCAGCGCACCTCCTCGAGCGCGGCCTCGACGTCGTGGTCTACGAAGCCGGCCCCAGCGTGGGCACGGCTGTCCGCGCCTGGGGACACACCCGCCTGTTCTCCCCGTGGCAATACGTCATCGACCCCGCCGCCCGCCGCCTGCTCGGACCCGCCGGATGGACCGAGCCGCGGCCGTCATCGCTGCCGACCGGGCATGACCTCGTCGCGCAGTACCTCGAACCCCTCGCCGCCACACCCCCACTCGCGTCGGTGATCCGGTACGGCACCTGGATCGACGCGGTCTCCCGGCAGGGCATGGACCGCACCCGCTCCACCGGCCGCGCCGACACCCCGTTCCTGCTTCGCCTGCGCAGCGGTGACACCACCAACACCGTCACCGCGCGCGCCGTCATCGACGCCTCCGGCACGTACACGACCCCGAACCCCCTCACCGCGGCAGGGCTCGAACCCACCGGCATGCTGGGAACCCGGATCACGTCCGCCCTGCCGGACGTCCTCGGAGCGGATCGTGCCCGGTTCGCCGAGAAGCGAGTCCTCGTCGTCGGTGCCGGCCACTCCGCCGCCAACACCCTCATCAAGCTCGCCGCCCTCGCAAAAGAAGCACCCGGCACCGAAGTGCTCTGGGCGATCCGCAACCCGGGTACAGCACGCCTCGGCACGGATGCCGCCGACGGACTCGCCGCCCGCGGGCAGCTCGGCTCCACTGTCCACGGCCTCGTGGAATCCGGTCAGGTGCAGCAGATCGCCTCGTACGAGATCGACGACGTCCGCGCCGACGGCGACCAGGTCACCGTCACCGGCCGTCGCGCCGGAGAGCCCTTCGCGGTGACCGTCGACGTCATCGTGAACGCGACCGGGTTCCGG
>NZ_JABMCE010000072.1 GCF_013359865.1 Curtobacterium pusillum
GCGCTGGGCGACCCGGGCGTCGGCGACCGCGCGCTCGACCGCGCGGACCGCCTCGGTGTGCCGGGCGAACGCGTCGTCGAGGGTCGTCCCGGGTTCCGACGCGGCGGGCCGCACCCGTGCCGGCATCCTGACGCCGATCTCGGCGAGCGCCGCGGCGGCCGCCCGGTACTCCTGCGTGACCGTCGCACGAGCTCGCTCGACCGCGCGCGTCGCGTCGTCCCGTCGGCGGTCCTCGGTGGCGATCGCGGCCGCCTCCACCCGGCGGGCTTCCGCGGCCCGGGCGTCGAGTTCCGTGCCGACGGTGGAGAGCGCCGCGAGCGCCGTGCGGAACTCCTCGCGCGGATCTCCCGGACTCACGTCGTGCCCCAGTCGGTGGCGGCGAAGGCGGCGGCCTGGCCGGCGGCGAGGGGCGACGACGGCACGATGACGGTCGGCTCGGGGCGCTGGGTGCTGTCGAGGAGCAGCCCGCGGTTGTCGCGGACCGTCCACGGGACGAGCGGACCGACGGCGTCCGCGGTCGCTGACCGGTCGAGTCGGAGCAGCAGGAGCCCGTCGATGCTGCCCTCGTTCATCAGGCCGATGTGTGCCTTCCACGTGGCGACGTTCGTCCACCAGCCGAGCACGTGCACGCCGACCGCCGGGCCGGACACCAGCAGGTCCTGGAACGCCTCGACCGGTCGGTTCGCGAACGCGTCGGGGACGTCGAGTCCCACGGCGCGGTCGAGCGCGAACCCGACGACGTAGAGCGACGGCGCATCGTCGACCTCCGCGCGGTCCCGGACCACCGAGGCCGTCTCGGCGAGGAACGCGGCCAGGTCGGAGCGACCGACGGTGCGGACCGGGAACCCGAGTCTGGCCATCAGGGCGAGCCATCCGTCCTGGTCCGCTCGACGCCGCCCCTCGTCGTCGAGCAGGTCGACGGCGACGAACTCCGCGTCGCCTCGGGGGTGCTGCATCGCGAGGGACAACGCTGCGGTCTGCAGGACGCCGACCGCGACGTTCGCCGTGTCCTCGTCGGCGTTCCTGGTGTCCTCCCCCGCACCGAGGACGGCGAGGTGGCGTCCGGGTTCGCGGGAGAGCGGCACCGAGGCCGGCGGTCCCCCGACGGCGACCGGCATGCCGACGACGGCCGCCGGCGTCGCCCGGCCGCCGATGACCGCGGCGCGGAGGTCCCGGATGACGCCGATCGCGTCGACCGGTCGCCAACGACGACTGCCGTCGAACACGAGCGGCGGGTGCTCCCGACGTCCGGAGTGCGCCCACCAGGCCCGGCGCGCTCCGGCGAGCTCCTCAGCGTCGGCCGCGGCGATCACGACCGTCCGGTTCGCCGTCACCTCCCCGTAGTCGAGGTTGAGGATCGCGGTGCCGCGGGCACGGAGCCTCGCGGCGCCGTCGTTGCCGGGTGCGAGGGATGCGAAGGACTCGGTGAGCGCGTTCTTCAGGGCGATCCGGATCGGGAACTGCGCGAAGATGCCGTTCTCCCGCGTCATGAGCGCGCTGATGCCGGCCACGGTCTGCGACGCGAGCACGAGGTGGACCCCGTACGAGCGACCGCGTCGCGCGATCGCCTCGAGCACGCGGGCACCGCGGTCGGCGGTCTCGTCGGCGGGGTCGAAGAGCATATGGAACTCGTCGACGACGACCACGATCCTGGGCATCACCGCGTCGGGGACGGTCCGCCGGTACGCGGCGATGCTGTCGCCGTGCGGGCGGAAGAGTCTCGCGCGCCTGGCGAACTCGGCCTCGACGTGTTCGAGAGCAGCGACGCCGAACTCGCGGTCGCTCTCGAGCCCGAGGACCCTCGCGTGCGGCAGGAAGTCCGGCGACCCCGGCGTCGGTGCGAGCGGGTAGAGGGTGACGCCTTCCTTGAAGTCGAGCAGGTGGAGTTCGAGCTCGTCGGGCGAGTAGCGGGCGGCGAGGCTGTGCACGACGACGCTGAGGAGGTTCGACTTGCCCTGCCCGACGGCGCCGGTGACGAGCACGTTGTGCCGCTGGTCGACCGCGTCGCCCAGGGTGACCTCGACGGTGCGGCTGCCCTCGGCGCCGACCGCGAACGTGATGCGCTCGGCGCTCGACGTCGCCCACGGTGCGTCGAGCGGCTGCACGCGGGTGAAGGGCACCGCGGGCACGCTCGCCGCCGTGATGCGGGCGGCGAGCGCGTCGGCTTCCGCGGTGATCGTCGCGATCGGCACGGGCGGGACCTCGACGCGCCATCCCGGCGCCGCTTCCCACACCATCCCGCCCTCGACCGCGCGGAGGGTCGGGTCGGCCCGGTCGTCCCGGTCGTCCTCGGTCGCGACGACGAAGGTGACGCCGGCCGCCGGTCCGACCGCCATGAGGGTCGCGAGGCGGCGTGCGGCGTCCTCATCGCTCCCGGTCGGGTCCTCGAGGAGCACGACGAGCACGAGCCGGCCGACCGGCGAGTCCTCGCGGCGCCGGAAGGAGAGCAGGTCGGGACTCTGTCCACGCATCATCTCGGTGGTGCGGTGCACCTCGGCGGTGAGCTCGTCGAGCACGACGGCGAACTCCGTCCGGCCGGAGACGACGCGCAGCGACTCGGGCGCGGCAGCGCGGATCGCCGCGAACGGTGCGAGCGCGCCGGACATCGCCGGGTCGTACGCGACGACGTCGAGCTGCCCCGGTGCGGTCCGTCGCAGGGCCTCGAGCATCGCGCGCCGGACCACGGGGAGCGCGGCGTCCGGCGCGGCGTGCACGATCAGGTTCGCCGAGCCGATGAGCGGGACGACGAGCGGCGCGACGATCTCCTCGTTGACGCCGGCGTCCCGTCCGCTGAGCCGGACCTCGCCGAGCGACACGTGGTCGGCGACGGCGAGCGGCCCGTCCTCGGGTGCGGTGAGGAGCCGGGCCGCGTCGCGCGCCCGGAGGCGCATCTCGGTCACCCGCTGCGCCGCCGTGTTCCGCGCGACGACCAGTGCGTGCTCACGCGCCGCACGGTGCGCGGTGACCCGCGTGGCGGCCGCACCCCGCGCCTCCAGGCCGAGCGCATCGAGCGCCCCGAGGACGGACGCGTGGGTCGCGGCCAGCGCCGCAGCGGCGGCCTCAGACGCCGACGGCACCGTCGTCCGCCGCGGTCGTGCGCGGGGCCACGGCGATCGTGACACGCGAGGGGCGGAGGAGGCGGTCGCCGATGCGGTACCCGTCGCGGTGCACGACGACCACCGATCCGACGGGAGTGCGCTCGTCGGCGGGGACGGTCGCGACCGCCTCGTGGAAGCGCGCGTCGAACCCGCCGTCGTGCTCGACGGGGAGGACCTGGCGGCGCGCGAACGCCTCGAGCACCTCGTCGACCGCCGAGTCGACGAGGGCCTCGCTGACCGGCTCGTCGCGCAGTCGGTCGATCGCGAGGAGGAGTTCGAGGACGAGTGACTCGAGGGCGCGCGACCGGAGGAGTTCCTGGGACTCGCGGAGCTGGTCCTGCACGGTCGCGTACAGCGACGCGCGCGCCCGGTCCTCGGCGAGTCGTCGGACGAAGAGGTCGCGGAGCTGCGCGACCTCCTCGCGCAGCCCGTCGACCGCCTCGGCGACGCCGGGCGCGGTCGAGGCGACGCCGGGCGCGGTCGAGGCGACGCCGGGCGTGGTCGTCTCGCTCATCGTGCGTCCTGGAGGCCCGTCGCGGCGACCGCCTTGTCGGAGTGCTTCCGACGCCACTTCCAGTTCGCCATCCGGTGCCGCATCACCATCACGACGATGAGCAGGACCATCAGCACGATGCCGAGCGTCGTCAGGCCCCCGGAACCGCCGCCGAGCCCGAACAGGACCACGAAGATCGCGACGAAGTACCCGAACACGTACGCCCGCACGTGCTGCGACGGGTGGTTCCGCACCTTCGCGGACTCGTCGACGTGGGCGCGGAACTCCTGGATGTGGCCGATGAGCTCCGGGTCCGAGATGCGCAGGTCGTCGATCACGGCGAGCACCTGGTAGCCCTGGTCGAGCTGGGCCTGGCTGAGGATCGAGCTGGTCCCGTCGGGGTACTTCGACCAGCGGCTGGCGGCGTAGTCCGCGAGGACCGCGGCGTAGGAGTGCTGGAACGAGTCGACCTCCGGGTGCTCCTCGGCCGCCTGCTTGAGGATCGGCAGCGCCTCCTCGTACTCGTCGAGTGCGGCGTGCGACATCGCGGCGCCGACCGCATTGGACGGGTCGCCGGGGTCGAGTGCTGCGGCGCGCTCGAAGGCCGCGAGGGCCTGCCGCCAGTTCTCGGTGCCGGAGTAGACGTCGGCGAGGTCGCTGTACAGCGCCGCCGAGGTCGGGTCGAGGCGGATCGCCTCGAGGAACGCGAACTCGGCGTCGGCGGTGTTGCCGAGGTGGTTCGACGAGGTCCCGCGCATCGCCCACGCGAGCGGGACGTCCGGGGTGTTCGTCGTGGCCTCCCGCGCGGCCATGTTCGCGGCGCTCGCGTTCCCGTCCTGCAGGTGCTGCGCGGCGATGGCGACCCAGTCACGTGCGCCGGCGGTCGAGTGGCCGGATGCCCTGGCCGCCTCGGTCTCGGCGGCGAGCTGCCGGTCGTACGCGGTGCGGCGCGCCGCGTCGAGGAGGACCTGTTCCGCCTCGGCGAGCCTCGCGGTCATCTGCTCGGCCGCGGCACGGGTCTCGGCCTTCGGCAGCGTCGCTCGCTTCCGCCAGGTCGTCCGCTGCTGCTTGATCGCGTCGGTGATCGTCGTGGTGTCGGCGTGCTGGGCGACGTCGAGCACCTCGTAGTAGTTCACGAGTGCCATGGGATGCTCCGGTTCGGGTTCGGGTTCGGGTTCGGGTTCGGGTTCGGTGGGTACGAGCGGTGGTCAGGAGACGGTGAGCGCGGACACCCGCGTCGCCGCGGCGGCGACCTGCGCGTCGCTCAGGGCGGTCCGGGCGTCCGTCTCGAACGAGGCGATGCGCACGCCGGCGGTCAGGTCCTCGACCTCGATGAACACCGTCTGGTCGATGTCGTAGTGGTAGGTCACCCGGACGCGGGCGCCCCGCGGGTACGGCGGGATCGGGACGAGCTCCTCGCGGATGACGGTGACGTACTCGGGATCGGAGTCGTCGCCCTCGGTGACCTGCACGTTGATCCCCGTCTGCCCGTCCGTCGTGGTCGTGAACACGTCGCTGTGGGTCGACGGGACCTTGCTGTTGCGCGGGATGATGATGCTGTTCACCTCGTGGGTGGTGCCGTGCTCGAGCGTGATGACACCGAGGCTCTGCGACGTGACGTCCTGCACGACGAAGCCGACCGCCGCCGGGACCACCTGTCCGCCGCCCGCCGTCGCCGGTTCGGTGCGCTCCATCGAGGCCTGGACGGCAGCGCCGAGCGCGACGGCCTGGTCCGGGTCGACCGTGCGGTCGGCCGGTCGACCGGCGAGGCCCTCGACCATCGCGCGGACCATCGGCATCCGCGTCGAACCACCGACGAGCAGCACGTGGTCGACGTCCGCCCAGCGCAACGACGCCTCCTCCAGCACGGACTCGGTGAGGTCCCGCGTCCGCGCGAGCAGGTCGGCGGTCGCCCGCTCGAAGTCGGCCCGTTCGATCCGCACCCGGTACTGCTGGCCGCCGGCGGACAGGTGCACGTTCGCGGTGGACACGGTCGTCAGGCTGCGCTTGGCCATCTCCGCCTTCTCGCGGAGCATCGTCACGTCGCCGGGCGCGTCGAGCAGGTCCGGTCCGCCCTGCGCCTGCACCGCCTCGGCGATCAGCGAGATGAGCGCGTTGTCGAAGTCGAACCCGCCGAGGTTCCGGTCGCCGTCGGTCGCGATGACGTCGAACACGCCGTCCGTGATCCGCATGACCGTGACGTCGAAGGTGCCGCCGCCGAGGTCGTAGACGAGCACGGTCCCCGGCGCGTGGTCATCGGCCCCGAGTGCGTCGAGTCCGAACGAGAGCGCTGCGGCGGTCGGTTCGTTGAGCACGCGCAGCACCTCGAGGCCGGCAATGGTCCCCGCCTGCCTGGTCGCGGTGCGTCGTGCGTCGTCGAAGTACGCCGGGACGGTGATGACGGCGGAGGTCACGGGCTCGCCGAGCGCGAGCTCCGCGTCCTCCTTGAGACGCTTGAGGATGATCGCCGAGATCTCGACGGCCCCGTAGGACGTCCCGCCCTCGGAGTCGAACTTCCAGTCGGGGTCGCCCATGAACCGCTTGACGAAGTCGATGTAGGCGTCCGGGTCGCTCGCCGCCGAGTGCTTCGCCATGGTGCCGACGATGGGTTCGTCCTGACCGTCGAAGCTCTGGAAGAGCACCACGGAGGGGGTGATCGGGTCGCCGTCGCGGTTCACGAGGATCCGGGGCTGCCCGTCGTCGCCGAGCACGGCGACCGCGGAGTAGGTGGTGCCGAGGTCGATGCCGACAGCGCTCATCAGTGCCCCCATGGGTGCGGGCGACGCGGGTCGTCGCCGGGACTTCCGACGATTCGGGATGATCGCCGTGGGATGACGCTAGGAGCGCGGCCGCGGTCACCACGAGAGTGTTGTTCCGCCGCCGCTCTTCTGGTATCACGAGGGTTCCTCGATCCCGAGGGCGGCCCGGACGACGCTCCTGACCGTCACCCATTCGGGGGTGGACGGCGCGGTCCGCATCGACGACGCGTACCGAGCGAAGTCCGGCGCGGGGATCCCGGCGACCTCGAGCGCGAGCGTCCGGATCCGGCGCACATCCGCACGGGAGAGCGGGAGACGGTCGAGCGCAGCTCCCGACAGCCACACCGCGGGCGGGAGGGCCAGCGCCGCGTCGAGGAGCGGCTGCAGGTCGCCCGCCAGGCTGAGGCCGAGGGACTGCCGCATCGCGAGTGGGGTCTCCAGGTGATAACGGATCGGGATATCAGCGTCGCGGATCCGCTCCGCGAGCGAGTCGAGGTGGTCGGCCAGCCACGAGTCCGGGACCAGGTACCGCACACCCGCCTCCGCGAGCCGGAGCCGCACCACCGGGTGCAGACCCGGGTGCGCTACCGCGACGACGGGCACGGTCGCCAGACGGTCGCCGAGCGCACGGAGCGTACGGATTGGCGCGTACGGGTCGAGGCGGTCGCGGCTCGCGACCTTCGCGAGCACGACGTCCCAGACACCGATGGTCGCCGGGTCGAGCTCGGAGACGCGGTCGGCCCAGCAGAGGATCCCGTGGTCGGCGAGCACCGATCGCACGCCCGCCCGGAAGATCGGGTCGTCCGACACGACGAGTGCTGCCGTCCGCGTCGCCACCCCCGCGGCGATGAGCCGCTCGGTCTCGAGGAGCCGGCGCCGGTCGACCGGAGAGCGTCCGGCCCCGTCAACCTCGACGTGTGCACGGCGTTCGCCCGTCAAGGCCGCCATCCGGCGCCGGATCGTGGCCGCCGACCGCCCACGTCGCACCTGGTCGACGAGGTACGCGAAGAGGTGCCGCTCCTGGAGCTCGTGGACGGCGGCCTCGACACCCAGTCGGTTGCACCACGCGGCCACGTCGTTGAGGTCGCCGCGGTAGGCGCGCATCGTCGCGGGGGAGAGGGGCGGGCGGGCAGCGGGCAAGGGCGTTCCGTTCGGGATCGGGTCGAGCCGATCGTGACAGCCGTGCCACCGTCCGGGGGCCGGACCGGACAAACCGGAAAAAGCGGAAAGGACGGGCCCCTGGCGTTCGGACACCGTGGTTCGATCCGAGGACACACCTTCCACCCGCACACGGTCCAGGAGCACACGCATGGCCGACGACAAGTACGACCAAGTCCTCACCAAGGCGAAGATCAAGGGGGTCAGCTCGCTCGACCGGAACGAACTCGAACTCTTCAAGCGGCTCACGAAGGAGGGCAGCGCGCGAGGACGCGAAGCGAACCGACTCGTTGACTAAGGAATCAACGGCTGCTCGCCGGGATGCTGGTCACTGTCGGGCTGAGCGCCGCCGTCTTGCCGGACCTCTCGAACATCGGTGCGTCCTCGGTCGCAGTAGAACCGGTCGCTGCCGCCTAGTACGTCCCCATTCCCGCACCGACACCAGACCGACACGGACACGAGCGCAACGCTCGGACCAGTCTGAGGGAATGGGACGATCACCGTCCTGACCTGGTCTTTCGACAACCAGCGGAGCGCGAGCGACGGGACTGACATCCACGGTGTAAACGTGGCGCTCTACCAGCTGAGCTAAAGGCCCTCACCACGATTCTAGAGGGCAAGCGCCGCAGCGGCCGCCGCACTCACGCCAAGCGCTGCAACACCCCGGCTGCGAGCGCGGTCCGCTCCACCATCCGGTCGAGGTCGACCCACTCGTGCCGGGCATGCGCGCCGTCCCCGACAGCGCCGAGCCCGTCGAGCACGGGAGCGCCGAGGGCAGCCGCGAAGTTCCCGTCGCTCGCTCCCCCGACGCTCGTCTCGGTGATCGTCAGGCCGAGCGCCTCGGCAGCGGCCTGCGCGGTCCGGAAGAGTTCGACGTTCGCGTCCGTGCGTTCCATGACCGGTCGGTTCCAGCCACCGGTCACGGTGATGGAGGCAGCGGGCACGGCCGGCCGCAGGTCGGCGAGCACACGGTCGATCCGTGCAGCCTGGGCGTCGGACGAGACCCGGACGTCCAGCGCCGCCGTCGCAGCACCGGCCCGGACGTTCGGCCGGGTCCCGCCGCTGACCACGCCGACGTTGAGCGACGTCCCCGCGTCGAGGTCGGCCGCGCCGTGCAGGGCGAGGACGACGCGGGCGAGCTCGTCGACCGCGCTGGCACCACCGGCCGGGTCGAGGCCGGCGTGCACCTCGACCCCGCGGATGTGCACGTCGAAAAGCCCGACGCCCTTGCGGGCCGTCTTGAGCGCTCCGTCGGGACCGGCCGACGCCTCGAACACGAGCACCGGTCCGGGTGTCCGACGGACCACGTCCTCGATGATCGGCCGGGAGCCGATGCTGCCGATCTCCTCGTCCCCGTTCAGGACGAGCCGGATGTTCGGGCGCGGGAGGTCGCGCTCGTCGAGGAGGGCGACCGCGTGGGCGAACTGCACGAGGCCGGCCTTCATGTCGTAGGCGCCAGGACCGGTCAGGCGAGCACCGTCGATGCGGACCGGCCAGTCGGCGAGCGTCCCGGCGGCCCAGACGGTGTCGTAGTGGCACAGCACCACCGTCCAGCGCCCGGAGGGGTGAGGTGCCATCAGGTCACCGACGACGACGGGACCGTGCCGTTCCGGCTCGTGCAACGTCCGTTCGGCGAACGGTCCGACGGTGTCGCCGAGGAAGCGCTCGACGTGGCCGAGTCCGGCGCGGAGCAGCGCGAGGTCGTCCGACGGCGTCTCCGTCTCGACGTACCCGATGAGATCGTCGACCATCCGGCCGCGGCGCACGGTGGCGGCGTCGAGCAGGCTGCCCTCGACGGCGCTCGTCGTCATCGTGCTGCCCCGATGGCTGCGACGAGTCCGCGGATCCGGTCCTCGTGCATGGGAGCGCCCTCCTCGACGGCGACGATCTCCGCGACCAGTGCGCGGATGCCGGGCGTGGGCACGCCGAGCGACTCGCCGGCGTCGATGACGGGGCCGTAGTGCAGCGGCACCTCGGTCTTCCGGTGCCGCACGGCGATGTCGCGCCAGATCCCGGAGCGCGTCTTGGACTGGGTGGCCAGCCACGAGACGAGGCCGTCGAGCGCCGATGCCGTCGTGGTCGGGTCGGCACCGGGTGCGAACGCGGCCGGTTCGAACGCATCGAAGGCCTCGGGCGCGATGCCCTGGGCCTCGGTGACCGCGAGGACCTCGCGTGCGAGGGCGGCCATCACGTCCCGGTTGCGGTCGATGAGCACGCTCATGTCGTCGTCGGCGAGCGCCGTCGCGGTCAACATCGCGCCGAAGGCGAGCTTCGACCAGAGGTACCCGGCGACGTTGTCGGTCACCACGGGGCCGCCCCAGTGCTGCAGGTCGGTGGCGAGCCGGCGGTTCCGGTCGCTCGTCCCGCCGGCGTACTCGCCCAGTGCCATCGCGCCGAGTCCGCCGTCCTGCACGACACCGGGTGCGACGACGTCGGCGAACAGGTCGACGAACGCGATGACCGTGCGGTCCGCGCCCACGTGCCGTGCGATCGTCGCTTCGTTGAGACCGTTCTGCAACGATGCGACCCAGCCGTCGGCGGCCAGGCGCGGGGCGATCCACGCGGCCGCCGAGTCGGTGGCGAGTGCCTTCACCGCGAGCAGCACCGGTCCGAGCGCGGTCGGCGCGTCTGGGTCGTCGAGGTGCCAGATCGGCAGCCGGGCGACGCGTTCGCCGTCCGCGGTCCGGAGACGGAGGCCGTTGCTCCGTACGGCTTCGACGTGCTGCGGGTCGGCGTCGATCAGCTGGACCGGGACGCCGGCGGCGTCGAGGTGGACGGCGAGGGTGCCGCCGATCGCGCCGGCGCCGACGATCGTGTACGGGGTTGGTTCGGTCATGCGGGGGCTTCCTCTCGTCCGGGGCTCGGCGATGCGGGGTGGGATGGGGTGCTGAGCGGCAGGGTGTGGGCGCCGGTCGACGACCCGCCGTCGACGCGGAGGATCGTCCCCGTGACCCACCCGGACTGCTCCGGGTCGGCCAGCCAGACGACGGCCTTCGCGATGTCCGACGGCTTGCCGGGCCGCCCGAGCGGGTTCGACGAGACGGCGGCGGCGTACTCGTCGCTGACGCGGTTGACCTCGCTGTCCACCACGACGAACCCGGGCGCGACCGCGTTCACCCGGATGCCGGCCGCACCGAGTTCGAGGGCGCTCGCCCGGGTCACCATCTCCAGGGCCGCCTTCGAGGTGCTGTACGGCGCGGCACCGGGCCGGGCGCGGAGCGCGGCGCCCGAGGTGATGTTGACGACCGTGGGCGTACGTCCGGCCTCGGTGGCGAGCCGCGCAAGGGCGACGGTGGCGAGCAGCGGCGCGCGGACGTTGACGTCCTGCACGGAGTCCCACGTGGTCGCGTCGAGCTCGAGGAACAGAGTGGCCGGGTAGACCCCGGCAGCGTTCACGAGCACGTCGACCGGTTCCTGCTCCCAGGCGGTGGTCACGGCCCGGGCCGGGGCCTCCGGGTCGCGCAGATCTGCGACGACGACTCCGGCAGGCGAACCGGACCCGGCCGGTCCCGCGAGCGTCGCCGCAGCCGCGGCGAGCGCCTCCGCCCGGTGGTCGACGAGGGTCAGCCGGTCGCCGAGGGCCGCGAACCGCTGCGCCACGGCGAGTCCGATGCCGCTCGCGGCACCCGTGACCAGCACGTGCCGGGTCATCGGAGCACCTTGCCCTTCGTCTCCGGCATGGTCAGGTACACGACCAGGCCGATCGCGGCGGCGACGGCGCAGTACACCCACACCAGGTTCCCGAGTCCGGCGCCGCTCATCCACGTGGTGATGTACGGGGCGGTGCCGCCGAAGATCGCGACGGCGAGGGCGTAGGGCAGGCCGATCCCGGTCGCTCGGACCTCGGGCGGGAACTGCTCGGCCATGATCACCGCGCAGTTGGCCGAGTAGCCGAGCAGGAACAGGATCCCGATCACCTGGATGACGAGCAGTGACCAGAACGTGCCGCTCAGGAAGGTGAACGCCGGCCACGCGAACAGCAGGAACCCGCCGGCGAAGATCGACATCGTGGGCTTGCGTCCGATCTTGTCGGACAGGATGCCGGCGAAGGGCAGCAGCACGAGGAAGACGACCATGGCGATCACGTTCGCGATGAGGGCCTGGTTGAGTGGGAGCCCGGTCGTCACGTGCGCGTAGGTCGGCATGTACGACACCCACATGTAGTAGAGCAGCGTCCCCGCGATCGTGATGCCGAACACGCGTGCGGTCGCGCCGGGGTGGTCGCGGAACATCGCGACGACGGCGTTCCGCTTGGGTGCCGCGTGCTGCTCGTCCCGGGCCCGCTGGGCAGTGAACGAGTCGGTCTCCTCGACCGAGGTCCGCAGCCAGATGCCGACGAGGCCGATCAGCGCGCAGAACACGAAGGCGAGGCGCCAGCCCCACGCGTCGAGTGCGTCCGCCGACAGCGCGGAGGTGATGATCGCGCCGATCCCGGACGCGATCAGGACGCCTGCTCCGACCGACACCTGCTGCCAGGAGCCGGCGAAGGCTCGGCGCTTCGGGGCGGCCGACTCGACGAGGAACGCCGACGAGGAGCCGAACTCGCCGCCGGCCGAGAACCCCTGCACGAGTCGTGCCAGGAGCAGGACGATCGGGGCGACGATCCCGATGGTCGCGTAGTCCGGCGTGATGCCGATGACGAGCGAAGCCGCCGCCATCAGGCCGATCGTCAGCATCAGGCCCTTCTTGCGGCCGTACCGGTCGGCGTAGGCGCCGAGCACCGCTGCGCCGATCGGGCGCATGACAAACCCGACGGCGAAGACCGCCAGGGTCGCGAGGAGCGCCGCGGCGTCGTTGCCCGGCGGGAAGAAGTGGTGGCCGAACACCGACGAGAACGTCGTGTATACGGCCCAGTCGATCCACTCGACGGTGTTGCCGATGCCGCCGGCGACGATCGCCTTGCGGCCGCGGGCCGTGAGCCGTGTCTCGTGGACGGCTGTCGGCTCGGCGCCGTCGGCGCCGACCCTCGGGTTGGTTGCTTCTGCTGTCATCGTTGCGTCGACTTCCTGGGTGGGAGGAACGGGGGTGCGGAACGGGTGGAGCAGTGGACTGGAGGCACGGGGCGGGGACGACCCGTGCCTCCAGTCCGTCAGACGGTCGCGTCCGTGGCGAACGCGACGACCGGGTCGAGACCGCTGGCGGTCGCGACGTGCTCGGCGAGTCCGGCGTGGGTGGTGAACCAGACGTCGTCGAACGAGCGGATGTGGGCGAGGAGGGCTTCGAGGACGACGAGGCGCGACCGGTGCCCGATGAAGTGCGGGTGCATGGTGAGCTGGAACACGCCGCCCTCGGCGCGGGCGACGTCGAACTCGTCGCGCCAGATCCGGCCGACCTCGTGCGGCGGGGTGTAGGGCCGCAGCGACTGGAAGCGCTCCATCATCAGGTACGGCGCGTCGTCGCGGATCCAGTCGACGGGGATCTCGACGATCCCGGTCGGTTCCCCGCGGTGCAGGATCTCGTACGGGTCGTCGTCGGCCATCAGCGAGGAGTCGTAGCGGAAGCCGAGCTCCCGGGCGACGTCGAGCGTGGAGTCGCTGAAGTCCCACGACGGGGTCCGGATGCCGGTCGGGCGCACTCCGGTCTGGGACGTCAGCACGTCGACGGCGCGACCGAGCAGGTCGAGCTCGTCGTCGTGGCCGAGCAGCGTGTTGCGCTCGTGGATCCACCCGTGCACGGCGACCTCGTGACCGTGTTCGACGTAGGTCGGGGCCTCGTCGGGACGGAGCAGCGCGCAGACGGCGGGCATGTAGAACGACGACGGGGCCTCGTACCGGTCGAGCAGGCGCAGGATCCGCGGGACGGCCGCGCGTGCGCCGTACTCCCCCATCGCCATCCGTCCGGGCGAGGTCTCGCCGTCGCGGAGGGACGGGGTCTCGTGGTCGGAGTCGAACGACATCGCCACCGCCACGCGGGCACCGCCGGGCCAGCGGCCGGGACCCTCTGGCGGGAGCAGGTTCCGTCCGGCGCGGACCTGCTCGACATGGCCGCGCCAGGTGGGTTCGTCCCACTGCCAGGGCTGCTGGGGATCGGACTGGGGCATCGTGTCCTCCTCGGGTCTGATGGTCGGGACGCCGGTCAGGCGGTGTCGGGCACCCGGACCGCCGGTGATGGGGTGGCCGCCGCCTGGTCCGCCGGTGACGTGATCGCCGGGGCGGACGCCTCGCTGGCGGGGACGAACCGGCCGTCCTCGATACGGCTCCACATACGCTTCACGGTGCGGAGCTGCACGGTCACGTCGACTTCCCGCACGCCGGGCAGCGCGCCCAGGACGTCGGTCGTGAAGGTGTAGACGGAGGCGAAGTCCGGCAGGAACGCCTGTCCGATCAGGTTGAAGCGCCCGAGCGACGCCGCCGCGTAGTGCACGGAGGGATGACCGGCGAGCTGAGCGGCGGCGTCCGACAGCCGGTCCGGTGCCACCGAGATCCACACCTCGAGTTCGGTCGCCCGACCGAGCAGCGCCGGTGCCACGAGCGGGCCGATCCGGAGTCGTCCGCTCTGCACGAGGTCCTCGAGCGTGCGACGGGTCGCGGCCTCGGTCCGGCCGACCTCACGCGCCAGGTCGGTGAGCGGCTTCCGGCCGTCGCGGACGAGCGCGGCGAAGACCGCTCGCTCCTCCGGGATCGCGTCGGCGTGCAGCGGCGAGACGCCTTGCCGCGTCGACGGATCGGGCGCGGGCGCGTTGGCGGTCGCCGATCGCGGAGCATCCGCGTCCGCTGCTCGCCCGGTCGGCGCGAGAGCGTCCCCGGGGAAGACGGTGAACGGCGCGGTGAAGGTGCGGACGATCGGCAGTGCCTCGGTCTCGACCGGTCGCCCGTCGACCTCGATTGTGCTGAGGAACGACGTGAGGTCGCCGACACGGGGCAGGACGACCTCGGCCGTGCAGTCCGCGGACCCGGTGAGCGTTGCGGCGAACCGCACCTCGGGGCGACGGGCGAGCGCGTCGGCCAGGGCGTCGGCGCGGGCGGCCCCGGACCTGATACGGACCTTCGTCGACACGCCGAACCCCGCTGCGAGCACGTCGGACGCGGCGATGATCCGGACCGTGCCGTCCTCGAGGAGGCGGGTCACCCGGCGCTGGGCGGTCGACGTGGAGCAGCCCGCGAGTTCGCCGATCCTGGCCCAGGATGCCCGACCGTCGTGGGCGAGCGCTCGGAGGACGGCGCGGTCGACGTCATCGGCACCGCCCGGGCGAGCATTCACGACCGTCATGATGGACAACGTATTCGGTCATCCACTCGGCGTCAATAGATGTTTTTCGTCACAGGCGACCTGTCTCATGATGTTTTCATTCAGCGTCGGATGGTTCCTGCGTCCGGCACTACGAGCGACGCCCGCGCGCTGACCGTCGCACGAGCAGCGCTTGACTACGCTCGCCAGCATGGAGAGTCGCACCCTCGGCCGTACCGGCCGCCCCGTGTCCGTCGTCGGCCTCGGCACCTGGCAGTTCGGCGGTGACTGGGGCCCCGTCTCCGAAGCCGACGCCAACGCCGTCATGGACGCGTCCGTCGAGTCCGGCGTCACGCTCTTCGACACCGCCGACGTGTACGGCGACGGCCGCAGTGAGCAGCTCATCGGCGCGTGGCGTGCCGCGAACCGGGACGTCCCGCTGACGGTCACGACGAAGATGGGGCGCCGGGCGGAGCAGGTCCCGTCGAACTACGTCGCCGCGAACTTCCGCGAGTGGGTCGACCGTTCCCGCCGGAACCTCGGCCAGGACACGCTCGACCTCGTCCAGCTGCACTGCCCGCCGACGCCGGTGTTCGAGGACGACGCGGTGTACGACGCGCTCGACGCCCTGGTCGCGGACGGCTCGGTCGCCGCCTACGGCGTCAGCGTCGAGACCGCCGACCAGGCGCTCACGGCGATCGCCCGCCCCGGCGTCGCGACGGTCCAGATCATCCTCAACGCGTTCCGCCTCAAGCCGCTCGACCGCGTGCTGCCGGCGGCCCTGGAGGCGCGGGTCGGCATCCTCGCGCGCGTCCCGTTGGCATCGGGGTTGCTCTCCGGCAAGTACACGACCGAGACGTCCTTCGCCGAGGGCGACCACCGCAACTACAACCGCCACGGCGAGGCGTTCGACCAGGGTGAGACGTTCAGCGGTGTCGACTTCGAGGACGGTGTCCACGCTGCCCAGGCCTTCGCGGCGGCGCTGCCGGAGGGCGTCTCGGTGCCGCAGGCCGCGATCGCGTGGATCATCGCGCAGGACGGCGTGACCGCGGCGATCCCCGGTGCCCGCAACCCCGCCCAGGCACGGTCCAACGCGGGCGCCGGCGACCTACCCGAGGTCCCGGGACTCGACGAGACGGTCCGCGAACTGTACGACGAGTGGTTCCGCGCGGCCGTCCACGACCGGTGGTGACGTGCTGCCGTGACCACGATCCGGACGGGCACCGACCTCGCGGCCGTCGAGGACGTCCTCGAAGGCATCACCGCGCACGGCGAGCGCTACCTGTCCCGCGTGTTCACGCCGCGGGAGCGGGCCGATGCCGGTGACGATCCCGAGCGCCTCGCCGCCCGGTTCGCCGGCAAGGAGGCCGTGCTGAAGCTGCTCCGGCCGGACCGTTCGGACGCGGTCCCGCTGACCGACGTCGCCGTCGTGCACGACGCCGTCGGGGCGCCGGTCGTCGAGCTGACCGGACGCGCCGCCGAGCTCGCCGAGGCGATCGGCTGCGACACCATCGCGGTGTCGCTCTCGCACGAGCGCGGACTCGCCGTCGCGACCGCCGTGGCACTCACGGACCGCTGAGCCGAGCACTGTCACCGCGCTCAGGCTCGGACCGCCGCGTGCGGTTTCGCGCACCGGCACGGCGGTTTTCCGGGCCTCGCTCCTCCCTATCGTTGCGAGCATGGACCAGGACCCGACCACCGCAGCGACCTCCGTCGCACTCGCCACACCGACGACCGAGGAGACCGTCCGACGGGCGCTCGCCGCCCACGGCCGTCTCACCGTCGACGCCATGGACGTGGCCTCGATCGCCGATCTGTACGCCCTCGGCTTGACCTCGCATGCCACCGTGAACGTGATGCTCGCGGTCGAGAACGAACTCGACGTCGAGTTCCCCGACTCCGCACTGCACCGTTCGACCTTCGGCACGATCGAGTCGATCGCGGCCGCGGCGGAGACGGCCTCGTGATCACCGAGGAGCGGACTGCGGACACGAGCCCGGAGACCGCGACCGAACGCGCCGGAGTGCCGACCACCGACCGGTTCGCCGCCCGCACCGCGCTCGTCGTCGAGATCGCCGCCGAGTTCGCGGAGGAGGTCGACCGCGACGCCCGGCCGCCGCGCGAGGCAATCGCCGCCATGAAGGAGCACGGTCTCCTGGCCGCCGCGGTGCCGACGGAGCTCGGCGGTGAGGGCGCGACCCTCGCCGAGCTCTCGGTCATCGCGACCGAACTCGGGCGGGCGTGCGCCGCGACGGCGATGGTCTTCGCGATGCACCAGGGCCAGGCCATGGCGCTGTGGCGGCACGGGGGTGTGGCCCTCGGCGTCACGGCGATGATCGACGCGGTGAAGGCCGGCGCGCTCGTCGCCTCGTCCACCACCGAACGCGGCATCGGCGGTGACAGCCGACGCAGCACCTGCGCGATCGAACCCGACCAGGCCGGACGGATCCGGCTCCACAAGGACGCACCGGTGATCTCCTACGCGACCGAGGCCGACGCGGTGTTCGTCACCGCCCGCCGCGACCTCGACGCCCCGGCGTCCGACCAGCGGCTCGTCATCTGCCTGCCCGCCGAGACCACGCTGACCCGGACGTCGACGTGGGACGCGCTCGGCCTGCGCGGCACGTGCAGCAACGGGTGGGTCCTGGACGCCGAGACCCACGAGGACCGGATCCTCCGCGACGACTACGCCGCGATCTCGGCCCGGACGGTCCTGCCGGTGTCGCACGTCCTCTGGGCGTCGGTGTGGCTCGGCATCGCCGCGGACGCTGCCGACCGTGCACGTCGGGCGGTCCGGAAGCAGGCCCGTGCCGCGGTCGGGCAGACCCCGCCGGGAGCCCTCCGGCTCGCCGAGCTCCTCGTCGACCTGCAGTCCCTCGCCGACAGCGTGCGGCACGCCGCCGCCCGGTTCGATGCGGTCGCCGACGACCCCGAGGTCCTCGAGTCGACCGCGTACGCGCTCGCCGCGAACGCGCTGAAGATCGGCGCGTCCGAACGGGTCACCGACCTCGTCACCAAGGCGCTCCGGATCGTCGGCATCGCCGGCTTCGCCGCCACCGGGCCGCTCAGCATCGCCAGGCACCTCCGAGACGCCCACGGTGCCGCCGTCATGGTGAGCAACGACCGTCTCCTGCAGAACGACGCCGGACTGGCCCTCATGAGCGGAGCGATCCTGTGACCGTCACCGCACCCGGCACCGCCGGCGCCACTGCCACGAGCACGACCGACCTCGACGCCGCCCGCGCAGCACTCCGCTCGCGGCTGCTCGACGACGGCGTCCTCGTCGACCTCGGCTCCCCGGGACTGTACGGCCGCACCGGCGTCTTCGAGCGCGTCTACTCCGCCGTCGACGCCGCGGAGGTCCGGATCCACGAGGACCTCGACGCCGAGGTCCTCCGGTTCCCGCCCGTGGAGCCGCTGACGGCGTTCGAGCGCACCGACTACATCGCGTCCTTCCCTGACCTCGCCGCGTCGATCTCCGGCTTCACCGGCGACGACCGGACCCACCGGGCGCTGCTCGCGGCGCGGGAGCGCGGCGAGCGCTGGGAGTCGTTCCTCCAGCCCGCGGACCTGATGCTCACCCCGGCGGTCTGCCACCCGGTCTACGGGCTCCTGTCCGGGACGCTCCCCGTCGGCGGTCGCACGTTCGACATCCTCGGTGACTCGTTCCGCCGCGAGCCGTCGCTCGACCCGATGCGGCTCCAGGCGTTCCACATGCACGAGTTCGTGCACGTCGGCACCCCGGAGTCCGCGAAGCAGCACCGTGACGGCCGGATCCCCGGGATGCGCGCCCTGCTCGAGTCGTTCGGTCTGGAGATCGACGTGGTCCCGGCGAACGACCCGTTCTTCGGGCGGGTCGGGCAGATGCTCGCCCGGAACCAGGTCGAGCAGGCGCTCAAGTTCGAGCTCGTGACGCCCGTGTACGGCCAGGACCGCCCGTGGACCGCGATCGGGTCCGCGAACCTGCACGAGGACCACTTCGGCACGTCGTTCGCCATCCGCACGGCCGACGGAGGAGTGGCCCACAGCGCCTGCGTCGCCTTCGGCCTGGAGCGCGTCACCATCGCGCTGTTCGCCGCCCACGGCACGGACCCGGACGCGTGGCCGAGGTCCGTCCGGGCGGCTCTGGCGCTGTGAGCACGTTCCACGGTTGGTCGGGGAGTCCCGCCCTGCGGGTCGCGGTGCAGCTGCCGGCAGCGGCCCGCGCGGGCGTCGTGATCTGCCCGCCGCTCGGGCAGGAGGGCGTGATCGCGTACCGCACACTCCGCCTGCTGGCGGACCGTCTGGAGGCGCGTGGCGTGGCTTCGGTGCGTTACGACCCGTCCGGACGTGGAGACGCGGCGCCCGACACCGACCCGGACGCGCAGGTCAGGTCGGCGCAGCGTGCCGCAGCGCTGCTGCGGTCCGTCGGGGTCGACCGCGTCGCGTTCGTCGGTCTCGCGTCCGCCGCCCCGGTCGCCGCCGCGGCGGCCGGGGACTCGGACGGGCTGGTGGTGTGGGACGCCCCGCCGTCCGGCCGCGCTTGGCTCCGCAAGCAGCGGGCGCTCGCGACGATCACGATCGGTGACGATCGCGTGGTCGGCGACGTCGAGACGCTCGTCGGCATCGACGTGGAACCGGAGGAGGCCGCAGCGCTGTCCGCGTTGGCCTACGCGCCGCGCACCGGTCCGACGATCGCCCTCGTCCGCCCGGGCACCACGGCGCCCCGAGCGCTCGGGGCGGTGCCGACGACCGAGGTGACGGGCAGCGCCGAGCTCCTCGACGGCACGAGCATGGTGGCCCGCATCCCGGGTGCGGCGGTGGACGTGGTCGTCGGGTGGGTCGACGCCTGGGCGCCGGTGGGGGCGCTGTCGACGGTGCCGCCGGTGCTCGACGAGGTGCTCGACATCGACAGCCGTGTGTCCGAGCGGATCGTCCGGTTCGGCCCGGAACAGCTCTTCGCGGTCGAGACCGTCGCGTCCGGGCAGGTCGAGGACGCCCCCGTCGTCGTGCTGCACAACGGCTCTGCCGAACACCGCGTGGGATCCGCCGACTACCAGGTCGCCCTCGCCCGGGGCCTGGCCCGCGACGGTGCCCGCGTGGTCCGTGTCGACCGTCGGGGCACGGGTGAGAGCACGGCGGTGCGCGAGGACGAGCGCTCCGGGCTCTTCACGCAGGACTGGATCGACGACCAGGACGCGGTCGTCGAGGCCCTGGCGACGCCGGCGGACCGGCTCGTCCTGGTCGGCATGTGCGCGGGAGCGTGGCTCGCCGGCCGTTCGGCGGACGTGTCCCCCCGCCTCGTCATCGAGATCAGCCCGAACGACTACCGCCGACACACGGCCCCTTCGGGTGCCTACGCCGATGCGCTCCGTGCGATCGACGAACCGTCGGCCCTGCGCCTCCGGGTCCGCGGCTGGTGGAACGCCGTGGTGCCGAAGGTCGTCCGCGAGTGGGTCACCCGGCGTGACCGCGTCGGCGGCGTCGTGGCGCACGTGCGGCCGCTCGTCGAGCGCGGCACCGACGTGGTGGTGATCGCGGCACCCGAGGACGCCGACCTGTTCGACCGTCTCGGCGGCCGGCGGGCCGTGCGCCGTTGGCCCGCTGGTGGCCGGACCGGCAGCGTCGAGGTCGTGCGGGTGCCGGACGGCGACCACGCGCTCTACTCCCCGCTGATGCGCGAGGCCGTGCTCGCCGAGGTCCGCTCACGCGTCGCCGCGACCTTCCCCGTGCGCGTCTGAGTCGTCGGACGGGGCCGAGCACCCGCCCGGATGAGCGGTGCTCGGGACGTCAGCCGACGGGGACCGGTGCGGTGCAGGCGGCGAGGCGGTCGAGGGCCGCCCGGTACTCCGTGACGTCGCGGGCGACGCCCGGCTCGGAGATGATCGAGGCCTTGATGCGGCCCTGCACGTCGATCACGAAGGTCGCGCGGGTGGCGAAGCCCTTCTTCTCGAGGAACACGCCGTACTCCTTCGAGACGGCACCGTGTGGCCAGAAGTCGGCGAGGAGCTCGAAGTCGTAGCCGTTCGACTCGGCGAACGAGCGGAGCGTCGCCTTCGAGTCGACCGAGATGCCGATCAGCTCGACGCGCTGGTCCTCGAACATCGCGATGTTGTCCTGCAGGGCGCAGAGTTCGTTCGTGCACGTGGACGAGAACGCCAGGGGGAAGAAGACGAGCGCGACCGGGCGGACACCTCGGAAGTCGCTGAGGCGGACGTGCTCCCCGAACTGGTTCGGGAGTTCGAAGTCCGGCGCGAGGGAGCCGATCTCCAGTGCCATCAGTGCGTTGCTTCTTCCTCGGGCGTGGGGTGTGCCCGGTGTCCGCGCGCACGCACGGGTCGCGAGTGCACGATCGGCAATCGTACGCCGACGTCACCCGAATGCAAGCACCTGTCCACGTGCACGTCACCATCAGGCTGACGGTCGGTGTGTGGGCCTAGAGTGGTCGGGGCCCCATCCGGTCGCGACCCGACCAACCGGTGGCCCGCCATGTCCACCACGAGAACGAACGAGGTCAAGGGTGACGGTGAACGACCAGGACCCGTACAGCCACGGCAGCAACGACCAGGACCCGGAGGAGACCGCCGAATGGCGTGAGTCCCTCGACGGTCTGGTGCAGACCCACGGCCACCAGCGTGGCCGCGAGATCATGCTGAGCCTGCTCAAGCGGTCCAAGGAACTGCACCTCGGTGTGCCGATGGTCCCGACCACGGACTACGTGAACACCATCGCGCCGGAGAACGAGCCCGAGTTCCCGGGCGACGAGGAGCTCGAGCGCCGGTACCGCCGGTGGATCCGGTGGAACGCCGCGATCACCGTGCACCGCGCGCAGCGTCCCGGCATCGCCGTGGGCGGCCACATCTCGACCTACGCGTCGAGCGCCGCCCTGTACGAGGTCGGCTACAACCACTTCTTCCGCGCTCAGGACCACCCGTCCGGCGGCGACCAGGTGTTCTTCCAGGGCCACGCCTCCCCCGGCATGTACGCCCGTGCGTACATGGAAGGGCGCCTCGGCGAGGACCAGCTCGACGGCTTCCGTCAGGAGAAGTCCCACGCCGGCGGCGGTCTGTCGTCGTACCCGCACCCGCGCCTCATGCCGCACTTCTGGCAGTTCCCGACCGTGTCGATGGGTATCGGTCCGATCAACGCGATCTACCAGGCGCAGCAGGCCAAGTACCTGTCCAACCGCGGCATCAAGGACGCCTCCGACCAGCAGGTCTGGGCGTTCCTCGGTGACGGCGAGATGGACGAGGTCGAGTCGCGCGGACAGCTCCAGGTCGCCGCGAACGACGGCCTCGACAACCTGAACTTCGTGATCAACTGCAACCTGCAGCGTCTCGACGGTCCGGTGCGCGGCAACGGCAAGATCATCCAGGAGCTCGAGGCGTTCTTCCGCGGTGCGGGCTGGAACGTCATCAAGGTGGTCTGGGGTCGCGAGTGGGACGACCTGCTCGCCCGCGACACCGAGGGCGCGCTGCTCAACCTGATGAACCAGACGCCGGACGGCGACTACCAGACGTACAAGGCCGAGAACGGCGCGTACGTGCGCGAGAACTTCTTCGGGCGTGACCCGAAGGCGCTCGAGCTGGTGTCCGACTACACCGACGACCAGATCTGGAACCTCAAGCGCGGTGGTCACGACTACCGCAAGGTCTACGCGGCCTTCAAGGCGGCGACCGAGCACAAGGGCCAGCCGACCGTCATCCTCGCGAAGACGGTCAAGGGCTACGGCCTCGGCCCCAGCTTCGAGGGGCGCAACGCGACGCACCAGATGAAGAAGCTCACGCTCGACAACCTCAAGCAGTTCCGTGACGAGATGCGCATCCCGATCTCCGACGCGCAGCTCGAGGAGAACCCGTACACGCCGCCGTACTACCACCCCGGGAACGACGACGAGGCGATCCAGTACATGCACGAGCGCCGGCGTGAGCTCGGCGGGTACGTGCCGGAACGCCGCACGAAGTACACGTCGATCACCCTGCCCGACGACTCCAAGTACCAGATCGTCAAGAAGGGCTCCGGCAAGCAGGAGATCGCCACCACCATGGCCTTCGCCCGTCTGCTGAAGGACCTGCTCCGCTCCCCCGACTTCGGCGACCGTGTGGTGCCGATCATCCCCGACGAGGCGCGCACGTTCGGCATGGACGCGTACTTCCCGACGGCGAAGATCTACAACCCGAACGGCCAGCACTACACGTCGGTCGACCGCGAGCTCCTCCTGGCCTACAAGGAGAGCCCGCAGGGCCAGATCATCCACGTCGGCATCAACGAGGCGGGCGCCCTCGCGGCGTTCACCGCGGTCGGCACCTCGTACTCGACGCAGGGCGAGCCGCTCATCCCGGTGTACGTCTTCTACTCGCAGTTCGGGTTCCAGCGCACCGGCGACGCCATCTGGGCGGCCGGTGACCAGATGACCCGCGGCTTCATGATCGGCGCGACCGCCGGCCGCACGACGCTGACCGGTGAGGGCCTGCAGCACGCGGACGGTCACTCGCTGCTCCTCGCGGCGACGAACCCGGCCGTGGTGTCCTACGACCCCGCGTACGGCTACGAGATCGGCCACATCGTCAAGGCCGGCCTCGACCGGATGTACGGCACGAACGAGGACGGCTCCCCGAAGCACGCCGACCCGAACGTCATGTACTACCTGACGGTCTACAACGAGCCGATCGTCCAGCCGGCCGAGCCGGAGGGCGTCGACGCCGAGGGCATCGTCAAGGGCATGTACCTGCTCAACCGGAGCGAGCACGACGGCCCGAAGGCCCAGCTGCTCGCGTCGGGCGTGGCCGTGCCGTGGATCCTCGAGGCGCAGCAGCTCCTCGCCGAGGACTGGGGCGTGTCGGCGGACGTCTGGAGCGTCACGAGCTGGGGTGAGCTGTACCGCGACGGTCTCGACGCGGAGCAGCACGCGTTCCTCAACCCGAACGAGGCGCCGCGCACGCCGTACGTCACCGAGCGCCTGCTCGCGACGGAGGGCCCGGTCGTCGCCGTGAGCGACTTCATGCACCAGGTCCAGGAGCAGATCCGCCCGTTCGTCCCGACCGACTACGCCACGCTCGGCGCCGACGGCTTCGGCTTCTCGGACACCCGTCCGGCCGCCCGCCGCTTCTTCCACATCGACGGCCCCTCGGTCGTCGTGCGGACGCTGCAGCAGCTGGCACGCCAGGGCAAGGTCGACGGCGCGCTCGTCCAGCAGGCGATCGACAAGTACCGCCTGCACGACGTGACCGCCGGCACCACGGGCAGCGCGGGCGGCGAGAGCTGATCTGCCGGTGACGACGGTCCGACCGGACTCCGAGAGCCAGGAGAGCGCGCGCGAGCGGGCGCTCTCCTGGCTCCGTCAGGTGTCCGGTGAACTCTCCACCGCCACCATCAAACGACTCGAGGACACCCTCCCCTGGTACAGCGAGATGCCCCCGGGCCGCCGCTCCGCCGTGGGACTGGTCGCCCAGGCCGGCATCACGTCCTTCATCAGCTGGCTCGAGGGCAGCGCGTCGACGCCGTGGATCGCCGCGGCCGACGTGTTCGGCTCGGCACCACGGGAGCTCCTCCGCTCGGTGAGCCTGCAGCAGACGCTCCAGCTCATCCGCGTGGTCGTCACCGTGGTCGAGGAACGCGCCAAGGACGACGAGATGCTGCAGGAGGCGATCCTCAAGTACTCGCGGGACATCGCCTTCGCGGCCGCCGACGTCTACGCGCGCGCGGCCGAGGCCCGCGGGCTCTGGGACGCCCGGCTCGAAGCGCTCGTGGTCGACTCGATCCTCTCCGGCGAGTACGACGACGAACTGCCGTCGCGCATCGCCGCCCTCGGCTGGCACGGCCACGGCGAGGTCGCGGTCCTGGTCGGCAACGCGCCGAAGCAGCTCGAGGTGGACCAGATCCGCCGGACCGCGCGCCACATGGACGCCGACGTGCTCGTCGGCGTGCAGGGCTCACGGCTCGTGGTCGTGATCGGACGGGCCACCCCGCGGGACGACGTCCCCGAGGGTGAGGAACCGGTCTCGTTCACCTCCATCGCGCAGGCGCTCGAGCCGTCGTTCGGCGAGGGCCACCTGGTGCTCGGCAACGAGGTCCCGGGCGTGGTCGACGCGTCGACGAGCGCGAAGGGAGCCCTCGCCGGGTTCGCCGTCGCACGTGCCTGGCGCGGCGCACCCCGTCCGGCACTCGCTGACGACCTGCTGCCCGAACGGGCCCTGGCCGGCGACCCGCTCGCCCGCTCGGCCCTCGTGCAGCGGATCTACGTGCCGCTCAAGGACCAGTCGACCGAGCTCCTCCAGACGCTGTGGTGCTACCTCGACACCGGGCGGTCGCTCGAGGCCACGGCCCGCGAGCTCTTCGTGCACCCGAACACCGTGCGCTACCGGCTCCGCCGCGTCGCGGACATCATCGGGTGGGACGCGACGCACGCCCGGGACGCCCTCATCGTGCAGTCCGCGCTGATCCTCGGTGCGATGTCGGAGTCGACGGCCGGTCGCCGGCGCATCCCGCACCGCCGCTAGGAACTCGACAATGTTCCGCCGTGTTTCGTGTCGGAAGTCCACACGGGCACGGCGGGGCGCTCCCGGGAGGATTGTCCGGTGATCGTCGTCGTCGCGCCCGGACAGGGCTCCCAGACCCCCGGCTTCCTCGCTCCCTGGCTCGAGGACGCCGCCGTCCGTGACCGCGTGGGTGCATGGTCCGAGGCCATCGGCGTCGACCTGGTGTCACACGGGACCGAGTCCGACGCCGACACCATCAAGGACACCGCCCTCGCCCAGCCGCTCATCGTCGCCGCCGGACTCGTGACCGCCGACGCGCTGCTCGCCGACGGACGCCGTGCCCTCGTGGGTGGTGTCGCCGGCCACTCGGTCGGTGAGTTCACCGCCGCCGGGATCGCCGGGATCCTCGAGCCGAGCGACGCGGTCGCCCTCGTCGCCGAGCGCGGACGGGCGATGGCGGACGCCGCCGCACTCGAACCGACCTCGATGGCCGCGGTCCTCGGCGGGGACGCCGACGAGGTCGCCGCCGCGCTGACCACGCACGGCCTGGTGCCCGCCAACCACAACGGTGGTGGCCAGACGGTCGTCGCCGGTGCCGCGGACGCCATCGCCGCGCTCGTGGCGGACCCGCCCGCCAAGGCCCGGGTCATCCCGCTCGCCGTGGCCGGTGCGTTCCACACCCGGTACATGGCCCCCGCGGTCGAGCGCGTCGCGCCGGTTGCGGCCGCCGCGACGGTGCAGGACCCCACGCTCCCGATCTGGACGAACGCCGACGGCTCGCTCGTCGACGACGGCCGTCGCTTCGTCGACCTCATGGTGAAGCAGATCGCGAACCCCGTGCACTGGGACGCCGTGATGGAGTCCTTCTCCGGCGCCGGCGTGACCGGCATCATCGAGCTCGCGCCCGCCGGCGCCCTCGTCGGCCTCGCGAAGCGCGGACTGCGCGGCACGCCGACCGTCGCGATCAAGACCCCCGACGACCTGCCCGCAGCGATCGACCTGCTGCAGAGCGCAGGCCAGGAAGCAGCAGCAACCGCATGACCGACGCCACCACCTCGTCCGCCGCGACGGACGCGACCGAGCCGAGCCGCGCCTCCAGGCCGGTGCTCGCGCAGCGTCGTGGACACGAGTTCACCCGCATCCTCGCGTTCGGCGCCGCGCGCGGTGAGAACGCGGTGCCCAACGACGACCTCGTCGGGCCGATCGACTCCTCCGACGAGTGGATCCGTCAGCGCACCGGGATCATCACCCGGATGCGCGCCGGCAAGGACGTCGAAGCCGTCGACCTCGCCGAGGCCGCTGCGCTCGACGCGATCGCGAAGGCCGGGATCGAGCCGTCGCAGATCGGTGTCGTCCTGGTCAGCACCGTCACGCACACGGTGGCCACCCCGTCGATGGCGTCACTGCTCGCCGAGCGCATCGGAGCGGCGCCCGCGGCCGCGTACGACATCAGCGCCGCCTGCGCCGGGTACGCGTACGGCATCGCCCAGGCGGACTCGTTCGTGAAGTCCGGCATCGCCGACCACGTGCTGGTCGTCGGCGCCGAGAAGCTCAGCGACATCGTCGACCCGACCGACCGCTCCATCTCGTTCCTGCTCGGGGACGGCGCGGGCGCGGCCATCGTCGGGCCGAGCGACTTCCCCGGCATCGCCCCGACGATCTGGGGCTCGGACGGGTCGAAGTGGGACGCCATCGGCATGACCTCGACCTACAACGAGTGGGAAGCGGGGGCCGCGCGGCCGACGATACGGCAGGCCGGTCAGACCGTGTTCCGCTGGGCCGTCTGGGAGATGGTCAAGGTCGCCCGCGAAGCCCTCGAGACCGCCGGGGTCGAACCGTCCGACCTCGCCGCGTTCGTCCCGCACCAGGCGAACATCCGCATCATCGACGAGTTCGCCAAGCAGCTCGGCCTGCCCGGGTCCGTGGTGATCGCCCGCGACATCGCGACCACCGGCAACACGTCCGCCGCGAGCATCCCGCTCGCCACGCACCGGCTGCTCGAGGAGAACCCCGAGCTGTCCGGCGGCCTCGCGCTGCAGATCGGCTTCGGCGCCGGTCTGGTGTTCGGCGCGCAGGTCGTCGTCCTCCCCTAGTCCCCCGGCACCGCCGGTCGCCAGATCCCACCGGCTCGGCTCCGGGCACGAGCACCACTCGTGCCCTAGGCTGGTCCACGGTCAAACGACACCCCCTCAAGGAGAATCCCCATGGCCCTGTCCAACGAAGAAGTCCTCGCCGGCCTGGCCGAGCTGATCAACGACGAGACCGGCATCGCGACCGACACCGTCGCCGCCGACAAGTCGTTCACCGACGACCTCGACATCGACTCGATCTCGATGATGACCATCGTCGTGAACGCCGAGGAGAAGTTCGACGTGAAGATCCCCGACGAAGAGGTCAAGAACCTCAAGACCGTGGGCGACGCCGTCGACTACATCGTCAAGGCCCAGGCCTGACGCGAGCTTCCTGAGCGCCGCGGCCGCGGACACCCCCGGCCGCGGCGCTCATCTCGTTCACCACGGCGGGCGGCCGTCGCTCGTCGCTCGTCCACACGAAAGAACACGTCGTTCCATGACCAACAGAACCGTCGTCGTCACCGGGATCGGTGCCATCACGCCCCTCGCCGCGACCGCCCCGGAAACGTGGGAGGCGCTGCTCGCCGGCAAGTCCGGCATCACCCGCATCGAGGACCCGCGCTACGCCGAGCTCGAACTCCCCGTCGAGTTCGCCGGCCAGGCGCGCCGCTTCCTCACCGACCAGCTCACCCGTCCGGAGACGAGGCGCCTCGACCCCTCGTCGCAGCTGTCGCTCGTCGCCGCACGTGAGGCGTGGGCCGACGCCGGCATCGACGCCGAGTCCGTCGTCCCGGAACGCCTCATCGTCGACTGGGCGACCGGCATCGGCGGCGTCAACACGCTGCTCGACGCCTGGGACACCCTGCGCGAGAAGGGTCCGCGCCGCGTCATGCCGATGACGGTGCCGATGCTCATGGCGAACGGCCCGGCCGCGGCCATCGAGATGGAGTTCGGCGCCCGCGGCGGCGCCCGCACCTACCTGTCGGCGTGCGCGTCCTCGACGGAGTCCCTGGCCGAGGCGTACCGCCACGTCGCGAGCGGCGACGCCGACATCGTCATCGCCGGTGGCGCCGAGGCGGCCCTGCACCCGCTGCCCCTCGCGTCCTTCGCGGCCATGCAGGCGCTGTCCCGCCGCAACGACTCCCCCGAGACCGCGTCGCGTCCGTACGACGTCACACGCGACGGCTTCGTGCTCGGTGACGGCGCCGCGGCGCTCATCCTCGAGACGAAGGAGCACGCCGAGGCCCGCGGCGCGAAGATCTACGCCGAGGTCGCCGGCGCCGGCATCACCTCGGACGCGTTCCACATCACCGCCCCCGACCCCGAGGGCAGCGCTGCCGCCCGCGCGGTCCTGCAGGCGCTCGAGCACGCCGGCGCCGCCCGCGAGGACGTCGTGCACGTCAACGCGCACGCCACCTCCACGCCCGTGGGCGACGTCGCCGAGTACCACGCGATGCGCCGCGTCTTCGGGGACCACCTCGACAGCATCGTGGTGTCCGCCACGAAGGCGTCGACGGGACACCTCCTCGGCGGTGCCGGTGCGATCGAGGCCGTGTTCACGGCCCTCGCGTTGCACGAGCGGGTCGCGCCGCCGACGATCAACCTCACCCAGCAGGACCCGGAGATCGTGATGGACGTCGCGACGGCGCCGCGCGAGCTGCCGCAGGGCGATCTGCTCGCGGTGAGCAACTCGTTCGGCTTCGGCGGGCACAACGCGGTCGTCGCGTTCCGCAGCGCCTGACGCACTGCCTGTCTGGAGGCCCGTCCCGCGTCCGCGGGACGGGCCTCCGCTCGTTCCGTGGCCGGCACCACTGCCGCGAAAGCGACACATCCCCGGCCACCGTCCCCGGCCCTGCCGCGAAAGCGACAGTCTGCCGCCGGAGTCAGGCGGCAGACTGTCGCTTTCGCGAGCGCGAGAACGGTCGCGGAGCGCGGCGCCGGGACGGCCGGGACGCAGGAACGCCGCCCGGCTCGGGGCCGGGCGGCGTTCGTGTCGGAGGAAGTGCGTCCGGGTCAGCCGACGCGGTGGAGCCAGACGACGGGGTTGCCCTCGGCGGCGTGACGGAACGGCTCGAGTTCGTCGTCCCACGCCTGGCCGAGCGCCAGCCGCAGCTCGCGGTGGAGCTCCAGGGCGTTGCTGCCCGCGACCTCCATGGCGTAGCGCACGCGATCCTCGGGGACGACCATGTTGCCGGTGACGTCGGTCTGCGCGTAGAACACCCCGAGGTCCGGCGTGTGCATCCACCGGCCGCCGTCCGAACCAGCAGTGGGTTCCTCGGTGACCTCGTACCGGAGGTGCTCCCAGCCGCGGAGCGCAGACGCGATCGCGGCACCCGTGCCGACCGTACCGGTCCAGGTGAACTCGGTGCGCCGAGCGCCGTCCTGCGCCGGCTGGTCGAGCCACGAGAAGTTCACGGCACGGCTCATGGCGCGACCTGCCGCCCATTCGACGTGCGGGCAGAGCGCGCGTGGTGAGGAGTGCACGTAGAGCACCCCGGTGGTCGTTCCGTTCACGATTCCTCCGATTCGTCAGGTGCGACTTCCCCATCGACCTGGACCACGGAGGTTCGTTCGGAACCATCGATATCCGATTGTGATGTCCTTGCGGACACGCCCATTATGCAGCCTGCGCACCGGGAACGCCAGACGGCGGAGCGGAAACGGCGCCGAGACGCTCCGGACGCTCAGTGGAACACGTGGCCAGCGGTGTCGACAGGGTGCCGCTCCCCCGCGGTGATCGGCACGGGGACGTGGTTGTCCTCGGGCGGGATCGGGCAGGCGAACTGGTACGAGAACGCGCACGGCGGCAGGACGAGCAGGTTCCAGTCGAGCTCGACGTCGGCGCCGGCGCTGGGGTCGGTGCCGGGGTCGTCGAGGTACAGGAAGCGCCCCATCGAGTAGGTGCTCCCGGGGTCCTCCTCGGGCAGCGCGCTCGTGGTGTCCTGCACGATGAGCTGCAGCCGCGCCGCACCCCGGAACGCCGCGGACCGGACCGCGACGAGCCGGACGGACGTACTGCCGAAGGCCGTCTCGATGTGCCCGGCGACCTCGAGCGGAGCGCCGGCGGCGTCGAGGACGACACCCTGCGCCTCCAGGCCCGTGACGGGCGTGTACCTGCCGGACGTGACCCAGTCGGCGGAGCGGTCGAAACGCGCGATCCCGGCGAAGCGGGCGATGGACTCCGAGGACGGGTCCCACACGCGCAACGTGCCCGCGGACACCGACCCCGCGAACCCGTCGGGGAACGTCACGGTCGACGCGACGACGGCTTCGTCGCCCGCGACGAGCACGGTGCCGTCCACCGGGACACCGTCGACGACCACGCCGTCCGCCGCCGACGCGGTCACGGACAGGCCGCCCGGCGCGGGCGCCCACTGCCCGGGCACGGGCCAGACCGGCTGCGCGTGGTCGACGCGCTGGGCGTTCACGAGCGCCAGCGGACCGCGAGGCCCCGTCGCCCAGCGCTCGCGGGAGGCGACGTGGTCCTCGTACGCGCTCATGCCTGCTCTTGCCGCGGGTAGATGACCTTCTGCACGATGATGATCACCGAGGCCGCGACGGGCAGGGCGACGAGCGCGCCGAGCACACCGCCGATCGTGCCGCCCGCGACGGCGGCGATGACGACGAGGGCTCCGGGCACCTGGACCGCGCGCGACATGATGCGCGGCGAGATCACGTACGCCTCGACCTGCATGTACACCAGGTAGTAGATCGCCGCGGCGAGGGCGGTCGCGGGCGAGGCGAACAGGCAGAGCAGCGAGATCACGATCGCGGCGGCGAGCGTCCCGACCAGCGGGATGAGCGAGCCCAGGAACGCGAACGACGCCAGCAGCACCGGGAGCGGCGCGCCGATGATGAGCAGGAACACCAGGCTCAGGATGCCGTTGATGAGCGCCTGCGAGATCTGCCCCACGACGTAGCGACCCACCGCCTGGGTGATCTGCTCGCTGACGTCGATGAAGTTCTGCCGCCGCGACGCCGGGACGAACCGGTAGGTCATCGACTTCATGCCGCGCATCGACGCGAGGAAGTAGAGCATCAGGATGATGACGATGACGGCACCGGTGAGGCCGGACAGGATGCCGCTGCCGACCGCGAGGATCCCGCCGCCGAGGCTCAGCAGGTTGCCCGGGTTCTCCACGAAGGACTGCACGGACTGCAGCGTGTGGTCGATGTCGAACGACCCCGAGAACTGGTCGGAGAGGTCCTGCACCCACTTCTGACCCGAGATGTCCTGCACGACATCCGGGAAGTTCTGGATGAGGTTGGTCGCCTGCTCCACGAGGATCGGGACGACCGCGAACACGACGCCGGCGAACGCGGTGAGGACCCCGACGACCACGACGGTGATCGCCACCCAACGCGGGACGAGCCGTTCGAGGAACGACACGAGCGGGTCGACACCGAGCGCCAGGAACAGGGCGACGCCGATGTAGACGAGGACGGTCGACAGCTGGTGGACGATCGAGCCGGCGACGAGTGCCACGAGGACACCGATGGCACCCATGAAGCCGATGCGGAACGCGTTGACGCGCACGCCGGTGCCACCACGGGTCACCTCGAACGTCACGTTCGGCGTCGGGCTGTGGTCGTCCTGTTGCTGCGTGTCGCGCTTCCTGGGCAAGTGCACGTAGGGCGGGCGGGACTCGAACCCGCGAATCGTTCGGTTATGAGCCGACTGCCTTGACCAGCTTGGCTACCGCCCCTCGCCGGAGACCGTCAGGCCACCGGATCCCCACGATACAGTGACTCGAACGTCGAGAGCGTGCGGTTGATGTCGTGTGCCTCGATCATGGCGAGACTGCGTTCGCGCATCGCGACGTAGTCGTCGTCGGAGGCGGTGAGCACCGCCGTGAGCTTCGCGGCGAGGTCGTGCTCATCACCCGGGGTGAACAGGTAGCCGTTGCCGTCGATGAGGTGCGGCAGCGCCATCGAGTCCGCCGCCACGACGGGGAGCCCGGAGGCCATGCCCTCGAGCGACGAGATGCTCTGCAGTTCGGCCGTCGACGGCATCGCGAACACGGTGGCGTTCGTCAGCGCCTGCCGCTTGACCTCGTCGGAGACGAACCCGAGGAATCGGACGCGGTCCTCGACCCCGAGCTCCTTCGCCTGCGCCTTGAGCTTCGGGATCATCTCGCCGTCGCCGACGATGGTGAGCGTCGCGTCCAGCTCGGCCGGCAGGGCCGGCAGCGCGCGCACGAGGACGTCGAGGTTCTTCTCCGGCGCGACCCGGCCGACGAACACGATGTCGTTGTTGGCGGGACGGCCCTCGCGCGCGACGTAGCGCGAGGCGTCGATCCCGCACGAGATCGCGAGCACGCGCTGCCCGGCGATCGCCCGCCGGAGGTAGTCCGCCGCCAGGTTCGTCGGCGTCGTGATCGTGTCGGCGAGCCGGTAGGTCTTGGCGGCGTCGTTCCACGCGATCTTCAGCGCGATCGGCAGGGTGCGCTTGCCGAACGGCGTGTACTCGAGCAGGTTCTCGGGCATGAAGTGGTTCGTCGCGACGACCCGGATGCCGCGCTCCTTCGCCTCGTGGACGATCCCGCGCCCGATGACGACGTGCGACTGGATGTGCAGGACGTCGGGCTTGACGGCGTCGAGGATGGGTCCCGTCCACTTCCGGACGCTCCACGGCCAGACGAAGCGGAGCCACGCGTGCAGCGGCCACTTGTACGACTTCAGGCGGTGTACGACGAGGGTGACCCCGCGGTGCTCCTCGTCGAAGGTGCCGTAGTGGCGACTCGATGCGGGGGCGACGACGTGGACCTCGTGCCCGCGTTCGGCGAGACCGACGGCGAGCTGTTCGGCGAAGGTCGCGGCGCCGTTCACGTCGGGCGCGAACGTGTCCGCCGCGATCATCACGCGCAGCGGACGTCGGCTCGCCGTCGCACCCGTCGGCTCGGCGGTGGCGGTGGTGGCGTCGTCTGACACGGCTGGCGTCGTCCTCTCGTGGGCGATTGCTGGTCGTTCGACGACGCTACCGCACGGTGTCCGGGCAGCGCGTCCGCCTCGCGGTTGACCCGCCCCTACCCAGGTACGACGCCGGCGGCGGTCAGGCGCGTGACTGGGGGTGGTGTTTCGCGAGCAGGAACACACCGGTGATCGCGATCGCCGCGGCCACGACGAACCCGGCGACCGCGACCCACGGAGCCCCCGCAGCCTCACCGAGCACGACCACACCGATCCCGACCGCCACGATCGGATCGATCACCGTCAACCCCGCGATCACCAGGTCCGCCGACCCACTCGAGTACGCGTTCTGCACGAAGTACCCACCCAACGACGCCGCCACGACCACACCCACGATCGCCAGCACCGTCAACCAATCGAACGTGTGGTTCACGAACCGGTTCAAGGTCACCTTCGCCAACGTCGCCACGAACCCGTAGAGCACCCCCGCACCCACGATGTAGTACAACGCGTTCCGGTGCTTCGCGACGAACCGGAACGACACCAGCACGAGCACCAGCACGATCGCCAGGATCACCAGCACGGTCACGAGCTGCCCCCGCGTGATCACGCTCTCGTGCCCCACGAACGCCGCGATGCCGACGAAGATCGCGACCCCGATGATGCACGTCCACACCGCCCGACGAGCACGACGACCCAACGGGACACCACTGGACCGCGACGAGAACCACGTCGTGATCACCAACGCCACCGCACCCAACGGCTGCACCACGATCAACGGCGCGAACGTGATGCTGACCAACTGCAGCACCACCGCGAGACCGAGCATCACCGTGCCCAGCACCCAGTACCCGCTCGACACCAACCCCAGCACGTGCCGGACGCTCAGCCCGTTCGACTGACGGCCCAGCCGAGCCTCCACCCGCTGCACCCCACGACTCTGGAACTGCGCACCCAGCGACAGGAACACCGCCCCCACCAACGCGACGGGGATCATGAGCGCCTGGAACGGCGTGAGGTTCACCGCGTCCGGGATCTGGAGGTCCGTCGTCACGCGTCGAGGCTATCGTCCCCCGCCGGATAACCTGGGCGAATGCCCGTTCTCCCGATCCGCATCACCGGCGAACCCGTCCTGCACGAGCGTGCAGCCGAGATCACCGAGTTCGACGACGACCTCCGTTCCCTGGTCGCCGACATGTACGAGACCATGGACCTGGCGCCCGGGGTCGGGCTCGCGGGCCCCCAGGTCGGTGTGGGCAAGCGGCTCTTCGTGTACTCATGGACCGATGATGACGAGGTCCTGCACCGCGGCGTCGCCGTGAACCCGGTCCTGTGGATCACTCCCCCGGTCCCGGAGTCTGTGGAGGAACTCGACGAGGACGAGGAGTCCGAGGGCTGCCTGTCCGTGCCGGGCGAGCGGTTCCCGCTCCGCCGGTCCGAGGGTGCGCTCCTCCGCGCGTTCGACGAGCACGGCGAACCCTTCGAGGTCGAGGCGCACGGCTGGCTCGCCCGCATCTTCCAGCACGAGTACGACCACCTCGACGGCTGGCTCTACGCCGACCGGCTCGTGCACCCTTTCGGCAAGCAGGTCGCGAAGGCGATCCGCAAGAACAGCTGGGGCGGCCCCGGCAAGTCCTGGCTGCCCGGCCGCGACCACCCCGAGGGCTGAGTCGAGGAACCCGGCCCAGGAGGCGCGGCTCAGCTCCGCCAGGCAGCGATCGCGTCGCGCAGGTGGTCCGTCTCGGGGTGCCCCGGGCAGTACTCGAGCAGGCCCACGGCGACGTGCGCCTCGGCGGCGCTGCCGATCGTTCCGGCCCACCGCCCGGTCCCCTGCACCGCGCACCCTGCGGCGAGTTCCTCGAGCGTTGCGTCCCCGTTGGCCGCGTCGACCGCTGCGCGCTGCTGCGACGACATCTCCGTGCCCGTGATCCGCTCGGCGGTGCAGTCCGTACGGCGGTCAGCCCACACCGCGGAGTACGTCGTGTAGGTCTCGGTGCGGTCGGACGACCCCACCGAGCACACGAACGCGAAGACGATCGGGGACGTGCCGGAGGCCGACACACCCGAGGTCGCCGAGGGGTCGAGCGAGTCCTCGGGCTCGGACTCCGCGCCGGTGGTGCACCCGGTGAGACCGATCCCGGCGGCGACGAGCACGCTCGCAGCGATGGCTCGGCGCACGGTGATCACCTGTGAACGCTAACAGCTTCGATCCATGAGCCACCTGCGAGCTCGGGCGCCGCCAGCGCCGCGTGCCACGCAAAAGGCCCCCACCCGGAGGTGAGGGCCTGTATGCTCCCCGAGTTGGACTCGAACCAACAACCTGCCGGTTAACAGCCGGCTGCTCTGCCAATTGAGCTATCGAGGATCACTGCCCAGAAACCGAATCGGTCTGAACAACGGGTAACAGCATAGCAGCAACCTGGAGCCACCCCGCGCATCGGCTGCGCATCCCGGGCGCGCCGCCACGGTGGCGCGGCTCAGTACCCCGCGACCGGGTCGACGACGCCCACGAAGCCGGTGCCCGCTCCGTCGAGGAACGCAGCGGTGTTGAGCCGCACGCGCTCGGCGAGCAACGGCGCCACCATCTCCGGCGTGTCCGCCTGGTGCGGCGTGATGATCGCGCCGGGCTCGTCCCAGAGCGGGTGGCCGTCGGGCAGGGGTTCGGGATCGGTGACGTCGAGTCCCGCGGCGGCGATGGAGCCGTCCCTCAGCGCCGACACCAGGGCGTCCGTGTCCACGAGCCCGCCCCGTGCGATGTTCACGAGACGCGCCGACGGCTTCATGCGCTCGAACTGTCGCCGGCCGAACAGCTTCGACGTGCCGGAGGTCATCGCCGCGGCGATCATCACGACGTCCGCGTCGGGCAGGACCTCGTCGAGCGCGTCGGTCGTGACGGTGCGGTCGGCTCCGGGGACGGGGTCGGGCGAACGGCGGACCACGGTGATCGACACCTCGAACGGTGCGAGCAGCCGGATGTACTCCTGGGCGATTCCGCCGGCACCGATGACGACGACGTTCCGGCCGTACAGCGAGACGCCCTCGGGCTCGGTCGCCCACGAGCGTGCCCGCGCGCGCTTCTGCAGCACCCGCAGCGTGCCGAGGGTCAGCGCGAGGGCGTGCTCGGCGACGGGTTCGGCGTACGCCCCCTTGGCGGAGGTGAACAGGATGCGGTCGCCGTGAGAAGCGATCAAGGACGCGAACGCGTCGACTCCGGCGAACGGCAGCTGCACCCAGCCCACCCCGGGCGCGGCGTCGAGCGCGTCGGACAGACCGGTCGGGTCCCGGGGGTCGAGCCAGACGAGTCCGCGGGCGGAGTCGTCCAGCTCCGAGACGGTGCCACCGGCCGAGGTCACCGCGTCCTCGTGCAGAGCGGTCCCGCCGCCGGCGGGCAGGATCGCGATCGGTCCGGCGGTCGGCGGCGCGACGGGCAGCGCCGCGCCCGCGTCGGTCACGACCGCACGGTGCCCACGGACGCCGGCCGCGGTCGACGACGACGGAACCGACGACGACGGAACCGACGACGACGGAGCCGACGACGACGAACCCGACGAAGACGAACCCAACGACGAACCCGACGAAGACGGACCCGACGACACCGGCGAACCGAAACCCGCGCTCACGCGTTCTCCTGCCGTTCCGCACGGGGACCGGTACCGGCACCGACCGGACGGCGTGGCGCCGACGAACGCCGGGGGGCCGCGGCGGCGGGCTGCCGGCGCTTCACCGGACGGGCCGCCGTCGACGCGAGCGTCTTGACGTACGGGTCGACGGGGTTGTCGAGGACCTCGTCGAAGGTGCCGAGGCCGACGAGCCGGCTCTCGGCCATGATGGCCACCCGGTCGGCGAGGGCGCGGGCCTCGCGCAGGTCACTCGACACCACGACGGCGGAGAAGTGCCGGTTCCGCTGCAGGGTCGCGAGCGCCTCGAGCACGGACTGGCGCACGAGCACGTCCACGCCGCGGGCGGGTTCGTCGGCGACGAGCAGCTGCGGCTCGAGGACGAGCGCACGGGCGAGGGCGACTCGCTGCCGCTGTCCGCTCGAGAGTTCCCACGTGTTGAGGCGCATCACGCCGAGCGGCAGGTGCACGGCGTCCACCAGGCGCGCGACGATGAGCCCCGCTTCCTTCCGGTCGAAGCGGCGGTCTCTGACGTAGATCGGCTCCGCGATCGCCTCGCCGACGGTGAGGTCCGGGCTGAGCCGGTCCGCGCCGTCCTGCGGCAGGTACCCGATGCGGCCGGTGAGCCGTTCGAGCTTCCGTGAGCTCGCCCGCAGCCCGCGCGTCTTCTGCCCGAGGACGGTGAGCTCACCCCCGACGATGTGCCGGCGGTGGGCTCCTTCGCCCTCGCCGGTGGCACCGAGCTGTCCCGCGATGGCCGCGGCGAACGTCGACTTGCCGGACCCGGACTCGCCGAGCACGGCGAGGATCTCCCCCTGGCGGACCGTCAGGCTGACGCCGTCGACAGCCCGGATCGCATCCGTTCCCCGCCCGCTCCGGTACTCGATCGACACGTCGTCAGCGACGACCGCCGGTCCGTTCACCGCGATCATGGGTCCCCTTCCACGCCGCCCCCTGGCGGCGGTTCGCGACGGACCGGGGTACGCCGACCGTCGTGCGTGTTGCGGTGGAGGCGACCGCCTGGAGGCGCGGCGTGCGTCGTCGACGCGAGCCGCGCCTCCAGGATGGTCACGTCGGGTCAGGACCCGGCGTTCTCCAGTTCCACAAGCGTACGCCGTCGCTCCGCCTGTTCCGCCGGGTCCGGCACCGGGAGCGACGCCAGGAGACGCTGCGTGTAGGGGTGCTGCGGTGCGCCGAGGACCTCGGCGGTCGTGCCCGTCTCCACCAGGTCGCCGCGGTACAGCACCGCGATCCGGTCCGACAGCGCGCCGACGACGGCGAGGTCGTGGCTGATGAACAGCGATGCGAACCCGAGGTCCTGCTGCAGCTCGAGGAACAGTTCGAGCACGCGTGCCTGCACCGACACGTCGAGCGCACTCGTCGGCTCGTCCGCGATGAGCAGCTTCGGCCGGAGCGCGAGGGACCGGGCGAGCGACGCGCGCTGGCGCTGCCCGCCGGAGAGCTCGTGCGGGTAGCGGTCGCCGTACGACGCGGGCAGCTGCACGGCCTCGAGCAGTTCGCCGACTCGCTTCCGGGCGGCTCGCGGGCTCGATGCCTCACCGTGCACGACGAGCGGTTCGGCGACGCACTCCGAGATCGTCAGCAGCGGGTTGAACGAGGTCGCCGGGTCCTGGAACACGAACCCGATGTCCTTGCGGTGCCGCTTGAAGTCCCGCTCGCGGTACCCGAGCATCTCGGTGCCGAGGACCTCGAGCGAACCGCCCGTGACCTTCGTCAGTCCGGCGATCGCCCGGCCGATGGTGGTCTTGCCCGAACCGGACTCCCCCACCAGCCCGAGGACCTCGCCGGGGCGGATGTCGAGGTCGACGCCCTTGACCGCCTTGAACGCGTGCGAGCCGAGGCGGCCCGGGTACTCGATCTCGAGACCCCGCGCGGACACCAGCGGCTGGACGTCCGACGTGATCGCGGCGCGGCGGGCGGCCCCGGTGGAGGCCTCGAGCCGGGGCACGGCGGCGAGCAGGCGCTTGGTGTAGTCGGCCTGCGGTGCCGCGAAGAGCTGACCGACCGGGGCCTCTTCGACGACCTCGCCCTGGTACATCACGGCGACGCGGTCGGCCAGGTCGGCCACCACGCCCATGTTGTGCGTGATGATCACGATCGCCGTGCCGAACTCGTCGCGGCACCGGCGGAGCAGGTCGAGGATCTCCGCCTGCACCGTCACGTCGAGGGCCGTCGTCGGCTCGTCGGCGATGATCACCGACGGTTCGAGGGCGAGCGCGCTCGCGATCACGACGCGCTGCTTCTGCCCGCCGGAGAACTGATGCGGGTAGTGGTCGACACGGGTCTCCGGGTCGGGGATGCCGACACGGCCGAGGTAGTCGATCGCCTTCGCGCGCGCTTCCTTCTTCGACATCCCGCCGTGCGCCCGGAGTCCCTCGGCGATCTGCCACCCGACCGTGAAGACCGGGTTGAGCGCCGTGGAGGGTTCCTGGAAGACCATCGCGCCGGCCGTGCCGCGCAGGCTCCGGAGCTTCTGCGAGCCGACCGTGACGACGTCCGTGCCGTCGAGGTACACCGCGCCGCCGAGCGTCGCCGTCTCGGGCATCAGCCGGAGGATGCTCCGTGCGGTCACGGACTTGCCGGAGCCGGACTCGCCGACGAGGGCGAGGACCTCACCCGGGCGGACGTCGAGGGTGACGCCCTTGACGGCGTCGACGGCACCGTTGTCGGTGGCGAACGTGACGGTCAGGTCGTCGACGACGACGACGGGTTCCGTGGTGGTGTCACCGGACTGGAGGCGCGTGGTTGCGTCGCTCATGCGGCCGCCCCTTCCGTGCTGGTCGCCTGCTTGCGCGACACCAGCTGCTTCAGCCGCCGGCGGGCACGCAGACGGGGATCGGAGATGTCGTTCAGGCTCTCGCCGATGAACGTGACACCGAGGACGAGCACCACGATCGCGACACCCGGGAAGACACCGGTCCACCAGACGCCGCTCGCCACGTCGGACAGCGCGCGGCTCAGGTCGTAGCCCCACTCCGCACCGCTGGTCGGGCCGATGCCGAACCCGAGGAAGCCGAGGCCCGCGAGCGTCAGGATCGCGTCGCTGGCGTTCAGCGTGAGGATCAGCGGCAGCGAGCGCGTGGAGTTCCGCAGGACGTGCCGGGTCATGATCCGCCACGGGTTCGTGCCCATCACGCGCGCCGACTCGACGAACGCCTCGTTCTTCAGGCGCACGGCCTCGGCGCGGACGACCCGGAAGTACTGCGGGACGTACACGACCGTGATCGAGATCGCCGCGGCGATGATGCCGCCGGCGTAGCTCGAGTTGCCGCCCGAGATGACGATCGAGACCACGATCGCGAGCAGCAGCGACGGGAACGCGTAGATCGCGTCCGCGACGACGACGAGGATCCGGTCGAGCCAGCCGCCGATGTAGCCGGAGACCATGCCGAGCAGCACGCCGACGATGATCGACACGACGACGGCCACGATCACCACGAGGACCGCGGTCCGGGCGCCGTAGACCACGCGGCTGAACACGTCGAAGCCGCCGACGGTCGTGCCCCAGATGTGGACGGAGCTCGGCTCGCCGGTACGCGGGAAGCTGTGGCCGTCCGCGCCCTGCAGCTGGCCGAAGCCGTACGGGGCGATGAGCGGCGCGGCGATCGCGACGATGATGTACAGGGCGCAGATGACCACGCCGGTGATGAGCATGGCGCGCTGCCAGCCCGTGCTCTTGCGGAGCTGCACCACCACGGGGAGCCGCTTCCACAGCGGCTCGTGGCGGTCGACGAGGGAGGTGTCAGCCATCTCTAGAACCTCACTCTCGGGTCGATCAGTGCGGCGACGACGTCGACGACGAAGTTCGTCACCGCGACGATCACCGCGAGCATCGCGACGATGCCCTGGACCGCGACGAAGTCGCGGGCCGACAGGTACTGGTTGAGCTCGAAGCCGAGCCCGCGCCACCCGAAGGTGGTCTCGGTGAGGACGGAACCGCCCAGGAGCATGGCGATCTGGAGTCCCATCACCGTGATGATCGGCACGAGGGCGGGACGGAACGCGTGCGTCCGGACGAGCCGCGCCTCCCGGACGCCGCGCGAGCGGGCCGCGTCCACGTACTCGGAACCGAGCGAACCGATCATGTTCGCGCGCACCAGGCGCAGGAAGATGCCTGCGGTCAGCAGGCCGAGCGTCAGCGCCGGCAGCACGGCGTGCGCGAGCACGTCGGTGATGATCTCGGCGTTGCCCGTGCGGAGCGCGTCGATGATGTAGATGCCGGTCGCACCCGGGATGCGGTCGAGGACCAGTTCGACACGGGTGGACGCGCGGTCGCCGAGCGGCAGCCAGCCGAGCCACACCGAGAAGACGAGCTTGAGCAGCAGGCCGCCGAAGAACACCGGGGTCGCGTAGGTCAGGATCGCGAGCGCGCGGAAGAGCACGTCGGGCCACTTGTCGCGCATGTACGCGGCGAGCATGCCGAGCGGGATGCCGAGCACGAGGGCGACGATGAGCGCGTAGAACACGAGCTCCGCCGTCGCGCCGCCGTACGTGACGATGATCTCGGTGATCGGTCGGTGGTCCGTCGACGTCGTGCCGAAGTCGCCGCGGAGGATGTTCCCGAGGTACTCGAAGTACTGCACGAGCACGGGCCGGTCGTACCCGGCGGCGTGCAGGCGCTCCTGCAGCTGGTCCGGAGTGAGACGGCCGCCGACCGAAGCGGTGATCGGGTTCCCGATGACGCGCATCAGGAAGAACACGAGCGTCACCAGGATGAAGACGGTCGGGAAGATGAGGAGGAACCTGACGAGGACGTACCGGCCGAGTCCGCCGCCGCTGCCACCTGCACGTCGCTGTGCCTGTGGTTTGGTCGGCTCGGTCTCGATCGCCTCTGGGGTGGTGAGGGTCACGGGGAGGGGTGCCTTTCGAGGACGTGACCAGGGGGCGTTCTGCTCGAGAACGCCCCCTGGCCGTCGTCGGTGTTACTTGGAGAGGGTTGCGTAGCGGAACTTGAACGAGGCGTCGAGCTTCAGGCCCTTGACGTCCTTGTTCGCGACCGCGACCGACTTGCCCTGCAGGAGCGGGAGGGTCGAGATCTGCTCGGCCTCACGCTGCTGGGCCTGCTCGATGAGGTCGGCCCGCTTGGCCGTGTCGGACTCGGCCTGCTCCTTGGCGATCAGGTCCTGGATGACCGAGTCGTCGTAGTGGTTCTGCACGAAGTTGTCCTTCGTGAAGAACGGCGAGAGGTAGTTGTCCGCGTCGGAGAAGTCCGGGAACCAGCCGAGCTGGTACTCCGGGTAGGCGTCCTTCGTGCGCTCCTGGGCGTAGGTCGTGTAGACCGTCGACTGGATGTTCACGTCGAACAGGCCCGACTTCTCGAGCTGGGTCTTCAGCAGCGCGTACTCGTCGTCCGACGCCGAACCGTAGTGGTCCGGGGCGTACTGGATGTCGAGCTGCACCTTGCCGGTGACACCGGCGTCGGAGAGCGTCTTCTTCGCCTTGTCGAGGTCCGGGGCGCCGTTGCCGTCGCCGTAGAGCGACTTGAACGGCGTCGCGGCACCCGTCAGGCCGTCCGGCACCATCGAGTACAGCGGCGTGTAGGTGTCGTTGTAGACCTCCTTCGCGAGCGCGTCACGGTCGACGACGTCCGCGACCGCCTGGCGCACCGCGAGGGCCTTCTTCTCGTCCGCGCCGGACTGGCCGGTCCCGAACGGCTGCGACTTGAAGTTGAACACGACGTAGCGGATCTCGCCGCCGGGGCCGTCCGTGACCTTCAGCTTGTCGTCCTTGCGCAGGTCGGCGATGTCCGTCGGCGTCAGCGAGCGGTACGCCACGTCGACGTCGCCCTTCTGCACGGCGAGCTTGAGGTCGGTCTCCTTGGTGTAGTAGTTCGCCGTCACCTCGTCGGTCTTCGCCTTGCCGAGGAGCCCGTCGTACTTCTTGTTCACCTTGTACTGGATGAGCTGGTTCTCCTTGTACGAGGTGATCTCGTACTGCCCGGCGAACGCCTTGCCCTTGACGATGTCGGCGGCGCTGGTGAGCTTGTCCGCGCTGAAGACGTCCTCGTCCACGATCGGGCCGGCCGGGCTGGAGAGCACCTGCGGCCACGTCTGGTCGGCGTGGTCGAGGTGGAACACGACCGTGGTGGCGTTCGGCGTGTCGATGCTCTTGAGGTTGGCGAGCAGCGACTGCGGGCCGTTCTCGTTGTTGATCTTCAGCTCGCGCTCGAACGAGAACTTCACGTCGCTCGACGTGAGCTTGTTGCCGTTCGCGAACTCGAGGCCCTTCTTGAGCGTCACCGTGTAGGTGGTGTCATTCGTGAACTCGCCCTTCGTGGCGATGTCCGGCTTCACGTCCGGGCTGCCCACGGGGGTGTTCATCAGGAACGGGAAGACCTGGTTCTGCACGGCGAAGGAGCCGTTGTCGTACGAGCCCGCCGGGTCGAGCGACGTGATCGTGTCGGTCGTCCCGATGCTCAGGCCGTTCAGGTCGGTGTCGCTCACGCTGCCGCCCGCGCAGCCGGTGAGCACCAGCGCCGTCGCTGCTGCCCCGGCGCCGAGCGCGATGCCGCGCTTGCCCCACTTGGTCACGGATGCCATGTCCGATGCCTCTCTTGGTGATGAATGCAAGGGTCCTGGGCCGGTGGTGGAACGTCTGTGTGCCCGACCAGGAACGCTCATTGCTATCACCCTGTCACGGAACTCCACGAACCGGGGGCGATTTGTTTACACCGCTGTAATGCGCGGGAGCGTCCTGTGGCGCATCATGCGTGCGCATGGGCACGCGAGTCGCGCAGGAAAGTTGCGTCCTGCAACGCGGTGCGTTCCGGGTGCGTTCCGGGTGCCGCGAGCAGTGCGCCACCCGGTCACGACATGCCGCCGTCCTGTGCCGAGCGGTCACGACATGTCGCACGCGCGGCTCCCCAGCGACGAATTGCGACCGGTCGACACTCCGCCGGCGACGTGCCATGACCACTCGGGGACAATCACCAGCGGCTGGGACCTGGTTGCGCCTCGACCGCGCTCGTGCGCGTCCGCGTCAGCGTGCCCGCTACGACGCCTCGGCGTCAGCGCGGAGCCGCATCCGCTGCGCGTCGATGTCGACGAGCTGCCGCTGGATCTCCGCGCGCCGGCCGGCCTGCTCGTGCGGGTCCGCCCGCTGCAGCTGCCCGAGGAGGGACGCCTTGCGCGCGAGCAGGTCCCGCTCCACCAGGGCCACGACGATGCTCCGTGCGTAGAGCGCGAGGTCCTCGTCGGTACGGGCTGGGATCGGCGCGAGCGCGAGCTCCTGCACGAGGCCACGGAACGGCGCCGGCACGTCCTGCAGCAGCCGGTCGAGCCAGTTCCCCGCGCCGATGGCATCGACGTTCGCCACGACGGCGTCCCGCACGACCGAGAGCATCGGCGCCGAGAACGTCGCGGCGGCGGCCAACCCGAGGAGCGGCGCTCCGACGTGTCCGGGCTGCTGCACCATCGCCATCACGGCGTCGCGTTCCATCCGGGTGATCGGGTCGTTCGGCAGCAGTCGGAGTCCGGCCACGGGCTCCTCCGGCGGGGCGACCGCCTCGCCACCGGGGCCGACGTGCGAGGCCGGCACCGTGCCTCCTGAGCGGTGGTCGTCGTGCCGCCCACCGGAGGCCGCACCTGCCCGCTGCCGTGCGTTCTCGACGGCGCGGCGCACCTCCGGGATGTCCATGCCGAGCCACTTGGCCGTCTCACGCGTGTACGCCGTCGCGAGCGTGCGATCGCGGATCCCGGCGACCACGGGCGCAGCATCGCGAAGGCCGGCGACACGCCCCTCGGCCGTCTCGATGTCGTGCGTGGCGAGCCTGCGGCGGATGATGAACTCGAACATCGGACGCTTGGTCTCGATCAGGCGCGCGACGGCGGAGTCTCCTCGTGCCAGACGAAGATCGCACGGATCGAGACCGCCGGGCGCGACTGCGACGTAGGTCTGCGAAGCGAATCGGCTCTCCTCGGCGAAGGCACGAGACGCGGCTCGCTGACCGGCTTCGTCGGGGTCGAACGTGAAGACGATGTTGCCGAGTTGCGAGAGATCGCGCCCGACCGAGTCGCCGAGCATCGGACGGAGCACCTTGATGTGGTCGACACCGAACGACGTGCCGCACGTGGCCACCGCCGTGGTGATTCCGGCGAGGTGACACGCCATCACGTCGGTGTAGCCCTCGACGATGACGACCTGCTTCTGCTTCGAGATCTCCCGCCGGGCGAGGTCGATCCCGTAGAGCACCTGGCTCTTGTGGTAGATCGGCGTCTCGGGCGTGTTGAGGTACTTCGGGCCCTTGTCGTCGTCGAGCAGCCGGCGCGCACCGAAGCCGATCGTCGCCCCGGTCACGTCGCGGATCGGCCACATCAGGCGCCCTCGGAACCGGTCGTACGGGGAGCGGTCGCCCTGACTGACGAGCCCGGCACTCGTGAGCTCCTCGAGCGTGAAGCCCCGGCCGCGCAGGTGGTCCTTGAGCGCGTCGTACGACTTCGGGGCGAACCCGACGCCGAAGTGCTGCGCCGCGGCCGGGTCGAACCCGCGCTCCCCCAGGAACTGCCGGGCAGGCTCGGCCGCGGCCGTGGTGAGCTGCGCCACATAGAACTGCAGCGCCGCCTCGTTCGCGGCGATGAGCCGGGCACGGGTGTTGTAGTCGGTGCGGGGCCCGTCGCCCTCTTCGTAGTGGAGCGTGAAGCCGATCTTCGCGGCCATCCGCTCGACGGCTTCCTGGAAGGAAGTGTGGTCCTGTTTGATCACGAAGTCGAAGACGTCGCCGTCCTCGCCACAGCCGAAGCAGTGGTAGCGGCCGACCTGGGGCCGCACGTGGAACGACGGGGAGCGTTCGTCGTGGAAGGGGCAGAGACCCTTCAGCGACCCCACCCCGGCGGACTTCAGGGTGACGTAGTCGCCGACGACGTCGGCGATGTTGACACGCGAGCGGACCTCGTCGATGTCGTTCCGCGCGATCCTCCCAGCCACCCCTCGATCCTAGTTCGTGGGACCGACCCCCGCTGGCCGCCGGCGGCTTCCGTGGACCGTTCGCCGGCCTGGAGGCGCGGTGCAGGTCGAGCGGCCACCGTCGCGCCCGCGAGCGGTCCGGTCCGGCAACTCCGGGCGCGTCCGCGCGAGCGCTCCGGAGCGGCGCCTCCGGTGCGCCCGCGCGAGCGGTCCGGTGCGGCGCCTCCGGTGCGTCCGCGCGAGCGGTCCGGTGCGGCGCCCCGGGCGCTCGCAAGCGGTCACGGCCGGTGCCTCGGTGTACCCCCGCGACGATGTCACACCTGGAGGTCGCGCGTCAGACCGGGATGTGCGTGGACTCGCGGTCGCCGACCACGAGCCGCTTGTGCCACGCGAGCGCGCCCTGGTCGGTCAGACTCGCGACCTGGTCGACCACGGCCCGCAGCCGTCCGGTGTCGTCGGACGCGGCGCGCCAGTCCGCCGCGAACCCCGGCTCGAGGTCGGCGCAGCCGCCGGCGGCGAGGGCGTCGAGCAGCTCGGTCAGGACCCGACGCTGCTCCTCGTACACGGGCTGCCGGTCGCCCTGCGTCATCACGAACGCCGCGACGATGCCCTTGAGGACCGCGATCTCCCCGATGATCTCCGGCGGCGTGACCACCGAGGCGGCGAACCGGACGAGCGAGCCCGAGGCGTAGGACTCCCGCGTCGCCCTCGTCGCCGTCCGCGCGAACCGCCCGATCAGCTGCGAGGTGAGGTTCTTCAGCCGCGCCAGGTCCTGCCGCGAGCCGTCGTAGGACGTCATCCACAGCGGCAGCGACCGGAGCCGGTCGAACGCCTCGAGCAGCTCGTCACGGCTGAGGTCCGACCCCACCCAGGCGTGCATGGCCGACACGATGTCGTTCTCCCCGACGCGGTCCCCGAGCGCGGCGACGTCGATGAACCCCGCCACGACGGCGTCCTCGAAGTCGTGAACCGAGTAGGCGATGTCGTCGGAGAGGTCCATGACCTGCGCCTCGATGCAGCGCTGACGTCGGGGAGCGCCCGCGCGGAGCCACTCGAACGCGTCGTGGTCGTCGTCGTAGAAGCCGAACTTGGTGCGACCGGACGACGCCTCGGACACGCCCTGCGCGGCCGGCCACGGGTACTTGCAGCTCGCGTCGAGCGACGCGCGGGTGAGGTTGAGCCCGTACGCACGGTCGTCGTCCGGGCCGGAGCCGTAGACCTTCGGCTCGAGCCGGGTGAGGAGCCGCAGCGTCTGCGCGTTCCCCTCGAACCCGCCGATGCCCGCTGCCCAGGCGTTCACGGCGGTCTCGCCGTTGTGCCCGAACGGCGGGTGCCCGATGTCGTGCGCGAGGCACGCGGTGTCGACGACGTCCGGGTCGAGGCCGAGCGAGTCCGCGAGTTCTCGGCCGACCTGGGCGACCTCGAGCGAGTGCGTCAGGCGGTTCCGGGCGAAGTCGAGCCCGGTCGTGGGGCTCAGCACCTGGGTCTTCGCGGCGAGACGCCGGAGCGCGCTCGAGTGCAGGAGCCGTGCACGGTCGCGGGCGAAGTCGGACCGACGGTTGCCGTGGGTCTCGGGCAGCCAGCGCTCGGCGTCGGCCGGCCCGTACGAACTCGTGGCGCTCATCCGCCGCTGTGGTGCAGCTCGGCGGCGGCGAGGACCTTCCGGAACTCACTGTCGACATCGCGCGAATCGAGCCAGCGGTCCGGCAGGGCCGTGCGCTTCGGGTGCCCGGCGCGGCCGCGAGGTCCCTCGGCGTCGGCACCGGGGTAGGGCGCGTCGTGGTCGAGCTGCCCGAGCAGGTCGTCGATCTCCTGCAGGCTGGACGCCATCGCGAGCCCGGACCGGACGTCACCGCCGATCGGGTACCCCTTGAAGTACCAGGCGACGTGCTTCCGGATGTCCCGGCAGCCGTGCTCCTCGGAGCCGAAGAACTCGACGAGCAGCTCGGCGTGCCGCTTGAACGCGACTGCCACCTCGCCCAGGGTCGGCATGTAGCGCAGCCCCTCGCCGCGGAACGCCGCCGCGAGGTCCCCGAACAGCCACGGTCGGCCGAGGCACCCGCGCCCCACGACCACGCCGTCGGCGCCGGTCTCGTCGACCATGCGCAGCGCGTCGGCCGCGGACCAGATGTCCCCGTTGCCGAGCACCGGGATGTCGGTGATGGTCTCCTTCAGCGTCGCGATCGCCGACCAGTCGGCGTGCCCCGAGTAGTGCTCGTTCGCGGTGCGGGCGTGCAGCGAGACCGCGGCGACGCCGGCGTCCCGGGCGATCCGGGCGGCGTCGAGGTAGGTGAGGTGGTCGCCGTCGATGCCCTTGCGCATCTTCACCGTGACGGGGACGTCACCGGCGGCGCGGACGGTTTTCGTCACGAGCTCACGGAACAGCTCGAGCTTCCACGGCAGTGCCGCTCCCCCGCCCTTCCGCGTGACCTTCGGCACGGGGCAGCCGAAGTTGAGGTCGATGTGGTCGGCTCGGTCCTCACCGACGAGGATCGATGCCGCCTCGGCCACGGTGTTCGGCTCGACGCCGTACAGCTGGATCGACCGCGGGGTCTCGGATTCGTGGTGCTGGATGAGCTGCATCGACACGGGCGTCCGTTCGACGAGCGCGCGGGACGTGATCATCTCGCAGACGTACAGTCCGGCGCCGTACTCGCGGCAGAGCCGGCGGTACGCCATGTTCGTGATGCCCGCCATCGGTGCGAGCACGACCGGCACGTCGACCTCGATGGGGCCGATGCGCAGGGGCTTCGCCGGACGGGTGGCCGTTCCGGGTGCGTCTGTGATCGTCATACCTGTCCCATTCTCCCACGTCGGTGCCCGCCGGTAGCGTTCTCCACATGACGACCGACGCCAGCACCAGGTTCGACGCCGACGCAGCCGCCCGGGGTCTCCGGGTGGATGTCGTCGAGCGGCCCGCCGCGAACTCCCTGCACGAAGCGGCGGAGCTCCTCGGCATCGAGCCCGGCGACATCGTGAAGACCCTCGTCGTGAAGCGGCACGACGGCGGCTTCCTGCTGGCGCTCGTGCCGGGCGGCCGGAGCATCGCGTGGAAGAAGCTCCGCACCGTCGTCGGGGTCAACAAGCTCTCCATGCCCGACGCCGGCACCGCGCTCGAGGCCTCGGGCTACGAGCGCGGCACCATCACCCCGATCGGTGCGACGGGCGACCTGCCGGTCTACGCCGACGAGCGCATCGCCGGTCGACGAGTCGCCCTCGGCGCGGGCCGCCACGGTGCGAGCGCCTTCGTCGATGCCGACGACCTCGTCGCCGCGTACGACGCGACGCTCGCCGACATCACCGACGAGGAACCCGTCCGGTAGTCGACGGCTTCAGTCGGGCACCTCGACCCACACACCCTCGGCCCCCGGGACGAAGGCAGCATCCACGAGACAGCTGTCACCTTCGCAGACCGGCGCACCACCGGGCGTGACGAGCGTGAGCAGGCCGGGGCGCGCCTCCAGGCCCGCCGGAGCGGCCAGACCGTTCAGCGTGAGCTCACCCGTCAGCGCGTCCGGCACCGAGACGGGCGGCGCGGCCTGGAGGCGCGGCTCGGCCGCACCCGTCGGAATCGCGTCCGTCACCGGGTCACCGCCGCATCTGCTGCCTCGTCGTCGGTGGCGCGCTGCGACGCCTGCGCGACCTCCTCGGGAGTGGTGTCCCGGAGCGCGACCACCTGCGTGAGTACCTGCTCGAACGCCGCCGGGTCCTGCGCACCGGAGACGCCGTACTTGCCGTCGATGACGAAGAACGGGACGCCGTTGATGCCGTACGCCTGTGCCTGCGCCTGGTCGGCACGGACCGCCGCGAGCTGCGCGTCGTCGCGGAGCGTCGCGAGGACCTCGTCACGGTCGAGTCCGACCTCCGCCGCGAGGGACGCGAGTGACTCGTCCTGCCCGACGTGCTCACCGCGCTCGAAGTAGGCGGCGAAGAGCCGCTCGACCATCTCCAGCTGCTTGCCCTGCTGCTTCGCGAGGTGGATGAGCTGGTGCGCCTTCACCGTGTTGGTGTGGTGCATGGACTCGAAGTCGTAGTCGAGCCCGACGCTCGCGGCGATGCGGGTGACCTGGTCGAGCATCCGCTGCGCCTGCTCGACGGGCATGCCCTTGTGGCCGGAGAGGAACTCCGCCTCGGTGCCCTCGAAGTCGACGGGGGTGTCGGGGCTGAGTTCGAAGGAGTGGTACTCGACCTCGACCGTCGGTCGGTCGTCGGCGGCGGAGCGGAACGCGGCGACACCGGCCTCGAACTTCCGCTTGCCGATGTAGCACCAGGGGCAGGCGATGTCCGACCAGACATCGACCTTCACAGAGTCGTTCATGCCCGACGCAACCGGCGCCGCCATCGCGGCATTCCCGCGCCGCGCCGCGCCGCCGCGCGCGCCGCGGTTCTCCCGATGCAAAACACCGGTGTTCGCGGGTCGAACACCCGCTTGCGGGTGTGCAACGCACGAACACCGGTGTCTTGCGGACCGCAGCCCGCGCGCGGCTACGCGCCGAGCAGCCGCGCGGCGAGGTAGCCCTGCAGCTGGTCGAGCGCCACGCGCTCCTGCGACATCGTGTCGCGCTCGCGCACCGTCACGGCCTTGTCGTCGAGCGTGTCGAAGTCCACCGTGATGCAGAACGGCGTGCCGATCTCGTCGTGGCGGCGGTAGCGACGGCCGATCGCACCGGCATCGTCGAAGTCCACGTTCCAGTACTTCCGCAGGTCGTCCGCGAGGCCGCGGGCCACCGGCGACAGCTGCTCGTTGCGGGACAGCGGCAGCACCGCGGCCTTGACCGGAGCAAGGCGCGGATCGAGTCGCAACACGGTGCGCTTGTCGACGCCGCCCTTCGCGTTCGGGGCCTCGTCCTCGTGGTACGCGTCGAGCAGGAACGCCATGAGCGCACGGGTGAGACCGAACGACGGCTCGATGACGTACGGCACGTACTTCTCGTTCGCGGCCTGGTCGAAGTAGCGCAGGTCCTTGCCGGACGACTCGATGTGGTTGTTGAGGTCGAAGTCGGTACGGTTCGCGACGCCCATGAGCTCGCCCCACTCCGAGCCCGCGAAGCCGAAGCGGTACTCGATGTCCGCGGTGGCGTCGGAGTAGTGCGCACGCTCGCCGTCCGGCACGTCGAAGCGACGCAGGTTCTCCGGGTCGATGCCGAGGTCGGTGAAGAACGCGACCGAGTCGGCGATCCACTGCTCGTAGTGCTCTTCCGCGGAGGCCGGCGGCACGAAGTACTCGATCTCCATCTGCTCGAACTCTCGCGTGCGGAAGATGAAGTTGCCGGGCGTGATCTCGTTGCGGAACGCCTTGCCGACCTGGCCGATGCCGAAGGGCGGCTTCATGCGGCTCGTCGTGACGACCTGCGCGAAGTCGACGAAGATGCCCTGCGCGGTCTCGGGACGGAGGAAGTTCAGCCCCTCTTCCGACTCGACCGGGCCGAGGTAGGTCTTGAGCATGCCGGAGAACTCGCGCGGCTCGGTCCACTGCCCGCGGGTACCGCAGTTCGGGCACGCGATCTCGGCCATGCCGCCCTCGGGCTTGCGGCCCTTCTTCGCCTCGAACGCCTCTTCCAGGTGGTCTGCCCGGAAGCGGTGGTGGCAGTGCAGGCACTCCACGAGCGGATCGGTGAAGGTCGCGACGTGACCCGAGGCTTCCCACACCTTGCGCGGCAGGATCACGGCGGAGTCGAGGCCCACCATGTCGCCGCGGCCGCGGACGAACCGCTGCCACCACTGGCGCTTGATGTTCTCCTTCAGCTCGACGCCGAGGGGCCCGTAGTCCCATGCGGAGCGGGATCCGCCGTAGATCTCCCCCGACTGGAAGACGAAGCCACGGCCCTTGGCCAGGGCGATGACGCTGTCGAGACGGGAGGACTGTGCCAAGGAATGCTCCAGAGGTCGCCGAGCCGGGTGCTCGGTGCGGAAACGTACCCCGCAAGCGTACCGGCGTTCGTTCCGGCCTGGAGGCGCGGCGCGGGTCCTGTGGAGAACCGGCCGTCAGACCGCGGGTGCGTCCACTGCACCGCCGTAGCGGCGATCGCGGCGCGCGTACTCCTCGATCGCTCCCCACAGGTCGGTGCGGCGGAAGTCCGGCCAGAGCCGGTCGAGGAACACCATCTCGGCGTACGCCGACTGCCACAGCATGAAGTTGGACGTGCGCTGCTCCCCCGAACTGCGCAGGAAGAGGTCGACGTCCGGCAGTTCCGGCACGTACAGCCGCTTCGCCAGGGTCTTCTCGGTGACCTGGCTCGGCTTGAGGCGACCGGCTGCGACGTCCTCGGCCATGCCCTGCACGGCGTCGACGATCTCGTTCCGGCCGCCGTAGTTGACGCACATCGTCAGGGTGCAGACGTCGTTGTCGGCGGTCATCCGCTCCGCGGTCTGCAGCTCGTCGATGACGCTGCGCCAGAGCTTCGGCCGGCGACCGGCCCACCGGATCCGCACGCCCCACGCGTTCAGCTGGTCGCGGCGGCGGTGCAGGACCTCACGGTTGAAGCCCATGAGGAACCGGACCTCGTCCGGGGAGCGCTTCCAGTTCTCGGTGGAGAACGCGTACGCCGACACGTGCTTGACGCCGATCTGCACGGCGCCGGCGACGACGTCGAGCAGGGACGCCTCGCCCGCGCGGTGCCCCTCGACCCGGGTGAGCCCGCGCTGGTTCGCCCAGCGGCCGTTGCCGTCCATGACGATCGCGACGTGGTCGGGCACGAACTGCTTCGGGATCGCCGGGGGCTGCTCGCCCGTCCAGTCGACGGGTCGCAGTGGCTCGGGCTCGGCGTACCGGCGAGGGGTCATGCAGGGTTTCCTTCGGGATCGGACGGGGTCGGCGCGTTCCGGGCGTGTGCCGCCGAGGACGTCGTGCCTGGGGCCGGCGTCGCGAGGGCGTCAGCCGGGGTGGGCACCGCCGGGGCCGCCGTCGCGAGGGCGTCAGCCGGGGTGGGCACCGCCGGGGCCGCCGTCGCGAGGGCGTCAGCCGGGGTGGGCACCGCCGGGGCC
>NZ_JABMCE010000073.1 GCF_013359865.1 Curtobacterium pusillum
CCCGCGGCCCCGGCCGCGTCAGCGGTGGCCGACGATCGACGGGACCGGCATGTGGTGCCGCATCCGCACCGCGACGTACAGGCCGCCCCGGCGGGCGAGCACCAGGCCGACGACGGCCGCGGCCGCGGCCGGCACACCTCCCGCGACGACCATCCCCACGTGGGCCCCGAAGTGGTCGACGATCTGGCCCATGAGCGGGCCGCCGATCGCCTGCCCGCCGAGCAGCACCAGGACGTAGAGGGACATCACGCGCCCGCGGATCGCCACGTTCGAGGACAGCTGCACGAGCGAGTTCGACGCCGTCTGGAACAGCAGCTGCGACATCCCGACGGCGACGAGTGCGACGGTGAACGGTGCGATGACCGGGATCGAACCGGTGACCACGAGGAGCACACCGGTCCAGAACACACCGCCGACGATCGTGCGGAGCCGGACCACCGCGCGTCTGGTGGAGAGCAGGGCGCCGGTGAGGGCACCGATCGCGATGGCGGAGTTGAACACCCCGTACCCTCCCGCGCCGACGTGGTACACCCGTGACGCGAAGGCCGAGAGCAGCACGGGCATCGTCAGCGCGAACACCGAGAAGAACGCCACGAGGACGACCGGCACGATGATGGTCGGCTTCCGGACGGCGTAGCGGAGTCCCTCGACGAGCTGCCCCTTGCCGCGGGGTGCCGGGGGCGTCCGGTGGAGTTCCGACACGCGAAGGAACCCGAGCGTCACGACCACCGCCACGCAGGCGATCGCGTTGACGCCGAACGACCAGCCGGCCCCGACGGCCACGAGCAGCGCGCCGGACAGTGCCGGTCCGATCATGCCGCCGAGCTGGAACACCGACGAGTTCACGCTGATCGCGTTCCGCAGGTGTTGGTGGCCGACGATCTCGGTGACGAACACCTGGCGGGCGGGGTTGTCGATCACGGTCACCATGCCGACGAGGAACGCGATCGCCCAGATGTGCCACGCCTGCACGACGCCGGCCAGGGTGAGCACGGCGAGCAGCGCCGAGAGGACCGCGAACGAGCCCTGCGTGATCATCATCAGCGCGCGCTTCGAGAACCGGTCGACGAGCACCCCGCCGAGCAGCCCGAACAGGAGCATCGGCGCGAACTGGCACGCCACCGTGATGCCGACCTGCGCGACCGACCCGGTGAGCTGCAGGACGAGCCAGTCCTGCGCGATCCGCTGCATCCACCCCGCGGTCATCGCGACGAGGTTCGTGGCGGTGAAGAGCCGGAAGTTCGGCACCGACAGGGCGATGAGGGTGTGGCGCCACGGCGGTCGGGCGGCCTGGATCGGGAGCGGTTCGGTGGGCGGGGGGAGGGTCGTCGGTGACGCGCTCACGGTGTGGGATCTCCGGACGTCGGGTGCGGAAGTGGTACCCCATCGAAACTACGTGGACGCGGGCCATTCGATACCCCTATGGTGGCTATCACTCCATTGCGAAGTCGAATGGACCGCCACCGACGGAAGGCGCCCTCGTGCTCGACCCGGTCCTGCTGCAGACGTTCCTCGCGGTCGCCGAGACCCGGAGCTTCACCCAAGCCGGAGCGCGCCTCGGGATCAGCCAACCGACGGTGTCCCAGCACGTGCGACGGCTCGAGGCCGCGGTGTCCCGGACCCTCGTCGCGCGCGACACCCGCGGCGTGGCACTGACCGACAACGGAGACGCGATGGCGGGGTTCGCGCGGACGATCCTCGCGGCGCACGCCACCGCCGACGCGTACTTCTCGGGCGCGGCGACCCGTGGGCGGCTCCGGTTCGGGGCGGCGGACGACCTCGCGATCACGCAGCTGCCGCGGATCCTCCGGGACTTCCGGCGCCTGCACCCCCAGGTGAACCTCGAGCTCACGGTGAACCAGTCGGCGCCGCTGCTCCGCCGGGTGCGCGCCGGGCAGCTCGACCTCGTGTTCATCAAGCAGACCGCGGGGGAGTCCGCCGAGGGCACCCGTGTCGCCACCGACCAGATGGTGTGGATGGCGCAGGACGGGATCGCGCTCGAGCCCGGGGAACCCGTGCCGCTGATCGCGTACCAGGCGCCGAGCATCAGCCGGCAGATGGCGATCGACGCGCTCGAGGCCGCCGGACGCACCTGGCGGATCACGTGCAACACGCGCGACGTGAACGGCGTGCTCGCGGCGGTCCGGGCGGGGATCGGGGTCGCGGTCTTCCCGCACTCGCTCATCCCCGCCGACCTCGTGAAGGTGTCGCAGCGGTTGTCGCTGCCGGACCTGCCCGCCGTCGACTACGTCCTCATCGCGAACCCGACGGTGCAGCGGGAACCGATCGACGCCCTGACGAACGCGATCCTGTCCCGTGGGGTGATCCGCGCGGTGTGACCGGTGCTGCCGGATCCGCGATGTGCGGGGACGGCCCGGTGCTACGGCGCGAGGGTCGGAACGGTCCCGCTGCCGGTGAGGTCCGGCAGCGTCACCCCGGCGAGCGACAGCACCGCCGACGCGACGGCCCAGAGCAGGACGAGCGTGCCGACCCCGCCGAGCACCGCGCCGAGCAGCGCGATCGGCCGCTGCCACGAGGCCGCGCGGTTCCGCAGCGTCACGATGGACAGCGGGAGCGCGAGCGCCCCGAGCACCAGCCCGACGCCGTGCACCGTCGCGGGAGCGAGGAACCACCAGGCCGCCAGCCCGAGCGTCGCCAGTCCGGCGACCGCGCCGAGGACCGCCCCGGGGGTCGCGCCGACGAGCGGCTTGGGTTCCGCCTCGGTCGTCTGGTCGGCCTGGAGGCGCGGCTCGGCCCCCATGGACCCGGTCGCCCCGGCAGACGGTGCGGTGGTCGAGGCGGTGGCGCGGGTGCGGGTCCTCGTCGTCGTCGCGGGCTTGGTCGGCTGTGTCGTTCCGGCGCGGTCCGTGACGGCCGTGGTGCCGGCGGCGGATGAGAGGCCGGCGGACGGGACGGCGGCGGACGGAAGGGCGGGGAACGGGTCAGCGACCGGTGCCGGAGCGGAGACCGGCGGTGCGATGACGGCGTCGAACGAGCGCGTCGGCGTCGGCTGCTGCGCGCGAGGCTCGGACAGGGGACGCTGGTGTGCGAAGCGCGCGGGCGTCCGGTAGCCGATCGGTCCGGAGGGTTCCGGCTCGACGCCCTCGACGACGACGTGCTCGAGACCGGGCACCGAGAAGCGCGGTTGTCCCACCACCGGGACGGCGGGGACCGCGGGGGTGACGGGGGGCGGGGGAGCGGCGTCGATCGGGGAGACCGGTGCCGGGGGGATCGATGCCGTGGCGAACGGGACCGTGTGCACCGCCGGTGACGTCGGGGCGGGCGGGAGGAGGTGCTCCTGCGGCGGGTAGTCGGGCACCACGATGTCGTCCTCGGCGAACGCGGGTGCGGACTGCGGTGCGGGGAGCGCGCTGACGGGGGCGACCGTCTCCGGGGCGGGGGCCGACGCGACGGAGGCGGGGCGCGCCTCCAGGCCGTCATCCGCGCTCTCGGGCGGCGCCGTGACCCAGGCAGGGACCGTGCGGCGTGGCCGGTCCTCGTCCGGCATGCGATGCGATGCCACTGCGGTGCTCCCTCCGTAGGCTGATCCATGGTCAGTTCTAACGGCAACCGGTGCGGCTGCCGCAGCCCCAGTTCCGGGGTCGCCGGTACGGTCGACGCATGACCGGAATCGAACACCGTCCGCTCGGGCCGTCAGGGCTCGTCGTCTCCACCGTCGGCATCGGCTGCAACAACTTCGGCAGGCCGGGCACGCTGACCGAAACGCAGGAGGGCACGGACGCCGTCGTCCACGCGGCCCTCGACGCCGGCATCACCCTCTTCGACACGGCGGACATCTACGGCGGCAGGCCCGGGCTGTCGGAGGAGATGCTCGGCAAGTCGATCGCGGGGCGCCGGGACGAGATCGTCCTCGCGACGAAGTTCGGCATGGACATGCAGGGTGCGAACGGGCCGGACTGGGGCGTCCGCGGCTCCCGTCGGTACGTGCGGCTCGCCGTCGAGTCCTCACTGAAGCGCCTCGGCACCGACTGGATCGACCTCTACCAGATGCACCGGCCCGACGACGTGACCTCGATCGAGGAGACGCTGTCGGTGCTCGACGACCTCGTCCGCGAGGGGAAGATCCGCTACATCGGCCACTCGAACTTCGCCGGGTGGCAGATCGCCGAGGCCGAGCTGACCGCGTCGATCGCCGGGACCACGGCGTTCGTGTCGGCGCAGAACGAGTACAGCCCGCTGGCCCGTGGCGTCGAGGACGAGGTCCTGCCGGCGGTGCGTGCGTACGCTCTGGGGTTCCTGCCGTACTTCCCGCTGTACAACGGCCTGCTCACGGGCAAGTACACGAAGTCGGGCGGGCCCTCCGACGGGCGGCTGACCACGGCGAAGCCGCAGCTGCTCGAGGATGCACCGTGGGGGATCGTCGAGGAGTTCCAGCGGTTCTGCGACGAGCGCGGGGTGACGATGCTGCAGGCGACCTTCGCGTGGTTGTTGGCGCAGCCGGGTCTGTCGAGCGTGATCGCGGGGGCGACGAAGCCGGAGCAGATCCGCCAGAACGCCGAGGCCGGGACGGCGTGGACGCCGTCGGAGGACGACATCGCCGAGATGACGGTGATCTTCGACGGCGACTGAGCGCGCGGCGGCTCTCGCAAAACGCAAACAGGGCGGTTTCTCGCAGCGGTACTGCGCTGCGAGAAACCGCCCACGTTGCGTCTTGCGGTGCCGGGCCCCCGGCCGCTACTGGTCGCGGTAGCGCTTCGCCTCGGCGAGCTTGCCGCGCAGCTCGTCCGCGGTGAACCGGGCGACGTACCCGGGGGTGTCCCGCTGGATGCGCCAGCCCTCCGCGAGTGGTCCCGCGTCGACGACGTCGAACCCGAACTGGTCGATGAGTTCGGACACGACGCGCTTCGCCTCGGCGTCGTCCCCGGCCACCACGAGCGCGCGGCGGTCCGGGGTGCCGACCGGTGCGGCGTGGCCGGTGAGGTCCGCCGCACGGATGTGGTTGAACGCCTTCACGACCCGGGCGCCGGGCAGGTGCGCCTGCAGGAGCTCGGCCGTCGTGGTGGTCTCGTCGTCCAGCGCCTCGATGTGTCCGTCGCGCTGCGGGTAGTAGTTGTTCGTGTCGATCACGACCTTGCCGACGAGCGGCTCGACCGGGATGGTGTCGATCGCGGCGAGCGGGGTCGTCACGACGACGATCTCGCCCGCCGCGGCGGCTTCGTCGCGGGTGGCCGCCCGGGCGTCCGGGCCGAGTTCGTCGACGAGCCCGGTCAGGGTCTCGGGACCTCGTGAGTTCGCGATCACCACCCGGTGTCCGTGCTGCACCGCGAGTCGTGCGAGCTGGGATCCGATGTTGCCTGCGCCGATGATGCCGATGGTCGTCATGGTGTCCGGCCAACGCTCGCCAGCACGTCCGGCATTCCCGTTCCGGTCACGTGGCGTCCCCGTTCCGGTCACGCGGCGTCACGCAAGTGCATGATGGCCGCATGGACCACGAGTTCCGCGACGAAGCAGACCAGGACCGCTACGCGATGTACGTCGGCGGAGAACTCGTGAGCGTCCTCGACTACCGCGAGAACGGCGACGCGATCGCGTTCCCACACACCTACACGGTGCCGAAGCACCGCGGGCACGGGTACGCCGCCGAACTCGTCGACTTCGCCGTCGCCGACGTCGAGGCGAACACCACGAAGCGCATCGTCCCGATGTGCTGGTTCGTCGGCAAGTGGTTCGACGAACACCCCGAGAAGGCAGACCTGCTCAGCCGCGGCGCTGCGGACTGAGCCGAACCGGAAGGCCCCGCCATGCCGACGATCACCCCGTTCCTCTGGTACGACGACCAGGCCGAGCAGGCGGCCGAGCACTACGTCGCACTGTTCCCGGACAGCAGCATCGACAGCGTGAGCAGGACGCCCGACGGGCAGACCCTCGTCGTCGAGTTCACGCTGCTCGGCAAGCCGTACCGGGCGATGAACGGCGGCCCGGGCCACGAGCACACCGATGCGGTGTCGTTCCAGGTCGACGTCGACACGCAGGAGGAGCTCGACCGCATCTGGGACGGCCTGCTCGCCGACGGCGGACGGCCCAGTGCGTGCGGTTGGCTCTTCGACCGCTGGGGTGTGGCGTGGCAGGTGACCCCGTCGATGATGGGCGAACTGATGACCGGGTCGGGCGATCCCGAGGCGAACGCCCGCGTCTTCCAGGCCATGATGCAGATGGTCAAGCTCGACATCCCGGCGCTGCAGGCCGCGGCGGCGGGTCGCTGAGCCGGAGCGGAGCGTACCCGCCGGTATTGTTGCGGGACCGATCACCGCCGGCCGGTGCCGGCGCAGACAGGCTGGAGTCTTCCGATGAGCGAGTCGAGGCCCGATGTCCGCAACAGCGACATCGGACGTGCCTACACCGAACTCGCACGGATCACTCGACGCGCCAGCATCCGCGCCCGCGGCTCGGAGTCGATCCTGAGCGTCGTGGACCAGTCCCTCGTCGACTTCGTCGTGCAGCACCCCGGCTGCATGGCCATCGACATCGCCCGGTACCTGCGGCTCAACCGTTCCACGATCTCCCGGCAGCTGTCCGGGCTGCTGGCGGCCGGGCTCGTCCGGACGACCGACGGCGGGACGGGCAACGCGAAGCCCCTCGAGGTCACCGACGAGGGACGTGCGGCACTCGAACGGTCCGTGCAGCTGCACCGTGACGCACTGGACGAGCGGCTGGCGAGCTGGTCGGACGACGACATCGCCCTGCTCGCCGGCCTGCTCGAGCGGCTCGGCGCCGCGGACGAGGCCGGGCTGCCGCTACCGGGACGCACGAGCCCGTGACGACGTCGTTCGTCCTGCTCTCGGACACGCACCTGCCGAAACGGGCGAAGGACCTGCCGGAGCCGCTCTGGGCCGACATCGACGCCGCGGACCTCGTGGTGCACGCCGGCGACTGGGTGGACCTCGCCACGCTCGACGCCGTCGCGGGGCGGGCGAGCCGGTTCGAGGGCGTCCGCGGCAACAACGACGGCCCGGAGTTCGACGATCAACTGCCGCTCGTGGCGCGGTTCACGGTCGAGGAGCTCCGGTTCGCCCTCGTCCACGAGACCGGGACGGCGACCGGTCGGGAGCGTCGCATGTCCGCGGAGTACCCGGACGCCGACGTCCTCGTGTTCGGCCACTCGCACATCCCGTGGGACACCGTGGCGCCGTCGGGTCTGCGGCTGCTCAACCCCGGTTCGCCGACGGACCGGCGCCGCCAGCCGGACCACACGTGGATGCGCGGCACCGTCGACGGCCGCGCGCTCGCCGTCGAGCTGGTGCGTCTGCCCCCGCTCACCCGCTGACGGACTGGAGGCGCGGTGCGGCCCCGCCCCGCGCCTCCCGTCCGCCCCGCCCCGCCCCGCGCCTCCCGCCCGCCCCGCTCGCGAAAGCGACTGTGTGCTGCGCGAACCGGCCGGGATTCTGTCGCCTTCGCGGGTGGGACGGCGCGGCTCAGCGGGACACTGTCGCTTTCGTGGGACCCGCGCCCCCGCCCCCGGCCGCGGCCGCCATCGGCATGCGGAAGAAGGCCAGCTCCCACTCGGTGGCGCGGCGGAACGCCCGCGACATCGCGCCGCGCTCCGCGGGCGTCGCCGCGGCAGCCGACCGCTCGACCCACCCGGTCGCCGCCGCCGAGGCGTCCGCGAACCCCTGGTCGCCGTACGCCGCGATCCAGTCCGCGAACGGGTGCTCCGGCGCCGCCCGCCCCATCCGCGTCCCCACCCAGGCGTAGACGCGGAAGCACGGCAGCACCGCGGCCGCGAGGACCCCGGCCGACCCGGAGTCGGCCGCCTCCTGCAGGTGCGCGAGGTACCCCGCGCACGTCGGGTGCACCGGATCGTCCGCGTGAGTGCCGGCGAGCCGTCGGTGGTGCAGGTCGCGGGCCTCGTCGGCGCAGCCCTGCGCGGCGGCGGCCCAGAACGCCGCCTCCTCGCCGGTCGACCAGGACCCGAGCGTCGCCAGGTGCCGCTCGTACGCCCGGAGGTAGTGCACGTCCTGCGCCAGGTAGCCCGCGAACACGTCGGAGTCGAGCGTGCCGTCGCGCATGCCGACGAGGAACGCGCAGTCGATCGTCTCCTGCAGCACCCCGGCGACGTCGTCCCACCAGCGGTCCGTCCACGAGAGCTCGGGCAGCGCCGCACGCACGACGGCCCCGTGGTCGATCGGTCCGTTGCCGCTCCCGACCTCGAGGGCGTCGGCACCGAGCAGGGCAGCGGTCAGCCACGCCTTCGCCCCGCCGATCGCGAGCTCCCAGTCCCCGTCGCGGGCGGCGAGCGTCGTGATCGCGCTCGACAGGGAACAGCCGGTGCCGTGCGTGTTCGTCGTCGCGATCCTCGGCGCGGAGAACGTCCGGACCACGCCGGACGCGGACACGAGCACGTCGTCAGAGGTGGTCCCGTCGTCGTGCCCGCCCTTCGCCAGGACGAGCACGTCCCAGGTGCGAGCGACGAGGAGCGCCGCGTCGAGGGACGACGACGGCGACCCGCCGGCCAGTGCGGCGAGCACCTCCAGCTCGGTGCGGTTCGGCGTCACCAGGTCGGCCAGCTCGAACAGCGAGACCATCGCGCGCGAGGCGTCCTCGTCCAGCAGGCGGTCCCCGCTCGTCGCCACCATCACCGGGTCCACCACGACGACGGGCGGCCGGTGCTCCCGGAGCCACGACGTCACCGTCCGGACGACCTCGGCCGTGCCGAGCATCCCGATCTTCACGGCGTCGATGGTCACGTCGTCCGACACCGCGTCGAGCTGCTCCCGCAGGAACGCGACGTCCGGCACGTGCACCGACCGCACACCGTGGGTGTTCTGCGCGACGAGCGCCGTCACGACGCCCATCCCGTAGCCGTCGTGCGCGGCGATCGACTTCAGGTCGGCCTGCAGCCCGGCGCCGCCGGTCGGGTCGGTCCCGGCGATGCTGAGGACGCGGGGGATGCGGCGCCCGGCCGTCGTCACGAGTCCGCCCCGTGGTGCGCGGTGACGGTCGGGAGGCGCGGATCGCCTCGGTCCGGCCGGTCCCGCTCCGGCAGACGGCCGGTCGGGAGGTGCGGATCGCCGTGACCGGGTCGGCGCACCTCCTGCGGGTCGCCGGTCCACGCCGCGACGTACGCGGCGGCAGCGGACCCCGGGTCGGCCGCGGCGCAGATGCCGGACACCACGGCGACACCGGCGGCACCAGCGGCCCGCAGCGGTGCGACGTCGTCGAGCGTCACCCCGCCGATCGCCACGCAGGGCACGTCCGTCGCTCGGGCCAGCCGGGCGAACCCGTCGTGACCGAGCGCCGGCGGGTGGTCCGCCTTCGTCGTGGTGGGGTGCACGACGCCGACCCCGAGCAGGTCGACCGTTCCCCGAGGGAGCCGCGCGACGGCCGCGAGGTGCTCCGGCGTGTTCGCGGTCAGCCCCACGTGCGCGTCCGGGCCGAGCAGCGCCCGTGCGACCTCGACCGGCACGTCCGACTGCCCGAGGTGCACCCCGGCGACCGGGTGTCCCGCGTGGCGGGCGGCGAGCGCGACGTCGAGCCGGTCGTCGACCACCACCGTCACCCGGTCACCCACGGCGCCCGCCACCGCTGCGGCGAGGGCGAGCAGATCCCGTGCCGAGGCGTCCTTGTCGCGCACCTGCACGATCCGCACCCCGCCGTGCACCGCGGCTCGCACGACCCCGAGCATGCCGATGCCGTGCCGGTCGGAGAGCGCCCCGTCGGTGACCAGGTAGACGCCGAAGTCCGTCGTGACGCTCATGCCGCCACCGCCGGAGCCTCGACCGTGATCCGGGCCTCGCGGACGACGTCCTCCGGGGACAGCGACGCCAGCCGGTCGAGGAACAGCGGCTGGAACGTGCCCGGACCACCCGCTTCCCGCGCGGCGAGCTCGGCCGCGATCGTGTGCACCGCGGTCGCCGCGACGGCAGCGGCTCCGGCGTCCCCGGGTGACACGGCGGTGAAGGCGGCGACGACCGCACCGAGCGCGCACCCGCCGCCCGTGATCCGCGTCAGCAGCTCGGTGCCGTTCGCGACCCGCACCGCGCCGATGCCGGGCGCGACCAGCAGGTCGACCGGACCGGACACGGCGACCGCGGCCACGCGCCTCCCGTCCGACGCGTCCTGCGCAGCGTGACGCGCATCGTCCGTGCCGACCGTGCTGTCGACTCCGCGCCCGCCGGCCGAGGCCCCGAGCACCGCCAGCACCTCGGAGGCGTTGCCGCGCAGCACCGTCGGGTGCAGCGCCAGCAGGTCGCGAGCCAGCGCCGTCCGGACCGGGAGCGACCCGACCGCGACCGGGTCGAGGACCCACGGCGTCCCGGCCTCCACGGCGGCGACGGCGGCCTCGAGCGCAGCGGCGCGCGGTTCGGCGTGCGGGGTACCCGTGTTCACGAGCAGGGCGTCGGCGACCCGGGCGAACGGCCCGGCCTCGGTGACGACGTCGACCATCGCGGCCGAGGCCCCGAGGGCGAGCAGCACGTTCGCGGTGACGTTCTGCACCACCGTGTTCGTGATGCAGTGCACCAGGGGTCCTCGGGCACGGACGGCCTCGAGGAGCGTGGCGGTGCGTTCCGCCCAGTCCGGGGCAGGACCCCCGGCGGACGCAGCGGGTACGGGCGCAGCAGTGTGCATGGACGATCCCTTCGCGAGTACGAGCTCGAGCAGGTTCGACGGGTGTGATCTCAGCCGCCGGTTGCGGCACCCCGTGTCTCGGACGACACCGTACACGACGCTCAGCGACCTCCCCGGTCACATGACGAGGGCCATGTGAAAGGGTGATGACGTGCCAGACGCAACGCCTCCCGGGCCACCTCCCGGCCCTCGCGATCCCGGCGACGCCTGGGCGGTCGGACCCGACGGGACGAAGGCGTGGGGGATCTTCGGCGCCGCCGGGCTCCTCGTCGACGACGGGTCCGGCCGGGTGCTCCTGCAGCACCGCGTCGAGTGGAGCCACCACGGCGGCACGTGGGGCATCCCGGGCGGAGCCCGGCACCAGGGCGAGGACGCCGTCACCGGAGCGCTCCGCGAGTCCGCGGAGGAGGCCGGCGTGCCCCTCGACGGGGTCGCCCTGCGGCACACCTCCGTGCTGGACCTGGGGTTCTGGACGTACACGACAGTGGTGGGGCGCGCCTCCAGGCCCTTCGAACCGGTGATCACGGACCGCGAGAGCCTGGAACTCGCGTGGGTGCCCGTCGGCGAGGTCGACGACCTGCCGCTGCACCCGGGGTTCGGCGCGTCCTGGCCCGCGCTCCGTGCGCGGATCGCGACCACGCCGCACGTCGTCGTGGACGCGGCGAACGTCGTCGGCAGCGTGCCGGACGGATGGTGGAAGGACCGCGCGGGGGCCGCGTCGCGGCTGTTGTCGTCCGTCGGTGCGCTCGCCGCGGTGGGAGTGGCAGCGGACCTGCTCGAGCTGCCGTTCGACCGGTGGTGGCCGCGGTGGAGCGTGGTGCTCGAGGGGGAGGCGCGGGACGCGGACGGTACTGGTGCGGGCATCGGTGTCGTCGGCGACCGGGCTGCCCGTCACGGTGCCGCGTCGGTGTCGGTCGCCCGCGCGTCCGGGTCGGGGGACGACGCGATCGTCGAGGCCGCACGTGCCGCGGTCGACGCCGGCGACGGGCCGGTGGTCGTCGTCACGGCCGACCGCGAACTGCGCGGGCGGATCGAGGAGTTCGGCGCCGTGTCGCGCGGTCCCGCCTGGCTGCGCGACCAGTTCTAGCGTTGCGGGGTGCTCCCTACGCGGGGATGTGCTTCCGTGACGACACCAGGATCACGGCCCACGACACCACCCCGAGCCCGACGACGACCCACAGGATGAGCGGCACCGCGACGACGTTCGCGACGGCCGCGATCACCGCGGGCGCCAGGAACCCGGCGTACGCCGCGGCGTAGAACACGCCGGTCAGGCCGGCCAGGTCGCGGGAGCCCGCGATCCGCTGGACCTCGAGCAACGACGACACGAGTGCGAGCCCGATCCCGAGGCCGATGACCACGTTCGCCACGAGCCCGATCGCCACCGACTGCGCCTGGATCGCGACGACGACCACGGCGATGCCCACCGTCATGAGCGCGACGGCGGTCAGGAGGCCCCGGGCTGAGACCAGCGAGGTGACGCGCGCGGCGATCGGTTGCACGGCGCTCGACACCCCGAGGGCGACGACGGTCGCGGCGGTCGCGAACACGAGTCCCCACGTGCCGGTCGCCCCGGCGAGCTTCGTCGGCAGGTACCCGTACCCGATCGCGGCCGACCCGAAGATCCACGGCGCGGCGACGAGCACCACGCGGGTGAACCGGCGGTGTCCGGCGCTCGGCACGGCGAGCTGCTTCCACCACGGGCCCGGCAGCCCTCCGGTCCGGTTCGTCTCCGGCGTGCGCCAGACGACCACGGCGAAGGGGATCGCGACGCAGATGTGCACGAGGAAGGGGAGCACCTCGGGGATCGGGCCCCACTGCGCGATGAGGCCGGCGACGAGCGCGCCCGACGCCGACCCGAGGGTGAACGCGAGCGAGGCCCGACGGGCTCCGGACCCGGCGTCGGCGGCGGGGTCGAAGCGGCCCTGGGAGAGCTCCTTCACCCAGCTGTTGCCGACCGCCATGGCGATCCCGACGGTGATGCCGGAGAACAGCCGCCCCGCCATCAGGAAGCCGGCGCCCAGCGGCCCGAACGCGAGCAGCCCGCTGCCGACCACGGCCGACACGATGCCGGCGAGCATGAGCGGACGGCGCCCGTGCCGGTCGGAGAGCGACCCGGCGACGAGGAGCGCCGGCGCGAGCCCGAGCACGTAGACGCCGAGGAAGACGTTGACGAGCACCGACGAGTAGTGCGCGCGCTCCTCGTACATGAGCAGCAGCGGGGAGAACTGGTTGCCGCCCCACGAGCAGACGAACACCGCGCCCCACACGGCCACCCAGGGGAGCACACGGGCGGACGGGACGGCGACGGACCCGGTCGTCGGGATGCTGCCGGTGGTGGCGTCGGCCGTGCTCACAGGGCGCCTCGGTGTGATGCGACGTGGGCGCTGAGGACCTCGGCGTACCGGGCGGCGTCGCCGGCCTCGAGTGCGGCGGCGAGGGCGCGGTGGTCCTCGAGTGACGCCTGCAGCTGCGACGGCTGCAGGCGCATGAGGTGGTGTCGCAGTCGCTGCTGCCGGTCCCGCAGGGTGCGGGCGAACATCACGGCGATCGCGTTCCGGGACGCGCCGATCACCGCGCCGTGGAACTCCGCGTCGACCTCGACGAAGCGGTCGACGTCACCGGTCGCGACCGCCTGCTCCTGCTCCGCGAGCATGGCCTGGAGGCTCGGGGTGACGTCCGCCACCCGGCCGTCCGTCACGACGCGGGTCGCCGCGGTCGACTCGATGGCCTCGCGCATCTCGAGCACGTCGGCGGCCTCGTTCGGGGACATCGGCCGGACCACGGCGCCCTTCCGGGACTCGAGGGTGAGCAGGTCCTCGCCGGCGAGGCGCAGGAACGCCTCGTGCACGGGTGTCCGGGACACGCCGATCTCCTGGCAGAGGGCGTTCTCGCTGATCGCGGTGCCGCCGGGGAGGTCGCCGCGGATGATCGCGCGCTTGACGTGCTCGTACGCCCGGTCGGACGCGGCCTGGGCGGTGGTGTTCGTGCTCGGGGTGGTCACGATCAACGATCCTACTCCTTGCATGCAACGGTGCATGCGGTAGCGTCACGCGCTGTTCACACGTGGACCGGTACACCGGGCGGCACGGCCCGGTACGCTGGACCACCACGTCAACGGAGACGTACAACAGGAGGTTCCGATGGAGCGGATCACCAGGGCCGACGATCGTGTGCACCGCCCGGCAGGGCCGTGGACGCCGACCGTGCACCGGCTGCTCGCCCACCTGCACGAACAGGGGTTCGTCGCGGCGCCGGAACCGATCGAGCACGGGGACACCCTCGAGACGGTGTCCTTCGTGCCCGGCACCGCGGGGGAGTACCCGTGGACCGCCGACGTGGCGAGCGAAGCCGCCCTCGTCACGACCGCGCGCCTGCTGCGGCACTACCACGACGCCGCGGCGAGCTTCCCGCGCGACGAGACGCGTGACGTCTGGTCGCAGGCGGACCGGCTGCCGGTCGAGACGATCGTGCACGGGGACTTCGCGCCGTACAACTGCGTGTACGACGGCATCGCCGCGGTCGGGCTCATCGACTTCGACACCGCACACCCCGGGCCCCGGGTGTGGGACGTCGCCAGCGCCGTCTACCGGTTCGCCCCGTTCACGACCGGAGTCGTCGAGGGTTCGACAGCGCCGTCCCTCGACGAGCGGCTCGACCGTGCGGCGGAGTTCTGCCGCGCCTACGAGCTCGACGGGCGCTCGCGGGAGCTCCTCGCCGAGACGATGACCGCGTCGCTCGTCGCCCTCGTCACCACGATCGAGACCGAGGCCGCCGCGGGCAACCCCAAGTTCGTGAGCGACCTCGAGCACGGGCACGCCGACCTCTACCGGGCCGACGTGGCGTACCTCGAGGAGCACGCGGACGAGATCACCGCAGCCGTCGCCTGACGGGGCGCCCGCGTGACGGTGGTGCCGGGCATGCTGGTGGGATGACGACCACGCGCGCGCAGCTCCGCGCGATGCGCCTCGCCGCGCAGGGCGTCGCCGTGCCCGGGCTCGCGCCGGCCGAGGCGGTCGACCGGATGCTGGCCGTGCAGGGGCAGGACCTCGGGCAGGTGCTGTGGGCGATCGGTGTGCGGTCGCCCGGGTCGACCCGCGACGACGTCCGCGCCGCGTTCGACCGTGGCGAGCTCGTCCGCTCCTGGCCGATGCGCGGCACCCTGCACGTGATGCGCCCCGACGACCTGCGCCTCCTGCTCTCCCTGACCGCCGAGCGGACCGTCCGCAGCATCGCCCGGCGCGCGGCGGAGCTCGGGATCGACGACCCCGTGCTGGCCCGCGCCCGTGACGCAACCGTCGGAGCGCTGTCCGGCGGGCGGACCCTCGTCCGGGACGACCTGTTCGCGGTCTACCGGGACGCCGGCATCGACCCGACCGCCGGCCGCGGGTACCACGTGCTGGTCCGCCTGGCGCAGGAGGGCTTGGTCGCCTGGGGCCCGACCGCTCGGGTCGGTCAGGGGCTCGTGCTCCTCGACGAGTGGGCACCGACCGCATCGGCCCCGCCGGACCGCGACGAGGCCCTGCGCCGGGTGCTCGTCGGGTACCTCCGCGGTCGTGGTCCCGCGACGGAGACGGACGCGGCGGCGTGGACGAAGCTCCCGCTCGGCGACGTCCGGCGGGGTCGGGCAGCCGCCGGAGACGCGGTGGAGGACCTGGGCGACGGACTCGTCGCGCTCGCCGATCGTCCGGCCACCGGAGGGGTCCCGACCGGGCACCTGCTCCCCGGGTTCGACGAGTACCTGCTCGGGTACGCCGACCGCTCCGCGCAGCTCGACCCGGCGTACGCCGAGCGGGTGGTGCCCGGCGGCAACGGGATGTTCCTCGCGATGGCGGTGGTCCGCGGTCGGGTCGTCGGGACGTGGACGCGGACGGAACGCTCCCGCGACGTCCGGGTCACGGTGACGCCGTTCGAACCCCTCGACGCCGCCTCGGTGCGAGCGTTCGAGGCGGCCGCCGCCCGCTTCGGCGCGTTCCTCGGCGCTCCCGTGGCGTTCGACGTCGCGCGTTCCGCCTGAGCCCATCGGGCCCAGGCAGCACCCAGCGCCCGCGCGGCGGACTCCGGCGCTTCCTCGGGTAGTGTCGCACCGCCATGACCGACAGCCCGGCCGACGCCACCCCGTACGAGGTCCTCGGCGTCCCCGTCACCGCCGACGACGACGAACTCCGCCGCGCCTACCGTCGCGCCGCCCGCGAGTCCCACCCCGACCTCGGCGGCGACGCCCGCCGCTTCCGCCAGGTGCAGATCGCCTGGGAGCGCGTCGGCACCCCCGCTGCCCGCCGCGCCTACGACGCCGGATCGCGCGGCTCCAGCAGCGAGAGCGCGTCCGGCCCGTCGGGTTCGTCGGCCTGGAGGAACGGCGCGGCTCGCGACGCCTTCGCACCCCCGGCAGCGCGCCGCGACTCCCGCCCCCGGGCCCGGTCCCACGGACACCCCGGGGGACGATCGCGCGAGGTCTTCCTGCAGGCCGAGCGCGAATGGGTCGGCCTGGGAGACCCGATCGAGGACCCGTACGACCCGGCGCTGATCCGCTCCGCGCCGCGGCACATCCGGCGGCTGCTGGCCGAGGCCCTCGCGGAGGAAGCGACCGCGTCCATCGTCGCGGACATGGGCATCGGCGTGACGGTGTGGCACGACCTCGACGCCGGCGCCGAGGGGAAGCTCGACCACGCCGTCCTCACCCCGAGCGGGCTGTGGGCGCTGGAGTCGATCGACTGGGGCGCCCCCGTGCGCATCGAGCACGGCGAGATCGTGGGGGAGACCCTCGCGCCCGGTGAGCGTCCCGTGAAGGAGCTCGTCCGCGCCGCCCGCGCCGTGCAGAAGCAGACGCGGGTGCGGTTCACCGGTCGGCTGCTCGTCGTGCCGGACTCCGCGGTCGACGAGGACGTGCAGCTCGTCGGGTCGCCCCGGAAGCCCACCGCGCTCGTCGTCCGGCGGAGCGCGCTCGGCCAGGTGCTGAACGGCGTGTGGTCGCCCGAGGGGCGCGTCGACGTGTTCGAGGTCCGCGACCGTCTGCAGCAGACCGTCCGGTTCGTCTGATGCCCGAGCCCGTGGTCGTCCTCGTCGGCGGATGGGAGCACCGCCGCGTCGTGGACCCGTACGACGAGCGGCAGCGGCGGCCGGCGCGCTAGTAGCCGCGGAGCTTCTCGAGGTCGCGGCGCTCCCGCTTGCTCGGGCGACCGGCGCCGCGATCGCGGATCGGGACGAAGCCGGCCTCCTCCCGCGGCAGGCGCGGAGGGGTCTTGTCCTCGAAGTGCTTCGCGGCTTCGGGGGCGCTCGTCCGCTTGAGGATGATCCCGGTGACGACGACGATCCGGTCGAACCCGTTCTGCCGGACCCGGACCTCGTCCCCGGGGCCGATCGGCTGCGCCGGCTTGGCACGCTCGCCGTTCACCCGGACGTGGCCGGCCTTGCACGCGGCGGTCGCGGCGGATCGGGTCTTCGTGATCCGCACCGCCCAGATCCAGCTGTCCACGCGTGCCTTGGCCATCCCCACACTCTAGGACGGGCCGCCCGTACGCTGAGGGTGTGGAGCAGCAGCGCGGTCAGCAGGACGCGATCGCCCGTGCCCACGCGCTCGGGGTGCTGCGCGATGCGGCGGTCGGGGAACGCCTGGTCGTGCGGACGCACCACGGCGACGGCGCGCAGGACGCCCTCGGGGTGCTCGTCGCGCGGACACCGGCGACCGTGACGATCGACACGCGCCGAGGCCCCGTCGAGCTCGCGCTCGCCGACGTTGTCGCCGCGAAGCCGGTACCGCCTCCGCCGTCCCCGAGGCCGTCACGCCGCTGACCCCGCTGACCGCCGCTGACCCGCACCGAGCGAGCCCGAGCGCCCCGAGCGCGCCCGAGCGATGCGAACCGATCGACCCCGGCGAGCCGCCACGCCCGACGCCGGACCCCGGACGTAGCCTTTCGACCATGGCCGTCCCCGTCCCGCTCGGCACCGAGGACCGCACCGCCCGCCTGACCCTCCGCCGCCCCGACGCGTGGCGCCGCGAGGACTCGGCCCAGGCGGACCTGCGCGTCACCGGCGACGACGTCGTGCTCACCGTCCGCTCCCGCCCGAGCGACCGGACCATCGCCGAGGAGCACACCAGCCTGCTCGAACGGCTCCCCGGGTCCGTCGAGGGCCTCCGGCTCATCGGCTGCGACCCGTGGACCACCGCAGGAGCGCCGGCACGCCTGGTCGAGTACGTCCGCCCCGACGACCACGGCGACGTCGCGGGAGCACACCTGCTCTTCGTCACCGGGCGGCACCGCGTCGACCTCACCATCGAGCGGCCCCTCGCCCGCATGCTCGCCACCGACGACCTCGTCTTCGCCGTGCTCGACACGGTCCGCGCCACCGAACCCGCACCGTCGCGGGTGCAGCGCGACCTCGAGCCCCTGCCGGCAGCCGCCCCGGCGTCCGACCTCGAGGGCACCCACATCGGCGCGGAAGCCCTGAACACCCTCCGCAGCCTCGCCGGACGCCGCTGGAACCCCGCCCTGCTCCGCACGCCCGCCGGCCGGGAACTCATCGAGGCGGGCCTCGTCGGCCGACTCGGCACCCTGCCCGACTCCACCCAGACCCTCCTCAGACCCTGGGAGGGCGATGCCCAGCCCGTCACGCTGGAACAGCGGCTGCCCGACGGGCGTGCCACGCGCCTCCAGGCCTGGTCGGAGACCGTCGTCGACGGGACGGACGAGGCGGGCGGCGTGGTCGCCGGGCTGCCGGTCGAGCGCGTGGTCCGGACGATGGCCGGGAGGCTCGGCATCGGTCCGGCATGGACCTTCCCGTTCCGTACGGGGTCGCTCCGGGCGGACCTGCTCGGTCGGAGGACCTCCGGAGGGGACCCGGCACCCGACCTGCCCGCCGCGATCGCCGAGGCGGACCCGCGGCTCGCACGGTTCTGGGCGGCGCCGTGGACGGTGTCGTCGCTGCGCCGACCCGGCAAGCCGAACCCGATCGTCATCGTGCACGCCGCGGGGCTCGGCTTCGCTCGCGTCGGACGCACGGAGGCCGGGGAGACCGTCTTCACGACGGACTCCCCGGCAAATGTGTACCGCTCGGTGGTGCGGGCGCTGCTGTCCTGACGGCTGCTGCTCCGCGTTCCCGCTAGGCGGCGGGGCCGGCGGTCAGGGTCACCGTGACCGTCTTCGCCGCACCGGTGCTGTCGGTGTAGCCGACGGTCACCTCGTCGCCGACCGAGTGCGACTGGATCGCCGAGGTGAGCGCGTCCGAGCTCGCCACGGCCGTGCCGTCGATGCTCGTGATGACGTCGCCCGCCGCGAGCCCCGCGGTCGCCGCACCCGAACCCTCGACCGTGCCGGCGACCGCGACGCCGCCCGTGGAAGCCGTGCCGCTGACCTCGACCCCGAGGAACGCCGGCAGCCCGATCGTGATCGTCGACGAGGACTCGCCCGCGAGGATCTTCTCCGCGATCGACTTCGCCGTGCTGATCGGGATCGCGTACCCGGTGACGTCCGCCGTCCCGGAGGAGGCCGCGGTCGCCATGCCGACGACCTCGCCCTCGCTGTCCAGCACCGGACCGCCGGAGTCGCCGGAGACGACGTCCGCCGCGATCTCGATGAGACCCTGCAGCGACTCGGTGCCCGTGCCGGACTCGCTCTGCACCTGGATGTCCTGGTCCGTCGCCGTGACGGTGCCCTCGGCGGCCACGAGGTTGCCCGTGCCCTCCGCGTTGCCGACGTCGGTGACGGTGTCGCCGGTGCTCGGCTCGCCGTCGTCGTCGAGCGTGACGGTCGACAGCCCGGAGGCGTCCTCGAGCTTCAGCACGGCGACGTCGTCCGTGGCGTCCGTCCCGACGACGTCCGCCTTGTACTCCTTGCCGGTGGTCTCGTCGGTGACGGTGATGCTCGTCGCGCCCTCGATGACGTGGTTGTTCGTGAGGATGGTGCCGTTCGAGCTGAGGACCATGCCGGTGCCGGCGGCCTGCGAGGACTCGTCGTAGTTCAGCACGGTGTTGATCGTCACGACGCCCTTCTTCTGCGCGGTCGTCGCTGCCGTCGCCGCGGACTCGGTGCTCGTGCCGCTGCTGCCGCTCGAGCCCGTACCGTCGCCCGGCACCGTGAACCCGTTCGTGCCGCTGCCGGTGCCGGTGCCGCTGCCGCTGTCCGTCCCGGAACCCGTATCGGGCGTCGTCGTGCTGCCCTGCGACTGGCTCGAGGTGGTCGTCGTGCTCTGCGAGGAGAGGCCGAGCGCGGTCCCGCCGGCGGCGCCGACGATCGCGAGCGCGGCGATGCCGGAGCCGATCATCAGCCCGAGGCGCCGGGGACGCTTCGTGCCGTGGTTCGCCGCGGCCGCACCGTGCGCCCAGCCGTGCTGGAAGCCGGGGAGCGCCGGGCTGCCGATCAGGAACGGCCCACGGCCGTCGGGCGCGTAGGCGTAGGGGCCGGAGCCGTCCGGGCCGTACAGGTAGGGGCCGCTGCCGTCGAACGCGTACGCCGAGCGGAGCGTGGACGGGTCGGCGTGCGGCGCCTCCCACGTCGCCCCTCCCTGCGGCTGCGCAGCGTCGGTGCGGGCGGTGCCGTTCTCGTCGGCGGCGGGGTTCGGGGTCTCGTTCATCGGTGCTCTCCGGTCGTCCCTCGACGACCCGGTCGGGCGTCGATGGATCCCAGTACAGGACCCGTTCCCATGACGAACCTATGAGCGGCCCCTGCGGTCGCTCACGGCTTGCTCGGGGGTCACCGAACGAGCGCGTCCGTTAGGGTTGCCTTACTTCCCATGCGCTCCTCGTCGCCCACACCTCCAGCACCCAGCTCCGTGTCCCGCCTCGTCGGCGCGACCGTGCTGGCCGTGGTCGTCCTCGCCGTCGCGGTCGCCCTCTCCGTCGCCTTCGGGTCCCGTCCGATCCCGCTCGGCACCGTGCTCGACACCGTCCTGCACCCCGGACGGCACGACGAGATCGGGCTCATCGTCCTCGGGAACCGCGTGCCCCGCACCGTCGTCGGACTCCTCGCCGGATCGGCCCTCGGCGTCGCCGGCGCTGTCATGCAGGGCGTCACCCGGAACCCGCTCGCGGACCCCAGCGTGCTCGGCATCAACTCCGGAGCCGCACTCGCCGTGGTCGCCGGGATCGCCCTGTTCGGCGTCAGCGGCACTGCGGCGTACCTGCCCTTCGCCTTCGTCGGCGCCGCACTCGCCGCACTCCTCGTGTACGGCATCGCGGCGGTCGCCCGCCGTGGGCTCTCACCCGTCGGACTCGCCCTGTCCGGAGCCGTCGTCGCCGCCGCGCTGTCGTCGATCACCACCGCCGTGCTCGTCACCAGCCAGAGCCTCCTCGACCAGCTGCGGTTCTGGCAGGTCGGGGCGCTCGCCGGCAAGGACCTCGGCACCGCTGGGGTGATCGCGATCCCGGTCCTGGCCGGACTCGTGGTCGCGTTCGCCCTGGGACGCTCGCTCAACACCCTGGCGCTCGGCGACGAACTCGCCGCCTCGCTCGGGCAGCGGGTGGTGCTCGTGCGGGCCGTCGGGGGACTCGTCACCGTGCTGCTCGCCGGGTCGGCCGTCGCCGCTGCGGGACCGATCGCGTTCATCGGGCTCGCCGTCCCGCACGCCGTCCGCCGCCTGAGCGGGCCGGACCACCGGTGGACGATCCTGCTCTCGGCCATCGTCGCGCCCGCCCTGCTGCTCGTCGCCGACGTCATCGGCCGCGTGGTGGCGTACCCGGGGGAGTTGCAGGTCGGCATCGTGACGGCGCTCATCGGCGCTCCGGTGTTCATCTGGCTCGTGCGATCTCGGGCGGTGAAGGGCCTGTGAGCGGCGTGCACCTGACCGCCGTCCGCCGCGAGCTCGTGGTCCTCGGCGCCGTCCTCGTGCTGCTCGTCGCGCTCGTGCTCGTCGGGCTCGGTGTCGGCGAGATCCCGCTCTCGCCCGTCCAGGTCGCCGGTGCCCTCGTCGGACACGGCGACGCGGTCTCGGACTTCGTCATCGGGCAGCTCCGCGGGCCGCGGGTGTTCGGCGCGATCCTGGTCGGGGCCTCCCTGGCGGTCGCCGGCGGCATCGTCCAGAGCGTCGTCCGGAACCCGATCGCCAGTCCGGACGTCATCGGCATCACCTCGGGGGCGAGCGCTTCCGGGCTGACCGCCATCGTGCTGTTCGGTGCCAGCGGCGGAACGCTGTTCGCCGTCGTGCTCGTCGGCGCGGTCGTGGTGTCGCTCGTCATCGCGGGACTCGCGTGGCGCCGGGGCATCACCGGCAACCGCGTCGTCCTCGTCGGCATCGGCGTCGCGGCGATCTGCCTGAGCATCACCGGGTGGATGCTCACGAGCGGCACCGTCACCCAGGCGGGCACCGCGCTCCTCTGGCTGTCCGGCAGCCTCAACGCCGTCGACCGGAACCTCGTCGGGGTGCTCGCGGTGGCGTTCGTCGTGCTCATGGCGCTGGCGCTCGTGCAGTCGCCGCGGCTCACCGTGCTGACGCTCGGCGACGACGTGGCCTCGGCCCTGGGGCTCCGGCCGAACCGGGCGAAGGTGCTGCTCCTGCTCACGGCGGTGTGCCTGACGGCGGCGGCCGTGGCGACCGCGGGTCCGGTGTCGTTCGTCGCGCTCATGGCGGCGCCGATCGCCCGTCGGCTCGTCGGGGGAGGGCGCGTCGCACTCGGCCCGACCGCGGCCGTCGGTGCGGCGATCACGCTCGCGAGCGACCTCGTCGCGCAGTTCGCCCTCCCGGGGAACGCGCTGCCGGTCGGTGTCGTCACGGGGGTCATCGGCGCGCCGTACCTGCTCTGGCTGCTCGCTCGCGGCCGCTGAGCGGCACCCCCCCCCGCGCCCCGCGCCCCGCCCTTCCCGAGGTTCCGAAATCGCGGCATCTCGGGGGCCGCATCGAGCAGTGAGCGGAACCTCGGCGGACGTGAGCGGCGTGTTCGGGAACCCCGACGACGGAGCCGAGCCGCGCCTCCAGTCCGACCGGCGGATCGGCGGACCGGCGGACGGGCAGAACGCCCGGACCACCCGCACGACCGGGGCCGCGGGGCCGGCAGCGACACGCGTCAATGGTGCACCACGCAACATCTTGCGGTTTTCCGCACGGCACGCCCAAAACCCCCCGTCCAGGTGTCTGCACCGCTCGTTCTGTCCCCATACGGTCATGGACGACCGCACGGACTCCCCAACCGCGCACCGACCCGATGGAGCGCTGGTCCGTACGGAACGAAGGACTGTCATGCCCGATCTGCATGACGGCGCTCCCGCGCGCCGTCGCCAGTGGGGTTCCGAGCGTCGTACCCGCCCGCTCGACACCCTGCACGAACGCCCCTCCGAGCGGAAGCTCGTCTCCGGCCGCATCGCGATCATCCTCACGATCGCGTTCTGGCTGGCCTACGTCGTCTACACCGTGATCCGCCAGTTCCTCGACTACGGCACCGAGAGCTTCCGGTTCACCACCGAGGCCGTCTCGTACCTCGTGGTCGTCACGTTCCTCACCTTCTCCGCGCTCATGCACCTCGTGGCGCGTCAGGGTGCGATGGAGCGGTTCGCGACGCACGTCCGGGTCCCGCGCGCCGAGCTCGACCGGCACTTCGCCGAGGGGCACGAGTCGCCGATGACGGTCCTCGTGCCGAGCTACGCCGAGGAGCCCGACGTCGTCGCCACCACGCTGTGGTCGGCCGCGCTGCAGGAGTACCCCTCGCTGCGCGTCGTGCTGCTCATCGACGACAACCCGTTCCCGACCGACCCGGAGACCCTCGAGAAGCTCGAGCGGACCCGCGCGGTCGCCAGGACGATCCAGAACCAGCTCGCCGCGCCGTCGCAGCGGTTCCAGGAGGCCCTGCTCTCCGCCGAGGTCGAGGCCGAGGCCGCACCGTTCGCGAGCGTCGACGGGCTGCGCAACCTCGTCGAGCACCACCGCTGGGCCGACGCCTGGCTCCGCCGCCACGCCCGCGAGCACGAGGTCCTCGACCACGTCGACCACTTCTTCCACGACCAGGTCCTGATCGGCCTCGCGGACGAGTTCCGCCTGACCTCCGAGGCACTCGAGGCCGCGATCGTGGACGCCGTCGACGCGGGGGAGTCCTTCAGCGAGATCACGTCGGCGCGGGCGCTCGAACTGCAGCGCCGTCTGGCCTGGACCTTCACGGCCGAGATCACGACCTTCGAGCGGAAGCGCTACGCGAACCTGTCGGACGAGGCGAACAAGGCCATGAACCTCAACGCGTACATCGGCCTGCTGGGCGGCTCGTACGCGTTCGAGGAGACCGCGTCCGGCACGATCCTGCGCACGGTCAGCGACCCGTCGACCGCGGATCTGGTCGTCTCCGCGTCGGACTACATCCTGACGCTCGACGCCGACTCGGTGCTGCTGCGCGACTACTGCCTGCGCCTGGTCTACTTCCTCGAGCAGCCGGAGAACGCCCGGGTCGCCGTGACCCAGACCCCGTACTCGTCGTTCCGCGGCGCGGCCACCCGCATCGAGCGGCTCGCGGGTGCCACCACCGACATCCAGCACATCCTCCACCAGGGCATGTCCCGTCACAACGCCACCTTCTGGGTCGGTGCGAACGCGGTCATCCGCACCCGGGCGCTCCGTGACATCGAGGAGGTCGAGACCGTCGGCGGCTTCGAGGTGAAGCGCTACGTGCAGGACCGCACGGTCATCGAGGACACCGAGTCGAGCGTCGACCTCGGCATGCACGGCTGGACGCTCGTGAACTACCCGGAGCGCCTCTCCTACAGTGCGACGCCGCCGGACTTCGGTTCGCTCATCGTCCAGCGCCGCCGCTGGGCCAACGGTGGACTGCTCATCCTGCCGAAGTACATCCGCCAGGTCCGCGAGCGTCGTGCCCGCGGCGAGCGGGTCGGCATCGTCGAGATGTCCCTGCGCGTCAACTACATGGCGTCCATCGCCTGGGCGTCGTTCGGCCTCATCTTCCTGCTGGCCTACCCGTACGACTCCAGGCTCCTCAGCCCGATGGTGCTCCTCGCCGCCCTGCCCTACTTCTGGCTGCTCTCGAGCGACCTGAAGTACTGCGGCTACAAGCGCACCGACGTGTTCCGCATCTACGGGTTCAACCTCATCCTGATGCCCGTCAACGTCGCCGGCGTGCTGAAGAGCATCCAGCAGGCACTCACGGCGAAGAAGATCCCGTTCGCCCGCACGCCGAAGGTCCGGGACCGCACCGCCTCGCCGGCGCTGTACGTCCTCGCGCCGTACGCGATGGTCGTCTTCTCGGTGTTCACCTTCGTCCGTGACTTCGGGGCGCAGAACTGGGGCAACGCCGTGTTCGCGGCGTTCAACGCCCTGCTCGCGATGTACGCGATCGTCGCCTACATCGGGATCTGGAACTCGGTGGTCGACGTCTGGCTCTGGGCCACGAAGTGGATGTACTACGACCCGGCGGCACGCAGCGCACGCAACGCTTCGCGGACGCAGGCGCGCGCTGATCGCAAGCGCGCCCGCAACGGACTCCTGCCCGAGCCGGAGCCGGCCACCGAGGACTGGCGTGCCGTCCTCTACTTCGGCGACCGCGGCAAGACGATGCCGGTGCGGCACGGCGCCGACGTCGTCGGAGCCGGGAACACGCCCGGGGCCGTCGGCGGCCGCGGTTCCCAACACGCGACGAACACCGAGCAGCACCCGAACACCACCGACGAGCGGAGCGCCGCCTGATGTCCACCACCAGACGACTGTCCCCGATCCGGGTCTCCCTCGCGGTCGTGCTGACCGCCGCCGTCGCCGTCGCCGGGTACGCCGGGTTCGACCGCTGGCAGTCCGCCCAGGCCGCCGAGACCGAGAAGTCCTGGTTCGCCGCCTACACGGACGTGACCGCCACCCCGACGTTCGCGTTCGAGGACGTGAAGTCCGCCAAGGGCCGCGACGTCATGCTGTCCTTCGTCGTCGCCGACCACGACGACGCCTGCACCCCGACCTGGGGTTCCGCGTACTCGCTGCAGGGTGCGTCGGACACGCTCGACCTCGATCGCCGCATCGCCCGCCTGCAGCAGCAGAAGGGCGAGGTCGGCGTCTCGTTCGGCGGGCTCGCGAACGACGAGCTCGCCACGACCTGCACGAACGGCTCGGATCTGGCGAGCGCGTACGAGTCGGTCGTGAAGCGCTACGACGTCAGCACGGTCGACTACGACGTCGAGGGCGACGACCTGACGAACCACGAGGCGGGCCAGCGCCGCGCCGAGGCCGTCGCGAAGCTGCAGGAGGAGCGTCGGGCCGCCGGGCACCCGCTCGCCGTGTGGCTGACGCTGCCGGCCGCCCCGTCCGGACTGACCAGCGACGGCACCACCGCGGTGGCGCAGTTCCTCAAGGCCGGGGTCGACCTCGCCGGTGTGAACGCCATGACGATGGACTACGGGCAGGGCAAGGGCGCGAGCCAGAGCATGTACTCCGCCTCCGTCCAGACCCTGCAGGAGGTCCATCGCCAGCTCGGCGTCCTCTACAAGCGGGCCGGCACGCCGCTCGGCGACAGCACCCTCTGGCACAAGGTCGGCGCGACGCCGATGATCGGCCAGAACGACATCCAGGACGAGGTCTTCACCCTCGCCGACGCGAAGAAGCTCAACGCGTGGGCGCGGGACCGCGGGCTCGGCCGGATGTCGATGTGGTCGCTCAACCGCGACACCACGTGCGGGTCGAACTACGTGAACCTCTCGACGGTGTCGAACTCCTGCTCCGGCGTGGACCAGGACGGCGTGCTCTACGCCGACGTGCTCGGCAAGGGCTTCACCGGCGGGATCGTCGCAGCCGCTTCGGACGTCACGAAGGCGGAGCCCTCCGCCACCGTGCAGCCGACGGACGACCCCTCGACCAGCCCGTACCCGGTGTGGAGCTCGGACGCCTCGTACCTCGAGGGCACGAAGATCGTCTGGCACCGGAACGTCTACGAGGCGAAGTGGTGGACGTCCGGTGACCTGCCCGACGACCCGGTGCTGAGCGCGTACGAGACGCCGTGGCAGCTCGTCGGACCGGTGCTGAAGGGCGAGAAGCCGGTGAAGCAGGTCACGCTCCCGGCCGGGACCTACGACGCCTGGTCCGGCACGAAGCAGTACGACACGGGCGCGCGCGTCCTGTTCGACGGGATCCCGTACCAGTCGAAGTGGTGGAACACCGGCGAGAGCCCGGAGGCCTCCACCAGCGATCCGGATGGCTCGCCCTGGGTGAAGCTCAAGGACTCCGAGATCAAGCAGATCCTCGAGGACGTCGAGTCCGGCAAGGACGCGCCGACGGCTGACGCGACCCCGTCGTCCTGAGTCGCGATCGTTCCTGCCTGGAGGCGCGGTGCCAGCTGGCACTGCGCCTCCGGTCCGTTTCCCCCGCGTTTTGGGTACGTTCGCTGTGCGCGTTCCGACAAGTTCTCCACAGCCCCGTTCGGGGCTCCCGCGGAGTCACTCGTTTCCGATACGCTGGTGCGCCAAGAGGAGGAGGTCCACGATGCCAGAACCAGTGGTCCCGCAGCCGGACGGTCAGAAGACCCCTGAGCAGCGGCTGGTCGACACCACGCTGACCTTCAGCATGGACATGGGTGCGGCGCTGACGGCCGAGTCCGGTGTGTCCGCCGAAGAGCGCGAGGCGATCAACGCCCTGCCCTCCGGTTCCGCGCTGCTCGTGGTCCGTCGCGGTCCGAACGTCGGTGCTCGGTTCCTGCTCGACTCCGACGTCACCACGGCGGGGCGTCACCCCGACGCGGACATCTTCCTGGACGACGTCACGGTGTCGCGCAAGCACGCCGAGTTCCTCCGCCACGGCACGAGCTTCAGCGTGAAGGACAACGGGTCGCTCAACGGCACGTACTTCGACGGCGTCCGCATCGACGAAGCTCTCCTCACCGACGGGTCCGAGGTGCAGGTCGGCAAGTTCCGCCTGACCTTCTACGCCTCCCGGGTCGACCTGGCGCGCCTGGCGAACGCGTAGTGGCCGCACGGTCCGCCGCGGCCCGGGCGGGGTCCGCGGTACCGGACCTGCTCACGATCGGGCAGGTCCTCGCACGCCTGAAGCCCGACTTCCCGGACCTGTCGAGTTCGAAGCTGCGCTTCCTCGAGGAACGCGAGCTCGTGACCCCGATCCGCACCGCCAGCGGGTACCGGAAGTTCTCGGCGGCGGACGTCGAGCGGCTCCGCGTGATCCTCGGGCTGCAGCGCGACCACTACCTGCCGCTCAAGGTCATCAAGGACTACCTGGCCGACCTCGACGCCGGGCGCGACCCGGTGCTCCCCGGTGGTGGGGACGCGCCGAAGCCCTCGATCCTCGGGCGCGAGCGCCGCTACACCCGCGACGAGACCGTGCGTGCCGCCGGAGCGACGCCGATGCTCCTCGCCGACGCCGTCTCCGCATCGTTGCTGCCGGCCGCCGACACCTACGGCGAGGACGCCGTGGTGGTGCTCAGGGCGCTCGTCGAACTGCAGCGCACCGGCATCGAGCCACGGCACCTCCGCACCATGCGCAGCGTCGCCGAGCGAGAGGTCGGGCTCATCGAGTCGGCGCTCATGCCGGTCTCACGGCGCGGTGACGCCACGTCCCGGGCGAAGGCGACCGAGCTCGCGCGGGAGATCGCCGGCCACCTCGAGGTGATCCGGTCGAACCTCATCCGCACGGCGATCGGGCGTCTCGACGCATGACGCGCGTCCTGGCTCATCCGGCCTCCAGTGCTGGTGCGTGTCGGTCGGTGGGGCGTATCCTCGACACGCCGGACGCGCCGAGTCGGATGTCCCGCGCCGGAGCGGTTCGAGTCGCTACCGTGGACCTCGGAACAACTCTCAACCCATTGTTGAATGTTCGGATGAGAGCTCGATCGTCGTGGAAGGCAGCCTGATGAGTGGGAACGACACCCCCGGCACCGAGTCGGAGATGACCCGGTACGACCTCGGGTTGCTCTTCACCGACGGCCTGCCCGAGCACGACGAGCAGAACGGGTACCGCGGCACCGTCGCCGCTCGTGCGGCCGGCATCTCCTACCGGCAGCTCGACTACTGGGCCCGTACCGAACTCGTCGAGCCGACGATCCGCGGGGCCGCGGGCTCCGGGTCGCAGCGGCTGTACGGGTTCCGCGACATCCTCGTGCTCAAGCTCGTGAAGCGACTGCTCGACACGGGCATCTCCCTGCAGCAGATCCGCACGGCCGTGAACCAGCTCCGCGAGTCGGGCGTGTCGGACCTGGCGCAGACGACGCTGATGTCGGACGGCGCCTCGGTGTACCTGTGCACCTCCGACGACGAGGTCATCGACCTGGTCTCCCGCGGGCAGGGTGTGTTCGGCATCGCCGTGGGCAAGGTCCTGCGCGAGGTCGAGAGCTCCCTGGTCGAACTCGACGCGACGCCGGCGGCCGACCCTTCCGACGAGCTCGCCGCGCGCCGCGCTTCCCGCGCGTCCTGACGCCGGCGCGTCCCACGCTCAGTCGCCGGCGCGTCCTGCGCTCCCTCGAGCGGTCACGACATGCCGCAGGCGGGCCGCGGACCGGTCACGAACTGTCGGCCCGAGCGCCGGGAGCCGACCGAACGTGACCGCCCGGCGAACCTGAGCGGGGTGTCGTGACCAGTGGCGCGGGGGTCACCGGCGGGGCGGTGTCGAGCCGCGCCTCCCGTCCGCGTGAGGCGCGAGCGTCCGGCGGGCGTGCCACACGCCGGGGTGCGTCAAGCTCACCTGCGCCCGGTGTGGGTCCACTCACGAGCGGTCAGGACATGCCGCAGGCGGGCCGCCGCGCGGTCACGAACTGTCGGCCCGAGCGCCGCGACCCGACCGAACGTGACCGCTCGGCGAACCTGAGCGGGGTGTCGTGACCAGCCGGTGCGCTACGCGGCGCCGCCCTCGGCGTACGGGCCGATCTTGCCCGTGCGCATGATCCGCTCGAGCAGCTGGTCGAAGTTCCGCGCCATCTCCTGCGCCGACTCCCCGGGCCACACGTGCAGGGGCTTCGCGGCACCCTGCGCCTGCTGCAGCGACGTGCGCTCGGGCAGCTGCGGGGACAGCACGAGCGGGCCGAACATGTCCCGGAGCTCCTTGATGCGGAACTGGTGCTCCAGCGACTGCACGCGAGCCCGGTTCACGATGATGCCGAGCGGCTGCAGACGGGGGGAGAGGCCTCGGCGGATCTCCTCGATCGCACGGAGGGCACGGTCGGCGGCGGCCACGGAGAACAGCCCCGGCTCGGTGACGACGGTCACCCGGTCGGACGCGGCCCAGGCGGTGCGGGTGAGGGCGTTGAGCGACGGAGCGCAGTCGATCAGGACGAGCTCGTAGTCCTGCTCGACGTTGGCCAGGGCCTCTTCGAGCTTCCAGATGTCGCGGATGGACGGGTGCGGCCCGTCGAAGTTGATGGCCGAGGGCGAGCCGACCATGACGTCGATCTTGCCCTGCGAGCCCTTCGTCCAGCCGGACGGGGCGATCGCCTGGCGGACGATCTTCTCCTTCGGGTTCTCGAGCACGTCGGCGACGTTGAGGTGTCCGGAGATGTTGATGTCGAGCCCGGTCGACACGTCGGACTGCGGGTCGAGATCCACCACCAGCGTGCGCAGTCCCTTGGCGAACGCGGCCGAAGTCAGGCCGAGCGTCACCGTCGTCTTGCCGACACCACCCTTGAGGGAGCTCACGCTGAGTACATGCACGGTGAGCAACGTTACCGCCAGTAGGGTTGTCTCACCTCAACCCGGGCTGAAAGGGACCTCGTGTTCAGCAAGATCCTGGTCGCCAATCGTGGCGAGATCGCCATCCGTGCATTCCGTGCTGCGTACGAGCTGGGGGCGAAGACCGTCGCCGTCTACCCGTACGAGGACCGCAACTCCCTGCACCGTCTGAAAGCGGACGAGGCCTACCTGATCGGGGAACGCGGGCACCCGGTCCGCGCGTACCTCGACGTGTCGGAGATCGTCCGCGTGGCGCAGGAGTCCGGCGCGGACGCGATCTACCCGGGGTACGGCTTCCTGTCCGAGAACCCGGAGCTGGCCGCCGCTGCCGCCGCTGCCGGGATCACCTTCATCGGCCCCGGCGAGCACGTGCTGGAGATGGCGGGCAACAAGGTCACCGCGAAGGAGCACGCGATCGCGGCCGGTGTCCCGGTCCTCGCGAGCACCCCGGCGAGCCGGGACATCGAGGAACTCCTCGCCGGCGCCGACGCGATCGGCTTCCCGGTGTTCGCGAAGGCCGTCGCCGGTGGTGGCGGTCGTGGCATGCGCCGGGTGGAGACGAAGCCCGAGCTGCGCGCCGCCCTCGAAGAGGCGATGCGTGAGGCCGACAGCGCCTTCGGGGACCCGACGATGTTCCTCGAGCAGGCGGTCATCCGTCCGCGGCACATCGAGGTGCAGATCCTCGCCGACGCCACGGGCACGGATGAGGGAACGATCCACCTGTTCGAGCGCGACTGCTCGGTGCAGCGACGGAACCAGAAGGTCGTCGAGATCGCCCCGGCGCCGAACCTCGACCCGGCCATCGCGGCGGCGCTCCACCGGGACGCCGTGGCCTTCGCCCGTTCGATCGGGTACGTGAACGCCGGCACGGTGGAGTTCCTGCTCGACACCGAGGGGGAGCGCAAGGGCCAGCACGTCTTCATCGAGATGAACCCGCGCATCCAGGTCGAGCACACGGTCACCGAAGAGGTCACGGACGTCGACCTCGTCCAGTCGCAGATGCGCATCGCCGCCGGGCAGACCCTCGGCGACCTCGGGCTGACGCAGGACACCGTGAGCGTCCACGGCGCCGCACTGCAGACCCGCATCACGACCGAGGACCCGACGCAGGGCTTCCGTCCGGACACCGGCCGCATCACGACCTACCGCAGCCCCGGTGGCGCGGGCGTGCGCCTCGACGGCGGCACCGTGGCCACGGGCGCGCAGATCAGCCCGCACTTCGACTCGATGCTCGCGAAGATGACCTGCCGCGGGCGGGACTTCCCGGCAGCGGTCGCCCGTGCCAAGCGCGCTCTCGCGGAGTTCCGCATCCGCGGTGTGAGCACGAACATCCCGTTCCTGCAGGCGGTGCTCGAGGACCCGGACTTCGACCGCGGCGACATCTCGACGAAGTTCATCGAGGAGCGTCCGCAGCTGTTCGGCGGCCACGTCTCGAAGGACCGCGGCACGAAGGTGCTCAACTGGCTCGCCGACGTCACGGTGAACAAGCCGAACGGCGAGCGGCGGCCGCAGACGGTCGAGCCGAGCGACAAGCTCCCGGCGGTCGACCTCAGCGGCCCGCTGCCGTTCGGTCAGCGCGACCGGCTGCGCGAGATCGGTCCGGCCGAGTGGGCGAAGGCCCTCCGTGAGCAGACCGAGCTCGCCGTCACCGAGACGACGATGCGCGACGCCCACCAGTCGCTGCTCGCCACCCGCGTCCGCACGAAGGACCTCGTCGCCGTCGCTCCGCACGTCGCCCGGCTCACCCCGCAGCTGCTCAGCATGGAGGCCTGGGGCGGTGCCACGTACGACGTCGCGCTCCGGTTCCTCGGCGAGGACCCGTGGGAGCGCCTGGCGTCGCTGCGCGAGGCGATGCCGAACATCCCGATCCAGATGCTGCTGCGCGGCCGCAACACGGTCGGCTACACGCCGTACCCGACCGAGGTGACGGACGCGTTCGTCGCCGAGGCCGCCGCCACGGGCGTCGACGTCTTCCGCGTGTTCGACGCGCTCAACGACGTCAGCCAGCTGCGTCCGGCCCTGGAGGCGGTGCTCGCGACCGACACGGCCGTCGCCGAGGCGGCGCTCTGCTACACGGCCGACCTCCTCGATCCGTCGGAGGACCTCTACACGCTGGACTACTACCTCCGCCTCGCGGAGCAGATGGTCGAGGCCGGCGCGCACGTCATCGGCATCAAGGACATGGCCGGGCTCCTCCGCGCCGGAGCGGCCGAGAAGCTCGTGACCGCGCTGCGGGAGCGCTTCGACCAGCCCGTGCACGTGCACACCCACGACACCGCCGGCGGTCAGCTCGCGACGCTCCTCGCGGCGGCCCGGGCCGGCGCGGACGCGGTCGACGTCGCGGCGGCACCGATGGCCGGCACGACGAGCCAGCCGAGCATGTCCGCGCTCGTCGCCGCCCTGGCGCACACCGAGCGCGACACCGGCCTCTCGCTGAGCGCCGTCGGCGACCTCGAGCCCTACTGGGAGGCCGTCCGACGTGCGTACGCGCCGTTCGAGTCCGGGCTGCCGGGGCCGACAGGTCGCGTGTACAAGCACGAGATCCCGGGCGGGCAGCTGTCGAACCTCCGCCAGCAGGCCATCGCGCTCGGCCTCGGCGACCGGTTCGAGCAGGTGGAGGACTGGTACGCCGAGGCGAACCGGATCCTCGGCCGCCCGACGAAGGTCACGCCGTCCTCGAAGGTCGTCGGCGACCTCGCCCTGCAGCTCGCAGCGGTCGACGCCGACCCCGTCGACTTCGAGCAGAACCCGCAGAAGTACGACATCCCGGACTCCGTCGTCGGCTTCATGGCGGGCGAGCTCGGCGACCTGCCCGGCGGCTGGCCGGAACCCTTCCGGTCGAAGGTGCTCGCGGGCCGTGACGTCACGCCGACGATCACGCCCGTGCCCGAAGCCGAGCGCGAGCACCTGACCAAGAACGGTCCCGAGCGGCGGAACGCGCTGAACCGGCTGCTGTTCGCGCAGCCGACGCGACAGTTCGAGAGCGTCCGCGAGCAGTACGGCGACCTGTCCGTCGTGCCGACCGTCGACTACCTCTACGGCCTGCGCCCCGGGCAGGAGCACATCGTGCCGCTCGGGAAGGGCGTCAACCTGTTCGTCGGGCTCGAGGCGATCGGCGAGGCCGACGAGCGCGGCATCCGCACGGTCATGGCGACGATGAACGGGCAGCTCCGCCCGGTCTACGTCCGCGACCGCTCGATCGAGGTGGAGACGAAGGCCGCCGAGAAGGCGGACAAGTCCGACCCGAAGCACGTCGCGGCGCCGTTCTCCGGCGTCGTGACGCTCAAGGTCGCCGTCGGTGACGTCGTCGAGGCCGGGCAGGCCGTGGCGAGCATCGAGGCGATGAAGATGGAAGCGGCCATCACGGCGCCCGTCGCGGGCACCGTCGGCCGTCTCGCGATCCCGGCGACCCAGCAGGTGGACGCCGGCGACCTCCTGGTGGTGCTGCAGTAACGTGACCGTCCGTCCCATCCGCCTGTTCGGCGACCCCGTGCTCCGTTCGCCGGCCGATCCCGTCCGTCCCGATGCGCTCGGGAGCCCCGGCATCCGCGACCTCGTGCAGGACCTCGTCGACACCGTGAAGGAGCCGGGCCGTGCCGGTGTGGCCGCGCCGCAGATCGGCGTCGGGCTGCGCGCCTTCTCGTACAACGTCGACGGTGAGGTCGGGTACGTCCTCAACCCCGAGATCGTCGAGGTCTCGGGGGAGCCGGAGCTCATGGACGAGGGCTGCCTCTCGGTCCCGGGGCTCTCGTACCCGACCAGGCGGTACCCGTACGCGAAGGTCCGCGGCGTCGACGTCGACGGCGCCGAGGTCGTCCTCGAGGGCACCGGGCTCATGGCCGAGGCGCTGCAGCACGAGGTGGACCACCTCGGCGGCACCGTGTACGTCATGACGCTCGACCCGGAGGTCCGGCGACAGGCGCTCCGGGACATCCGCTCGCAGGACTGGTTCCACTGAGGGCCCGGTTCGGATGACACCCCAACGCGGGATTGTCGCTTTGTCCTGACGAAGAGGTACCGTATCGGCGTCGGTCACCCAACCGGCACCGTTTCCCACACTCCCAGGACACCCAGCATGACCCCTCAGAACGACGAGCTCAGCTCGCACCGCACCCGCACCAACTTCCGTCCCGACGTCCCCGCCACGACCGCTTCGACCGCTGTCCTCGACGCGTCGGACGCGCAGCAGACGCAGGAGGACTGACCCGACAGCGGGTCGCGCCCCGCGCGCAGCCGCAACCGACTGGAGGCGCGGTTCTTCCGTCGCTCCGGCTCGACGACCGGCGTCGCGGTCGTCTGCACCTTCGACCCGGAGTAGATGTGCTCCACGTCGGCGGCGAAGTCCTTGAGGATCACCGGCCGCTTGATCGTCAGCTTCGGCGTGAGGTGTCCCGACGCCTCCGTGAGCTCGGTGTCGAGGATCGTGAACGACCGCACCGACTCCGCGCGGGAGACGCGCTGGTTGGCGGCGTCGATGGCCTCCTGGACCGCCTGGTGGACGCGCTCGTCGTAGGCCGCCTCGTGCGCGGACAGCGCCGGCGTGATCCCGCGGGTCTCGCACCAGCCGCCGAGCATCTCGCGGTCGAGTGTGACGAGGGCGGCGACGAACGGCTTGCCCTCGCCCACGACGACGACCTGCCCGACGAGCGGGTGCTCGCGGATGCCGTCCTCGAGCGGTGCCGGCGCGACGTTCTTGCCGCTCGCGGTGACGATCAGCTCCTTCGCGCGACCGGTCACGGTGAGGATGCCGTCGGGGTCGAGCCGTCCGAGGTCGCCGGTGTGGAACCAGCCGTCGGGCTTCGCCGCGGCGGTCGCCTCGTCGTTCCGCCAGTAGCGGTCGAAGACGTCGACTCCGCGGATGAGGATCTCGTCGTCGTCCGCGATGCGGATCTCCACGCCGGGGAGCGCCCGGCCGACGCTGCCGATGCGGAGCTCCGCGGCGCGGTTCACCGTCGCCGGCGCGGTGGTCTCGGTGAGGCCGTAGCCCTCGAGGATGAGCACCCCGACGGACCGGAAGAAGTGCGACAGGCGCGGTGACAGCGGCGCGGAGCCGCTGACGGCGTAGCGGACGCGCCCGCCCATGGCGTCGCGGAGCTTGGCGTAGACGAGCCGGTCGAAGAGCTTGAAGCGCAGCGCGAGCCCGAGCGGGACCTTGCCCGCCGCGAGCGCCTCGGAGTGGGCGACGGCGGTGCGGGCGGCCGCGCGGAAGACCTTCCCGCGGCCGCCGAGCTCCGCCTTCTGCTCGGCCGAGTTGTAGATCTTCTCGAACACCCGGGGGACCGCGAGCAGGAACGACGGCTTGAACGTCGACACCGCGTGCATGAGGTCCTTCGTGTCCGGCTCGTGGCCGACGAGGACACCGGCGGAGATGCTCATCGCGGCGATGAAGCGGGCGAACACGTGGGCCAGCGGGATGAACAGCAGCGTGGAGGCGTCGTCGGCCACGACCTCGGGCATGGCCTCGGAGGCGCCCTCGACCGTGGCGGTGAAGTTGTCGTGCCGGAGCACGCAGCCCTTCGGCCGACCGGTGGTGCCCGAGGTGTAGATGATCGTCGCGTCGTCGTGTCCGTGCACGTCGGCGGTGCGCGCGTCGAGCTCGGCGTCGGTGACGTCCTCGCCGAGCCGGGTGAGGTCGTCGAGCCCGCCGCCGTCGATGGTCCAGTGCTGGCCGAGGTGCGGCAGGTCCGGCGCGATGGAGGCGACGCGCCGCGCGTGCTCCTCCTGCTCGACCACGATCGCGACCGCCTCGGAGTCCGACAGGATCCAGCGCACCTGGTCGGGCGAGCTCGTCTCGTAGACGGGGATCGACACGAGCCCGGCGGTCCACACCGCGAAGTCCACGAGCGTCCACTCGAGGCGGGTGCGGGACAGGATCGCCACGTGCGCCCCGGGTGCGAGGCCGGCGGCGACGAAGCCCTTCGCGATGCCGCGGACCCGGGCCAGCGTCTCGGAGGCGGTGATCGGCGTCCAGGTGTCGCCGTGGCGCTCGGCCAGGATCGGGCGGTCGGGCGTCTTCCGGGCCCGCTCGGAGAGCAGGCGCGCGGCTGAGCCGTGGTCGGGTGCGGTGATCGGGGTTGGGTGCCGCTGATCGTTCACGGTGACTCCCTTGTCGGCCGGTTCGATTCGAGTGCGCCTCATCGTCGAGGCGGCACCGTCAGCATAGGACGGATCGCCGAGCGTTCCGTGAGATCCGAGCCGGAGCGCGTCCGCGTTCCGTGGTCACGCGTCGAGCCGGAGCGCGTCCGCGTTCCGTGGTGACGCGTCGAGCCGGTAGGCTCGTTCCTCGTGCACGCCATCGGAATCGACATCGGGGGCACCAAGATCGCGGGTGCGGTCGTCACGGAACTGGGCGAGATCGTCGCCGAGGACCGGGTGGCCACCAACGCTGCGGACCCGGACGCCATGCTCGACGACGTCGTCGCGATGGTCGCGCGACTGCGCGCCTCGAACGAGGTCAGCGCCGTCGGGGTGGCCGCGCCCGGCTTCATCGACGCCTCGCAGTCGATCGTCTACTACACGCCGAACATCCGCTGGCGGAACGAGCCGCTGCGCCAGAAGCTGCAGCAGCGCATCGGCGACCTGCACATCACGGTCGACAACGACGCCAACGCGGCGGGCTGGGCGGAGTTCCGCTTCGGCGCCGGCCGGCTCGTGTCCGACATGACCATGCTCACGATCGGCACCGGTGTCGGCGGCGCGATCGTCACCGAGGACCGCCTCTTCCGCGGGGGCTTCGGCACCGGCGGCGAGATCGGCCACCTCCGCATCGTCCCGAACGGCCTGCCCTGCGGGTGCGGCGCCCGTGGCTGCATCGAGCAGTACGGATCCGGCCGTGCCCTGCAGCGCATGGCGAACGACGTCGCGGACGCCGGCGGCATCGGCCAGGCCCTCGCGGACGCGCGTGAGGCGAACGGCGGCGAGCTGGACGGCCACATCGTCGGCGACCTCATCCTCGCCGACGACCCGGGCGCGCTCGCGGCCCTGCGGCGGCTCGGGCGGCACCTCGGTGAGGCGTGCGCCTCCCTGTCGGCCGTGCTCGACCCGCAGCTGTTCGTCTTCGGTGGCGGCGTGGCGAGTGCGGGGGACCGGTTGCTCGACCCGATCAAGCAGGCGTATCTCAACAACCTGCCGGCCCGCGGGTACCACCCGGAGCCCGACTTCGTGATCGCCGAACTCGTCAACGACGCCGGCGTCGTCGGCGCTGCCGACCTGGCTCGGATCCACGCCCGCACGGCGTAGGGTCGGGCACCCACCGTCTCGGAGTCGTCGATGACCTACTGGCTGCTGAAGAACTTCCTGCTCGGCCCGCTCATCCTCACGCTCTTCCGGCCGTGGGTGGTCGGGCGCGAGCACGTGCCCGCCAAGGGGCCGGTGATCTTCGCGTCGAACCACATCTCGTTCATCGACTCCGTGATCCTGCCGGCGGTGCTCGACCGCCGGGTGTCGTTCCTGGCGAAGAGCGACTACTTCACCGGCCGCGGTCTCAAGGGCTGGGCGACGAAGACGTTCTTCAACGCCATCGGCCAGTTGCCGATCGACCGCTCCGGCGGCAAGGCGTCCGAGGCGTCGCTCCGTGCCGGCCTGCAGGTGCTGGCGCGCGGCGAGCAGCTCGGCATCTACCCCGAGGGCACGCGCAGCCCGGACGGCAAGCTCTACCGCGGTCGCACCGGCATCGCCCGGATGATCCTCGAGGGCCGCGTCACCGTCGTCCCCGTGGCGATGGTCGGCACGCGCGAGGTGCAGCAGATCGGGCAGCGCATCCCGAAGTTCAAGCGCGTCGGGGTCGTCTTCGGCAAGCCGCTCGACTTCTCGCGCTTCGAGGGCTTCGAGACCGACCGCTTCATCCTGCGCAGCGTGACCGACGAGGTCATGCACGAGCTCGCCGGGCTGAGCCGCCAGGAGTACGTCGACGTGTACGCGACGAGTGTCAAGGAGCGTGCGACGACGGCGCGCGAGCAGGTCCTCCGCGGCAAGGTCACGCGGAACGGGCGGGGCACCTCGGCACGTTAGGATTCGATGGTTCGGGCAACCGCCCGGGACGGCCACCCCTTCGAGAGGTACCAACCTTGTTCGAGTCGACCGACTTCGTCGCCCTGCAGGATCCGGACGTGATCGAGGGGCTCGACTATTGGCGGACGCTCCCGATCAAGCAGCAGCCCACGTGGCCGGACGCCGCCGCGGCCGAGTCGGCCTCAGCCGAGATCGCCACGCTGCCGCCGCTCGTCTTCGCGGGCGAGGTCGACAAGCTGCGCGAACGACTCGCGAGCGCGGCCCAGGGCAAGGCGTTCCTGCTCCAGGGCGGCGACTGCGCCGAGACCTTCGCCGGTGCCACCGCGGACTCGATCCGCGACCGCGTGAAGACCATCCTGCAGATGGCCGTCGTCCTGACCTACGGCGCGTCGATGCCCGTCATCAAGATGGGTCGGATGGCGGGGCAGTTCGCCAAGCCGCGCTCGAGCGACTTCGAGACCCGCGGCGACGTCACGCTGCCGGCCTACCGCGGCGACATCGTGAACGGCTACGACTTCACGCCGGAGAGCCGCCAGGCCGACCCTCGTCGCCTGGTGCAGGGGTACCACACCGCTGCTTCGACCCTGAACCTCGTCCGCGCCTTCACGCAGGGTGGCTTCGCCGACCTGCGTCAGGTGCACTCGTGGAACAAGGGCTTCGCGTCGAACCCGGCGAACGCCCGGTACGAGCACCTCGCGAAGGAGATCGACCGCGCCATCCGGTTCATGGACGCCTGCGGAGCGGACTTCGACGAGCTGAAGCACGTCGAGTTCTACGCCTCGCACGAGGGCCTGCTGATGGACTACGAGCGCCCGATGACCCGCATCGACTCGCGCTCCGGACTGGCGTACGACACCTCCGGGCACTTCATCTGGATCGGTGAGCGCACCCGTGACATCGACGGCGCCCACGTCGACTTCCTGTCCCGCGTCCGCAACCCGATCGGCGTCAAGCTCGGCCCGACGACCTCGGTCGACGACATGAAGGCCCTGGTCGACAAGCTCGACCCGGACCGCGAGCCCGGCCGCCTGACGTTCATCACCCGCATGGGCGCCGGCAAGATCCGCGACGAGCTCCCCAAGCTGCTCGAGGCGATCAAGGGCATGGACGCCAACCCGCTGTGGGTGACCGACCCCATGCACGGCAACGGCCTGACCACCCCGACCGGCTACAAGACGCGCCGGTTCGACGACGTCGTGGACGAGGTCCTCGGCTTCTTCGAGGCCCACCGTGAGGTCGGGACCTACCCGGGCGGCATGCACGTCGAGCTCACCGGCGATGACGTCACGGAGTGCCTGGGCGGTTCGGAGCAGATCGACGAGGCGACCCTCGCGACCCGCTACGAGTCCCTGTGCGACCCGCGGCTGAACCACATGCAGTCGCTCGAACTGGCGTTCCTGGTCGCCGAGGAGCTGAGCGCGCACCCGCACGTGCGCGCGTAGCGCCCCCTTCGCCAAAGCGACAGAATCCCGCGGATGTCCCGCGGGATTCTGTCGCTTTCGCGGGAGGGACGGCGCCGAGCGCCGGAGATCTGTCGCTTCGGCGCACCGGACGCGACCCAGCGCCGGCCTGGAGGCGCGCATCACCGCCGTCCCGCGCCTCCCGTCCGCCGTGGCGCGCGTCGCCCCCGCCCACTCGCGAAAGCGACAGTCTGCCGCCGCATACCAGCGTCAGAGTGTCGCTCTCGCGGGAGGGACCCGCGCGGGTGGCAGGTGACTGTCGCTTTCGCGCACGGGTCGGCACCCGCGGCCGTGCGCCGCCGCAGGCGCCCTACTGCTTGTAGGCCAGCGTCACGGTGTCGCCGCGGTGCACCGTGCTGCCCGCCGCCGGGTCCGTCGCGGACACGGGGAGCGAGGACTTCCAGTCGTAGAAGCCGCACAGGATGTTCGTGCAGTCCGGGACGGAGACCTTGAGCCCGAGTGCCTCGAGGGTCGAGGTCGCCTCGTTGATCGTCTTGCCGTGGACGTCCGGCAGCGTGATCGGCGCCGGGCCCTTCGACACCACGAGGTCGATCGCGGTGCCCTTGACCACGGGGTCGTCCTGCGGATCGGCGGAGATGATCTGCCCCTCGGGGACGTCGTCGCTGAACTGCCCGTCCTGCGCGCCGATCGTCAGACCGACACCGTCGTAGGTCGCCTTCGCCTCGTCCACGGTCTTGCCGACGACGTCGGGCACCGGGCCGAGCGACACCGTGAGGGTCACCGGGCCGCGTTCGCCGTAGGTCTTCACGGTGGTGAGGTCGACGGACTTGCCGTCGGTGCCGAGGCCCGTGGCGGCGATGACGGTGTCCTTCGCGGCGTCGGCGGAGAACTGGTACTGGTCGTCCTGCAGCTCGAAGTCGTCGTCGAGTGCGGCGGTCACGGTGGAGATCGGCTGGCCGACGATGGCGGGCAGGGCGATCATCTTCGGACCGTTCGACACGACGATCTGCACCGAGGTGCCCTTGCGGACCTCGTGCTTCGCGGCGGGCTTCGTGGCGGAGACCTGACCCTTCGCGATGACGGCGTCGAAGCGGCTCGCGGTCGACGAGGCCGTGTGGAGCCCCTGGGCCTCGATCAGCTGACGCGCCTGCGAGACGGACTTGCCGGCGACCTCGGGGATGCGGACGTTGCCCCATGGCCCGGGCCCGAGCGCCCAGCCGATGCTCCCACCGATGGCCATCAGGACGAGGACGACGACGAGGACGATCCACCCGCGCTTCCGGCGCTTCGCCGACTTGTCCGCCAGGCGTTGTCCGGCGGGGGAGAGCGCTCCGGGCTGCGCGCCCGTCCGTCGTGGCCCCGGGGCGTTCCGGCTCCCGCGGCCGGCGGGCTGCTGCCGGGACGACTGCTGTCCGGCGGGTTCGAGGATGGTGGTGGCGTCACCGGAGTCCGCGGAGGTCGGCGAGGTCCCGCCGGCCGGGAGGATCGCGGTCGCGTTCTCGGGTCGCAACACGGCCGTGCGGTACTGGCCGGTGGCACGCTGCTGGTTGCCCGCCATGTGGTCGAGCATCTCGCGGGCATCGCGCGGACGGTCGTCCGGGTTGCGTGCGGTGGCCCAGGCGACGAGGTCGTCGAGTTCCGGCGGGACCCCGGCCACCGCGGCGCTCGGCGCGGGCACGGTGTCGTTCGCGTGCTGGTAGGCGATCTGCATCGGCTGCTCGCCCTTGTAGGGCTGCTCGCCGGTGAGCATCTCGTAGAGCATGATGCCGAGCGCGTAGATGTCACTGCGGGAGTCGGCGGCACCGCGGGTGACGAGCTCGGGGGAGAGGTACGCGATGGTACCGAGCAGTGCCGCCCCGGTGGCGGTGTTCGCCGTCGTCGCTCGTGCCAGGCCGAAGTCGCCGAGCTTGATGCGACCGTCGTCCGCGAGCAGGACGTTCTCGGGCTTGAGGTCGCGGTGCACGATGCCGGCGCGGTGGGCCGAGGCGAGGCCGGCGAGCACGGCGCGGAGGATGTCCGTCGCCTGTTCCGCCGTCAGCGCGTGGTGCTCCTGCAGGAGGTCCCGGAGGGTGATGCCCGGGATGTACTCCATGACGATGTACGCGGTGTCGTCCTCGGCACCCTGGTCGTAGACGCCGACGAGGTTCGGGTGGGAGAGCCGGGCGGCGGAACGGGCCTCTTGGATGAAGCGCTCCCGGAACGCCTGGTCGTCGGCCAGGTGTCCGTGCATGATCTTGATCGCGACGCGTCGCTCGAGACGCACGTCGGTCGCGAGGTACACGGTCGCCATGCCCCCGCGCGCGATGCGCGAGCGTACGCGGTACCGGTGATCGATCATGCGACCGATCATCGGGTCCGTGGCGGCGTTCGTGGTCATCGGCGGCATTCTACGAATCGGGACTGCACGGACCCGCACTGACGCACCGGTCGTGACCGAATCTCGATCTTGCGGATGACTCGGTTCCGCCGAGCGGCCAGGTTCAGAGCGACGCCAGCAGGCTCTGTGCGGTCTTCTCCCACTGCGCGTACGCCTTCGGGTACGCCGACACCTGCACCGCCTGCGCCGCTGTGGTGACGTTCATGGACGACCAGCCGGGGATGTCCAGCAGCCCCCGCGTGTGTCCGGGGTTGCCCGTGAAGAACAGCTTCGCTGCCGTCGCCGGGTCCTGCAGCGCTGCCGGGGAACCCCAGCCCTGGCTCGGCCGCTGCTGGAACAGCCCGACGGAGTCGCGGTCGCCGTGCGACAGGTTGCGCAGGCTGGACTCCTGCATGGCCGCGGCGAGGGCGATGACGATGCCGTGGTCGGACACCCCGAGGGAGCGACCGACGGCCACGATCGTCGCGGCGTTGCCACGCTGTTCCGCGGAGAGCGACGGCCCGGAGGCGGGCAGGACGAGCGTCTTGCCCGCGTAGATCGTGCTCGTGTAGGTGAGCCCGTTCGCCGACAGGAGCGCGGACACCGACACCCCGTGGGCGGCGGCGATGGAGGCGATGGTGTCGCCCGTCCCGATCTTCACGCTGCCGGCGCGCGCGGAGGAACCGGACGACGCGCCGGAAGACGACGCCGAGGCGCCCGACGAGACGACGGCGACCGGCGCCGCGGTGGACCCCGCCGACGGCACGCGCAGCGTCTGCCCGGGGTAGATCACGGAGCGCTGGGACAGCTTGTTGGCGCTGAGGAGTGCCGTGGTCGACACGCCCACGCGGGACGCGATGCCCGAGACGGTGTCGCCCTGCTTCACGTGGTAGCTGCCCGTGCTCGACGACCCGGTGGAGGTGATCGACGCGGCGGTGACGGCCGGCGTGGACGCGAGGTGCAGGGTCTGCCCGGGGTGGATGATCGTGTTCCAGCCGAGGCCGTTGCGGACGAGGACCTCCTGCGCGGAGAGGCCGTAGCGGGCGGCGATGCCCGACACGGTGTCGCCCTGGCGCACGGTGTAGGTGGTGGGGGCCGTCGTGGTGGCGGCGACCGTGGTGACGGTGGTCTGCGACGGACGGGCGACCGCGGTGCCGAAGACCGGGCGGTCCCCGACGTTGCGGTCCTGGTCGACGTGCCGCTTGTTCGCGTTGTCGTCCTCGTGGCGCGGTTCGGCGTGGGCGACCGGTCCGGTGAGTCCGGCGGTCACCGCGATCGTCCCCGCGAGGACGATGGGCATGGTGGCGAACCTGGCGGATCGTGCGCGCCGGGCGACTTCGTCTGCAGCGTTGTCCACGGGTTTCTCCTGTCCTTGCGGTGAGCCGTGCGCGTGCGTGCGCACTCACAGGTGCGTCCACGCTGGCATGGCGCGATTCCCAAGTCAACCAGAGAGTCAGATGTTGCGTGTGTGACCGATGTGACGAACGAGTCGGTGTGAGGCCGTCCGTCACTCTGGCAACATGGGGCCTGTGAGTGCTGCACCCATCGACGACACGACCCTTTCCGAGCGATGGCTGACCGTCCCCGACCTCGTGGACCTGTTCGGGGTGACCCCTGGCCGCATCCACCGCCTGTTCGAGCAGAAGACGCTGCTTCCCGCACGCGTCGGCGGTGTCCTCCGTGTGCCGAGCGAGTTCCTCGACGGCACCGAGCCGCTGCCGGAGCTGCGCGGGACCCTCATCGTCCTCTCCGACAACGGCTTCTCCGACGACGAGGCAGTGCGCTGGATGCTCTCCGTCGACGACGCCATCGGCACGACGCCGATCGCCGCGCTGCGCGCCGGCCGCAAGGCCGAGGTGCGTCGCATCGCCCAATCGCTGCTCTAGACGCCCCCGCCTGACGGACTGGAGGCGCGGTGCCAGCCGGCACCGCGCCTCTCCCCACCGGCACGGCCGGCCCGCCGCTGGCGCGTCGGTCCGGAACCGGCGGCGTGGGCCCAGTCCGTCAGGGGGTCGCGTCTACGCGACGCGACGGCTGACCGTGTCGGCCAGCGACACGAGCTGCTCGCGCGCCGACGGCGTCAGCGGCGCCGCCTCGAGCGCCGCCTTCGCGCGCTGCACGTGCCGGTCGATCGACCGCTCCACCGCGGCGACCGCCCCGGACTCGGTGAGGGTGGCGCGGAGCATCTGCACCTGCGCCTCGTCGAGGTCCGGGTCGCCGAGGAGCTCGTCGAGGAGCTGCCGGGGGCCGCTCGGGAGTGCCTTGCGCGCCGAGGCGATGAGGACGGTGCGCTTGCCCTCGCGGAGGTCGTCGCCCGCGGGCTTGCCGGTGACCTCGGGGTCGCCGAACACGCCGAGCAGGTCGTCGCGGAGCTGGTACGCCACGCCGAGGGGGAGCCCGAACGAACGGAGCCCCTCAAGCTGAGCGTCCGAGGCGCCCGCCACGAGGGCCCCGATGACGAGGGGGGCCTCGATCGAGTACTTCGCCGACTTGAAGACGATGACGCGCTGGGCGCGGACGAGGTGCTCGGCCTCGTCGATCGACGGCCAGGCGGTCTCCTCGTGCACGTCGAGGTACTGCCCCGCCGTGACGTCGAGGCGCATGGTGTGGAACTCCTGACGGACGACCCGGCCGCGGGCGGGGTCGAGGAGCGCGAGGCCCTCGTCGAACACGGCGTCGCTCAGGGAGAGCAGGAGGTCGCCGAGCAGCAGCGCGGAGTTCGTGCCGTAGAGCGCACGGTCGCCGACCCACCCGGACTGCTCGTGGAGTGACTCGAAGCGGCGGTGCGCTGCCGGACGCCCGCGACGGGTGTCGGAGCGGTCCATGATGTCGTCGTGCACGAGGGCCGCGGCGTGGAAGATCTCGAGTGCCGCAGCGACCGTGACGACGGCTTCCGCAGTGGTCTGCCGGGACCCTTCGGCCAGCGGGTCGAACGAGCCCGAGCGACCCGCCACGGACTGCCATCCCCAGTAGCAGAACAGCGCCCGGAAGCGCTTCCCGCCGGACAGCAGGTCGCGGGCGTACGCGTCGAAGGGAGCCAGGTCGGCACTGATCGCGGCGAGCCGTTCACGTTGGTCGTCCAGCGCTCGATCGATGCGCGCGGACACGAGGTCCACTAATCGCGTACTCTCAGCCACACTCCCTACCCTAGTGGAGCCGTCGAGTCGTAGACTCGGTGCACCTCAACCACGCGTCGATCCCAGGAACAGAGGGAACAAAGATGCCACTCTCGGAGCAAGAGCAGCGCCTCCTCGAAGAGATGGAGCGGAGCCTCTACCAGAACGACTCCGACTTCGTGGCGCGCGTCACACGCCGCCAGGGCCGTCCGACGTACACGGCGATCACGCTCGGGGTGCTCATCGCCCTCGTCGGCGTCGCTGTCGTGATCCTCGGGTTGGTGTTCAAGGCGCCCGTGATCGGGATCCTCGGTTTCGTCGTGATGCTCGGTGGGGTCCTCTTCGCGCTGCGTCCCGGCATGCGAGCGCCCAGGGCGAAGGCGCCTCGGGCCGGTAAGTCGTCGACCGGCGGAGCGGCACGGCCCAGCACGGGCGGCGGGTCCTTCATGGACCGCATGAACGACCGCTGGGACAAGCGGAACGACCAGAGCTAAGCGGCTCTCCACACTCCTCCACGGGGTCGGTCCTTCGGGACCGGCCCCGTTTTCGTGCGCCCGCGGCCCCGAGTGGGTGCAACACGCCGCGAGCTGATCGGCGAGTGGCCACGAACTGTCCCGTTCGGCGCCGCCGGGCGACAGATTCCGCCCACTCGGCGCACCACGGGCGGCGCGGGGCTGTGGAAGTCCTCCACTTTCCTCCACGTTCTCCATTTCCCTCCACGGGCCCGTCGTTGCGCGGATCTGCGGGCGTTCAACGGGCGTTCTTGAGTACACCTCGGCCCCAAAACGGGTCACGAGGGTGATTCGGGGAGCGATTTCCTGGGCGGGGGGAGGGGAGTGGAGTAAAGTGGTGCACACAACGGTCCGGTGGAGCGGAGGGGAGGCCCGACGTGCTGCTCGGTACCCATGCCCCGAAGCTCGACGAGAAGGGTCGCGTGATCCTCCCCGCCAAGTTCCGGGACGAACTGTCCGGGGGACTCGTGATGACCCGCGGCCAGGAGCGCTGCGTGGTCGTCTTCAGCGCGGACACGTTCGAGCAGTTGCACGAGCGCATCCGCACCGCTCCGATGACCTCGAAGCGCACCCGTGACTACATGCGCCTGTTCCTCTCCGGAGCGAGCGCGGAGCAGCCCGACAAGCAGAACCGCGTCACGATCCCGCAGAACCTCCGCGAGTACGCGGGGCTCGAGCGGGACCTGACGGTCATCGGCAGCGGTGACCGTGCCGAGATCTGGTCGACCCCCGCGTGGGAGGCCTACTACGCCGAGGTCGAAGAGGGCTTCGCCGACAACGACGAGGAGGTGATCCCGGGGATCTTCTGATCCGTGGATCGGGACTCCCAGCCGTCCGCCCTGACACACCTTCCCCGGTGTCAGGTCGCATGGATGGGGATCCGGACCCGCGGCCCAGGAGACGAGGGGCTGCACATGGCCGAGGACGAGACTCCGAAGTTCCCGCACACACCGGTGATGCTCGAGCGCATCGTCGACCTCTTCACGCCGACGCTCGAGGGCCCCGGCAAGGTCGTCGTCGACGCGACGCTCGGCATGGGCGGCCACTCCGAGGGCCTGCTCGAGCGATTCCCGGAGCTGACCCTCATCGGCCTCGACCGCGACACCGACGCGCTCGGCATCGCGGGGGAGCGGCTGGCACGCTTCGGCGACCGCGTCCGACTCGTCCACACCGTGTACGACGGCATCGCCGAGGCGATCGAGGGCGAGGGCTTCGAGACCGTCGACGGCGTGCTGTTCGACCTCGGTGTGAGCTCGCTGCAGCTCGACCGCGCCGAGCGCGGCTTCGCGTACAGCCAGGACGCCCCGCTCGACATGCGCATGGACCGGACCGAGGGACAGACCGCCGCCGACGTCCTCGCCACGTACGACGAGGGCGAACTGCGCCGCATCTTCCAGCGCTACGGCGAGGAGCGGCTCGCGGGCCGCTACGCCCGAGCGATCGTCGAGCGCCGCGCCACGGCCCCGTTCGAGATGTCCGGCGACCTCGTCCAGGTGCTGCACGACGCCACCCCGGTCGCGATCCAGCGGCAGGGACACCCCGCCAAGCGGGTGTTCCAGGCGCTCCGCATCGAGGTGAACGCCGAGCTGAGCGTCCTGGAACGGGCGATCCCGGCGGCACTCGACGCGATCGCGGTCGGCGGCCGGATCGTCGTCGAGTCGTACCAGTCGCTCGAGGACCGCATCGTCAAGCGGGCGCTGACCGCGCGGACGAAGTCGAGCGCCCCCGCCGGCCTCCCGGTGGAGCTGCCGGAGCACGCCCCCACCTTCTCCCTGATCGTCAAGGGCGCGGAACTGGCCGACGAGGCCGAACGCGCCGCCAACCCACGAGCAACCCCCGTGCGCCTGCGCGCGGCCGAGCGGATCCGGAAGTGACATGAGCACGAACCTCGCACTCGTCGACCCTGCCGTCGTCCCGTCCCGTGCTCCGCGCCCGGCCCGGCGCGACCGACCGGAACTCGTCGAGGTCACGCCGTCCAGGGCGCAGCGCCGTGCACGCCCCCGCATCGCCTACGCGGTGGTCGCGGTGGCGGCGCTCGGCATCCTGCTCCTCGCGCAGCTCGGCATCAGCATGGTGCTGAGCCAGGGGGCCTACACGCTGAACTCGCTGAGCGCGGAGCAGACGAACCTTGCCCGGACCCAGCAGTCGCTGTCCGAGGACCTCCGGGTGCTCGACTCGCCGCAGAACCTGGCGCGCAACGCCCAGGCGCTCGGGATGATCGCGAACTCCACGCCGGTGTACCTCGACCCGAAGACCGGTCGCGTGTACGGCACGCCGACCCCGGCGGTGGCTGACCAGGCCACCGCGAGCACCGAGAACCAGGTGCCGAACTCGCTGCTGGACGACGTGCCGCTCGCCGCGAAGCAGGGGGACACCTCGACCAGCAAGGAGAGCGGGTCGACGACGGGAAGCGACGCGAAGACCGACGCGAAGACCGACGCGAAGACCGACGCTGGGAAGACCACAGGCGCCAGCGCGTCGGACGGGGCTTCCTCGAAGGCCGACGTAGAGTCCGACCCGAACCAGCTCCAGGCCCCCTCCACCCGGTGACCTGCGGGTCGGGACACCCCTGACGCACCACCCGGGAAGGACCGCACCGCGTGACGAAGACGATCCGCAACCGACGACTGCGCTACAGCGTCGTGATGATCGCCGTGATCGCCCTCGTGGCGGTGTTCGTGATCCGCCTCGTCGACATCCAGGTCGTGCAGGCCGCCTCGCTCAACGAGCTGTCGAAGGAGAAGCGCAGCATCCCGGTGACGATCTACGGGACGCGCGGGTCGATCGTGGACCGCAACGGGACCGAGCTCGCCGACAGCGTGAACCGGTACAACATCACGACGGCCCCGCGCCTCGTCAAGGAGTTCGAGGGCAAGCTCGGCGGGACGCGCGTGAAGGACGTCACGGTCGACCAGGCGCTGACGGCACTGGCGAAGGCCTCCGGCGGAGACGTCGCGACGATGAAGAAGAGCATCGCGGCGAACCCGAAGTCCGACTTCGCCTACCTGGTGAAGGGGCTCGACGTGAAGCACTACGAGGCGGTGGCGGCGCTCGGCATCCCGTGGATCTACAAGGAGCAGCAGGCGTCGCGCGTGTACCCGACCGGCGCGACCACGGGGAACATCACCGGGTTCATGGGCACGGACGGCGCGCAGGCCGGCCTGGAGTACGCCTACGACAAGTGCCTGGCGGGCTCCAACGGGTCCGAGACGTACGAACGCGGGTCCGACGGGGTGCAACTCCCCGGCAGCACCGTGACGACGAAGGAAGCCAAGGACGGCGGGACGCTCGAGACCACGATCGACAGCGACCTCCAGTACATGGCGCAGCAGACGCTCGCGTCGGCCGCGAAGGACCTGCAGGCCGAGTCGGCGACCGCGACGGTCACGAGCGTCAAGACGGGCGAGCTCCTCGCCGTGGCTGACTACCCGACCGTGGACCCGAACGACGTCGACGCGACCACGGACAAGGGCGCCTTCGGGTCCCGGGCGCTGACCGCCACGTACGAGCCCGGGTCGACGATCAAGGCAGCGATCGCCGCCGCCCTGATCGACCAGGGGAAGTCGAGCCCCACCGACCAGGCGGTCGTGCCGTACTCGCGGAGCTTCCCCTGGGGCGGCACGATCCACGACTCGGAGTTCCACGACACCGAGAACCTCACGCTGACCGGCATCCTCCGCGACTCGTCGAACGTCGGCATCACGGAGCTCGGCTCCCGGCTGACCGCGCAGCAGCGGTACGACTACATGCAGAAGTTCGGTCTGTTCGAGCCCGAGTCGGCGATCGACTACCCGGGTCAGCCGTCGATGGACTACGGCTCGAGCCCGAACTGGGACCAGCAGACGAACATCAACTCGATGTTCGGCCAGGGCATCTCGACGACCGCGATCCAGATCGCGAGCATCTACCAGACCCTTGCGAACGACGGTGTCCGGATCCCGCTGCACTTCGTCAAGGGGTGCGAGACGGCCGACGGCAAGACGATCGACGCGCCCGACGTGCAGGGGACGCGGGTCGTGTCCGCGAGCGCCGCGACGCAGGTCACCGACATGCTGCAGAGCGTGGTCACGGGTGGCACGCTGGTCGGCATGAAGCCGATCTCCGGCTACAACATCGCCGCGAAGACCGGAACGGCCGAGGTGGCCGAGGGCTCGAAGGGCTACGGCTCGCAGCGCATCACGTCGGTGGCCGGAATGGCACCCGCCGAGGACCCCCAGTATGTTGTCACGGTGACGTTCACGAAGCCGCAGGCCAACAAGTGGTCCAGTGGAGCGGCTCCGGCGTTCCGCACTCTCATGTCCCAGGTGCTCGAGAAGTACCGAGTAGCCCCCTCCACGACGCAGGCGAAGACCTACCCGTCCACGTGGTGAGGAAGAAGGAGCACTTGTCCGCACGGATCCCCCCGGTCCTCCGACCCGAACACCCGACCCCGAGGGCCGTGGCCGAACTCGCGAACGCGTTCGGTCTGCGCGTCGTCGGCTCGGTCGACGCCGTCGAGACGACCGGCGTCACGCTGAGCGCCGCCGAGGTACAGCCGGGTGACCTCTTCGTCGGCGTGCACGGTGCGAACCGGCACGGCGCGGAGTTCTCGGCCGAGGCCGCCGAGCGCGGAGCCGTCGCCGTCCTGACCGACGACGCCGGTGCGGAGACCGCCAGCGCCTCCGGGCTGCCGGTGCTCGTCGTGGACGACCCCCGTGCCGCCCTGGGCGACGTCTCGGCGTGGGTGTACCGCACCCACCCGGACGAGGCCACCGACCTGCCGCAGCTGTTCGCCGTCACCGGCACGAACGGCAAGACGAGCACGTCGTACATCCTCGAGGGGATCCTCAAGCAGCTCGGCCTCGTCACGGGGCTCAGCTCCACCGCCGAGCGGCACATCGGCGCGCTCAGCGTCACGAGTCGGCTCACCACGCCCGAGGCGAGCGAGATGCACGCCCTCCTCGCCCGGATGCGCGAGAGCGAGGTGCGCGCGGTCGCCGTGGAGGTGAGCGCGCAGGCCCTCAGCCGCCACCGGGTCGACGGCATCGTCTTCGACGTCGCGGGCTTCACGAACCTGTCGCACGACCACCTCGACGACTACGCCGACATGGAGGAGTACTACCACGCGAAGCTCCCGCTGTTCGAGCCCGAGCACGCCCGCCGTGGTGTCGTCTCGTTGGACACGGACTGGGGCCACCGCGTCGTGCAGGACTCCCGCATCCCGGTGACGACCATCACGGTGCACCCGGACGTCGAGGCCGAGTGGCACGTCGACATCGTCGAGGCGCACGCCGCGTACACCGAGTTCCGCCTGAGCGGGCCCGAGGGTCGCGAGCTCACCACCCGTGTGCCCCTCATCGGCTGGCACATGGCCGCGAACGCCGCGCTCGCGATCGTCATGCTCGTCGAGGGCGGGTTCGAGCTCGGCGCGATCGCGCACGCGCTCGAGAGCAACCACCGCGACTACGCCGACGAGCACGAGCACGACGGGGAGACGCAGCGCGTGTCCGCCATCGAGTGCTACCTGCCCGGCCGCACCGAGCGCGTCTCGGGCGACCGCGGCCCGAGCGTCTACGTCGACTTCGGCCACAGTGCCGATGCGTTCGAGAACACCCTCGCCGCCGTCCGGCAGTTCACCCCCGGCAAGGTCCTGATGCTCTTCGGCGCCGACGGCGACCGCGACAAGACCAAGCGCGGCGACATGGCGCGCGTGGCCGCTGCGGGCTCGGACATCCTCGTGATCACCGACCACCACCCCCGCTTCGAGGACGCCGCATCGATCCGGAAGACCCTGGTCGACGCTGCGCGCGAGGCGTTCCCCGAGCACGAGCTCTACGAGGTCAGCCCGCCCGAGGCCGCGATCCGCAAGGCCGTGAGCCTGCTCGGCGACGGCGACTCGATCCTCTGGGCCGGTCCCGGGCACCAGGACTACCGCGACATCCAGGGCGTCCGCACCCCGTACTCGGCACGCGACGAGGCCCGCCAGGCCCTGCGCGAGGCCGGTTGGGAACCGAACTCGGGTCCCGCCGAGGAAACCCGATGATCGCCCTGACCCTCGCCGAGATCGCCACCGCGGTCAGCGGCGAGCTGATCGCCGGTGCGCAGGCGACGGATGGCACCGAGGTCGTCGACGGCTCCGTCGAGACGGACTCCCGCCTGGTCCGCCCCGGCAGCGTCTTCTTCGCGCTCCCGGGCGAGGTCACCGACGGCCGACGCTTCGTGGGTGCCGCGACCGAGGCCGGAGCAGCGCTCGTCATCACACCCGAGCGGGTCGAGACCACCGCGCCGCAGATCGTCGTCCAGGACGGCTACGAGGCCCTCGCCGCGCTCGCCCACGAGGTCGTCGCGCGCGTCCGGACGTCGAGCGCCGACCGCGTCGACGCCGCGGGCCGCCCGGCGCCGCTCCGGGTCGTCGGCATCACCGGCTCGAACGGCAAGACGAGCACGAAGAACATGCTCCGGACGATCCTCGAGCAGCACGGCGAGACCGTCGCGCCCCAGGGATCGTTCAACAACCACGTCGGCGCACCGATCTCGATGCTGCGGATCACCCACGACACGCGGTACCTGGTCGTCGAGATGGGCGCGAGCGGCGTCGGTCACATCGCCAAGCTCGTCTCGATCGCCGAGCCGGACGTCGGCGTCGTCCTCAAGGTCGGCCTCGCGCACGCCGGCGAGTTCGGCGGCATCGAGGCGACACAGCGCGCCAAGTCGGAGATGGTCACCGACCTCCCGGCCACCGCGACGGCGCTCCTCAACGTCGACGACGACCGCGTCGCGTCCATGCGCGAGCTGACGGCGGCCCACGTGGTCGGCTTCGGGACGTCGGCGGACGCCGACTACCGCATCACCGGGATCGAGACGGACCGCAGCGGCACCCGCTTCACCCTCACCGCGCCTCCCGTCCGTGGTGGCGACAGCCAGCCTGGAGGCACGGATCACCTCCCCGAGACCGTCGACGTCCGCCTCGCGATCCTGGGCGAGCACCACGCCATGAACGCGTCCGCCGCGCTCACGGTGGCCCACCTGTGGGGCGTCCCGCTCGCCGCCGGCGCCGAGGCGCTCGCGTCGATGACGCGGGCCGAGCGCTGGCGCATGGAGCTCCTCCAGGGCGGCCCGGAGGGCGTCACCGTGATCAACGACGCGTACAACGCGTCCCCCGACTCCACCGCGGCCGCGCTGCGGACCCTGGCGCAGATCGTGCGTCCGGGGGAGCGGACCGTCGCCGTGCTCGGCGAGATGGCCGAGCTCGGGGAGTTCTCGACGGAGGAGCACGACCGCATCGGCCGGCTCGTCGTCCGTCTCGGCATCGGGCAGCTCGTGGTCGTCGGCCGCGGCGCCCTGCCGATCCACCAGGCCGCCACCCTCGAGGGATCGTGGGACGGCGAGTCAGTGTTCATCGAGGACGTCGACGACGCCGTCCACTCCCTGCAGGACATGCTCCGCCCCGGCGACGTGGTCCTCGTCAAGTCCTCGAAGTCCGCCGAACTGCGATTCCTCGGCGACCGCCTCGGAGGTGTCACCGAATGATCGCCCTCCTGATCGCCGGCGCCGTGTCGCTGGTGTTCACACTGCTGCTCACGCCGCTGTTCATCAAGCTGTTCCACCGCCTCGGCTGGGGTCAGTTCATCCGTGACGACGGTCCGCAGTCGCACCACACCAAGCGCGGCACGGCGACGATGGGCGGCATCGTCCTCATCATCGGCGCGGTGCTCGGCTACTTCGTCGGGCACCTCGTCGGCCGTGACTCGATCACGCTGTCCGGCCTGCTCGTGCTGTTCCTCATGGTCGGACTCGGGTTCGTCGGGTTCATCGACGACTTCCTCAAGGTCCGGCGCCAGCGCAGCCTCGGGCTCGGCGGTTGGGCGAAGGTCCTCGGGCAGGTCATCGTCGGTGTGATCTTCGCGACCGTGGCGCTCGTCGTCCCGACCGCGAACGGCAAGCCGCCGGCGTCGACCATGGTCTCGGCGATCCGGGACATCCCGTGGCTCGACTTCATGGCGCTCGGCACCGTGATCGGCACGATCCTGTTCCTGGCGTGGATCGTCCTGCTGACGGTGTCGACGTCGAACGGCGTGAACGTGGCGGACGGGCTCGACGGCCTCGCCACGGGGTCGAGCGTCCTCGCGATCGGCTCGTACGTGATCATCGGGTTCTGGCAGTCGAACCAGCTGTGCGGGAGCGCCCGGCTCGACGCCAGCACCGAGCACGCCTGCTACACGGTGACGAACCCACTCGACCTCGCGGTCGTCGCGGCCGCGGTCTGCGGCGGCCTGATCGGCTTCCTCTGGTACAACACCTCGCCGGCGCAGATCTTCCTCGGCGACACCGGTTCGCTCGGCCTCGGCGGTGCCCTGGCCGGTCTCGCGATCCTCAGCCGCACCGAGCTGCTGCTCGTCCTCATCGGCGGCCTGTTCTTCATCGTCACCGGCTCGGTCATCCTGCAGCGGGCGTACTTCAAGATCACGCACGGCAAGCGCATCTTCCGGATGAGTCCGCTGCACCACCACTTCGAGCTGAAGGGGTGGGCCGAGGTGACCGTCGTCGTCCGGTTCTGGATCATCGCGGGACTCTGCGTCGCCGCCGGTGTCGGACTCTTCTACCTGGAATGGATCGCGCGTGTCGGCTGACGCCCCCTCGGCTGCGGACCGGCTCGCAGGTCTGGACAGCTGGTACTCGGAAGGCTGGAAGGGCCTGAACGTCGCCGTCCTCGGCCTGGGGGCCACCGGGTTCTCGGTCGCGGACACGCTCGTCGAGCTCGGCAGCGCGGTGACGGTCTACTCGACCGACGCCCCGTCCGACAGCGTCGAGCTGCTCGACGTCATCGGCGCCCGGTTCGTGCAGACCCCCCTCGACGCGGTGCCCTCGGCTCTGGTCGACCAGGCGCCCGACGTCGTGATCGTGTCGCCCGGCCTGCCGCCGCACAACGCGACCGTCGCGTGGTCGGTCGAGCACAGCGCCGTCTGGGGGGACATCGAGCTCGCCTGGCGCGTGCGCGACAAGGTCGTGCGCGGACCGATCGCCGCCCCGTGGGTGACCATCACCGGCACGAACGGCAAGACCACGACGACGCAGCTCACCACCGCGATGTTCGAGGCCGGCGGCCTGCGCGCTGTGGCCTGCGGCAACATCGGTGTCCCCGTGCTCGACGTCGTGCGCGACCCGGACGGCTTCGACGTGCTCGTCGTCGAGCTCTCCAGCCACCAGCTGCACTACATGCCGACGACCGGCGACGGTGCCGTGGTGCCGCTCGCCAGCGCGTGCCTCAACATCGCCGACGACCACCTCGAGTGGCACGGCTCCGCCGAGGCGTACCGCGCGGCGAAGGCCAAGGTGTACGAGCGCACCGTGATGGCGTGCGTCTACAACACGACGGACGACGTGACCCGGCGCATGGTCGAGGAAGCGGACGTCGTCGAGGGCTGCCGCGCGGTCGGGTTCACGCCCGGCGTCCCGGCACCCGGTGACGTCGGCGTCGTCGAGGACGTCCTCTGCGACCGCGCCTTCACCGACGACCGGCGGAACAGTGCGCTCGAGCTCGCGACCGTCGCCGACCTCGAGGCGGCCGGTCTCGCCAGCCCGCACATGACGATGAACGTCCTCGCCGCCGCGGCCCTCGCCCGAGCTGCGTCGGTGCAGCCGAGCGCGATCCGCTCCGCCGTGCAGGGGTTCCGCGCGGACCACCACCGCACCGAGCTCGTCGCCACCGCCGAGGGCATCACCTGGGTCGACGACTCCAAGGCGACGAACCCGCACGCGGCGACGGCGTCCCTGGCGTCGTTCGACAAGGTCGTGTGGATCGTCGGGGGCCTGTTCAAGGGCGTCGACATCGACGGACTCGTCGAGCGCTTCGGCCCGGACGTCCGCGGGGTCGTGGTGATCGGCACCGATCGCGGCCCCGTGCTCGAGGCATTCGCGCGACACGCGCCCGGGGTGCCCGTCCTGCAGGTCGAAGCAGCGGACACTGATCTGGTCATGCCCGAGGCGGTCCGGCATGCCGCATCGGTCGCGAGGCCGGGCGACACGGTCCTCCTCGCCCCGGCCGCGGCGTCGTTCGACCAGTTCGGCTCCTACGCGGACCGGGGGCGTCGATTCGCGGCGGCGGTCCACGAGCACCTGGGAGGCAACGCCGATGGCGACACCGACGGACTTCCCGACGAACAGCCGTAGCGGCGGTTCGGCGCCCGCGCGGCAGCAGGGCGCCAGCAGCGGCACCCGCACCGGCCGTCGACCGAACGGCGCGGTCGTCGCGGTCAAGAACGTCTTCGTCGCCGAGTCGAGCACCTTCTACACGATCCTCGGCGTCACCCTCTTCCTCGTCGTCTTCGGCGTCGTGATGGTGCTGTCGTCGTCGAGCGTCGAGCAGTACGCCGCGACCCACGACTTCTTCGGGGCCGCGTCCCGCCAGGGTCTCTACGCCGTGCTCGGCGTCCCGCTGATGCTCATCGCGTCCCGCCTGCCCGCCCGATTCTGGCGCAAGTGGGCGATGTGGATCGTGGGCGTCGGCCTCGTCGTGCAGGCGCTCGTCGTCCTGACCCCGCTCGGCTACTCGATCCAGGGCAACCGGAACTGGATCCGCATCGGGTCCTTCACCGCGCAGCCGTCCGAGATCCTCAAGCTCGCGCTCGTGCTCGGCATCGGCGCGATCATGTACGTCAAGCGCGACAAGCTCGACGACTGGAAAGAGGTCTTCGTCCCCGTCGGCATCGCGGCCGGCGGCTCGATCGGGCTCGTGCTCGTCGGCAAGGACCTCGGCACCGCGCTCATCATGATCCTGCTGACGCTCGGTGCGCTGTTCGTCGGCGGCGCTCGGCTCCGTCACCTCGGCGTCGGACTGCTCGCGCTGCTGGTCATCGTGCCCATCGTCACGGCGTCGTCGAGCTCCCGCTCGTCCCGCATCAGTGCCTGGCTGTCCGGCTGCACGGACACCAGCCAGTACCAGGACCTCTGCTGGCAGCCCGTCCACGGCATGTGGGCGCTGGCGTCGGGCGGGGTGTTCGGCGTCGGGCTCGGGAACTCGAAGGCGAAGTGGTCCTGGCTGCCCGAGGCCGACAACGACTACATCTTCGCGATCATCGGCGAGGAGCTCGGTCTCGTGGGCGCCGTCGTCGTGCTCGCCCTCTTCGTGGTGCTCGCCGTCGGGATGATCAAGATCATCCGGCAGTCGAACGACCCCTTCGTGAAGACCGTCACCGGCGGCGTCCTCGCCTGGATCATCGGTCAGGCGCTCGTCAACATCGCCGTGGTCCTCGGCCTCCTGCCGGTCCTCGGCGTCCCCCTCCCACTGATCTCGGCCGGTGGCTCCGCGCTCATCATGACCCTCGTCGCGATCGGCGTCGTGCTCTCCTTCGCGCGGGAACTGCCCGGCAAGGACGGCCTGACCGGCCGCACCACCCTGAACGGAACACTCCGGTGAGCACGTACCTCTTCGCCGGCGGCGGCACCGCCGGCCACGTCAACCCCCTGCTCGCGGTCGCCGACCGGCTGACCGAGCGCGAACCCGACGCCCAGGTCCTCGTCCTCGGCACCGCGGAGGGCCTGGAGTCGCGGCTCGTCCCGATGCGCGGCTACGAGCTGCTGACCATCCCTCGCCTGCCCTTCCCGCGCAAGCCGAACGCGGCCGCGCTCCGGTTCCCTGGTGCCTTCTGGCGCGCCGTCAAGCGCACCGAGCAGCTCATCCGCGAGCACGAGATCGAGGTCGTCCTCGGTGTCGGCGGGTACGCGGCCGCGCCGGCCTACATCGCCGCGAAGCGCACCGGCACGCCGATCGTCGTGCACGAGCAGAACGCCAAGCCGGGCCTCGCGAACCGGCTCGCGGCCTTCCTCACCGACCACGTCGGCGTGACCTTCTCGAACACCCGGCTGCGCCACGGGCGGGTCGTGGGCATGCCGCTCCGCCGCGAGATCGAGTCGCTCGACCGCCGCGCGAGTCGTGCCGAGGGCCTCGCCGAGTTCGGCCTCGACCCGGATCGTCCGGTCCTGCTCGTCACCGGCGGGTCCTCGGGGGCGCGGAGCATCAACCGGACGGTGAACCGTTCGGCGGCGACGATCGTCGGTGCCGGCTGGCAGGTCCTGCACGTCGTCGGCGGCAAGTCGGAGATCGGTCCGAGCGACCTCGACGGCTACCACGTGCTGCGCTACTGCGACCGGATGGACCTCGCCTACGCCGCGAGCGACTTCGTGGTCTCGCGCGCGGGCGCCGGCATGGTGTGCGAGCTGACCGCCGTCGGGCTGCCCAGCGTCCTGGTGCCGTACCCTGTCGGCAACGGCGAGCAGCGGCACAACGCGAAGGACGTCGTCGGTGCCGGGGGAGCGCTCCTCGTGGCCGACGCGGAGTTCGATCAGGACTGGGTGACGTTCCAGCTCCTGAGCATCCTGCAGGACCGCGCCCGCATCGCCGACATGACGGTCCGGGCGGGCAGCGTCGGGCACCGCGACGGCGCCGACCGGATGACCGACCTGGTCCTCGACGCGGCGAAGGCCGCGCGAGCCGCCGACGGTCACAACGAGCACGGCGGCCGCAGCGACGGTACGAGCACCACGGAGGAACCATGACCATCAAGCCGGACCTGACGCAGCCGATCCCGGACGACCTCGGCACGGTGCACTTCGTCGGCATCGGCGGTTCCGGCATGAGCGGGATCGCCCGGATGTTCCTCGCCGCCGGTCACCGCGTGACGGGCAGCGACTCCCGCGAGACCGCCACCACCGGCACCATGCGCCAGCTCGGCGCCGAGGTGCACATCGGCCACGACGCCGCGAACGTCGGGGACGCCGACACCATCGTCGTGACGAGCGCCCTCTGGCCGGACAACCCCGAGCTCCTCGAGGCCCAGCGCCGCGGTCTGCCCGTCCTGCACCGCTCGCAGGCCCTCGCCGCGCTGATCGCCGAGCACCGTCTCGTCGCTGTGGCCGGCGCCCACGGCAAGACCACCTCGACCGGCATGATCGTCACCGCCCTCGTGGAGCTCGGCCTCGACCCGAGCTTCGTCAACGGCGGGGTGATCCAGTCCCTCGGCACGAGTTCCGCCCCGGGGAAGAGCGACCTGTTCGTGGTCGAGGCCGACGAGTCCGACGGCTCCTTCCTGCTCTACGACGTCGCGGTCGCGCTCGTCACCAACGTGGACGCCGACCACCTCGACCACTACGGCAGCGAGGACGCGTTCATCGAGGCCTTCGTCGAGTTCGCCGCGAAGGCGTCCGAGAAGGTCGTCATCTCGAGCGACGACGCCGGTGCGAAGCGCGTGACGGAAGGCGTGAAGGCACGCTCGGACGCCCCGGACGTGGTGACCTTCGGTGAGGCCGTCGACGCCGACGTCCGCATCGAGGGCATCACCGAGTCCGCCGGCGTCGAGGTCGACTTCCGGTCCGCCGGCGAGGCGTACCACCTGACCCTCCGCGTGCCCGGCCGGCACAACGCGATCAACGCCGTCGGCGCCTTCGCCGTCCTGACCGGACTCGGGGTCGCCCCCGAGGACGCCATCCGCGGGATCGAGGCGTTCGGGGGCACGCAGCGCCGCTTCGAGCTGCACGGCGTCGAGCGTGGCGTGTCCGTGTACGACGACTACGCCCACCACCCCACCGAGGTCGCGGCGGCGCTCAAGGCGGCCCGCAACGTCGTCGGCGACGGCCGGATCATCGCGATCCACCAGCCGCACCTGTACTCCCGCACGCGCCTGATGGCCGGGGACTTCGCGAAGGTCTACGAGGAGCTCGCCGACCACACCGTCGTCCTCGACGTCTACGGCGCGCGCGAGGACCCGGAGCCCGGCGTCACCGGTGCCCTCGTGCAGGAGCGCTTCGTCGACCAGTCGCGCGTGGAGTTCCTGCCCGACTGGGACGAGGCCTCGGCCCGTGCCGCCGCCGTCGCGCGCGAGGGCGACATCATCATGACCCTCAGCTGCGGCGACGTGTACCGCATCATCCCGCAGGTCCTCAGCGCCCTCCACGACGACGGGGTGCTGCCCCGGTGAAGCGTCCCGAGGGGTTCGACGAGCGCCCGGCACAGCCGGACGCGTCCGCCGAGGACGCCCCGGCGCCCCGGCAGCGCCGCGCCCCGCTGATCCCGCGGCGTCCGTCGCGGGATCCTGCGCCGGACAGCCGGGAGGCGCGGGTCGACCCCGCCCCGCCGGAACCCGTCGACGAGACGGACGCCTCCACCGCCGACGCACCCTCCGGGCCGTCGGCTCGCGCCCGTGCCGGCGCCCTCGCCGGCGCTGCCGGCCGCCGCTTCGGCGCCGGCCTGTCCTCGGTGGCCGACCGCCTGCGCGAGTACACCCCGGACGAGGACCACCGTGATCCGGGCGACCACGCCGCGACGGTCACCGACGTCATCGACCCGCACCGCGCCTCCAGTCCGGACGGAGGCGACCACGAGGACCACGCGACGCCGATCGGTGCCGGGGTCCGCGCTGCCGAGACCGCGCGTGAGGCCCGCGTGGCGAAGCGTCGCCGCCGCCTGCTCGAGCGCGCCGAGGTCCGCCGCTTCACCCGCCGCAGCCGGCACCGCCGCGCCGCGTGGATCACCGCCGCGAGCATCGTCGTCGTGTTCGGCGTCTCGATCCTCGTCGCGGTGTTCTCGCCGCTGATGGCCCTGCAGACGATCGAGATCAAGGGCACGAACCGCGTCGACGAGACCCAGCTGCGGCAGGCGCTCTCGGACCAGATCGGCACGCCGCTCGCCCGGCTCGACTTCGGCGCGATCAAGCGGGACATCGCCGGGTTCCCCCTCATCGAGAGCTACGTCACGGAAGAGTCCCCGCCGCACACCCTCGTGGTCACGGTCACCGAGCGGACCCCGGTCGTCGCGGTCCGGTCGGGGAAGGCGTTCGACCTGGTCGACCCGGCCGGCATCGTGGTGCAGTCGTCGCCGAAGCAGCCGGCGAACATGCCGCTCGCGGACGTCGGCAGCGCGAAGCTCGGGTCGCCGGTGTTCCGCACGATGACGGAGGTCGTGCTCGCGCTCCCGTCGACGGTGCGCGCGCAGGTGACGAGCGTGAAGGCGTCCACCGCGGACGACGTGACGCTCACCCTCAAGGACGGGTCGAGCGTGGTGTGGGGGAACCCGGAGCAGTCCGATGCGAAGGCGGCGCTGCTCGCGGCCCTCGTGAAGGACCATGCGGCGCGGAACCCCGGCGTCGTCGTGGAGTACGACGTCAGTGCCCCCGACAACGGCATCATCCGCGCCAAGTAGCCCCCCTCAGCCGCAAAACACCGGTGTTCGTCGTCCGAACCCCGGCATGCGGCGGTTCGACGTGCGAACACCGGTGTCTTGCGGGGGACAGCGGGCGACAGGGGGCGACAGGGACGACAGCGGGCGAGAGCGGGGAGCGTGGGGGAGAATTGCCGGACGTGATCGACGACACGCGGCGTGGCGGGGCGACAGCGTGCGGAAGGCACCCGTAGCGTCGTTGCGAGCACCACATCTACCAGCATTGCCCCTGAACTTCAAGTAGAGGTTGAGGGTTCGACCGGAGGCCCGACTGACGTGACCACGAACCACAACTACCTCGCCGTCATCAAGGTCGTCGGTGTCGGCGGCGGCGGCGTGAACGCCGTGAACCGCATGATCGAACTCGGCCTCCGCGGCGTCGAGTTCATCGCCATCAACACCGACGCGCAGGCACTGCTCCTGAGCGACGCCGACGTCAAGCTCGACGTGGGCCGCGAGATCACCCGCGGTCTCGGTGCCGGCGCCGACCCCGAGGTCGGCCGTCGCGCCGCCGAGGACCACGCCGAGGAGATCGAAGAGGCCCTCGCGGGCGCCGACATGGTCTTCGTCACCGCCGGTGAGGGCGGTGGGACCGGAACGGGTGGTGCTCCCGTGGTCGCACGCATCGCGAAGTCGATCGGTGCGCTCACCATCGGCGTCGTCACGAAGCCGTTCAGCTTCGAGGGCAAGCGCCGCCAGTCCCAGGCGGAGAACGGTGTCGCCGGGCTCAAGGACGAGGTCGACACCCTCATCGTCGTGCCGAACGACCGCCTGCTCGAGATCAGCGACCGCGGCATCTCGATGGTCGAGGCCTTCGCGACCGCCGACCAGGTGCTCCTCGCCGGCGTCCAGGGCATCACCGACCTCATCACCACCCCGGGTCTCATCAACCTCGACTTCGCCGACGTGAAGAGCGTCATGCAGGGTGCCGGTTCGGCCCTCATGGGCATCGGCTCCTCGCGGGGAGCCGACCGGGCGATCAAGGCCGCCGAACTGGCCGTCGCGTCCCCGCTGCTCGAGGCCTCGATCGACGGTGCGCACGGCGTGCTGCTCTCGATCCAGGGCGGGTCGAACCTCGGCATCTTCGAGATCAACGACGCCGCCCGCCTGGTGCAGGAGGCCGTCCACCCCGAGGCGAACATCATCTTCGGTGCGGTCATCGACGACACGCTCGGCGACGAGGTCCGCGTGACCGTCATCGCCGCGGGCTTCGACGGTGGCGAGCCGACCGCACAGCAGAAGGAGCGCCGCTCCAGCTGGGTCGACCCCGAGGCCGGCGCCACGGTCCCGGTGGCGTCCGCGGGCGCGATCGAGGACTCGTCCTCGCCGGCCCCGTCGTGGGCGTCGCAGGAGCACGAGGCGCCGGCGCAGCGCGCCGCCGACCCGGCCTTCGACGACGATGACGACGAGCTCGACGTCCCCGACTTCCTGAAGTAAGCAGACGTTGGCAAGCGATCCGCGCCTCCCGTCCGACTCGTCACCCGACGACGGACTGGAGGCGCGTCTCGCGTCCGTCAGGTCCGGCATCTCCGACGCGGCGCGAGCCGCAGGGCGGTCGGCGGACGAACTGACGCTCGTCGTCGTCACGAAGTTCCACCCGGCGTCGCTGGTGCGGGACCTCGCGGCACTCGGCGTCACCGACGTGGGGGAGAACCGCCACCAGGAGGCGCAGTCGAAGGCCGCCGAGCTCGCCGACGTGCCGCTGACCTGGCACTTCGTCGGGCAGCTGCAGTCGAAGAAGGCCCGGCAGGTGCGGCGGTACGCGCACGTCGTGCAGTCGCTCGACCGGGACTCCGTGGTCGACGCGTTCGCCCCGACCGAGGCCGAGCCGGAGCCGCCGGTGATCGACGGTTTCGTGCAGGTCAACCTGACCGACGACCCCGACCGTGGCGGCGTCCGGCCCGACGACGTCGAGGCGATGGTGTCGCGCGTGCTGGCAACGGGGACGATCCGGCTCCGCGGCGTCATGGCGGTCGCCCCGCTCGACGAGGAACCCCGCGCGGCCTTCGCCCGGCTGCGGAGGGTGTCCGAGCGCGTGGTGTCGCTCGCTCCGGACGCGACCGACATCTCGGCCGGCATGAGCGGGGACTACGCCGACGCGATCACGGAGGGCGCGACACACCTCCGGATCGGGACCGCAATCACGGGAAATCGCCCGGTCGCGCCCTAGCCTCGTTCCAAGGGCATCCACGAGCACGAACTCCGGAGGAACCATGGCCAACCCGCTGAAGAAGACGATGGTCTACCTCGGCCTCGCCGACGAGGAACTCGAGTACGAGGACGAGCAGCCGCAGCAGCAGCCCGTGCGGCAGCAGTCCGCTCCGGCCCCTGCGCCCGCCCCCGCTCCGGCCGCTCCCGAGACGCCCGCGCCCGCCGCGGTCGCGGTGGCGCCCGTCGCCGCCGAGCCCAAGACGCACACCCACCAGCGCGGTGCCCAGGTCACCCCGCTCCGCCGCTCGCACACGACCGCACAGAAGGCAGCACCGGTCCAGGAAATGAACGAGATCCTCACCGTCCACCCGCGCGAGTACAAGGACGCCCAGTCCATCGCCGAGAGCTTCCGCGACGGCATCCCCGTCATCATCAACCTCTCCCAGATGACCGAGGCCGACGCGCGCCGCATGATCGACTTCGCCTCGGGGCTGTCGCTCGGCCTCTACGGCAAGATCGAGCGCGTCACGAACAAGGTCTTCCTCCTCTCGCCCGCCCACGTCGCCGTGAGCGGTGAGACGCCTGAGGTAGAGTCCGACATCGAGGCGTCCTTCTTCGCCCAGTCCTGAGTCCCTCAGGCCCACCCGCCCCGTGAGCGTCGCCACGTGACGACGCCCACCCGAGCCGAGCGAGCCCCATCGTGTCCGCGATCTTCACGATCCTGTACTTCCTCCTCCTGCTCTACTTCTTCGTGATGTGGGGGCGGTTCGCGCTCGACATGGTGCAGGCGTACAACCGTTCCTGGCGGCCTCGCGGCGGACTGCTCGTGGTCTCCGAGGTCGTCTACACCGTGACCGACCCGCCGATCCGCACCGTCCGCAAGGCGCTCCCGCCGCTGCGGATGGGACCAGTGGCGCTCGACTTCGGCTGGACGATCGTGATGCTCGTGGTCATCATCGCGATGACGATCGTCCGCTACCTGATCTAGCGCCGGGTCAGCCGCGACACGCGCCACGCCCAGGTCATGGTCACGGTTCACGGCCGCCGTCGGTGTACGGTGGTCGGGATCGATGCTCGCTCCGGCGTGGCATCCGCACCGCTCGGCGCGACTGGTACATTCGGTCGCGACGCAAGTGGTTCCACACGTTCAGCAGTTCTATTGAGGTGACGGCAATGGCTTTGACGCCGGAAGACGTAGTCAACAAGCGGTTCCAGCCGACGAAGTTCCGCGAAGGCTACGACCAGGACGAGGTCGACGACTTCCTCGACGAGGTCGTGGTCGAGCTGCGTCGCCTGACCGCGGAGAACGACGAGCTCCGTCAGCGCCTGCAGGCTGCTGAGTCGGCTCCGAAGCCGGCCCAGGCCGAGCAGCCCGCACCGACCCCCGAGCCCGAGCCGGAGCCCGCCCCCGTGGCCGCCGCCCCGGAGCCCGCTCCGGTCGCCGCCGCCGCGCCGGCCACCACGGTCCCCGCGGACGAGGACACCGAGGGCACCACGAACCTCCTCACGCTCGCCCGACGTCTCCACGAGGAGCACGTGCGCGAGGGTGTCGAGAAGCGCGACGCGCTCATCGCCGAGGGCACCGCCCAGGCCGCCCGCCTCGTGTCCGAGGCCGAGGCCAAGCAGCGCCAGATCATCGCCGACACCGAGAACGCCAACCGTCAGCGTGTCGCGGTGCTCGAGCAGGAGCAGCGCCAGCTCGAGGGCAAGATCGACGAGCTCCGCACCTTCGAGCGTGACTACCGCGCACAGCTCAAGAGCTACATCCAGGGTCAGCTCGCCGAGCTGGACGGCTCGGGCCCCGAGCAGTCCGGTCTCACCCCGGCGCCGGCATCGGCGCAGGGCTTCGGCAACTGACGTTGTCGCGACCAGCATCACGAGCGAAGGTCAGTGTCCGCGCGATCGCGGGACTGGCCTTCGCCGCTGTCGTCGTGGTGGCGCTCGACCAGGGCGTGAAGGCGCTCGTCGTCGCCAACCTGCCGTACGGCACCGTCGTCCCCGTGCTCGGGAGCGCCCTGCAGTTCCTGTACGTCCGGAACCCGGGCGCCGCGTTCTCGTTCGCGGTGAACATGACGTGGGTCTTCTCGATCGTGTCGACCGCCGTCGTGGTCGCGATCATCGTCTTCGCGCGTCGCATCCGCTCGATGTGGTGGGCGCTCGTGCTCGGCATGCTCCTCGGCGGGGCGCTCGGCAACCTGCTCGACCGGCTCTTCCGTGAGCCCGGGTTCGGTCGCGGTCACGTGGTGGACTTCATCTCCACGCCGTGGATGATGCCCGCGATCTACAACGTCGCCGACTCGTTCATCTGCGTGAGCATGGTGATCTTCGTCCTGCTCGTCATCTTCGGCGTGAACCTCGACGGTTCCCGCGCCCTCTCGGCGAAGCAGCAGCGCGCGGCAGATGCCGCGGGAGCCCCGGGTGACGCCTCCGTGGCGGACGGCCACCGCGCCTCCAGGCCCCTCATGGACGACCCGCGCGCGCCGCGTGACGGGCGGGACTCCCTCGGGCACGACGCGACGTGACCGAGAGTCGTTCGCTGCCCGTCCCGGACGGGCTCGCCGGTGAGCGTGTCGACGCCGCCATCGCGAAGCTCCTCGGGTTCAGCCGGTCCTTCGTGGCCGACGTCGTGGCCGACGGTGGCGTGCGCGTCGACGGCGTCGTCGTCGACAAGTCCGACCGGTTGCACGCCGACTCGTGGCTCGAGGTCGAGTGGACCCCGAAGGAAGCACCGCGGATCGTCCCCGTCGAGGTGCCCGGCATGACGGTCGTGCACGACGACGAGGACATCGTCGTCGTCGACAAGCCGATCGGTGTCGCCGCACACCCGTCACCGGGTTGGGACGGGCCCACGGTCCCCGGCGGGCTCGCCGCGGCCGGCTTCACCATCGCGACCTCGGGTGCCGCCGAGCGCGCGGGCATCGTGCACCGCCTCGACGTCGGCACCTCCGGCCTGATGGTCGTCGCGAAGACCGAGCTGGCGTACACGCACCTCAAGCGGGCGTTCAAGGAGCGCACGGTCGACAAGGTCTACCACGCGCTCGCGCAGGGCCACCCGGACCCCACCTCGGGCACGATCGACGCGCCCATCGGCCGGCACCCGTCGAGCGACTGGAAGTTCGCAGTCACCGCGGACGGGAAGCCGAGCGTCACGCACTACGAGACGCTCGAGGCGTTCCGGTCGGCGACCCTGCTCGAGGTGCACCTCGAGACCGGGCGGACGCACCAGATCCGCGTGCACATGGCCGCGACCCGGCACCCGCTCGTCGGCGACACGATGTACGGGGCCGACCCCGTGCTCGCGAACGAACTCGGGCTGACGCGTCAGTGGCTCGACGCGGTGCGGCTCGGGTTCGAGCACCCGCGCACGGGGGAGTGGGTGTCGTACTCGGCGGAGTACCCGGAGGACCTGCAGCAGGCGCTCGACCGCATCCGCGCCGCGTAGCGGCGCGGCGCGGCGCGGGCGGCCGGCCGGACCCGAGGTTCCAAAATTTCGGCATCTCGGCGCCGCCGGCGCTCGGCCGTGGAACCCCGGCACGACGCGCGCAGTGTGTCCTGGAACCCCGCGAAGGAGCGTCCGGCGTGTCGGTCGGGCCGGGGCGGACGGGAGGCGCGTGGCGGCGCCGCCACGCGCCTCCCGTCCGCCCCGGCTAGGTCGCATTCAGCTGGCAGTCGTGCGCGCGGGCTCGGCCTGGGCGGGGGCAGCGGGCGCGGCAGCGGACTGCCGACCGGGGAGGAGCGCGGCCATCGCCGTCGCGAAGGCCGTGATGCCGATCGCCCACCAGAACGCCTGCTGGAACGCGGCCGCCGGGTCGCCCCCGGCCGCGGCGCCCGCGAGCACGACCGCGAGCACCGCCGTCCCGAACGCGCCGCCGAGCTGCTGCGACAGGCGCGTGATCGTGCTGGCGTGCGGCATCTCCGGCCGAGCGAGTCCGACGAACCCGACCGCCATGATCGGGATCATCACCGCCCCGAGTCCCAGACCGCGGACCACGAGGACGAGTCCGATCCACCACGGGTTCGTCGAGCCGTCGGCGAACGCGAACGGGATCGTCGCCAGGAGCACGATCGCGAAGCCCACGATGGCGACGGTGCGCGCGCCGATCCGGTCGGTGAGGCGTCCGGCCAGCGAACGGCTGAGCAGCGAGCCGACACCCTGCGGGATGAGCAGGAGTCCCGCACCGAGTGCGTCCGCGCCGCGCAGCTCCTGGAAGGACAGCGGGAGCAGGAGCATGCCGCCGTAGAGCGCGGCGCCCATCAGGAACATCAGGGTCGCGGCGGCGGCGAGCGGACGGTGCCGGAGCAGCGCGAGGTCCACGAGAGCTGCCTCGCGGCGGCGCGTGGCCCAGAGGACGAACGCGACGAGGAGCACGAGGCCGGCGGCGAGCGGCGCCCAGACGTCGGGGCGGGCGAACCCGTCGGTCCGGCTCGCGTTGCTCAGCCCGAACAGGACGCCGACGACGGCGGGGGAGAGGAGCACGAGCCCGACGGCGTCGAGGCGGGCCCTCCCGGTGGGACCGTCAGCGGGGATGAACCGCCATGCGAGGACCAGTCCGACGACGGCGAACGGCACGTTGACCCAGAACAGCCACGGCCAGCTGCCGGCGCCGAGGATGAGCCCGCCGATGATCGGTCCGAGGATGGGGCCGAGGGCGGTGGGGAGCGACACGATCGACATGAGCTTCCCGACGCTCCGGCCGCCGGCCGCTTGCATGAGCAGCGTCGTCAGGAGCGGCATCATGGCGCCGGCGCCGATGCCCTGGACGACCCGGAAGACGATGAGGCTGGTGACGTCCCAGGCCAGCGAGCAGAGGACGCTGCCGACGAGGAACACGACGAGCGACGCCATCCAGAGGCGGCGTCCGCCGACACGGTTCTGCAACCAGCCGATGAGCGGCACGGTGACGCCCATCGCGAGGAGGTAGCCCGTGCTCACCCACTGGATCGTCTCGACGCTGGCGTGCAGGTCGTGACTCAGGGTGTGCAGGGCGACGCTGACGATCGTCGAGTCGAACAGCGGCGCCATCGCGCCGACGACGAGCGCGATGGCGAGTCTGCTGAGGTTCCGGTCCACGATGCTCCTTGGATACGCGTTCGTTTCTTAACGAGCACGACGGTAGCCCTCGTGGTTAAGATACGCAAGTGGATCTTGTGAAGACGCGTCGTCGCGGAGTCGAACTCGAGGAAGCCCTGCTCGACGCCGCCTGGGCGGAGCTGCAGGAGGTCGGGTACCCCGCCTTCACGTTCGAGGGCGTGGCGGCCCGGGCCGGGACGTCGAAGCCGGTCCTCTACCGGCGTTGGCCGGCGAAGGTGGACCTCGTGCTCGCGGCGCTCCAGCACGGCGGCCTCTTCTCGCGGCGCGAGCTCGTCGACACCGGGTCGCTCCGGAGCGACGTGCTGCACGCGCTCCGCGACTTCAACGCCTACCGCTCGGGCTTCATGGCGGCCATCAGCGTGTACATGGCGAGCATCAACGTCGAGACCGGACTGTCCCCGGCGGACCTCCGGGACCGGTTGCTCGGCGGGCGGTCGACGATCGGTCGGGTGATGCTCGAGCGGGCCGCCGCGCGCGGGGAGATCCCGGCGCGGGACTGGTCGGACGGGATCGCCTCGCTGCCGTCCGACCTGGTGCGACACGACCTCGTGATGTCGCTCAAGCCGCTGCCGGACAGCCGGATCGTCGAGATCGTCGACGACATCTGGCTGCCGCTCGTGCGCTGACCCCGGGCGGACTCCCGCGACGCGCTCGACGCGCCCGGGAATGTGGGTGGGCGCGGTTAGGCTGTTCACGCCCCGCAGCAGCTCCTTCGAACCGGAGGTTCCGTGTCGGATTCCGACTCCTTCGTCCACCTGCACGTGCACAGCGAGTACTCGATGCTCGACGGTGCCGCCAGGCTCTCCGACCTCGTGGCGGAGACCGCTGCGCAGGGCATGCCCGCCGTGGCGGTGACCGACCACGGCAACATGTTCGGCGCGTTCGAGTTCTGGAAGGCCGCGAAGGCCGGCGGTGTGAAGCCGATCATCGGGACCGAGGCGTACATCACGCCCCGCACCCACCGGTCGGACAAGACCCGCGTGCGCTGGGGCGACGGCGGCGGGGACGACGTCTCCGGGTCCGGCGCGTACACGCACATGACGATGTTCGCCGAGAACACCACGGGCATGCACAACCTGTTCCGCCTGTCCTCGCGCGCCTCGATCGAGGGCTACTACTTCAAGCCCCGCATGGACATCGAGCTGCTCGAGCAGTACCACGAGGGCATCATCGCGACGACGGGCTGCCCCTCGGGCGAGATCCAGACGCGCCTGCGCCTCGGGCAGTACGACGAAGCCGTCAAGGCCGCGGCGGACTACCGCGACATCTTCGGCAAGGAGAACTACTTCGCCGAGGTCATGGACCACGGGCTCGAGATCGAGCGCCGGATCATGAGCGACCTGATCCGCCTCGCGAAGGACCTCGACATCCCGCTCGTCGGCACGAACGACCTGCACTACACGCACTCGCACGACGCCAAGTCGCACGCGGCGCTCCTCTGCGTGCAGTCCGGGTCCACGCTCAACGACCCGAACCGCTTCAAGTTCGACGCCGACGAGTTCTACTTGAAGACCCCCCAGCAGATGCGGCACGTCTTCCGGGACAACCTCGAAGCGTGCGACAACACCCTGCTCATCGCTGAGCGGTGCAACGTCGAGTTCGACACTGCGGCGAACTACATGCCGAAGTTCCCCGTGCCCGAGGGCGAGACCGAGCAGACCTGGTTCGAGAAGGAGATCGCGAAGGGGCTGCAGTACCGGTACCCGGGCGGCATCCCGGCCGAGGTCCAGGAGCGCGCCGACTACGAGACCGGCATCATCAACCAGATGGGCTTCCCGGGGTACTTCCTCGTGGTCGCCGACTTCATCAACTGGTCGAAGAACAACGGCATCCGCGTCGGTCCGGGCCGTGGTTCGGGTGCGGGCTCGATGGTGGCGTACGCGATGCGCATCACCGACCTCGACCCGATCCGGCACGGCCTGATCTTCGAGCGGTTCCTCAACCCGGACCGCGTCTCCATGCCCGACTTCGACGTCGACTTCGACGACCGGCGCCGCGGTGAGGCGATCAAGTACGTCACCGAGAAGTACGGGTCGGAGCGCGTCGCGCAGATCGTCACGTACGGCACGATCAAGGCGAAGCAGGCGCTCAAGGACTCCTCGCGCGTCCTCGGGTTCCCGTTCGGCATGGGCGAGAAACTCACGAAGGCGATGCCGCCGCCCGTCATGGGCAAGGACATCCCGCTCACCGGGATCTTCGACAAGGACCACCCCCGCTACAAGGAAGCCGTCGACGTCCGCACGGTCGTCGAGACCGACCCGGAGGCGAAGACGGTGTTCGACACCGCGCTCGGGCTCGAGGGACTGAAGCGTCAGTGGGGCGTGCACGCGGCCGGCGTCATCATGTCGAGCGACCCGCTGATCGACATCATCCCGATCATGAAGCGGGAGCAGGACGGCCAGATCGTCACGCAGTTCGACTACCCGGCAGCGGAGTCGCTCGGCCTGATCAAGATGGACTTCCTGGGCCTCCGGAACCTCACGATCATCAGCGACGCCCTCGACAACATCAAGACGAACCGCGGGATCGAGCTCGACCTCGAGACCATGGGGCTCGAGGACCCCGAGGCGTACGCGCTCCTGCAGCGCGGCGACACCCTCGGCGTGTTCCAGCTCGACGGCGGCCCGATGCGCGGTCTGCTCCGCCTGATGAAGCCGGACAACTTCGAGGACATCTCCGCGCTCATCGCCCTGTACCGTCCGGGGCCGATGGGTGCGAACTCGCACACGAACTACGCGCTCCGCAAGAACGGCGAACAGGCGATCACGCCGATCCACCCCGAGCTCGAAGAGCCCCTGGCGGAGATCCTCAACGGTACGTACGGCCTGATCATCTACCAGGAGCAGGTCATGGCCATCGCGCAGAAGGTCGCCGGGTTCTCCCTCGGCCAAGCGGACATCCTCCGCCGCGCGATGGGCAAGAAGAAGAAGTCGGAGCTGGACAAGCAGTACGCCGGCTTCGAGCAGGGCATGAAGGACAACGGGTACTCCGACGCGGCGATCAAGACGCTGTGGGACATCCTGCTGCCCTTCTCCGACTACGCGTTCAACAAGGCGCACTCCGCCGCGTACGGCGTGGTGTCGTTCTGGACCGCCTACCTCAAGGCGCACTACCCGGCCGAGTACATGGCCGCGCTACTCACGTCCGTCGGCGACGCCCGCGACAAGCTCGCGCTGTACCTCAACGAGTGCCGCCGCATGGGCATCAAGGTCATGCCGCCGGACGTCAACGAGTCGATCGGGTTCTTCGCGGCCGTCGGCGACGACATCCGCTTCGGCATGGGCGCGATCCGCAACGTCGGGTTCAACGTCGTCGACGACATCGTGAAGGCCCGCACCGAGAAGGGCGCGTTCGAGTCCTTCCACGACTTCCTCCGCAAGATCCCGATCTCGTCGGCGAACAAGCGCACGGTCGAATCCCTCATCAAGGCCGGCGCCTTCGACGAGTTCGGCGACACCCGGCGGGCGCTCGTCGAGATCCACGAGGGCGCGGTCGAGGGCGCGGTGAAGGTCAAGCGCGACGAGGCCCACGGCAACGTGGGGTTCGACTTCGACTCGCTGTTCGCCGAGGTCGCCGAGGAATCACCGGCCGCCGCGGCCGCGGTGTCCCAGGTGCCCGACCGTCCGGAGTGGTCGAAGCGCGACAAGCTCGCGTTCGAGCGCGACATGCTCGGCCTGTACGTGTCCGACCACCCGCTCGCCGGCCTCGAGATCGAGCTCGCGAAGCACCAGTCGATCACCATCGCCGACCTCATCGCGGCCGACGACTCGGTCGAGGGCGAGACCGTCACGGTCGCGGGCCTCCTCACGAGCGTGCAGCACCGCGTGGCGAAGACGAGCGGCAACCCCTACGGCATCGTCCAGATCGAGGACTTCGGCGGCGAGATCGGCGTCATGTTCCTCGGCAAGACCTACCAGGAGTTCGGGCCCTCGCTCGTGGCGGACTCGATCGTGGTCCTCCGCGGCCGGGTCAACGTCCGCGACGACGGCAAGGCCCTGCACGCGGTGAGCATGTTCCAGCCGAACGTCGGCGACGCGATGGGCTCCGGCCCGCTCACGTTGAGCCTGCCCGAGCGCCAGGCGACGACCACGACGGTGACCGAGCTCGCCGCCGTCCTCGGGCGGCACCACGGCGAGACCGAGGTGCGGCTGAAGCTGATCAAGGACGACGTGGCGCGGACGTTCGAGCTGCCGTTCCCGGTCAACCTCACCCCGGACCTGTTCGGCGAACTGAAGAGCCTGCTCGGCCCGCGCTGCCTGGTCTGACCATGGCGCACCGGATCTTCGCCACCCCGTTCGCGGACGTCTACCCGCTCTACCTGGCCAAGGTGGAGCGGAAAGGCCGCACGAAGGCGGAGCTCGACACCGTCATCGAGTGGCTCACCGGCTTCGACGACGCGGCACTCGCCCGGCACCTCGCCGACGAGACCACGTTCGAGCAGTTCTTCGCGGCGGCACACCTCAACCCGAACGCGCCGCTCATCACCGGCGTGATCTGCGGTGTGCGGATCGAGGAGCTCGACGACCCGCTCATGCGGCAGATCCGGTACCTCGACAAGCTCGTCGACGAGGTCGCGAAGGGTCGGCCGATGGAGAAGGTCCTGCGGTCCGCGTGATCCGACCAGGCGCCGACGTGCTCCGCGCGTTCGCCGTGCACGAGCCGCTCGAGCGCCTCACCGGCGGCCGTGGTCTGACCTGGCGGGCGGGTGCCGTCGTGCTGCGTCCGCACGACCCGCCCGCCGTGACCGACTGGCGGGCGGGCGTCCTCGCAGCACTCCCGCACACGTCGGCGTTCCGCACGCCGCGCCCGGTCGCCAGGCGGGACGGCGGCTGGCGTGCGGGGGACTGGGAAGCATGGGAGTACCTCCCCGGTTGGGCCGACGAGACCCGGATCGAGGACGTCATCCGCGCGGGCGGTGCCTTCCACCGCGCCATCGCCCACCTCGACCGCCCCGCGTTCCTCGGCGTCGGCCCCGACGCCGGACGAGACGACGACCCGTGGAGCCGGGCCGACCGCATGGCCTGGGGCGAGGAACCACTCCCGCAGGACCCGGCGCTCGACCGCCTGGCCGCAGCGTTCCGACCCGTCCGGACACCGTCACAACTCGTGCACGGCGACCTGCTCGGCAACGTGCTGTTCGCCGACGGACACCCGCCCGCCGTCATCGACTGGCCGCCGTACTGGCGACCCGCCGGACTCGGGGCAGCGGTCGCCGCGGTCGACGCCGTCTGCTGGCACGACCTGCCGGCGGACCGCCTCGACGCACTCGGCGACGGTGTCGCCGAGTGGTCGCAGCTGCTGGTGCGCGCGCTCGCGTTCCGCATCGCGACGCTCCACCTGCTCGGCGGGTGGGACGCCGACGGGGCGGACCGGCACCGGCCCGTCATCGACGCGCTCGTCTGACGGCCTGGAGGTGCGGGGCGGGGCCGCCAGGTGCCTCCGGGCCGGTTGGGGGTCGCGTCAGACGCCGCGGCCCGCGATCGAGCGGAGGCGTGCGGTGAGGCGCGGATTGCGCGCGCCGAAGGCGAGCGCGGCCAACCGACGCATCGAGACGCTCGCGGGGTGGACCATGAGGCCGGTCGCCTCGGCGATGTCGGTCACGGCAGTCCACCGGGCACGGAGCCGTTCCGCGTCGATGGGCTCCTCCGCGGCCGACCGTACGACCCGGACCAGGTCCGAAGCGCCGCGCCACGGGACGGTCCGGTCCTCGTAGCGGCGGATGATGCGGTCCAGCGCCGTCGACCGGTGGTGTGCGACCGCGAGCGACCAGCGCGTCAACGGTGCGATCGCGTCGACGAGCACCCAACGCGGAGCGCTGGCGTTCAGCGCGGTCAATGCGTCGAACGTCGTCACCGGGCCGAGCGCGATCCCGACGTCGTACACCTGCCGTGAGCGGACACCGGCAGCGACCTTGGCACCCGGGAAGGCGGCGCGCGCAGCCCGAAGTTGCTGTCGGGTGACGATGAGGGTCACGACGACGTCCTCCGGGGCGCCGGCGAGCACCGCGGACACGCGAGCAACCGTGTTCGCGTCGACCACGGTCGGCAGGTGGAGGGCGACCCGGACGACGCCGTCGTTCGGCAGGAACGTGTCGGCGAACACGTCGACGGCGTCGCGGAACCGGCTCTGGAACAGTGCGAGCGCGCCACCGTAGAACGGGTAGCGCTCGAGCAGGATGCGTTCGTGCGCCAGACGGAGGGTCGGACCCCGGTCACCGCTGAAGCTCGTCGAGCCCGTGTGGATCACGAGCGCACGGTTCGCGAACACCGACGTGTAGCCGTGCTCGTTGATGCGCAAGCAGTAGTCGTTCTCCTCGCCGTACCCGGGGGAGAAGACCTCGTCGAACAAGCCGAACCGTTCGATGAGCGACCGGCGGGTGAGGAAGCAGAAGCCCATCGCGACGGGCGCCGGAGTGGCGCGCGGGAGCAGGTCACGGACCGCGGCGTGCACCTGCTTCGTCCGTGCAGGCGAGACGTTCGCCGACGGGTTGCGTCGGGAGAATGGCAGCGACGCGATCGTCGCGTTGTCGCTCCGGGCGCAGACGACACCGATCATCTCGTCCGACGCGAGCACCGCCGCCATCTCCTCCACGAAGCCGGGCGCCGGCACGGTGTCGCTGTTCAGGAGCAGCACGTCGTTGCCGGTCGTGTCGACCTCGAGCACCGCGCGGTTGCAGTTGCCGACGAACCCGAGGTTCCGCTCGTTCCGGACGTACGAGAACCCGTCGTGCCCGTCGATGAGCTCGAGCACCCGACGTTCGATCAGGTCGGCGTTCGGCCCGGCGTCGTTGCTGAGCAGGACCCGGTCGACGTCGAAGTCCACACCGTCGCGCAGCGCGACGATGCATCGTTCGAGGCCCGGGAGGTCGTCGTAGATCGGGACGACCACCGTGACGGGACGGCGGGGGACGTTCATCGGCGAGCGAGCCTCCTGAACACCACTCCCGGACGCGCCAGGATGCGGCCGACCGCCCCCGAGCGGGTCTTGAGACGGTTCGCCAACAGGCCGACGGCCGCCTTCGCGCTCGTCGCGCCGAGCGAGGCGTACGCCGCCGGCAGCCCGAACCAGTACTGCGCGATCTCGGGGAGTCGGTACCCGTCTCCGGTCTCGGCGACGGCTCGCAGGCGTGCGATCGCCGCCGCGTTCGTGTGGACGGCCATCAGCTCGGACAGTCGTTCCGGTGCCGCCGCGCCGTGCTCCGCTGCGAGTGCGCGGTCACGGGCGTACGTCTCGAGCGCGTCGGCCAGCGTCCGGACGTCGTCGACGTCGAACAGGCGACCGGTCACGCCCTCGGCGACGAGCTCAGCACTCCCGCCCGACGACGACGCGACGACCGCGCGGCCCATCGCCATGTACTCGGCGGTCGTCCGTCCGAACGCCTCGAGCGTCGACGGCGTCACGCACACCTCAGAGGCCGCGATGTACGGCGCCGGGTCGTGCTGCTCGCCGGCGAACACGAGCTGGTCCTCGACACCCAGCTTCCGAGCGCGCGCGAGGAGCTGCTGGTCGTAGCCCGGGTACTTCCACGACCCGACGAAGCAGGCCGTCACGTGCAGTCCACGCTCGCGGAGGAGCCCGAGCGCCTCGATGACGCGGTGCTGCCCCTTGCCCTCTTCGACGCGACCGACCACGGTGACGCGCAGGTCGGAGTTCGGCTGCGGGAACGGCGTCACGGCTGGCACCCCGTCGCGACCGGCGAGCAGCGCGTCGGTGTCGACGACCGGGTACGCCACGCTGATCTTGTCGCTGTCGATGTCCGTTGCGAGGTGCGCGCGCATCGCTTCGGAGTTGGTGATCACGGCGCCGGACATCAGCCCGATGTCGCGGAAGGTCGCGTGTCGACCGACCTGGAAGTGCAGGCCGTGGTCGAGGTCGCCGTACTCACGGATGATCCATGCCTGGGGGATGCCGAGCGCTGCTGCGGCGAACGAGGCCCACGGAGCGACCAGGGTGTTCGTGACGACCAGGTCGGGACGGTTCTTCCGGAACAAATCGATCATCGCGCGCACCGTGGCGTAGTCGACGGTGGCGAAGGCCGCCTGTTCGGCTGCCGGGGCGGGCTGCTCGCTGGGGAGCGCCCAGCCGCGGAACCGGTAGGCCTTGAACGGCCAGCCACGTTCCTTGAGGGCCTTGATGAAGGTGCCTTCGGGGGCCTTCGTCAAGAACACGGGTTCGAGTCCGGGGTCGATCCGTTGCCAGTCCTCGACGAACCGGAGGAGCGACCGTTCCGCGCCTCCGAGGTTGGTCGGAGCGGACGAATGGTTCGCGAAGATTACTCGCACCTGAGGACCCTACTTGATTGCTTCCAGCGACCGCACATCCGTTCGCCGAGTCGCCGCGGATTCCCGGAGGATCGCGGCTCTGGATGCTGTGTGTCCTCCCAACATACGGCGCACCGGCGGGACTTGGCGAGAGACCCTCGGAGACGTGTGAGAATAGGTCGTCCCCAAGCGTTTCGGGGTGGACCCCGCTCGGCGCCCACCCCCGGAGAGAACCGAATGACCTACCTCAACGAGCTCGCATCGTCTCGCGAGCTCCTCGCCAACCTGATCGCGCGGGAGGTCAAGGGAAAGTACCGGCGGACGCTCTTCGGGCAACTGTGGTCACTCATCAATCCGCTCGCCCTGATGCTGATCTACACGCTGGTGTACTCGTTCATCTTCAAGGCGAAGATCGAGATCGGCGACCCGTCCGGTCTGAACATCTACCCGTTGTGGCTCATGTGCGGCCTGCTGCCGTGGACGTTCTTCACGAGCGTCGTGAACGGTGGGATGTCCTCCATCGTGTCGAACGGATCACTCGTCAAGAAGGTGTACTTCCCGCGCATGGTGTTGCCGATCTCCGCCATGGGGTCGGTCGGCTTCACCTGGGTGCTCGAGATGGCGGTGCTCGCGATCGCGTTGTTGCTCTTCGGCGCGAACATCTGGCTCTGGCTGCCGTTCACCATGATCCTGATGGTGCTCCTCGGCATGTTCGCGGTCGGGCTGTCGATGGTGCTCGCGGTGATCAACGTGCACTTCCGTGACATGCAGCACCTCGTCGGCATCCTGCTCCGGCTCTGGATGTACCTGACGCCGATCATCTACCCCATCTCCCTCGTCGAGGACGCGGTCACCCCGAAGACCGCCTGGCTGGTCGACCTCTACCACCTGAACCCCATGGAGCACTTCTCCGTGGCCTTCCGGAACCTGCTCTACGACAACCGCATGCCCGCTGGTCACGACCTGGTCTGGTGCGTCTTCGCTGCCTTCGGCATGCTCGCGATCGGCTTCTGGGTCTTCGCGAAGAACGAGAAGAAACTGGCTGAACTCCTGTGAACGACGTCGCTGTCTCCGTCGAGAACGTCTCGAAGCGCTTCCGGCTCTACCACGAGCGGAACAGCTCCCTGAAGAGTGCGGTCATGCGTGGCAAGAAGAGCGTCCACGAGGACTTCTGGGCGCTCCGCGACGTGTCCTTCGAGGTGCCGCACGGCTCGACCTTCGGTCTCATCGGCAAGAACGGTTCCGGCAAGTCGACGCTGCTGAAGTGCCTGGCGAAGATCCTCTGGCCGGAACAGGGCACCATCCAGGCGACGGGCAAGCAGGCGTCGTTGCTCGAGGTCGGTTCGGGCTTCCACCCCGAACTCTCCGGGCGCGAGAACATCTTCCTCAACGGTTCGATCCTCGGCATGAGCCGCAAGGAAGTCGCACGGAAGTTCGACGACATCGTCTCCTTCTCCGGCGTCGGCCACTTCATCGACCAACCGGTGAAGAACTACTCGTCCGGCATGTACGTGCGGCTCGGCTTCTCCGTGGCGATCAGTGTGAGCCCGGACATCCTCGTCGTGGACGAGGTGCTGGCGGTCGGCGACGCGACCTTCCGAAAGCGGTGCGAGGGGAAGTTCAAGGACATGCAGAAGGAGGGCCGCACCATCATCCTGGTGTCCCACTCCATGAGCATGGTGCAGTCGATGTGCGATCAGGTTGCCTGGCTGGACGGCGGCGAGCTGAAGCAGGTCGGGAGTGCGAAGGACGTCATCTCGGCCTACAACTCGACGGTCTGAGGTCAGCCCTCCACGAGAGGTGCCAGTCGGTCACCGAGGTACGGCGCCAGCGACTTCGCGTACGTCGCCGTGATGTGTGTGCGGTCCTGGTAGACGAGCACGCCGCCGATGATCGGCGAGCACACCCGGTTGTTGCAGAACAGGTCGGTGGTGTCGACCACACGGACATCCGCTCGGGCAGCCGCTGCGATCTGCGGGTCTGCGTCGGACGCGGGCCGACGGAAGAGGCACGGCCCCAGGTCGTCGGCGTGCTCGGCGGCACATGCGTCGATGTCCGCGATCCCCGCGGCCGTCGGATCGGGGTTGTCCTCGATCGGCACCACGCGCGCCCCGGTCGCGAGTATGCGTTCCCATGCCCCCGCGTACCCGATGGCTGCTTCCTCGGCCGGCGACCGACCGGAGGCCGCGGGGAAGGCGGTGTACGACGCCGAGGCGACGATGACTGCGTCGTAGTGCTCATCGGCGAGGGCGCGGAGCACCGCGTCGTTCCACTTGGTGCAGGCATCGTCGTGGTCGGTCGATCCGGCGGCACGGACCGTGGTGATCGGGCAGGCCGATCGGACGTACGTCGTCACCGCCCAGCCCCGCTCGTCCGCGACCTTCTCGACCGCAGGCTCCCAGTGTCCGGCGTGCGAGTCCCCGACGAGGGCCACCCGCAGACGTGCGCTCGTCGCACTCGCTCCGACCGCGCAGGTGGTCAGGCCGGTGAAGGGACCGAGCTTCTGCTGACAATCGGGGTGCGCCGTCGTCCAGTTGTCCTGGTTGGCGCCGACCGGTGACGGAACCGGACCGCCGCGGGTCGTCGTCGCGAAGTCCCCCCGCAACGCCGCCGCGGCGCCGGGCCGGGCTCCGGCGGTCGCGGCGGCGTCGTCGGCGACGCGTTGCGGCACGACCACCAGGGCGGCTCCCGAGACCGCCACCCCGAGCACGACAGCCGCGGACACGGCGGACAGCACGCGGCGCGGGCGACGACCGGACGCGTGCCGACGCACAGGGAGCACCCGCCACCGGTTCTCAACGTAGGTGTAGCTGAGCGCTGCGAGCCCGACGGAGAGTCCCAGGAGACCGATCTTCTCGAGCGGCAGCAGCGCGCGGTCGACCCACGCGGTGGTGAGCACGATCAGCGGCCAGTGCCACAGGTAGAGGCTGTACGACACGTCGCCCGTCAGCTGCACCGGACGCCAACGGAGTGGCGAGGCCTGCCCCAGCGGGGTTCCGCACGAACCCGCCACGACGAACGCCACCGCGCCGAGCACGGGGACGGCGGCTGCCACGCCGGGGAATGCCGTCGCGTCCGTGTAGACGAGCGCAGTGAGCCCGACGAGAGCGAGCCCACCCCAGCGGAGTGCCTCGGTCCACACGAGACCGAGCCTGGCCCGTACCGGCACGAACGCGATGAGCGCCCCCGCCGCCAGCTCCCACATGCGTGTGGGGGTCACGAAGTAGGCAGCCGCTCGGCTGTGGTCCGTGTACCAGATCGAGTACGCCAGCGAGGCCGCTGTGATCACGGCGATGGTCACGAGGACGACCGTCCTGCTGCGGGCGTGGCCTCGCCGACGGATGCTCGGGATTGCTGCGAGCAGGAACACGAACGGCCAGACGAGGTAGAACTGCTCCTCGACCGACAAGGACCAGAAGTGTTGGAACGGACTCGTCGAGGGCGACGCAGCAGTGTACGTGTCAGCGTTAAGCGCGAGTCGCCAGTTCTCGACGTAGAACGTGCTCGCGAATGTCTGGAGCCCGAGTTCTCGCCACGCCGTCATGGGGAGGACGAGCAACGCCGTCGCCGCGACCACGAGGATCACGAGGACGGCCGCCGGGAGCAGCCGGCGAGCACGCCGCAGCCAGAAGCGTGGGACGTCCACCCGGCCGGACGTCGTCGCCTCGCGCAACAGGTGCCCGGAAATGAGGAAGCCGGAGACCACGAAGAACACGTCCACTCCGACGAAGCCACCGGGAAGGTGCTTCGGGAAGAGGTGGTACACGATCACGAGGGCGACCGCGACGGCGCGCAGCCCCTGGATGTCCTGGCGGAATCCGCGGGTTTCGGTGACTGATCTTCGGATTCCCATGGCCAGGAGACTCTACCGAACGGTCACGACGGCGATCGCAACCACACCCCGACCGGCTGGTCACCCACTTCGAGCCGGACCGTCACTCGGTAGCCGTACCACAATGGAAGAACGCCGTGCGCCCGGCCGTCCCCGCGCTCGTCAGGGCCGCGCGCTCCTGCCAGTCGTCGATCACGGAGCGCTCGTCGGGACGGTCCGCGTCGTCGACGGCGAGGATCGCGCCGTCGCTCAGTCGGCCCCCGAGGAGCGGGACCGCGGGCCAGCGGGAGTGGATCCGCACCGACGCGGGAGGTCCGTCGACGAACAGGAGGTCGATGGACTGGATCGACTCCCAGGCGCCCCGGCTGTACCACGGGAAGGCCTCCCCGTCGAAGTCGAAGCGCTCGAGAGGAGCGTCGACGACGGTGGCCTGGTCTGCCACTCCCGCGTCCGCGAGCATGCGCCGTGTCTCGCCCGCGTAGTGCGCGTCGTGGTCCAGGGAGACGAGGCGGAGGTCTGGGCGACTCTGCGCGATGGCCGCCGCGAGCCGAACGGTCGAGTGTCCGCTCCCGAGTTCGACGATCGTCGCGTTCTGGGGGAGGCCCAGAGCGCGGTTGACGAGTTCGAGCTGCGTCTCGGGGAGCGCGGCGAAGGAGGTCGGCTCGGCGAAGCTCCCGTGCACTGGAGCAACGTCGTCCAGTGACGCGCTCGTCGGCTGCTCGGTCGGGACCTCCGGTGTGTCCTCCGTTGTCTCGTCCACGAGCGCGCTCAGGCCATCGGGATTCGGCGACCGGAGTTCCGGATCCGGCCCGAATGCCGCAGCGGCAACGGCAACGGAGTCGACTCGCACGTACGTCACGTTGACCAGGTCGCGGGCCGATTCCACGTCCTCGACGAGGATGGTCCGTTCGGCGCGGATGTTGCGGCTCTCGGACGGCAAGCCAGTCAACATCGAGGCGGCGGTCACGACGACGGTGCTCGCCGTTGCACGGTCCGCATCATGGAGCTGCACGATGCGGCCCTCGTTGACGAGGTCCTGCAGCCGGGCCGGGAGCAGCGCGGCGTCCTTGCAGGTGCTGACCGAATCGATCTGCGCGATGCCGACGGTGCGCGAAGCGGCCAGGTGGTCGAGGTCCTCGACGAGACGCTCGAGCGTCCCAGCCGTGTTCGCGCCCGGACGGTAGTCGGAAACGACCACGACGTCGAGCGTCCGCTCGGGGACCGGCACGCCTTGGATGTACTCGTTCGCCGGGTACGGCCGCGACGCCATCGGGTGCTCGATGCGCGGAGCTGCCTCGCCCGCGGCGATCTGTTCGTGCCAGCGCATCCAGCCGCTCTTGTACGCGACGCGCGCCGAGTGCACCCACCCATCACCGAAGTCGGATCCGGTGAGGGATGTTCGGGAATAGCGGACCAACATGAGCGGCACGGGGAGCTCGAGGAGCGGGACCCGTGAACCGAACGCTGATTCGATGCGCAGGCGGAACTCGCTGTCGGCACCCTTGCGGACGTCGTCGTAGTAGCCCACACGGTCCACCACGGTCCGTCGGCGGAACAGCAGAGAAGTCTCGGTGAGGCGGAGCGAAGCGCTGCGCGGCTGGACGAACGCGAGGTCGTTGGTGACACGGAGCGAGGACGTCACGTTGCCGACGAGGTCCGGGTGCGCCTCGAGATGCCTGACCTGGATCTCCAGTCGGCGGGGGTGCGCCCAGTCGTCCGAGTCGTGCATCGTGACGTACTCACCGAAGGCCCTCCGGATGCCCTCGTTGCGTTGGAAGTACGTCCCCCGGTTCTCCGCGGAGCGGATCACCCGGACGCGACGGTCCATCGCCGCGGCCTGCGCCAGGACCGCGTCGTACCCCGGGCCGGAGCCGTCGTCGATGACGAGCAGCTCCCAGGTCCGCCAGCTCTGCCGGATCATCGATCGGATCGCCGTGATCATACCGTCGTCGGGACGGAAGCAGGTCATGATGACGGTCACGAGCGGCCCGTCTGCCACCCGGTCTGACGGAACGCTGTCGAGACGGTCGAACGGGGTGGCTCCCTCGGCTGAGAGGCGCACCGGTTCGAGCGCGTGATCGGTGTAGGTGAGGTTGAACAGGTCGAGCCAGCTCTGCATGGAGAGGTCTTCGTGGCCGGGAAGGAACGGGTTCGCCAGATCGGCTCGGTGCAGGAAGTGGCGGTAGTCCGGGTTCGCCGTCCGCTGCACGATCCGCTCCGCGCTGGTCTCGTCACCACCGAGCAGGAGGAGTTCGGTGGCCACGTGCCGCGCTTCGGCGGACAGCGATGCGCCCGCCGGGCCGGAAAGGTACCGGAGGATGCGTTGCGCGATCCGCGTCTGCGGCTCCGTCTCGAAGGCCGCCAGCAGTCGAGCCAAGGTCAGCAGGGTGCCCGGGTCGAATGCCTCCGGCGCGCCCTTGGCGGCTGCGAGGACAGCGCGATCGAGGGCGTCGAGCCCGTACCGACCGCGGCTCGCTCGGAACGCCAGCACCTCGGCAGCCCACATCGATCGGTTCTTCGCGCCGAAGCGTTGGATGGACCGCGGATTCGCGCGGGACCAGTGGGAGACGACGGAGCGTCGTGCCGCCGTCGTCGAGAGATCCCGCATCGGGACGGCTCGGGAGAGCTCGGCCCCTTCCCGCTCAGCCGCCGTACGGGCGGCGTCCACGGCAGCTTGTTCCGCCTTCGCGGCCTGCTGCGCGGCGCGCTCGTTCCGTGCGTTCCGCGCCCGCCGCTCCCGGGCAGCGACCTCGGCCTGCGCGCGGCGACGCGCGGCTCGGTAGAGGACGAGGACCCCGACACCGCTCAGCACGACCCAGGCGACGAGCACGGTCCACCCGAGCCACACCACGTCGTCATCGACGAGGACGGCCACGGTCCCGAGCAGGATCGTCACGCCCACCCACCCGAGGACTGCGAAGACACGGACATCGGGTCGACTGAGGTCGATGGGGCGCAAGACGGGCCTTTCCGGGAGCGGGTCGGAGCTCAGGACAATCTAGTGGGAGCGATGCACGAGTCCTCGTCACGAACACACTAGGCTTGCCGAGGTTTTTGAACGAATGCTCACGGAGGAACCTTTGCGTCTCGTCGTCGTAGGTCAGGGGTACGTCGGACTCCCGCTCGCCCAGGAAGCGGTGAAGGCCGGCTTGGCGGTCATCGGGTTCGAACAGAACGTGGATCGCGTCAGCGACCTGAACGACGGACGCTCGCACGTCGACGACATCAGCGACGCCGAGGTACGGGCGATGGTCGACGCTGGCTATCGTGCGTCCGCCGATCCGACGGACCTGGCCGGCGCCGACGCGATCGTGATCTGCGTCCCGACCCCGCTCACGGTGGACGGCGCGCCGGACCTGGCCGCCGTGCGCGGCGCAGTCGAGACCATCGGTCGCAACCTGACCGCCGGCACGCTCGTGGTCCTCGAGAGCACGACCTACCCCGGGACGACCGAGGAAGTGGTCCTGCCGATCCTCGAGGGCTCGGGCCTGCGCCTCGACGAGGACTTCTTCCTCGCGTTCTCTCCTGAGCGCATCGATCCGGGCAACCCCCACTTCGGACTGGCGAACACCCCGAAGGTCGTCGGCGGTGTCTCCGAGCGGTCGTCGGACGTCGCGGTCGACTTCTACTCCCGGTTCGTGGACACCGTCGTCCGTGCGAAGGGTGCAAAGGAAGCCGAGACGGCGAAGCTCCTGGAGAACACCTACCGTCACATCAACATCGCCCTGGTCAACGAGATGGCGAAGTTCTGCCACGACCTCGGGATCGACATCTGGGACGTCATCGACGCGGCGTCCTCCAAGCCCTTCGGGTTCCAGGCCTTCCGGCCGGGGCCGGGTGTCGGCGGTCACTGCATCCCGATCGACCCGAACTACCTCAGCTTCGAGGTGAAGCGTCGCCTCGGGTACCCGTTCCGCTTCGTCGAGCTCGCCGAGAGCATCAATGCATCGATGCCGAGCTACGTGGTCGACCGGATCGCCGAACTCCTGGCCCACCGTGAAACGACACTGGAGGGCGCCTCGGTCCTGCTGCTCGGGGTCACGTACAAGGCGAACATCGCCGACCAGCGGGAGTCACCCGCGGTCGACGTCGCCGAGGAGCTCCTCCGCCGCGGTGCCGAGCTGTCCTTCCACGACCCGCACGTCGAACGGTGGTTCCTCGGATCCGGCGAACGCAGCCGTGTCGAGTCACTGGACGCGGCAGTCTCGGAAGCCGACGTCGTCGTCCTGCTCCAGGCACACGACGAGTACGACGTCGATGCCCTCGCCGGCCGAGCACGCAACTTCTTCGACACCAGGGGTGTCAGCCGTGCACCGGGCGCGGTCCGGCTCTGATCGGCGTGCCTCGCAGACCTGACCGGGCGAACGTCGGTGCCGTGCCCGAGTCCGTGATCGCGACCTCGGACGGACGCCTTCCGGAGGCCGTGCTGTCCGGCTACGCCTTCGTGGGCCCGGACGTCGTCTTCGGCGAGGACGGCCGCCGCGCTCGTGGCGACGAGGTGTCCGGAGGACACGACGGCGCCTACACGAGTGTCACGAGGACCGCGACCTCGGCCTCCATCGGGACCGACGCGAACGGCGCAGCGCGCCTCTACCTCTACCGGGCCGGCGCCCGGTGGGCCGTCGGCTCCTCGCTCATCGAGCTCGCGGAGTGGGCGCACGCGTCGGGGCACCCCCTCGACCGCGACGACGACCAGCTCGCGTCCTTCCTCCTCGAGGGCACGATCGGGAGCCAGCTCGTCAGCGACCGGACGGTGTTCCGTCAGATCCGCCTCGTCCCGGTCGGGGCGACCGTCGCCATCAATGCCGGACGCCGGAAGCAATTCAGGGTCGAGCCGCCAGCGGCGACCCCGGCGTGGGAGTCGTACGGAGGCCTGCTCCGACAGGCACTCTGGGAGATCGCCAGCCGAACTCGGACACTACTCGAGAGCGACGTGCCACTGGTCGCCGACGTGACGGGAGGCCGGGACTTCCGGATCGTCCTCGCCGCGCTGCGCGCCGGCAACGGCTCCGATGCGCCGTTCGGCGACCGGGTGCGATTCCGTGCTGACCGGAGGCGACCGGAGGCCGTCGCGGCGACCGAGGCGATGAGCGAGGCGTTCGGGCTGCAACTGAACCAGACCGGGCGGGTACGTCGCGCGGAGGTCGATCCGCGCTGGGGCTTCGACCAGTGGCGCCGCGACGAACTCGGCGTGTACGGACCGATCTACCCCTACCGCACGTCGACACCGGAGCTGCTGCTGTCCGGCACCGGAGGCGAAGCACACCGCCGGGTGTACAAGAGTCCGTCGATGGAGTCGGTCCTCATGCAATCGGTTCCCGACGGCATGGCGCAGACGACCGTCACCTCGCTCGTCGCCGCGATGGATGCGTCGACGGCGGAGGCGATCGGCGAGGTGCCCGACGCGCGGATGTGGCACTTCCGTGCGTTCCGGGAACGCTTCCACGGCGGTCGGACGGCACTCCGGCAACCGGTCTTCGCTCCGCTCACGTCCAGCACACTCCGTCGTGCCTCGAGGCTCCGGGACCCTTCTGGCGAGCTCGGGACGCAGATCACCGTCGACGTGATCCGGAACCTGGCACCGGAACTCCTGGAGGTGCCGCTCGAGCCCGGGGCGAAGCCGTTCCCAGCCCGACAGGTCCTGGGAGCGACGACGGTCTCACCGAAGCGCGTGGTCAGCGGCACGGTGTACGGCACCTCGCCGATGCCACCCGCCGCCGAGAAAGCCGGTTCGGTCCTCGAGCCCTTCCGTGAGGCCTTCGACGCCGTTGTTCCGCGGGTGCTGGAAGCGGGGGTCCTGCCGCGGGAAGTGGTCGACCGTGCCCGAACGGTCGTCGACGGGGCAGCCCGTGTCGACCGCTTCGCTCACGCGTCCGACGGGCAGGTCGTCGGTACGGTGCTGCTCGCCGGCGAGGTTCTCCGGCTGACGTGAGCCGCGCCGGGCACGAGCCCGACCGGTCGATCAGCCGAGAGCACGCACCTTCGCGATGAGCGCCGGAGCGAGGGTGCGTGCGAACGTCGTCGTGAGGTGGTGTTCGTCGCGGTACACCGTGACGCCGCCGATCGCGGTGTAGCACCACCGGTCGTCGCAGAGTGAATCGGTGAAGTCGAGCACCGTTGCGCCCGGGAAACCGGTCGCAGCCTCTGACATGAGGTCCGTCGAGGGGAACGCCCGATCGCGGGGGAGCGAGCAGGCAGCGGGATCCTGCGGTGTCCGCGTCAGACACTCGAGGGCGTCGGCCGGCGCACGAGGCACGTCGTGCAGGACGATGATCTTCGCTCCCCGATTGATCAGGGGCTGCCACACGGCACGGTACCCAGCGACGGCACTCGCGTCGTCGTCGAACCTCGCCGCGGTCGCCGAGGCCGTCGTCAGGACCAGGTCGTACGGCTGGGCCGCGGCGAGTTTCGCGATCATGGTCTTCCGCCATGCGGCACAGGATGCTCGGACCTCCGCGTCGCCGTTCGCGGTCGTCGCGGTGGTCAAGGGACAAGCGGCCTTCGTGTAGGTACTCACGGTCCAGCCGAGCTCCTTCGCAGCTGCTTCGACTGCGGGCTCCCAGCTCACCGCATGCGAGTCGCCGATCAGGGCTACCCGCCGAGGACCGTCACCCAGCTTGCACACGTTGGCCTCGCCGCCAGTGGTCGGCGCGTGACAGCCGTTGCCGTACGCGGCGGGGACGTCGTCGGCAGCCGCGGCCGGCGATGGTGTGAGCGGGTCTCCGCTCGACGTACACGAGTCGAGGTGTTGCAACGCCGGGGCACCGAAACAGCGTTCCTGCGCGGCAGCGCGATCTTCTGCGCGCTGGAGTTCGGCGGCGCTCGCGCGCTGGATCGTCGTGGCCACGGTCTGCATCGGCGTCGCGACGACGAGCGTCAGCGCCAGTGCGCTGGCGACGAGGATCATCGACCGCCGTCCACCGGTGATCCTCCGCCGCCGGAACGGCGTCTCGATCCAGCGGAGGGAGGCTTCCGCGAGGCCGACGACGACGACGAGGACGAGGAGCTTGACGGGCCAGCCGAGATCCTCACCGGACACCGTCCGCGCGAACACCAGCGCGGGCCAGTGCCAGAGGTAGAGCGAGTAGGAGCGGTCACCGATGGCGGCACCGAAACGGACGACGACCGGCGCACCGGTCGACGGGGAGGGCAACGGCCGGGCTGCCAGCAGCAAGGCCGTGGCGGCGACGGGGATCGCAGCGATCGCTCCCGGGAACGCGCTGCTCGGCGTGATGGCCACGAGCGACACCACGAGCCCGGCGGCCCCAGCGACAGTCACCGCCGTGCGGGTGAGCCGGTTCTCGAACCACGCGGCCGGGACGGCGGCCGCGACCGCGCCCACCCCGAACTCCCATGCCCTGGTGCCGGTGGAGAAGTACGCCGGTCCGGGAGTGTTGGCCGTCGCGACGACGGAGTACACGAAGGACACAATGACGATGGCGACGATGACGACCGTCGCTGCTCGGACGACGGCGGGGCGACTCCGTCGCCGGAAGACGAGCGCCACGGCGATCAGGAGCACCGGAACGGCGATGTAGAACTGCTCCTCGACGGACAGGGACCAGAAGTGCTGGACCGCGGTCGGCGCGTTCTCCGCAGCGAGGTAGTCGACGGAATCGCTCGCGAGGAGCCAGTTCTGGAGGTAGACGGCGGAGGCGGCGAGTTGGCGGAAGGTGTCCTGCCACACCGGGCGTGGAAGGACGAGCACCGTCGCGATCCCCGTGACCGCGATGACGGTGATCGCTGCCGGCAGCAGTCGCTTCGCCCGTCGGGCCCAGAACGCGGTCACTGCGATCGTGCCGGAGCGGTCCAGCTCGCCGAAGAGCTGACCGCAGATGAGGTATCCGGAGATCACGAAGAACACGTCGACGCCGACGAACCCACCGTGGAGGCGTGCTGGCCAGAAGTGGTACGTGATGACCGCGAGCACGGCGAAGGCTCGCAGGAGCTGGATGTCCGCACGGGGTCCGCTCGGCCGGACCTGCACCGCGTGCCGACCGCTCATCCTCTGCGCACGCCCCGCACTCGACTGAGGACGGCCGAAGCCGCCCGAGCAGCGCGGTAGACGCGGGACCGCTTGATCGACTCCAGTTCTCGTGCCGTCTGGACGGTCGAGTCGGCGATGTCGTGGTGCTCCAAGTCGACGCGAGCGAACACGTCGGCTGCGAAGTGATCCGCACGCACGCGGAGATCGACCGCGCGTTCGTCCAGGGGACGGGAGAACCAGTCTTCGGCGTATCGAGCTGCGCCGCCGACGTCCGGGACCTGCGCGAGCCCGAGCTCGGCGTCGGCCGATCGCCCGTGGCTCGAACCGAGCGCGTCGATGTACCGACCCAAGACGGTGGAGCTGTTCCCGTCCTCGAGCACCAGGACGAGCGCGCCGCGCCGGTGGGCGTCGAGCGCGGTCGCGGGGGAGAGATCGATTGCGCGGAGCGCAGCGACCTCGACGATGTCGTCCGGGTCGAGGTGCGTCCGGACCACCAATCCGTCGAGGTCCTGCAGGCGGCCCTCGTCTCGCGGACGCACGACCACCTCCGGTCGGATGCGCTCGTCGGCCGTCCGCAACACGGCCCACGCCTCGGCCAGCTGCCGCACGTCCGCTGCCGGCGCGAAGCGGAGATCGAGCGAGAAGCGCCGCGTGTCGTCGGCCGGACGGACCAGGCACGCCGCGAAGCGGTCGACCGGGTCCACCCCGACGGCGAGGAAGAACGCGAGCGAACGTGAGAGCGACGGGTAGCGCCGGTCGAGGATGCGCTGGTGCGCGGCTCGCAGGGCGTTCCGACGCTTCCCGGCGAAGCTCTTGGAACCGGCGTGGAAGACCACAGCACGGTTCGCGATGAGCGAGGCGTACCCGGCTTCGCCGATCCGGAGGCAGAAGTCGTTCTCCTCGCCGTACCCGGGCGCGAAGGCCTCGTCGAACAGGCCGTGTTCGCGGATGGCCGATCGACGGATCAGCAGGCAGAAGCCCATCGCGACCGGGACCGTGTAGGTCTCCGGCAGGAGGGGGGCGACGGCGTCGAACACTTCGCGGGTGCGCTCGAAGGTGCGCTCCGCAGTCGGGTCGCTCAACCGGTGCGGGAGACTGGCGATCGTGGCGTTGTTGCTGCGCGGCGCGACCGCGCCGTTCGCGGGGTCGAGGGCGAGCACCCGCTGCAGTTCCTCGAGGAACCCCGGCGTGGGCACGGCGTCGCTGTTGAGCAGGAGGACGTCGGCGTCGGTCGTGTCGAGTTCGAGCACAGCGCGGTTGCACGTGCCGACGAAGCCGAGGTTGGCGTCGTTCCGTTCGTACCGGAATGCGTCGTCCTCACCGACGAGCTCGAGGATCGCGGCTTCCATCGCGTCGACCTCGGGGCCGCAGTCGTTGACGATCAGGACACGGTGACGTGCCCGGTCGATCGCGGACCGGAGCGCACTGAGGCAGTCCATCACGGACGGGACGTCGCCGTACACGGGAACGACGATGACGACTTCGGCAGTGCTCAACGGACGGTCTCCAGGGTGGCGGCAACGGACTCGACGGCTTCACTGAGCGAGCCGCCCAACTTCCCGGGCTCGACGTCCAGGTAGCCGTTCGGACCCTCGGTCCGAGCGGTCCGGATCGCCTCCGCGAGGGCCGAACCGAGCGATTCGGGGTCGGCTGCGACGGCAGTGAGCATCGGGTGCAGGTCTGCGCGGGTGTCGTAGAACTCGTTCGTGATCGCGCGTGCGCCGGAGATCGCCGCGTCGAACGGCGGGTGGCTCGGGTGGGGGCTGTGCTGGAGCGAGAGGACAACGTTCGCCGAGGCGATGAACTCGAAGTAGTCGTCCCAGGGGAGCGAACCGAGGCTCTCGAGCTTGTGTCCGTGCCCCAGATCGACGTTCCGGTGCTTCTCGCCGGCGGAGGTGAAGCGCACGCGGTTGTCGGGCCCGAGCTCGGCGGCAGCGACCTTCAGCGCCGCGACGCCGAGTCGGTACAGGTTCCGGTGCTTCGACGGACGCCCGTAGAAGAAGACGGTGACGTCGTCGGACTTCGCCCGCGCTGCGGCGACGCGCTGCAGCAGGTCGAGGTCGAGGTGGGGCGCGAAGGTGCGGTCGTCCGCGATCGTGAGGCCCTCTTCCCGTTCCAGGTGGTGGCGCAGCGGTGCCGAGTTCACGAGGAGCTCGAACCCCGCCTGGTACGTCGATCGTGCGATGGCGAACTCGGTGGACCAGGGGCTGAACCCGGGTTCGTAGTCCTGCACGAGGTAGACGACGCGATCGCGCTGTACGGCACCGCCGCGGGCAGCGACGTCGACGGCATGTGCGGTCTTCCAGTGCGTCGCGAGCCAGAAGTCGTCCGGGGTGAACGCGGTGTCGAGGATGCGTTCGCGCGCCACGACGTCCTGTACGACCGTCCCGAACCGTTCGCGGACGACTGCCGCCGCGCCCGCTTCCGACACCCCGGGTACGGTCCAGCTCGTCATGACCACCCGCAGCGGGACGCCCAGCCGCTCCGCGAGCTGGACGGCGACCGCGACGGCCGTCTGCACGCCCGCGAAGGCCTTGCCGTCGCGGACCTCGTTCACGACGAGGTTGAGCGTCGGCGACGTCGCGGTCGTGGCGATGCCGGCCAGGGCGAGACTGGTCTCGGCCAGCTCGCGGTAGGGACGGCTGCCTTCGGGTGCGTGGTCGAACTCGCGCTGGCCGATGCTGCCTCGCGCGTTGGCCTCACCGCTCGGGGCGGCTGGCCGGAGCCGCGCGCGGAGATCGCTGCGGTAGCGATCGTCCGAGAAGTACCGCTTGTTGACCCGGAGGAGGTCGGTGAGGTTGCGCTGCAACGACGAGAGGTTCATCGGTCCTAGGGGGTCTCGGTGAGGGTTACTCGGCAGCCTAACGGAGCGCAGCGGTGCCACATGCGCGCCGCCGCCGGCTCGGTAGGCTTGGCCCCCTGATGATGCAGCGAATCGACCTCCGCGGTGGCCTGCCCGCCCGCGCCGAACTCCTCCGACTCATGCCCCGTGCCGCCGGAGACGTCTCGCACGCAGTGGACGCCGCCCGCGAGCTCGTGGACGCGGTCCGGGAGCACGGGGAGTCCGCGCTGCGGGACCAGGCCGAGCGGTTCGACGGGGGAGCGCCCGCGCACGTGCGTGTGCCGGCCGCCGAGATCGCCGCCGCCGTCGCCGGGCTGACTCCTGCGCTGCGGGAAGCACTGGACGAGGCCATCCGCCGCGTCCGGGCCGCGAGTGCCGCCCAGGTGCCCGCCGGGTCCGTCACGACCCTGGCCGACGGCGCCGAGGTGCACCAGCGCTGGCAGCCGATGCGCCGCGTGGGCCTGTACGTCCCCGGCGGCAAGGCCGTGTACCCGTCGAGCGTCGTCATGAACGTCGTCCCCGCCCAGGTCGCCGGCGTCCGGTCGATCGCACTCGTGTCGCCGCCGCAGCGGGACCACGGAGGCGCCGTGCACCCGACGATCCTCGCCGCGGCCGGACTCCTCGGCATCGACGAGGTCTACGCGATGGGCGGCGCCGGGGCGATCGGTGCGCTGGCGTACGGCGTGCCGTCGATCGACCTCGAGCCGGTCGACCTCGTCACCGGTCCGGGCAACAACTACGTCGCCGCCGCGAAGCGCCTCGTGCGCGGGGTCGTTGGCATCGACGCCGAGGCCGGCGCCACCGAGATCCTCGTGATCGCCGACGACAGCGCGGACCCCGGGTACGTCGCCGCCGACCTCATCAGCCAGGCGGAGCACGACGAGCAGGCCGGCAGTGTGCTGGTGACGATGTCGGCGACGTTCGCCGACGCGGTGGAAGCCGCCGTCCCGTCGCGGGTGGCGTCCCTGGGGACCGCCGCGCGCCTCCAGGCCGCCCTGGACGGACCGCAGTCCGCGATCGTGCTCGTGGACTCGCTCGCCGACGCGGCGACCGTGAGCAACGCGTACGGGCCGGAGCACCTCGAGATCCAGACCGCGGACGACGACGCCGTGCTCGCGGACATCGACGCCGCCGGTGCCGTGTTCGTCGGGCCGAGCACCCCCGTCAGCCTCGGCGACTACCTGGCCGGGTCGAACCACGTCCTGCCGACCGGTGGTCAGGCGCGCTTCGGTGCCGGGCTGTCCGCGTCGACCTTCCTGCGGCCGCAGCAGGTCATCCGGTACTCCTCGGACGCCCTCGCCGAGGTCGCGCCGCACATCGTCGCCCTCGCGACCGAGGAACAGCTCCCCGCGCACGGCGCCGCCGTGACGGAGCGCACGAACCGATAGCCTGGGGGACGCCATGTTCTGCCCCTTCTGCCGCCACCCGGACTCACGCGTCGTCGACTCCCGGACGAGCGACGACGGAACCTCCATCCGTCGCCGTCGTCAGTGCCCGAACTGCGGGCGCCGCTTCTCGACGACCGAGACCGCTTCGCTCAACGTGGTGAAGCGGAACGGCGTGACCGAGCCGTTCAGCCGGGACAAGATCGTGTCGGGCGTGCGCAAGGCGTGCCAGGGGCGACCGGTGACCGACGGCGACCTGGCGGTCCTGGCGCAGCGTGTCGAGGAGACCGTGCGGTCCTCGGGGTCCAGCCAGATCGACGCGAACGACATCGGTCTCGCGATCCTCGCGCCGCTGCGGGAACTCGACGAGGTCGCCTACCTCCGCTTCGCCAGCGTCTACCAGGCGTTCGACTCGCTCGAGGACTTCGAGGACGCCATCACCCAGCTCCGCATCGACCACCACGGCGCCGGCGGCGCGGGTGCCGCAGCACCGGCCGGGGCCGGCGCGTGAGCGGGATCGCCGAACGGATGGTCCGCGGCGGCTACGCCGTGGTGTTCCGCTCGGTGTTCGCCAACATGGACCCCGAGCGCGCCCACCACATCGCCTTCGCCGTGATCAAGGCGCTGCCGCTGGTGCCGATCGTGGGTGGACTCGTCGAGCGGTACTCGCGCCCGTCTGCCCAGGACGGCGTGACGACGATGGGGATCCACTTCCCATCGCGGTTCGGCCTGGCCGCCGGCTTCGACAAGGATGCCCGGGGGATCGGCGGTCTCGGCATGCTCGGCTTCGGACACGTCGAAGTCGGCACGATCACCGCGAAGCCGCAGCCCGGGAACGAGCGGCCGCGGCTGTTCCGGCTCATCCCGGACCGCGCCCTCATCAACCGCATGGGCTTCAACAACCACGGTGCCGCCGCGGCCGCACGTCGGCTCGAACGCGCCCGCCGGAACCCCGGCCGGCCCGTGATCGGCGTCAACATCGGCAAGAGCAGGGTCGTGGACGTCGCGGACGCGGTCGACGACTACCTCGAGTCGACCAGGCGGCTCGCACCGTTCGCGGACTACCTCGCGGTGAACGTCAGCTCGCCGAACACGCCGGGGCTGCGCGGCCTGCAGGAGCTCGACCAGCTCCGCCCGCTGCTGTCCGCCGTGCGCGACGCCGCGGGGAAGGTGCCGGTGCTGGTGAAGATCGCGCCGGACCTCACCGACGAGCAGATCGACGCGATCGCGGGGCTCGCGGTGTCGCTGGGGCTCGCCGGGGTGATCGCGAACAACACGACCATCTCGCGCTCGGGGCTGTCGACCCCCTCGGCTGACGTGTCGGCGATGGGGGCGGGTGGGCTCTCCGGCGCACCGCTCGCCGCCCGGTCGCTCGAGGTCCTGCGGCGGGTACGTGCTGCGGTGCCGTCGGACTTCTGCGTCATCGCGGTCGGGGGCGTGACGAGCGAGCAGGACGTGCAGGACCGGATCGACGCGGGGGCCACGCTCGTGCAGGGGTACACGGCGTTCCTCTACGAGGGGCCGACCTGGGCGGCGCGGATCAACCGGCTGCGCCGTCGGCGGCTGCGGCGCGCCGCGCGCTGACGCG
>NZ_JABMCE010000074.1 GCF_013359865.1 Curtobacterium pusillum
GGCCGGCGTCGCCCTCGTCGTCGTCACGTCGGCGCTCGCCGCCGCCGGACTCCGCGTCGCGACGGTCCGTGCCCAGGCCGCGGCGGACGCCTCGGCACTCGCCGCCGCGGCCGCCGTCGTCGGACTCGTGCCGGGCGACGCGTGCACGGTCGCGGCACGCGTCGCAGAAGCGAACGGAGCGTCCATGGGTGCGTGCGGGACAGCCGCCTCGTCCGCCCGGGTCCGCGTCGTGGTCGACGGCGGACCGTTCGCCGTGGGCGCAGACGCGGTCGCGGGTCCGGCGGACGACCAGCCCGAACACTATGTGTATGGTGTGCCTGTCGGCCCCCGGTCATCGGTGCCCCGGTCGACCCGGACGCGCTCGTCGTCCAGGGCCGACGCGCACCATCGATCAAGGAGACACGTGCCAGGCACGAAGAAGCTCGTCATCGTCGAGAGCCCCGCGAAGGCCAAGACGATCGCGCAATACCTCGGCGACGGATACGAGGTCCAGGCGTCCGTCGGACACATCCGTGACCTCGTCGAGCCCAAGAACCTGCCCGCGGAACTCAAGAAGGGTTCCCTCGGCAAGTTCTCGGTCGACGTCGACAACGGCTTCGAGCCCTACTACGTCGTGTCCGACGCGAAGAAGAAGACGGTCTCCGAGCTCAAGCGGGCGCTGAAGGAAGCCGACGAGCTCTACCTCGCGACGGATGAGGACCGCGAAGGCGAGGCCATCGCGTGGCACCTCCTCCAGGTCCTGAAGCCCAAGGTGCCGGTCAAGCGCATGGTGTTCCACGAGATCACGAAGGAGGCGATCCAGCGCGCGCAGGAGGCCACCCGTGAACTCGACACCGCCCTCGTCGACGCGCAGGAGACCCGCCGCATCCTCGACCGGCTCTACGGCTACGAGGTCTCGCCGGTGCTCTGGCGCAAGATCGGCCCCGGGCTCTCCGCCGGTCGCGTGCAGTCCGCCGCCACCCGCCTCGTCGTGGACCGGGAACGCGAGCGTCTCGCGTTCGTCTCCGCCAACTACTGGGACCTCAGCGCGCGCTTCGAGAAGGAGGGCGACGCCGCCTTCACCGCTCGACTCGCTCGCGTCCAGGGCACCCGTGTGGCCTCCGGTCGGGACTTCGACGACCGTGGTGCGTTGAAAGGCGACGCCGTCCGACTCGACGAGGCCGCCGCCGCTGCGCTGACCACGGTCCTCGAACGCGCCGGCGACGCCACGGTCCGCAGCGTCGAGTCGAAGCCGTACACCCGTCGTCCGGCGGCGCCGTTCACGACGTCGACGATGCAGCAGGAAGCCGCTCGCAAGCTCCGCCTCTCGCCGCGTCAGACCGCACGTGCCGCTCAGACGCTCTACGAGAACGGCTACATCACCTACATCCGTACGGACTCGGTCAACCTCTCCAAGCAGGCCCTCGACGCCGCTCGGAAGCAGGCTGCCGACCTCTACGGTGCCGCGACCGTCCCGGACAAGCCGCGTGTCTACGCGAGCAAGAGCAAGAACGCGCAGGAAGCGCACGAGGCGATCCGACCCGCCGGCGACACGTTCCGCACGCCGGCGCAGCTCGAGGGCACGCTGACCGGCGTCGAGTGGCGGCTCTACGACCTCATCTGGAAGCGCACGATCGCCTCACAGATGGCGGACGCGAAGGGCTCCACAGCGTCGATCGTGCTGGGCATCAGCTCCGACGAGCCGGTCGAGGGCATCGCTGCCACGGCGAACGGGACCGACGCCGAGTTCACGGCGTCCGGCACCGTGATCACCTTCCGCGGCTTCCTCAACGCGTACGAGGAAGGCCGCGACGAGGACCGCCACGAGTCCTCCGACCGTTCCGGGACCGACGTCGCGCTGCCCGACGTCAAGGAAGGCGAGCACCTCGGCGTCGACGACGTCGTCGCCAAGGGTCACGACACGACCCCGCCGCCGCGGTACACCGAGGCGAGCCTCATCAAGACGCTCGAGGACCTCGACATCGGGCGTCCGTCGACGTTCCCGACGATCAGCCCGACGATCATCGACCGCGGGTACGTCTCGCTCCGCGGGACCCAGCTCGTGCCGAACTGGATCGCGTTCAGCGTGGTGCGGCTGCTCGAGGACTACTTCGGTGACCTCGTGCAGTACCAGTTCACCGCCGACATGGAGGCCGACCTCGACCGCATCGCCAACGGCGACGCCGACCGGGTCGACTGGCTCAAGGAGTTCTACTTCGGCGGCGGCGACCAGCGCGGTCTCCGGACGGTCATCGACAACCTCGGCGAGATCGACGCGCGGGAGATCAACTCCGTCGAGCTCGCCCCCGGTCTGACGCTGCGCATCGGTCGGTACGGCCCCTACATCGAGGTCCCGAGCGACGACCCCGAGAAGCCGCGCCGCGTGAACGTCCCCGAGGACCTCGCGCCCGACGAGCTCACCGCCGAGAAGGCGCGCGAGCTCGTGGACGCCCCGGTGCTCGGCGACCGCGTCGTCGGCATCAACCCGGAGACCGGAAAAGAGGTCCTCGCGAAGGACGGCCGGTTCGGTCCCTACGTGACCGAGCGCACCCCGGAGCCGGAGCCCGCCGTCGACCCCGCCACCGGCGAGGTCCTCGACCCGGCTGCAGCGCCCGACGCCGTCGAGGCGCAGACCGCCACCGCGACGTCGACGACCACGAAGACGACCACCGCGAAGAAGGCGCCGGCGAAGAAGACGACCAAGAAGGCCGCGGCGCCCAAGGAGCGCACCGCATCGCTCTTCAAGTCGATGGACCCGCAGACGGTCGACCTCGAGACGGCCCTCAAGCTGCTCGACCTGCCCCGCACGGTCGGCAAGGACCCCGAGTCGGGCGACGACATCACGGCGCAGAACGGCCGGTACGGTCCGTACCTCAAGAAGGGCACCGACACCCGGACTCTCCCGAGCGAGGACGCGATCTTCGACATCGACCTGCCCGGTGCCCTCGAACTCTTCGCGCAGCCGAAGTACGGCGGACGCCGCGCCGCCAGCGCTGCGCTCAAGGAGTTCGACGCCGACCCGGTGTCCGGCAAGCCGATCAAGATGAAGGACGGCCGTTTCGGCCCCTACGTCACGGACGGCGAGACCAACGCGACGATCCCGCGCGGCGAGGACGTCGAAGCGGTCGACCACGCCCGTGCCGTGCAGCTCATCGCGGACAAGCGTGCCAAGGGCCCGGTGAAGAAGAAGACCCCGGCGCGGAAGCCCGCGGCCAAGAAGAAGTGACCGGCCGGTTCATCACGCTCGAGGGCGGCGACGGTGCGGGGAAGACCACGCAGGCCGAGCTCCTGACGGCGTGGCTCGAGGAGCGCGGCCGGACCGTGGTCCGCACACGCGAACCGGGCGGCACCGACCTCGGCGTCCGGATCCGCGAGATCGTCCTGCACGAGCGCGGACACGTCGCTCCGCGCGCTGAGGCACTGCTGTACGCCGCCGACCGCGCGCACCACGTCGAGACGCTGGTACGACCGGCGATCGCCCGTGGTGACGTCGTGCTGCAGGACCGTTACATCGACTCGTCGGTGGCCTACCAGGGCGTCGCCCGTGGTCTGGGCGCCGAGCAGATCCGATCGTTGTCCGAGTGGGCGGCGGACGGTCTGGCGCCGGACCTCACCATCCTGCTCGACCTCGACGTGGCCGTCGGCAGAGCCCGCGTCGCCGCGGCCCGTGGTGACACGTTCGACCGACTCGAGTCCGAGGCCGAAGCGTTCCACGAGACGGTCCGGCAGGCGTTCCTCGACATGGCGGCCGCCGAGCCCCGGCGCTTCCTGGTCGTCGACGCCGGTGCCTCGGCGCCGGAGGTCCAGCGGGCGATCCGCTCGGCGGTCGGTCCGCTGGTCGGGATCGACGAGGGATGACGGTGGCGGCTGGCAGGATGGTCCCGTGAGCGTGTGGGACGGCCTGACCGGGCAAGAGGAAGCGGTCGCATCGCTCCGGAACGCTGCCGAGTCGCCGGACGGCACGGGTGGCATGACGCACTCGTGGCTGATCACCGGCCCGCCCGGGTCCGGCCGGTCGAACGTCGCGTCCGCCTTCGCGGCCGCACTCGTGGGCGACGGACCCGATGACGACCACACCCTGCAGCAGATCACGGCGAAGACGCACCCCGACGTCTCGGTGCTCACGACGCAGTGGGTCATCATCACGATCGACGAGATCCGGCAGCTCGTGACGTCGTCGCACTACTCACCGTCGGTGGGTCGCTACCGCGTCGTCATCATCGAGGACGCCGACCGCATGACGGAGCGCACGTCGAACCTGCTCCTCAAGGCGCTCGAGGAACCGCCGGAGCGCACGGTGTGGATCCTCTGCGCGCCGAGCGAGGCCGACCTCCTGCCGACGATCCGTTCCCGCGTCCGATCGGTTCGGCTCCGAGTCCCCGGCATCGAGTCCGTCGCCGACCTCATCGTCGCGCGCACCGGCGTCGACCGGGCGCTGGCGATGGACGCGGCCCGCCAGGCGCAGAGCCACATCGGGATGGCGCAGCGCCTCGCCACGAGCGAGGACGCGCGCGACCGTCGGCGTCGGACGCTCACCACGGTCCTCGGTGTCCGCACGGTCGGCGACGCGGTGATGGCCGCTGCGGACCTGCTGGCGGTCGCCGACGAGGACGCCAAGGCGATCACGCAGCAGCGCGACGCCGAGGAACGCGATGCCGCCCTGCGGTCCCTCGGCATCGAGCCCGGGGGGACGATCCCGCCGGCGCTCCGGTCGCAGCTGCGCCTCCTCGAAGAGGACCAGAAGCGCCGTGCGACGCGCAGTCTGCGCGACGGGCTGGACCGCATCCTCGTGGACGTCTCGTCGCTCTACCGCGACCTGCTGCTGCTCGGGCTCGGCGCGCCCGCGGAACCCGTGAACCTCGCCATGCGGGAGCACCTCGACCACGCGCTGCAGTCGGTGCCACCGGCCGCGGCGCTCGAGGTCCTCGACGCCGTCGCGCTCGCACGGCAGCGCATCGCCGCGAACGTCGCGGCACTCCTCGCGCTCGAGGCGCTCCTCGTCACGATCGCCCGCGCCAGCCGCTGACCCACGGCGTCGCACGCGGCGCGCCAGACACGCGGCGCCCGCGCGAGCCGTTGACTCGCGGCATCGCACCCCGCGCCCGAGACGCGACCGCCCGCCGGACGGGAGGCACGGTGCCAGCCCGCACCGTGCCTCCAGTCCGACAGTCCGACAGCCCGACAGTCATCGGTCTCGTCGCGTGACGCGCACGCCGCCGCCCCACTGCCGCGCGTGGGACAATCACCGCATGTCCGACGCAGAACCCGGCCTGCGCGAGCGGAAGCGCCGTGCCACCCGGCTCGCGATCCAGCAGGCGGCGCTCCGCATCGCGATCGACGAGGGTCTCGCGGCGGTGACCGTCGACGAGATCTCCCGCCGCGCCGACGTGTCGCCGCGCACGTTCTTCAACTACTTCCCGAACAAGGAAGGCGCGCTCCTCGGCGACGACCCGACGCTGCCGGACGACGCAGTCCTGGCGGACTTCATCGCCGGTGGGCCGGAGCGCGACCTGCTCGCCGACCTCGGCGCGCTGCTGGTGCACTCGACGCGTGAGCTCATCGAGGAGCGCGGACTGATCGAGGAGCGGCAGCAGGTCCTGCGAGCCGCTCCGGAGCTGTTCACCCGGCGGATGGAGTCGATGAAGGAGTTCCAGGCTGCGATCGAACGGGCGGTGGTGGCGCGGCTGGAGGGAGCGGGTACCGAGGGCGGCGACCTCCGTCGGCGGTCACGCCTGGCGTCGCTCGTCGCGCTCGCTGCCCTGCGCCACGCGTGGTGGGAGTGGTCCGATGCCGGAGGCGACACGCACCTGGTCGACGAACTGGAGCGGTCGTTCGCCGACCTCGACGCGCTCGTTTCGCGTTCGCTCGCGTGAACCTGTATAGTTGTGACCCGTGCCGCTCCGGCAACGGAGCGCCCGCCGCCTTAGCTCAGTCGGCAGAGCGATTCACTCGTAATGAATAGGTCGTCGGTTCGATTCCGACAGGCGGCTCCGGAGAAAACCCCGGTCAGACAGGTTCTGACCGGGGTTTTCGTCATCGGGGGAGCGGGTTCACGGCAGGTAGTACGTCGGATTGGGCAGCTTCACGCTGCGGTCCGCCGAACCGCCCAGCAGGTCGCTGTACTGGTCTCCGAAGTTCGCGACGACGTCGTACCGCCCACCGGCGCGCGACTCGATGTGCGCTCGCGTCTGGGACTTGTACTCGACGGTGGTGCACTTGGCCGTGGCGCAGGTGATGTACGACGGCTGCTGGGACGCCCCGACGCCGGTCCACTTGGTGTAGTAGGTCTGGGTGCCGTTCTTCGTCGCGGTGAACTGCGGGTACCCGACCGTGTTCAGGTTCTCGATGGTGGCGGTCTTCTGGTCGTCGTTCCGTCCGGTCAGCCCGATGATCGTGCAGCCGGAGCGCTGGGCGATCGACACGAGGGAGGTCGTGGACGGGGTGGCGGGGAAGCGTTCGTCCTGGACCCATTCGTCCTGGCGTGCGGTGTCGAAGACGAAGTGCATGTCCGCGACCTCCATGTCGTAGGTCCACAGGGTGGTGTCGTCGGCGTCGAGCACGATGGCGGGGTTGCGGTGCAGCTTCCGGCCGACCGCGCACTGGGCGGCGACGACGGGGGCCTGGCGCGCGACGATGGAACGCATCTCGCGGATGTAGGGCGAGTCGGTGCGGTTCGCCAGTCCGGTGCCGGGGTCGCCGTAGTAGGTGGCGATGGTCTTCTTCACGGAGTCGATGTTCGGGATGCCCTCGCCGCCCTGGGTGGCACCGGAGGACCCGTCCGCCGCCATGGTGAACTGCGTCCGGGGCGTCAGGCGCGGCTCGGAGACGCCGGGCAGGTCGGCCGACGGCAGGTAGTAGGTGGGGTTCGGCAGCTTCACCGAGCGGTCGGCGTACCCGCCCTGCAGGTCGCTCCACTGGTCGCCGATGTTGAGGGTGATGTCGTAGCCGAGGTCCTGCTCGATGTGCTTGCGCGTGAGGGCCTTGTACTCGACGGTGGTGCAGGCGGCCGCGGCGCAGGTGATGTACGACGGCTGCTGGGACGCGCCGACGCCGGTCCACTTGGTGAAGAACCGGTCCTGTGTGAACGCGGTGTAGCCGACCTTCGACAGGTTCTGCACGGTTGCGGCCTTCTGGTCGTCGTTCCGGCCGGTCAGGCCGAAGACGGTGAAGCCGAGCGCCTGCGCACGGTTGACGAAGCCCACCATCGACGGGACGGCGGGGAAGCGTTCGTCCTGGACCCACTCGTCCTGGCGTGCGGTGTCGAAGACGAAGTGCATGTCCGCGACCTCCATGTCGTACGTCCACAGGGTGGTGTCGTCGGCGTCGAGCACGATCGCCGGCTTCTCACCCCGGCGCACGGCGGCGTCGCGGATGTGCTGCAGGCCGGCGCTCTGCCGGGAGACGATGGAACGCATCTCGTCGATGTACGGGGAGTCGGTGCGGTTCGCCAGTCCGGTGCCGGGGTCGCCGTAGTAGGTGGCGATGGTCTTCTTCACGGAGTCGATGTTCGGGATGCCCTCGCCGCCCTGTGTGGCACCGGAGGACCCGTCCGCCGCCATCGTGAAGTGCGTCCGCGGTGTCAGCGAGCGGTCTCCGGCGGTGACGGACGTGCCGTGCCCGGGCGAACTCCAGCCGTGCGCGTCCGCCGGTGTGACGCCGACGAGGGTGGAGGTGAGGACGATGGCCGCGCTCGTGGCGACGACGGACAGGACGGATCGGCGCATGGAGACCTGATCGCTTTCTGCTCAGGGAACGGCCGTCGACCGGCGGCCCGGGTTCCACCCCCGTTCGGGGGTTGTGGCAGCACGTTAGCTGGCAATCACCCGTGGAGTCCATAGCAGAGTGCTGCGGACGGCCAGCGGCGTGGCTGCGCACCCCACTGGTAGACAGGACGCATGACGGTTCGCTGGGGAGTCATCGGCACGGGCGGCATCGCACGCTCCTTCGTGGGCGACTGCACCGCCGCGGGCATCGAGTTCGTCGCGGTCGGCAGTCGCACGCGGGCGAGCGCGGAGTCGTTCGCGGCCGAGTTCGGGATCCCGCGCGCCCACGGTTCCTACGAGGAGCTCGTCGCCGACGACGGCGTGGACGCCGTGTACGTCGCCACCCCGCACTCCCGGCACGCCGAGGACGCCCTCCTCGCGATCGAGGCCGGCAAGCACGTCCTCGTCGAGAAGTCGTTCACGATCACGGCCGACGAGGCCCGCCGCGTGGTCGGTGCCGCCCGCCGCGCGGACGTCGCCGTGATGGAGGCGATGTGGACGCGCTTCCTGCCGCAGATGTCGATGATCCGCGAGCTCGTCACCGAGGGCCGGATCGGTCGGGTACGCCTCGTCGAGGCGACGCACCACCAGGCGCTCCCGAGGGACCCGACGCATCGCCTGAACGACCCGGCCCTCGGCGGCGGCGCGATGCTCGACCTCGGCATCTACCCGATCTCGTTCGCCGTCGACGTGCTCGGCGTCCCGACCTCGGTCGTCGCGGCCGGGACCCTGAGCGACCAGGGCGTCGACACGCAGATGGGGCTCGTGCTCACGCACGAGGGCGGGACGCAGTCGATGCTCCACTTCGGACTCGACCTCCGGAGCCCGAACACCGCGTCGGTGATCGGCGAGGCGGGGCGCATCGACCTCGACTCGACGTGGTTCACCCCGACGACGTGGCGGCTCCGGGACCGCGACGGTGCCGTGCTCGAGGAGTTCGACGGTCGGGAGGAGCTCACCGGCTACGAGCACGAGGCCCGCGCGTTCGAGTCCATGGTCACCTCGGGTACCCACGAGGGCGGCCCGATGGACCCCGAGGAGACGATCGCGATCATGGCGCTCATGGACGAGGCACGTCGCCAGGTCGGCGTCCGGTACGCGGCCGACGAGGACTGAGATCGGTCCGGCGGATCGGACCGGCGAGATCGGTCGGGCCAGATCGGCGCTGGGCCTGGAGGCTCCTCCCGCAGTTCCGTAGGATCGTTCGCGATGTCCGACCAGCAGCCCTCACCGCGCTCCGTCACGGATCGCCTGCGCGACGCGCTCGCCGCCGCCCGCGCCTCCGCAGCCCGTCGCCCGGTGCCGTGGATCGCCGGCGGCCTCGCGACGCTGCTCGTGCTCGGTTCCGGCGGTGCGGTCGCAGTGGCCGCGGCGACGATGCCGGAGCCCGCCGGGTCAGCGTCCGCAGCAGCACGGGCGACCGCGTCGAGCACGCCCTCCGCGACGACCGCGGCCCCGACGCCCACGCCGACGCAGACGGGGCGCGCGGTGCCGGACGACGTCGCCGGTCCGTCCGCCCTCCGGACCTGCACGATCTCGAGCGCCGCGTCGGCCAGCGGGCTGGGCGCGTTCGAGGGCTACGTCATGAACGCGAAGACGGGCGAGGTCTTGTTCTCCCGCAACGGCGACAAGGCTGCGCAGACGGGCAGCGTCATGAAGACCCTCACGACGGCCACCGCCCTGGCGGTCCTCGGCGGGGACCACCGCATCCCGACCACCGTGACGAAGGAGTCCGGCGGCGCGATCGCCCTCGTCGGCCACGGCGACGCGACGCTCTCCGCCGGCGGGGCGACGGTCTACCCCGGCGCACCGACCCTTGGACAGCTCGCGCAGCAGGTGAAGGCGAAGCTCGGCAACACCCCGGTGACCACGATCGTCACGGACGACACCTACTGGAACGACGCCGACGCGTGGGACCCGACCTGGCCGGTCAGCGAGCGGACCATCGGCTACCAGCCGAACGTCACGGCGCTCATGGTGGACGGAGACCGGGCGAACCCCGGTGCTGCGACCTCGCCGCGGTCCACCGACCCGGTGGGTCGTGCCGGCTCCCTGTTCCGCACGGCCCTCGCGAACGCCGGCGTCGCCGGTGCCGCGAACGCGCAGATCGTCAAGCGCGCCACGACGAGCACGGACACGATCGCCTCGGTGTCGTCGCAGCCGGTGTCGACGCTCATCGGACAGATGATCCCGAACTCGGACAACACCCTCGCCGAGATGCTCGCGCGCGTGTCGTCGAAGGAGTCCGGCTCGAACGGGTCCGCCGCGTCGCTGACGTCCGTGTACGAGGCGGCCCTCAGGTCGTACGGCGTCGATCCGTCCGGCATCGTCATCAAGGACGGCTCGGGGGAGAGCGCCTCGAACGCCGTGTCGCCGAACTTCGTCGCCCACCTCATGGTGCAGGTCGCCGCCGGGGCGAAGGGCCTCGGCACGCTCGCCAACGCGCTGCCGGTCTCCGGGCAGTCCGGCACCCTCGCGAGCCGGTTCACCGGAGCCAACGCGGTCGCACGCGGCAAGGTCCACGCGAAGACCGGTTGGATCGACAGCGCGAACACGCTCGGTGGCTACATCGACGCCGCCGACGGTTCACGACTGACGTTCGCGTTCTACGCCATCGGGTCCTCCCGCGCCGCGGCGCTCCCCGCGCTCGACGCGGTCACCGCTGCCACCTACTCGTGTGGGAGCAGGCTCACCGGCTCCTGAGCATCCGGGTGTTGGATGGCCCCATGTCCAGGGCACTCCTCGTCGTCGACGTCCAGAACGACTTCACCGAGGGCGGTGCGCTCGGTGTCACCGGCGGCGACGCACTCGCGCGTCGCATCACCGCGTTCCTCGGTCGCCACGCCGAGGAGTACGACCTCATCGTCGGCTCCCGCGACTGGCACCACGGCGACGACGACAACGGCGGACACTTCGCCGGCCCCGAGGGCCCGGACTACGAGACCACGTGGCCGGTGCACTGCGTCGCCGACACCCCGGGCGCGGACTACCACCCGCGCCTCGACTCCGACCTGTTCGACGTCCACGTGTACAAGGGCCAGGGCACGCCGGACTACTCGGCGTTCCAGGCGCGCACGGAGGACGGCGTCCCGCTGCCCGAGGTCCTGGCCGAGCACCGGGTCGTGACGATCGACGTCGTCGGCATCGCGACCGACCACTGCGTCCGGGCCTCCGCACTCGACGCCCGCGCCGCCGGGTACGACGTCGCCGTGTACGACGACCTCGTGGTCGGCGTCGACCCGGAGCGCAGCGCACGAGCGCTCGAGGAGATCCGGACGGTCGGCGGGCACGTCGACCACAGCGACATGGACGAGGGGTTGGCGAACCCCGGAGGAGCAGTACTGTGACCGACACCACCACGACCGGCACCGCCACGACCGTCGCGGACGAGAACGTCTCCGTCGCGGGGGTCCCGACCGGCCTGTTCATCGGCGGCGCCTGGCGTGCGGCGTCCGGCGGGGCGACGTTCCCGGTGCGCGACCCCTCCACCGGCGAGGTCCTCGCCGAGGTCGCCGACGCCACGCCCGAGGACGGCATGGCGGCGCTGGACGCTGCGGTCGCCGCGCAGGACGCGTGGGCCGCGACGGCTCCGCGGGAGCGCTCGGACCTGCTCCGGCGCGCCTTCGACCTGGTGCGCGCGCACGAGGACGACCTCGCGGCGCTCATGACGCTCGAGATGGGGAAGCCGCTGGCCGAGGCCCGCGGCGAAGTCGTGTACGGGGGCGAGTTCCTCCGCTGGTTCTCGGAGGAAGCGGTGCGCATCGGTGGCGACTACCGCACCAATCCGGAGGGCACCGGCCGCGCGATCGTGCTGAAGCGTCCCGTCGGGCCGGTGTACGCCATCACCCCGTGGAACTTCCCGCTCGCGATGGCCACCCGGAAGATCGGTCCGGCCCTCGCGGCCGGGTGCACGGTCGTCGTGAAGCCCGCCGAGCTGACCCCGCTCACGACGCTGTTCCTCGTCGAGCTGTTCCGTCGTGCCGGCCTGCCCGACGGCGTCCTCAACGTCGTGCCGTCGCTCGACGCGAAGGGTCTGTCCGAGCCGATCATCGCGGACCGCCGGCTCCGGAAGCTGACCTTCACCGGTTCGACCCCCGTCGGCTCGGCGCTCCTCAAGCAGGCGGCCGACAACGTCTTGAAGACCAGCATGGAGCTCGGCGGCAACGCCCCGCTGCTCGTGTTCGACGACGCCGACCTCGATACCGCCGTGACCGCCGCCATGCTCGCGAAGTTCCGCAACGTGGGCGAGGCCTGCACCGCCGCGAACCGGTTCTTCGTGCAGGAGGGCATCGCGGACGCCTTCACGGCGGCGCTCACCGCGAAGGTCGACGCACTGCGCATCGGCCGGGGGAGCGAGGAGGACACGACGCTGGGGCCGCTCATCGACGACCGTGCCGTGGACAAGGCCGCTCGGCTCGTCGACGACGCCGTGTCCCGCGGCGCCCGGCTCGTCACCGGCGGACGACGGGTCGACCGTCCGGGGACCTACTACGCGCCGACGGTCCTCGACGACGTGCAGCCGGGTTCGGACATCCTCACGACGGAGATCTTCGGGCCCGTGGTGTCGATCACTCGGTTCGCCACGGAAGAGGAGGGGATCCGGCTCGCGAACGACACCGAGTTCGGGCTCATCGCTTACGCGTACACCTCCGACTTCGCCCGTGGGCAGCGGTTGGCGGAGCGCCTCGAGACCGGGATGCTCGGCCTGAACACCGGTGTGGTGTCGAACGCCGCCTTCCCGTTCGGCGGGGTGAAGTCGTCGGGCCTCGGCCGGGAGGGGGCACACGAGGGCATCGAGGAGTACCTCGAGAGCGTCTACGTGCTGACCCCCGACCCGTTCGCCGCCTGACGCCCCCCGCAAGACGCAACGTCGGCGGTTGCCCGCAGCGGTACAACCCTGCGGACAACCGCGAAGGTTGCGTTTTGCGGGAGCGCGGGACGCGCGTCACACCAGGAGCTGGTGCTTCGCCAGGTCGCGGTACAGCGGCGTGGACTCGACGAGCTCCGAGTGGGTGCCGACCCCGACGACCCGGCCGTGCTCGAGCACGACGATCACGTCGGAGTCGACCACGGTGGACAGCCGGTGCGCGATGACGAGCAGGGTGCGGTCCTCGGCGACGGCGTCGATCGCGAGCCGCATCTTCTGCTCGTTCACCCCGTCCAGCGACGACGTCGATTCGTCGAGCAGCAGGATCGGGGGAGCGGCGAGCAGCGCGCGGGCGATCGCGAGCCGCTGACGCTCACCGCCGGAGAGCATCACGCCGTCTTCGCCGACCTGGGCGTCGAGCCCGCGGGGGTCGCGGTGCAGGACTTCGCCCAGGTTCACCGCTTCGAGCACACGGACGCAGTCGTCCTCGGTGGCGTCCGGCGAGCCGAGCAGCAGGTTCGCGCGGATCGTGCCGGCGAGTACGGGAGCGTCCTGCTCGACGTACCCGATCTGGGCCCGGAGCTCGGCGCGGTCGAGCCCGCGGACGTCGACGCCGCCGAGGCGGATCACGCCGTCGGTCGGGTCGTAGAACCGCTCGATGAGCGCGAGGGTGGTGGACTTGCCCGCACCCGAGGGGCCCACGAGGGCGACACGCGTTCCGCGCGGCACCCGGAAGGAGACGTCGTGCAGCACCACGTCGTCGACAGGGGCGGCGTCGTCGAGGTGATCCGGGCCTCCCGGCAGTGCTCCGTCGTCACCCGCCGCCTGGGCGGGACGCGCGTACCGGAACGACACGTGCTCGAACGTGATGGCGTCGTCGGTCTCGACGGCGGCCGCGACGCGCACCGCTGCGTCGTCCTGCGCCTCGGTCGGCAGGTGCAGGATCTCCTCGATCCGGCCGAGCGCGCCGAGTGCCTGCGCGACGGCGACCGCCGCACCCATCGCCTGCCCGAGCGGCATGATCATCATGAAGAGCAGCAGGATGAACGTGATGAGCGTGGCGATCGTGATCGTCCCGGCTGCCACCTGGGCACCGCCGACCCCGAGGACGGCGATGAACGCGACCTGCATGACGATGCTCGCGACCGGCACGACGAACGCCGACATCTTCGCGATGTCGAGGCCGCGCCGGTATGCCTCGGTCGCATGGCCGTCGACCTCGCCCACCTCGCGCTCGGTGGCTCCGGCGGCCCGGATCGTGCGGACGGCCCCGATGCCGCGCTCGACGGCAGCGGTGAGGTCGCCGACCTTCTCCTGCGCCTTCTTCGACGCGACGCGGATGCGCCGGCTGAGTCCCCCGACGACGACGATGGCGATGAGGACGATGACCACCACGATGCCGAGGAGCAGCGGGTCGATGATCGCCATCGCGATGACCGCGCCGATGAACGTGAGCGCGCCACCGATCGACTCGATGAGGCCCTGGGTGAGCACGGCGCGGAGCAGCGTCGTGTCGCTGCCGACGCGGGAGACGAGGTCGCCGGTGCGGCGGGTGTCGAACTCGGAGATCGGCAGGTTGAGGATGCGCGCGATGAGCTTGCGGCGGGTCGAGAGCACGACGCCCTCGCCGGCGCGCTGCAGCAGGAAGTGCTGCACGCCGTTGAGGACGCCCGACACGATGACGAGCGCCACGAGGATCCACACGAGCGTGCTGAGGGTGTTGCCGTGCTGCACGGCTGTGACCACCTGGTTCACGAGCAGCGGCTGGGCGAGCGAGGCACCGGCACCGAGGATGCTCAGCACGATGATGACGATCATCGCGGGCTTGTTCTCGAACAGGTAGCTCAGGAGTCGGCCGAAGCTGGCGCGGGGGCCGTCGGTCTTCTTGGGTCGCGCGAAGGGGGAGCTCATCGTGTTCCTAGTTTCTGCCGTACTTCTTGTGCACTGCCTGGCGGCTGACGCCGAGCAGCGTCGCGATCTCCTGCCACGAAGCGCCGGCGTTCCGGGCGCGTCGGGCGGCGAGTTCTTCGGTCCGGTCGAGTTCACGACGGAGCTCGCGCACGCTGGCGAGGGCGGAGAACGGGTCGTCTCCGGCTGCCCCTGCGGCAAGGCTCGTGATGGTCGGTCGGTCCATGGCTGTCAACCTACATTGACGCACCGACGGCTGTCAACCTGAGTTGACGGACAGGGTGCGTGCGAGTGCATGTTCCGACATGACACGCGTCGATCCGCCGGTGCGGTGTCGAATCATGCGCCCACACAGGATGCTCGGGCACGTTCCGACATGACACGCGTCGATCGACAGCTGCGGTGTCGAAAAAGGGCGGGCATGCAGACGGACGGGAGGCGCGGTGCCAGCTGGCACCGCGCCTCCCGTCCGTCTGCTGCGTGCGTTACGCGCGCACCTCCGCCGGGGCCGCGTCGGGCTCGCCCGACCGGTCCGCGTCGTCGAGTCCGGCGCTCTTCGTCTCGCGCACGAAGAGGAGCGCGACCAGCGTCACCACCGCGGCGATCGTGAGGTAGAGGCCGACGAGGAAGATGTTCCCGTCCGGCTTCCACAGCGCCAGCGCGATGGTCGGCGCGAGCGAGGCGCCCAGGATCGAGGCCACGTTGTACGCGATCGCCGAGCCGGTGTACCGGACGTTGGTGGGGAAGAGCTCCGGCAGCAGCGCACCCATGGGTCCGAACGTCAGGCCCATCAGCGACAGGCCCACGACGAGGAACGTCACGACCGTGATCGGCCCGGTCGACGCGGCGAACCAGAACTGGAACGTCAGGCCGAACAGGGCGATGCCGATGGTGGTCGGGATGAGCGTGCGGCGACGACCGAACCTGTCGGCGAGGATGCCCGCGATCGGGGTGAAGATGCCGAAGAACACGACGCCGATCATGAGCAGGGTCAGGAACTCGCCGCGGGTGTAGCCGAGACCGGGCTTCGGGACGAGCGGGCCCGCCTCGGCGCCCGTGGTGCCGTAGGACAGTGTGAACGTCGTCATGAAGTAGAAGAGCACGTACGTGGCGACCATCCCGAACGTGCCGATGACCACCGCCTTCCACGAGGTGCGGAACACGCGGCCGAGCGGCACCTTCGCGACCGTCCCGGACTCCTGGACACCGCGGAACACCGTCGACTCGACGAGTCGGAACCGCACGTACAGGCCGATGATCACGAGGACCGCCGAGAGCAGGAACGGGATGCGCCAGCCCCACGCCTGGAACTCCGGGTTCGGGGTGCCGTCGGCACCGGCCGGCATCGCCGCGTTGATCGCGATGAACAGGCCGTTGGCGAGTAGGAAGCCGATCGGGGCGCCGAGCTGCGGCATCGAACCGAACACACCGCGCTTGCCCTTCGGGGCGTTCTCCGTGGCGAGCAGCGCCGCGCCGGACCACTCGCCACCGAGGCCGACACCCTGGGCGAAACGCATCACGGCGAGGAGGACGGGTGCCCAGATGCCGATCGAGGCGAAGGTCGGCAGGCAGCCGATGAGGAACGTGGCGGTCCCCATGACGAGCAGCGACGCGACGAGGGTGGCCTTGCGGCCGACGCGGTCACCGAAGTGGCCGAAGATGATCGAACCGACGGGGCGGGCGAAGAACGCGAGGGCGAACGTGACGAACGACGACAGCTGCGAGGCGGTGGGGTCCTCGTTCGGGAAGAACAGCGTCGGGAAGACGAGCACCGCGGCGGTCGCGTAGACGTAGAAGTCGTAGAACTCGATGGAGGTGCCGACGAGGCTGGCGATCACCACGCGGGAGCGCGGATTGCCTGCGGTCTTCGGGATTGCGGATGCCGGTGCGGCGGACATGGGGTGAGGAGACTCCGTGGGTGACGCTCTCGATGGAGCGCGGCGGTCTTCCGGACGGCGGACACCGGTCGGTTCGCGCGGGGTGGCGCGGACACCGATCGGGTGCGTTCGGCTGATGGGGTTGGACCGCTTGTGACGGAAGCCCTCATCGTACGACAGATGTCGTGAACCTGCGAATCCGCCCAGAGCGGCTCAGGCCAGAGGGCTGCCCGCCTCGAGATGCGTGGGCAGCTGGTGGCCCATCCGGTCCCGCTTCGTGTCCAGGTACCCGGCGTTCTGCGCGGAGATGCCGACCACGAGCGGCACGAGGCTCTCCACCACGATGCCGTGCTCCTCGAGCTGGCGGCGCTTCTCGGGGTTGTTCGAGAGCAGCCGGAGGCTCGTGATGCCGAGGTCGGCGAGGATCCCCGCCGCCCCGCCGTACGCCCGCGAGTCGGCGGGGAAACCGAGCGCGAGGTTCGCGTCGAGGGTGTCGAGGCCGTCTTCCTGCAGGCGGTAGGCCTTGAGCTTGTTGATGAGGCCGATGCCCCGGCCCTCCTGCCCGCGCAGGTAGACGACGACGCCGCCCTCGGCAGCGATCGTGCCGAGCGCCGCGTCGAGCTGCGGGCCGCACTCGCACTTGAGCGACCCGAAGGCCTCGCCCGTCAGGCACTCGGAGTGCACCCGGACGAGCGCTCCGTCTCGCGGTGCGGTGCCGTCGGGTCCGGCGGCGATGATCGCGACGTGCTCGGCGCCCGTCACGAGGTCCCGGTAGGCGCGCATCTCGAACGTCCCGTGCGTCGTCGGGACGTTGGTGGCGACCTCGAACTGGACCGGGCTCCCCGGGGTGGGGGAGGTGAGTGCATCGGTCATCGGGTGCTCCGGTCGTTCTGGGGCCCCGCGATCCCGAGCTCGTCCGCCGCCGGCCGGGAAGCGCGGTGGGGTCGTGCTCGGACCAGCAGATCGGGGCCGAGGCTGGTGGTCGATAGTACGTCCAACCTCCGACGCTCGCCGATGCTTCCCACACCGACGTCATCGAGGGCAACACGCGGACCCCCGAGCAGCACGGGGGCGAGGTACACGAGGTACTCGTCGACCAGTCCCGCCGCGATGAGCGCCGACGCGACGGTCGGGCCGCCCTCGACGAACACCGAGTGCACGCCGTGGTCGCGGAGGGCGCCGAGCGAGGCGGCGAGGTCGTGGCCGGGCAGGGTGACGAGGCCGCGGGGGTGCCGGCGGACGGCGGCGTCGTCGGGGACCGCGCGGTCTCCGACGACGACCGGGAGCGGCTGGTCGGCGAGCAGTTCGCCGGCGTCGCCCCGTGCGGTGAGGCTCGGGTCGTCGGCGAGGACGGTGCCGGTGCCGACGAGGATGGCGTCGTGAGCGGCGCGCTGCTCGTGCACGTGCTGGCGGGCGGCGGCCCCGGTGATCCACTTGCTCGTGCCGTCCGCGGCGGCCGCCCGGCCGTCGAGGCTCGATGCCCACTTCACGGTCACCCACGGGCGCCCGAGCCGCACCGAGACGAGCCAGCGTTCGAGGAACGCCTCGGCCTCGTCGGCGAGCACTCCGGCGACGACGTCGACGCCCCCGGCACGGAGCCGGTCGGCCCCGCCGTGCGCGTCCGCGCCCGGGTCGTCGATCGCGTAGACGACGCGGCCGATCCCCGCTTCGAGCAGGGCGAGGGCGCAGGGGCCGGTGCGTCCGGTGTGGTTGCAGGGCTCGAGGGTGACCACGGCGGTCGCGCCACGGAGGAGCTCGGGAGCGACCTTCGACATCGCGTCGACCTCGGCGTGCGCCGTGCCGGCCCCCTTGTGCCAGCCCTCGGCGAGCACCTCGCCCGCGGGGGAGAGGATGACCGCTCCGACCCGGGCGTGGTCGCCGACCGCGGGGCCGAGCGCGGCGAGTTCGAGACCGCGACGCATCGCGTGGAGCTCTGCCGGGGAGGCCGGCGGCGCAGGGGTGCTGGTCACGGACCGAGACTACCGGCGAGCCGTCGGTGACGCGTCATCCGAGGGTCGCCCGCCGGCGAACGTCTCCGCGGGCCACGGCAGGTCGGACGCCGGTGCCCCGTCGGAACGCCGGAGTCCCTTCCACGCCGTCGTCGGGGCGCCGTCACGACCGGGGATGAGCGCCGCTCCGGCGCCGGTGTAGGAGAACCCCGCCGCACGGGCCACGGCGGCCGAGGCGGTGTTGCCCGCGTAGCACTCCCAGTACACGTCGGGCGCGCCCTGCGCGAAGGCCCAGTCGAGCACCAGGCCGACGGCGTCGTGCATGAGCCCGGCGCCGCGGGCGGACGGCGCGAGCCAGAACCCGAGGTCGCGGTGCGCGGTCCGGTAGCCGATGACGCCCTCGAGCCAGGTGGAACCCGTGCGGCGGATCGCCCACGTGTACTCGCGGTCGGAGGCCCACCCCGGACCCACGAGCGCGTCGACGAACGTGGTGGCGTCCCGCGCGGAGTACGGCGTCGGGATCGTCGTCCATCGCACGATGTCCGGGTCCTGGCAGGCTTCGGTGATCGCCGCCGCGTCCGCCCGGGTGGGCACGTCGAGATGCACCCGGGCGGACGACAGGGTGACGGGGAGCACGGTCAGCGCCGGGTGCGCGGCACGAAGCCGATGCGCTCGTAGACCTTCGCGAGGGTCTCGGACGCGATCGACTCCGCACGCTCGGCACCGACGGCGAGGAGACGGTCGAGCTCGGCCGGGTCGTCGAGGAGCTCCAGCGTGCGGGCGCGCACCGGCTCGAGCTCCGCCACGACGGCGTCGGCGACCTCGCCCTTCAGGTCGCCGTAGCCCTTGCCCTGGAAGGACCCTTCGAGGGCGGACACCGGAGTCCCCGTGAACGCCGACAGGATCGAGAGCAGGTTCGTGACACCCGGCTTCGCCTGGCGGTCCGCCCGGATCTCGCGCTCGGTGTCGGTCACGGCCGAGCGGATCTTCTTGGCGGTGCGCTTCGGGTCGTCGAGCAGGCGGATGAGACCGTTGTCGGAGGCGGCCGACTTGCTCATCTTGCTCGTCGGGTCCTGCAGGTCGTAGATCCGCGCGGTCTCGGAGAGGATGCGCGCCTCGGGCACGACGAACGTGTCGCCGAACCGCGAGTTGAAGCGCGCGGCCAGGTCGCGGGTGAGCTCGACGTGCTGTCGCTGGTCGTCGCCCACCGGGACCACCTGCGCGTCGTACAGCAGGATGTCCGCCGCCATGAGCATCGGGTAGGTGAACAGCCCGACCGACGCGGCCTCGGCACCCTGGCGGGCCGACTTGTCCTTGAACTGGGTCATCCGACTGGCCTCGCCGAAGCCGGTGATCGTGTTGAGGACCCACGCGAGCTGCGCGTGCGCGGGGACGTGCGACTGGATGAACAGGGTCGACTTCGACGGGTCGACGCCGGCGGCGATGTACTGCGCGGCCGTGGCGCGGGTGTTCGCGCGGAGCTCGGCCGGGTCCTGCGGGGCCGTGATCGCGTGCATGTCGACGACGCTGTACACGGCGTCGTAGTCGTCCTGCAGGTCGCGCCACTGCATGAGCGCCCCGATGTAGTTGCCGAGGTGGAGCGATCCGGCCGAGGGCTGGATGCCGGAGAAGATGCGCGTCTTGGTCATGGTGCTGTCCTGTGCTGGAGAAGTGTGGTGGAGCGGGTCAGAGTTCGTAGTCGACGACCACGGGAGCGTGGTCGGACCATCGCTGGTCGTACGCCGCAGCGCGGTCGACCGTGTACCGCGTGACCTTGCCCGCGAGCTCCGGGGTCGCCATCTGGTAGTCGATGCGCCAGCCCGTGTCGTTGTCGAACGCCTGGCCGCGCCAGGACCACCACGTGTAGGGACCGTCGACGTCGCCCGCCTGGGCGCGTCCGACGTCGACCCAGCCGAGACCGGGGCCCGTCGAACCGTCGGCCCCCTCGACCCGCTCGCCGTCGGGACCGAAGAACCGCGAGAAGTAGGCGCGTTCGCGCGGCAGGAACCCGGCCCGCTTCACGTTGCCCTTCCAGTTCTTGATGTCGCGCTCGTCGTGCCCGACGTTGAGGTCGCCGACGACCACCGCGAGCGGGTTGTGCTCACGGAGTGCGGGGAGCCGCTCGGTCATCGCGTCGAGGAACTTCCACTTCTCGTCCTGCTTCGGGGTGTCGACCTCGCCCGAGTGGACGTACGTCGACACCACCGTGACCGTGGTGCCGTCGATCTCGTAGTCGGCCTCGAGCCAGCGGCCGGCGGAGTCGAAGTCCGCGGGCCCGAGCTCGACGCGGTGGATCTGCGCGGAGTGCCGCGAGGCGATCGCGACGCCGGCGCGGCCCTTCGCGGTCGCCGGGTCGTGCACGATGTCCCACTCGTCGCCGAGCAGCCCGGCGAGGTCGTCGCTGGACGCCCGCACCTCCTGCAGCGCGAGGACGTCGACGTCGCGGGTGGCGAGCCAGTCGCCCATGCCCTTCCGGAACGCGGCACGGATGCCGTTCACGTTGACGGATGCGAGGCGCAGGCGTGTCATGCAGAACACCCTATCGGCGGGCGCCGACACCCCCTGCGTGAGACGACGACGGCCTGGAGGCGCGGTGCCGGCGCGCACCGTGCCTCCAGGCCGTCAGGCGGTCGCGCGCAGGGCGCGACGCGCGCGGTCAGGCCGCGTCGTGGTCCGTCTGCAGGAACTCGACCAGGCTGTCGGCCGTCGTCTCGGCGTCGTCACCGTTCACGGTGAGGGTGACCTCGTCGCCGTTCTCGATGCCGAGGCCGAGGAGTGCGAGGATGCTGCCCGCGTTGCCGGACTTGTCGCCCTTCGCGATGGTGACCTGGTGGCCCGACGCCGTCACGGTCTGGACGAAGAGGGAGGCGGGGCGGGCGTGCAGCCCGGACGCGCTGGCGACGGTGACGGTGCGGGTGGCTTCGGACATCGATGAACTCCTAGTCGATGGGTGGTGGCGCTCATGGTAGCGAGCGCCTGGTGGGTGGGTCCGGTGAGCGTGGAAGGGCCGGCGGCGTCAGTCGCGGCCGGGCCAGAACACCTCGGTGCCGGCGGCCTCGACCTCGCGGACGAGGTCGGCGTTCACGCCGGGGTCGGTGATGATCGTGTCGATCGCGGCGAGCGGTGCGACGCGACCGAACTCCTCGCGGCCGAACTTGGTGTGGTCGGCGAGCAGGATGCTCCGCCGGGCGGACTTGATCATGGCGGACTTCACGGCGGCCTCCGCCATGTTGTGCGTCGTCAGGCCCCGCTCGGGCGTGATGCCGTTGATGCTGATGAACGCGACGTCGACGCTGACCATCCCGATGAGCTGGTGCGTCCACGTACCGACGCCGGCGAGCGAGTCGCTGCGGATGTTGCCGCCGAGCAGGTGCAGGTCGATGCCCGGGCGGTTCGCGACGGCCATCGCCACCGGCAGCGAGTGCGTCACGACCGTGAGGCCGCGGTCGGTGGGCAGCATCTCGGCCAGGCAGATCGTCGACGTGCCGGCGTCGATCATGACCGAGCCGTTCTCGGGGAGTTCGTCGAGCGCAGCCTCGGCGATGACCATCTTCTCGGCCTGGTTGATGCCGCCGCGGTCGCCGACTCCGGGGTGCAGGGTGATGCGCTCGACGGGGATCGCTCCGCCGTGGGCACGGCGGACGAGTCCGCGCCGTTCGAGCGAGGTCAGGTCGCGGCGGATCGTCTCCGGCGTGACGGCGAGCAGCTCGGCGAGGTCCTTGACGTCGACCCGGCCCTGCGCGCGCGCCTGTTCGACGATGCGCTGGTGGCGCTCTGGTGCGTACATCGGACCTCGTCGTCTCGGTCGGAACGGAACGGACATGCTCGGGCACGCGGGCGGCAGAGTCGAAGCGAAGCCTTCGGCCGCCAGACGCAAACGGGCATCTGTTTCTGCATTTTTATCCCCGGATGTGTTTGTTTGTCAACGCGGATCGGGGTATGGTGCTGCTCAAGCCGCACCGGCGGGGTCCCGTCTCCGCGTCGCGCGCACCGAACGAACCACCCCACCGCAAGCGCGTGTGAGATGAAGGAGTCTCGAATGTCCGAACTGCTCGGCACCGGCGTCGGCCGCGGCGTCGCCCACGGCCCCGTGCTCCGGATGGCGGACCCGCTCGGCGAGCCGTCGACCGCGGCGCTCGAGGGTTCGGCGGACGACGCGAAGCAGGCCGTGCACGTGGCGCTCTCCCACGTGGCGGAAGACCTCAACAAGCGCGGACAGCTGGCCGGCGGCGACGCCCAGGCCGTGCTCGAGGCGCAGGCGCTCATGGCGCAGGACCCGACGCTCCTCGACGACGTGCACGCCCGCATCGACGGTGGCACCAACGCCGAGCGCGCCGTGTACGAGGCGTTCGGGCAGTTCCGCGACCTGCTCGTCGGCATGGGCGGCTACATGGGGGAGCGCGCGGCGGACCTCGACGACGTGGCGCAGCGCATCGTCGCGAAGCTCCGCGGCGTCCCGGCCCCGGGCGTGCCCGAGTCGGACACCCCCTTCGTGCTCGTCGCCCGCGACCTCGCGCCGGCCGACACCGCGCTCCTGGACCTCGACAAGGTCCTCGCGCTCGTCACCCGTGACGGCGGCCCGACCTCGCACACCGCGATCCTCGCCCGCGCCAAGGGCATCACCGCGATCGTCGGCGTCGCCGGTGCCGACACCCTGACCGACGGGCAGCACGTCGTGGTCGACGCCGTCGCCGGAACGGTCACCACCGACCCGTCCGACGCGCTCGTGGCCGAGGTCGAGCGGCGCATCGCCGACCGTCTCGCCGCGGCAGCCGCACCCATCACCGCCGGTGCCCTCGCCGACGGTCACACCGTCCCCCTGCTCGCGAACCTCGGCAGCCCGGCCGACGCCGCGGGTGCCGTTGCTCTCGGTGCGGAGGGCGTGGGGCTCTTCCGCACCGAGTTCCTCTTCCTCGACTCGCCGACCGCCCCGACGGTCGAGCAGCAGACCGAGTCGTACCGGCAGCTGCTCGAGGCGTTCCCGGGCAAGAAGGTCGTCGTCCGCGCGCTCGACGCCGGCGCCGACAAGCCCCTGCCGTTCCTCACCGACAAGGACGAGGAGAACCCGGCACTCGGCCGTCGTGGGCTCCGGGCACTCCGCAACCACCCCGAGGTCCTGCGCGACCAGCTCACCGCGCTCGCCCAGGCCGACGCCGCGACCGAGGCCGACCTCTGGGTGATGGCCCCGATGGTCGCCGACGCCGAGGAGACCGCGTACTTCGTCGACCTCGCCCGTGAGCTCGGCATCCGCACCGCCGGCGTGATGGCCGAGGTCCCCTCGCTCGCGCTGATGGCCGAGCAGGTCTTCGGCACCGCCGACTTCGTGTCGATCGGCACGAACGACCTGACGCAGTACACGATGGCGGCCGACCGCATGCTCGGCACCGTCGCGTCCTACCAGGACCCGTGGCACCCCGCCGTCCTCCGGCTCGTCGCGCAGCTCGGCACCGCCGGACAGGCCGCCGGCAAGGCCGTGGGCATCTGCGGCGAGGCAGCAGCCGACCCGCTGCTCGCCGTCGTCCTCGTCGGCCTCGGCGCCACCACCCTCTCCATGACCCCCGCGGCCCTGGCCGACGTGCGCGCCGAACTCGGCAGGCACACGCTCGAACAGGCCCGCGAGATGGCGACGGCAGCACTCGCCGCGAGCACGGCGGCGGCCGCGAAGTCCGCCGCGGCCGCGGCGCACGCCGCCTGAGCCGACCAGCACCACCTCCCTTCACTCCGCAGCAGCAGCACCCCTCACAGAAAGTCACCGCACATGACAACGTCGTCCGTTGCAGCGCCCGACGCTCCCGCGAAGTCGCGGGGCGGCGCACGCGTCGCCGTTCAGAAGTTCGGCACGTTCCTCTCCGGCATGGTCATGCCCAACATCGCGATCTTCATCGCGTGGGGCATCATCACCGCCTTCTTCATCGAGACCGGTTGGACGCCAGTGGGCATCCTCGGCGGCTTCGGTGAGACGGGCGGCGTCGCGAACGTCGGCCTCGTCGGGCCGATCCTGACCTACCTCATCCCGCTCGCGATCGCGATCCAGGGTGGCCGGATGATCTACGAGACCCGCGGCGCGGTGGTCGGTTCGATCATGACCATGGGCGTCATCATCGGCGCCAACGGCACCACGATGATCCTCGGCGCGATGATCTGCGGGCCGCTCGGTGCGTACCTCATCAAGCAGGTCGACAGGATCTGGGACGGCAAGATCAAGCCGGGCTTCGAGATGCTGGTGAACAACTACGCGGCCGGCATCCTCGGCTTCGGGCTCGCGATGGCCGGGTTCTTCTGGCTCGCACCGCTGTTCAAGCTCATCGCCGAGGGCCTCGGCGACGTGGTGAACTTCCTCGTCCAGCACTCGCTGCTCCCGCTCGCCAGCGTGATCATCGAGCCGGCGAAGGTGTTCTTCCTCAACAACGCCATCAACCACGGCGTGCTCGACCAGCTCGGCGCGCAGCAGGTCCAGGAGTCCGGCAAGTCGATCCTGTTCCTCCTCGAGGCGAACCCCGGCCCCGGTCTCGGCATCCTCCTCGCGTTCACGTTCTTCGGTGTCGGCATCGCCCGCTCGACCGCTCCCGGCGCGATCATCATCCAGTTCCTCGGCGGCATCCACGAGATCTACTTCCCGTACGTGCTGCAGAAGCCGGTCCTGTTCATCGCCGTGATCCTCGGCGGTGCCACGGGTGTCGCGACCAACGTCGCGTTCCACTCCGGCCTCGTCGCTCCGGCATCCCCGGGGTCGATCTTCGCGGTGCTCGGCGCGACGGCGAAGGACAGCTTCCTCGGCGTCATCCTGTCGGTCGTCCTGTCCGCGGCGGTCTCCTTCGCGGTGGCGTCCTTCTTCCTCATCGCGACCCGCAAGCGCGACCTCGCGAACGGCGGCGGCGACATGAGCGCCGCGATGGCCAAGCTCCAGGCGAACAAGGGCCGCGACGTGAACGCCGCGACGGCGGGTCTGCTCGGCAACAACTCCCCGGCGAACGAGCAGGAGTCCGAGGCCGCCCTGGGTGGCGTCGGTGCCGGCACCACCACGGCCACGAAGACCGTCCACAACGTGGTCTTCGCCTGCGACGCCGGCATGGGCTCGAGCGCGATGGGCGCCAGCGTCCTCCGCAACAAGGTCAAGAAGGCCGGCATCGAGGGCGTCACGGTCGTGAACAAGGCGATCGCGAACCTCTCGGGTGACGAGGACCTCATCATCACCCAGGAGGAGCTGACGGACCGCGCACGGCAGAAGAACCCGAACGCGCAGCACGTTTCGGTCGGCAACTTCATGAACGCCCCGCAGTACGACCAGGTCGTCGAACAGCTCAAGAACCAGTAACGAAGTGCAGTATCGGAGGGGACGGCGGAAGCCGTCCCCTCCATCACGTCCGTCGAGAACAAGGAGAACCACCGATGCCCGTCCTGCAGGAGAGCCAGGTCCGCATCCACACCGAGGACACCGCACCGACGAAGTCGGAGGCGATGAAGGAGGCGGCCGAGATCCTCGAGGCTGCAGGCGCGGTCACGGCGGACTACTACCCGGCGATGCTCGAGCGCGAGAAGAGCGTCTCGACCTACATGGGCAACTTCCTCGCGATCCCGCACGGCACGAACGACGCGAAGGACGCCATCAAGTCGTCGGCGCTCTCGTTCATCCGCTACGCCACCCCGATCGACTGGGACGGCAACCCCGTCCGCTTCGTCGTCGGCATCGCGGGCGTCAACAACGAGCACCTCGACATCCTGTCCAAGATCGCGATCGTGTTCTCCGACGAGGACGAGGTCCAGAAGCTGACCGACGCCCCCGACACGGCAGCGATCCTCTCGATCCTCGGTGAGGTGAACGAGTGAGCACGGAGCGCGGCACCGCCGTCCACTTCGGCGCGGGCAACATCGGTCGCGGCTTCGTCGGGCTGCTTCTGCACGAGGCCGGGTACGAGGTCGTCTTCGCCGACGTCGCCGCACCGCTCATCGACGCGCTGGCGGCCGCCGACTCGTACACCGTGCACGAGGTCGGTGCGAACGCGACCGACCACGTCGTCACGAACTTCCGCGCGCTGAACAGCGCGCAGGACGAGGCCGGTGTCGTCGCGGAGATCGCGAAGGCGTCGATCGTCACCTGCGCGGTCGGCCCGAACGTCCTGAAGTTCATCGCCCCCGTGATCGCCGCCGGACTCGAGGCCCGCCCGGCCGACGCCGCGCCGCTGGCCGTCATGGCGTGCGAGAACGCCATCAACGCGACCGACCGGCTCCGCGAGTTCATCGTCGACGCCCTGCCGTCGGACACCCGTGACCGGACGCTCGCCAAGGCGGTGTTCGCGAACACGGCCGTGGACCGCATCGTCCCCGCCCAGCCCGAGGGCGCCGGCCTCGACGTCACCGTCGAGACCTACTTCGAGTGGGCCATCGACCGCACCCCGTTCGGCGGCGCCGAGCCGGAGATCCCGGGCGTGCACTACGTCGACGGCCTCGCGGCGTCGATCGAGCGCAAGCTCTTCACGGTCAACACGGGCCACGCCACGGTCGCGTACCACGGCTTCCTCGCCGGGGCGGACAAGATCTCCGACGCGCTCGCGATCCCCGCGGTCCGCTCGGAGCTCGAGTCCGTGCTCGCCGAGACGAGCGACCTGCTCGTCCGCCGCCACGCCCTCGATCCCGAGGTGCACCGGGCGTACGTCGAGGCCATCATCGGCCGGTTCGAGAACCCGCACCTGCCCGACACCGTGACGCGGGTGGGACGCCAGCCGCTCCGGAAGCTGTCCCGCGACGAGCGCTTCGTCTCGCCCGCAGCCGCCCTGGCGGAGGACGGCACCGAGCCGACGGCGCTCCTCGACGCCATGGGTGCGGCGCTGCGGTTCGACGTCGCGGACGACGAGCAGAGCGTCGCGCTGCAGGCGCTCCTGCGCTCGGACAAGACCGACGCGGTCATCGCGAGCGAGATCACCGGGCTCGACGAGCAGCACCCGCTGCACGCCGCGTTCGCGGACCGGGTGCGGTCGGCGCGCGCCTAGCGACGTTCCCGCCTGTCGGACTGGAGGCGCGGTGCCGGCTGGCACCGCGCCTCCAGTCCGTCCTCGGGTGCCGTCACCAGCCGAGCGCGGCCAGGAGCTCCGACATCGTCGTGACGGCGGGGCGGCCGAGACCGGCCACCTCGATCCGGCCGGGCCGCGCGAGCGAGCGGTCCGCCCGGAGCACGAAGACCGCGGCGACGCCGGTCTCGTGGACCGGCCGCGGGTCGACCGTGGTCGGCTTCGCGGCACGGTCCACGAGCACGACCACCGAACGGCCGAGCAGCGTCGGATCGGGTTCGTGCGCGATCGAGGCGAGCGCCGCCCGCACGTCCGCGACGCCGTCGGCGGTGGCCCGGCCGACCACGACGAGGCAGTTCTCGGGCGTCGCGGCCAGCGCGGCGGCCGGACCGAGGTGCGCGCCCATGTCGTGCACGGTGACGCGTGACGTGGCCGGTTCGAGCGCGGGGAGGCGTGCCGCGAGCTCCCCACCCGAGTGGTCCGTCGCCTGCACGACCACGCCGAGTCGTCCGCCGACCGCGTCCGCGAGGAGCGCGGCGACCGTCGTCGTACCGGTCCCACCGGCGACGCCCGTGACGAGCACCGTCCGGGCGCGCTGCAGGGCTGCGCGACGCGAGGGCATCGGCGGGAGCGGAGCCGAGCCCGGTCGCGGCGTGCTCACGAGCCGTCCTCCACGATCACCTGTGCACCCACCGCCGCGGCGAACGCGCGGGCGATCGCGATGCCCACGTCGCCGTCGGCGCCCCACGGCGCCCATGCCTCGGTCCACCAGAGGGGACCGTCGGCCGACGCCCGCGGGGCGAGCCGGGCGACCTCGGCGACGTTCTCGACGAACTCCGGCCCCTGCACGCTGAGCACGGCCGAGCCCCGGCGGTCGACGATCTCCGTGACGGCACCGTTCTCGAGCGTCCGGACGCGCAGGTCCGGGGCGATGCCTGCACCGGCGTCGACGAACGCGGCGAGCTCGGGTTCTCGGGTCGACAGGATCAGGACGTCACGGGGCATCGACGGCTCCCTTCGGGTCGAGGACGGTCGTCTGGCCGGCGGGGTCGGCCTGTGCGGGAACCGGTGCTGGAGCGGAGGGGAAGTGCGCCACCTGCACGATGCGGGGAGCGGTGCCGCGGCGCACGAGACGGCCACGACCGGGCGGGAACTGCTCGGCGTAGACCTTCGGGAACACCTGACCCTCCGACCGTTCACCACTGAGGACGAGTCCGGTGGCGCCGGAGTCCCTGATCGACTGGATCACCGTGTCGTACATCGCCCGGGCGGCACCGGCGACGGGGCGCGTGAGGACGACGTGCAGGCCGAGGTCCCGCGCGGACGGCAGGTACGGCATGAGCGGCGCGAGCGGGTCGGTGCCGGCGGACGCGACGATGTCGTAGTCGTCCACGAGCACCACGATCCGTGGACGGGGTCCCGTGGAGGTGCCGGCGGCGCGCTGCTCGAGCTCGGCCGCGATGGCGGCGGCGAGCCCGCGGGCGTCCCGGCCGTTGGCCGCGTGACCACCGAGGAAGTCGTCGGGCGTCCCCGCCGCCGCGCCACCGCGGACGTCCATGAACGCGAGCACGAGCTCGTCCGGGGTCGCCCGGTCCATGAACCCGGCGGCGAGGCCGCGCAGGAGCGCGGTCTTGCCGCTCGCCGTGTCGCCGAACACCAGGAGGTGCTGGTCCACCGCGGGGTCGAACGCCACGAAGTCCATCGTGTCCTGGCGGAGGGCGAACGGCACGGTGGACGGGGTCGCGAGCGGGTCGGGCAGCTCGGCGGGGTCGAACGACTCGGGGAGCAGGCGGATCGGTGCCGCCGCCGGGCCGCCCCAGCTGTCCGCGACGCGCTGGGCGAGGGCGGCGAGCTCGTCGCCGACAGCGCCGTCGTCCACGTCGTCGAGCACCGGCAGCGCGACCTGGCCGAACAGCTCGTCGCCGGTGAGCACACGCCCGGGCTCGCCCGACTTCAGGGTGGCCGCCGCCGCCCGGGCGATGGTCGAGTCGGCGGGGTCGTTGAGCCGCAGCTCGAACCGCTGCCCGATGAGCGGCTGGTTCGCGAGCCGCAACTCGTTCCAGCGGGTGAGCGCCACGACGACGTGGATGCCGAAGCTCCCGCCGCGCTGGAGCAGATCGCCGAACGCGTCCTCGAGCTCCTCGAACTCGGTGCGCATCACACCGAAGCCGTCGACGAGCAGCACGACGTCGGCCGACCCCAGCTCGGGCACCCGGCCGGCGGCGTGCCGGCTGCGGAGCATCGCGAGCGAGTCGATGCCGTGGTCGCGGAACACGCGCTCCCGGAGGCGGATCATCGCCTGCAGCTCCTCGACGAGTCGGAGCAGGCGGTTCCGGTCCGAGCGGGTCGCGACGCCGCCGACGTGCGGGAAGCCCTCGATCCGGCCCAGACCGCCGCCGGCGAGGTCCATGCCGTACACGCTCACCTGGCGGGGCGTCGTCGTCAGCGCGATCGACGCCGCCACCGAGCGCAGGAACGTCGTGCGGCCGGAGCCCGGGGCGCCGATGACCGCGACGTGCCCGCCGCCCTGCGTCAGGTCGAGCATCCACGGGCGCTGCCGCTGGCGTGCGGGATCGTCGAGCAGCCCGATGGGCACCGTGATCCCGGCGGGGTCGACCGCGGCGTTCGGGTCGAGCACGGCGCCGAGCGCCAACCGGGTCGGCAGGGGTGGGAGCCACACGGGCGTGGTGGCGCGGTCGCCGCGGCCGAGGCGTTCGACCGCCTCGTCGACGACGCTGCGACCGACGTCGGGGGACTCGAGGGTCGCCTCGCCGGGTTCGTCGTCCTCGGTCGCGAGGGTGTTGTACACGGGGAGCTCGAACGGCTCGGGCGCCGCGTCGGCGGACGTCACCGCGGCGGCAGCGGCGGGTGTGGCGTCCTCCACCGGGCCGGAGACGTAGCCGGACCGGAAGCGGGTGTACACGCTGGTGTCGACCTTGAGGTACCCGTACCCGGGCACCGCCGGCAGGTGGAAGGCGTCCCCGGTGTCGAGGACGACCTGGCTCTCCGCCTCCGAGAACGTGCGCAGGCCGAGACGGTACGACAGGTACGTGTCGAGCCCGCGGAGCTTGCCGGCCTCGATGCGCTGGCTCGACAGGAGCAGGTGCACGCCGATGGACCGGCCGATGCGGCCGATCATGAGGAGGAGGTCGACGAACTCGGGCTCCGCCGTGAGCAGCTCGCCGAACTCGTCGATGACCAGCACGAGGTGCGGCATCGGCGGCAGCTCGGGGCGGTGCGTCCGGAGCTCGCGGTAGTGCGTGATCGACGGAGCGGCCCCGGCGTCGCGGAGCATCTCCTGACGACGGCGGACCTCGCCCGCGATCGACGCCCGGGCCCGACGGGTGAGCTGTGGGTCGTCGGCGAGGTTGTCGATGAGGCCGGCGACGTGCGGCAGCCGGGCGAACGGCGCGAACGCCGCGCCGCCCTTGTAGTCGACGAGGATCATCGCGAGGTCCTCCGGCGGGTGCGACACCGCGAGCCCGAGGACGAGCGTGCGGAGCATCTCGCTCTTCCCGGAACCGGTCGCACCGATGCAGATGCCGTGCGGCCCCATGCCGAGCTGCGCGGACTCCTTGAGGTCGAGCAGCAGCGGTGCGCCGAAGTCGTCGACGCCGATGGGCACCCGGAGGAAGTCGCGCGGGGAGCGCGGGCGCCAGGACAGCTCCGGGTCGATCGTCGTGACGTCGTCGACGCCGAGCAGGTCGGTGACACCGATCGCGGCCGACGACTCGGAGCGTTCCTCGGCGTCCGCGGACAGGCGCAGGGGCGCGAGGGCGCGGGCGACGGCCGTCACCAGGGTCGGGGCGACGGGGTCGCAGACGGCGGTCTGCACCGGGGCGGGTTCGCCCTCCGCCACGTCGCGCGCGTCGACGATCTCGAGCGACGTCGCACCGGGGGCCTCCGATCGCGCCGTCACCCGGACGCGGACGTCCGACGGCTCGTGCAACCGGTCGGCGACGAGGTGGACCACCGTGATCCGCAGGTCCTCCGGCCGGGTCTCGCCCTCGGGCAGCGCGAGCGGAACGGCGACGCTGCCGTGCTCGTCCGCGAACACCACGAGTCGGGGCAGGTCGCTGCGCTTCGCGGAGTCGCCCGACCGGCGGTACATCGCGGCGGTCCGGGCACGTTCCCCGAGCTCGGCGGCGAGTGTCCGTGCGAGCGCCGGGACGTCCTCGGCCACCCGGCGGGCCCGGAGCGGCCCGTCGAAGGTGCGGTCCATCCGGGCGTGCGGGAGCAGGTCGAACCAGTCCCAGTCGTCGGCGCGCTCGGCCGGGAAGGCCGCGGCGAGGTGCAGGTCCTCGGGCGCGTGGAGGGCGGCCAGCTGGGCGACGAGCGCCCGCGCGACGTCGAGCACGGCGGCGCGGTCACCGACGACGGAGACGTCCCCGGCGTCGTCGAGCCGTATCGCGATCGGCATCGCGTGCACCGTGCCGTAGTGCGCGGCGACCTGCTCGAGCTCGGCGAGCATGAGCGGGTCGAGCGGCTGCACCGGGTTCTGGTCCGGCGGCACGGTCAGGTCGAGCCACGCCACGTCGCCCGACCCGACCCGCACGCGCAGGAAGTCGCCGTGCGCGCGCCGACGTTCCCACAGCCGGGCCGGGTCGCCGACGAGCCGGGGGAGCGTGTCGGGCGACGGGTCGACGTGCTCGGCGCGTTCGCGGACCGCGGTCGTCCGGGCGCGCAGGTCGCCGCGGAGCTCCTCGAGGTAGTCGAGGTAGCGCTCGCGCTGCGTGCGGCGGTTGCGGACGGCGTTGCCGCGCTGCGTGAACGCCATGCCGAGGCCGCCGACGAGGGCGACGACGAACACCAGCGCCGCGACGACCATGAGCACGGGGTTGTTGCCGCGCAGCACGACCATCATGACGACCGACGAGATCGCGCCGACGACCGGCAGCAGCGACTGCAGCGGGATGCCGCCGCTCGGCCCCTCCGGCAGCTGCGGCGGCGGCGCGAGCTGTTCCGCGTCCGGCCGGACGAGCGGTGTGGAGACCCGAGCGGGCCGGTGCACGATGCGGTTCACCGGGTCGCCTCCGGGATGGTGTCGGTCGGTGCCCAGCGGCGGTCGACGGCCGCGTCCACGAGGGCCGCGGTCAGCTGGATGAGGGCGATGCGCGATGCGGTGGGGCGGTCGCCCCCGCTCGTGACGCTCGGGTCGCTCGGGACCGGGTGCACCGCGTGGTCGGGCCACTCGGCCGCGGTCCGGGCCGCGCGGAGGCCGGCTCCGGTGGTGTCGACCGGCACGACGAGCACCCGTGCGTCGGGTGCGTGCCGCCGGATCGCGTCGGCGTGCGCCACGCCCTCCTCGACGGCGGGCCGCTCGGGTCCGGTGACGAGGGCGACGACGTGCGCGTCGGCGGCGACGGCGCCGAGGTCGACGAAGGGGCTTCGGGATCCCCAGTCGCCGACGACGACGTCGAAGAACCGGGCGATCGGGTCGACGGCGTCCGTCCAGTCCGCGGGTGCGGCCTGTCGGGTCGGGAGGCGCGGATCACCGATCCGGAGCACGTGCAGTCCCGAGGGGGTCACCGCCAGACCGTCGGTCGCGTCCCAGGACGTGCGCGCGGCACTGCGGCGGTCCGAGGGCGGTGTCGGCGAGGTGCGCTCGGCACCCGCGTGCACCGCGAAGGACCGGAGGCCCGCCGCGCCGTCGACGCCAAGCACGCGGCCGGACCGTCGGCGTGCCAGCACCGTGGCGACGGTGGCCGCGGTCGCGGAGCACCCGGTCCCGCCGCGCAGCGACGCGAACGCGATCCGCCGGCTCGTCGGGACACCCTGCCGGATCGCCCGGTGCGCGTCGTCGAGGTCACGGGCGCCGCCGGCCACGCTGCCGAAGAACGCCCGTCCGAGCGCAGGGACCACGTCGTCGAAGAGCCGCATCGTCAGAAGGTCTCCAGCAGGGCGGCGAACAGGCCGAACGTGCCGAGGAGCAGGGGCAGCGTGACGACGACGGCGATGGTCTCGAGCACGTTGCCGAGGGATCGCAGCCGGGCACGCTGGTGGGCCGCCGGCCGGAGCCCGGCGAGCAGCGCGCCGGCGACCGCGAGCCCGGCGAGCGCACCGAGGACCTGGACGGGTGCGGTGGCGGCGTGGCCGACGAGGCCGAGGACCGCTGCGACGACCACGGCGCTCCAGAGCAGCACGCCCTGCAGGGTCAGCGGGAAGGCGCGCGTGCGGAGTGCGGCGACGACCACGACCGCGGTGCCGAGTCCGATGGCCCACGGGTCCTGGTCGGCGACGAGCGCGGCCCCGGCGAGCGCGATCGGCGCCGCGACCGCCGCGGTGGTCCAGTCCAACGCCCGGTACGCGTCGTCGAGGGCGGTGACCACGCGGTCACGCGCCACCGGTTCGCCGCCGCTGACCCGGTCGTCGAGTCCGGTGAGACCGGCGGAGGACATGGCGGCCGACGGCAGCAGGCCGCACGCGACGACGGCGGCGATCGCGACGACGCCCCAGCCGGCTGCCTGCGGAGCCGGGGTCAGCCAGGTCACCATCCCGAGCAGGGGGAGCACGACGCCGACGACGGAGGCGATGCCGATCGTCCTGGTGCGCTGGCCGATGCCGAGCCCGAGGCCGAGCGCGATCCAGGCCCAGACGAGCACGACCGCCGCGATCATCGCGGGCTCGTCACCGTCGCGCCCGACGGCCGGGCCGACCGCGAGGCCGATCGGCAGCGCCAGACCGGTGGCCGCCGCGGTGAGGGCGATGCCGGTCCAGCGTGCACCGGCGCGCCCGGCGATGAGTGCGGCGATCGCGAGGACGACCCCGCTTCCGGCGAGCACGGACGGCAGCAGCGCGGGGGAGACGGTCCCACCGTCGAACGCGGCCCGCACCGAGGCGACGGTGAACGCGGCGACCACCAGGGTGCCGACGACGGACGCGGTGGCACCGACGGCACCCGCGGCCACGGCCTGTCGTGCCGCGGTGCCCCAGCCGTCCGAGCGACGGGCGAGGGAGTCCGCGACGGCGTCCGTGACGTCGGAGACCTCCGGCGGCGGCGGCGCATCCGCACGGCGGACCAGGTGCAGGACCTCGCCGTCGGCGATCTCCTGGGTGGCGGCGTCCGCCGCGAGCGAGACCTCTTCCCCGGTGACGCGCACGAGGGCGACCGGGTGGGCGCTGTCGGCGATCGGCTCGTCGAGGATGTCGACCAGGCGCGGCAGGAGACCGGCGAACGGTTCGTCGGACGCGACGACGACGTCGGCGCGACGGCCGGCGCCGACGACGGTCACGCGGGTGAAGTCGGTCACTTGGTCTCCTGTTGCTGTTGCTGCTGGGCTGCCTGCTGGGCGAGCGCGTTCGTGACGAACGAGTACCCGAGGCACCCGACGCCGACGACCGCGGCGAGCACCACGCTGCCGATGAACCGCTTCACGTTGTCGTTCACGAGGCGGCGGTCGGCGAGTCGCCCGAGCACGAACGCCTGTCGGAGCCGGCGCCGGTGCGTGGCGACGCTCTCCAGCAGGATCGAGTCACTGTTCCGCGGCACGCTGCACCTGCTCCCTCGTCCGGTCGTCCATCCCCACTGCTTCCGCCACGCGGTCGTCGCCGATGTGCCCGATCACGGCGGCGAGTTCCTCGACCGGGTTCCGGTCCCGCTGGCGGCCGAACGGCAGCACGAGCGCGGGGATCCGGGGCTTGCCCGCCACCACGGCGCCGAACCGGCCGCGCATGTCGTCGGGGTCGAGGCCGAGCTGCCGGACCGCCGGTGCCCCGAGGAGCATGGCCACCGGGACGGGTGGCGGCACCAGGCACGGCGCCTGCGCGAGGTCGGCGCGGCCGGGACGGCGGAGCACGAGGGCGAACAGCGGCAGCTGCGTCGCGGCGAGCCTGCCGAGGACCTGGGGCACCGCGGCGACCCGCATCCCGGACAGCGTGTCACCGGGGGCACCGACCGACAGCAGGCCCGTCGTGAGCTCCTCGACGCCGTGCTCGGTGCGCTGTGCCGTGACGGTCAGGGCGACCGGTGCCGCGGCGGACCCCACGGCGGTGAACCGGGTCGGGTCCGGCATCCGCTCGCGGGCGGCCGCGGTGAGTGCGTGCCGGTCCCAGGGACGCCCGGCCGGTTCGTGGGTGCCCCAGCCCGTCGGAGCGGCTCCGGCGAGTTCCGTCGCGAACAGCTCCGTCGTCGTGCCGAGGACCGTCTCGGCGGCGGCGCGGTGCCGCACCGAGGCCGATACGACGAGCTGGTCGGCGGTCGGCTGCTGCGGGCGCAGGTACCCGACGGCGACCTCGTCGACCGAAGTGGGAGGGCCGAGGCGCACGGCGTCCGTGAACTCGACGAGCCGGCGTCCGTCGAGCCCGTTGCGCAATCCGTCGTCGCCGCGGACGACCCACGCCCCGCCGACCTCGACGAGGGCCTGCCGGAACGCCTCGGTGAGCACCGACAGACCGTCGGTGACGAGGATCGGACGGGCACCGGCGGACGCCGCCGTCCGGAGGACGTCGAGCTGCGCACGGCCGAGGCGCACGACCGCGGCGCGGCTCTCGATGCGGATGCTGCCGTCGCCGGCCGAGTCGACGAGCGGGTGCTTCGCGGTCGGACGTTCGTCGCCGGCCCGCGCGCCGGGGAACGGGTTCACGAGGCCGCCCCGACCCGGTCGACCACGAACGCGTGGTCGCCGATGCGCACGGACGATCCGGCGGCGACGGCGAGGTCGACGCCGGGCACGAGGTCCTCGAACGACGCGTCGGGTCGGACCACCGACGTCCCGTTCGTCGACCCCAGGTCGCGCAGCACCACGACGCCGTCGGCCTGCACGAGCGCGACGTGGGTCTTCGACAGCGTGCGGGAGAGGTCGGGCACCGCGACCGTCGCGACCCCCGGCTCGGCCTCGGGGTTGCGGCCGACGACGCACGTCCCGCGGAACCAGTGCACGGCGCCGGAATCGAACCGGAGCACGACGGCGTCCACCGGCACGGAGTCGTCGGCGACCGGTGCCGTCGGCGGCGGCACGACCGCGAAGGCGGGGGCTGGGGTGGACGCGGCGCCGGAACGACGGGTGGCGTCGAGACCGACCGGCACCGCGCCTCCCGGCAAGGGAGCGGAACCGGGACGCACGCCCGCCGACGCGGCCGCACCGAAGGCGGTGCCGAGCGCCGGGACGGCGGGGGAGAGCGGCTCACGACCGGTGCGGAGGGATGCGGTCAGCGTGCCGGTCGCCCCGGCCCACGGGCCGGAGCCGGACGCGCGACGGTGCGGACCGCCGCGCAGGCGCGCTATCTGCCGCACCGGTCCGGCCGGCAGGGCGTCGTCGACGTCGACGACCCGGGTGGCGAGCAGCAGGCCGCCCGGCCCACGACCGGTCCTGGAGGCGCGGATCACCACGATCACGGCCGTCACGACGACGCCGAGCACGGCTCCGGCGATCGCGGTTCCCACCGGGTCGGACGACGGGACGGCGGTGTGCGCGAGGAAGAGGAGGGCGGCGCCCGCGGCGGCACCGAGCAGGCACACGACGACGTCGACCAGTCGGGCGAGCGCCACCGTGCCGGTACCGGCGGACGCGACGTCGCGGAGGGCGTCGTAGCCGTCGGCGGCGACGGTCCGGCCGAGGAGCGCGCCGCAGTCGGTGCAGAACCGCTGCCCCTGCGTGGACGCGGCGCCGCAGCGTCCGCACGTCATGACCGGAACCACGGTCTCGACCACCATCGACGACATGCCTCACCTCCCATCGGCACGTCCGATCATGTCAGAAGGAGGGCCGACCGCGTGACGTGAGCGACCGACGTGGTCTAGGCTGCTGACGTTCGCTGTCACCCGTTGAGGGGTGGGGGGAAAGACAGAGAGGATGAGCGATGAAGTTCGCAATGGGGGCACAGGTCCTCACCAACCTGACCAAGCAGACGTCCGGCGCCTCCGGTGACCTCGGGACCCTGGTCCGCAGGCTCGCCGACTCGGCCGAGCCGCTGCAGGGCCGCTTCAACGGTGCCGGCCGTGCCGCGTTCGACCGCTTCAAGTCCGAGACGGACTCCATCGCCAACGAGCTGAACGGCGCGCTCTCGAGCGTGCTCCAGGGCATCTCGGGCATGGACCGCTCGTTCCACGAGGGCGACCAGGACATGGCGCAGTCCACGAGTTCGCTCGAGGGCAGCTCGAACTTCGACGCGGCCCGCTTCAGCGGCCGCGCCTGACGGATCTTCGGGGAGAGGGAGAGAACACCATGAGCGGTGGCAACCAGGCAGACCGTCGCGACTACGACGTCGCGGCGTCGCAGAACGCGCAGGACAACTTCAACGCGGTCGCGTCCCAGCTCGAGGCGCTCATCGCCCAGCGCGACTCGGACGTCAAGGCCGCGATGGCCGACTACCAGGCCGACGGCGTCTCGGACGAGTACCACGCCAAGGAGCAGCGGTGGAACACCGTCGCCGGCGAGGTCAAGCAGATCATCGCCACGCTGCGTGCGTCGCTGCAGTCGAACGACGAGTCGGCCCAGTCGGCGATCAGCAAGGCGAAGTCGGCCGTCGGCAACATCGGCTGACGTGGTCGACGGCTGGCGGGTCGACCCCGCGGGGGTGGAGAGCGTGCTGAACTCGGTCGCGAACCGCACGACGACGATGTCCACCGCGCTCGGCGGGTCCGAGGACGGCTCGGTGCAGGGTGTCGACACGATCGTGCAGGACGCCGCGACGGCCGCGGAGTCGCAGGTCATCGGCGAGGCGGTCGCCGGGTTCTTCGAGCACCGGAAGGCCACCCTCACCGGGATCCAGAACCGGATCCGTGCGTCGCTCCTCGGTGCCTCCGGGGCGACGAAGGCGATCATCGCCGGCGACGAGCACATGGCGGCCACCACGCAGGCGAACGCGGTGTCCGCCGCTTCGACCGGCGACTTCGCCGCCTTCGACGGCGCGCCGGGCGCGAACTAGCAACAGGCGATCAGGGGAGACAGCAGCGATGAGTGGGCTCGTCGACGTCGGAGCGATCCCGTACACCGACGTGGATCTCTCCGGGATCACCTCGGGTGCCGGGAAACTGCGGACCGTGGCGTCCGCGGTGCGCGACGGTACCGCGGACATCCACAGCGCGTGGACCCCCATCTCGCAGTCGTACGAGGGGCCGGGTGACCAGGAGCTGTACGACGCGATGACGCCGATCGTGCCGCAGGGCACGGCGTTCGGCGACGACCTGGAGAAGGTGGCGAAGGCGCTCGACGACTTCGTGACCGAGGTCACGCCGATCGTCGCGAAGCTGAAGACGTACGTGACGCGCGGCAACCAGCTGCAGGCCGATGTCAAGGCGCACGACGGCGCCTGGGACGAGGACGAGACCCTCAACGGCGAGAACAACGACATCATCAACGGCGTCGCGAACCAGGTCGTCGCCTACCAGGCCGCCGAACGCACGTGCGCGAACACCATCCGCGCCCTCGACTGCTTGGCGCCGCTCCACGCGATGAGCGGGGACGGGTCCGACGACCCGCTCGGCTACGGGTACAAGGAGCTCCCGATGGGCACGGAGCTGCCCTGGGGAACCGCCGAGGCCCGGAAGGAGAGCTGCGGCGAGAAGACGGTGCACTTCGTGCCGAACCTGCTCAAGGGCGTCGTCGTCGACGGCATCTGGGGGACGGTCCAGGGACTCGGCCAGCTCGTCGGCATCGACGGGACCGGCTGGCACCTCGACACCCTCACGGACTCCTGGAAGGCCATGGGCTCCCTGATCGGCTACAGCGCCGCCGACAACTCGTGGAGCTGGGGCAACGCGGGCGATGCCTGGAAGGGCCTCGGCAAGGCGACCGTCGGCTGGGACGAGTGGGCGAAGGACCCGGGCACGGCCGCGGGCCAGGCGATCTGGGGCATCGGCTCACTGCTCATCCCCGTCGCCGGTGAGGCCGGCAAGGTGGGCGCGCTCGGCAAGGTCGGCGAGGTCGCCGGCACCGTCGGCAAGGCCGGCAAGGTGCTCGACCTGGTCGACGCGGGTGCCTGGGCGTCCAAGGGCCTGACGTCGGTGCTGCCGAAGCTCGGCGACCTCAAGGGCGTCGTCTCCGCCGGGCTCGGGGACACCCTGCACGGCTTCACCGGCAAGATCGCGGACTTCAAGACCGGGCTCGGCGACTTCATGCACGGCCACCACGGGGGCGACGCCGAGGTCCCGCCGGCACGGTCCGAGTCGGGCGCCGATGCGAACGCGAACGCGCACGCGCACGCCGGTGGTTCGACGGTCGAGGCGCCGCCGGTGCGCGAGCCGGAGCTCGTCGGTGCCGGTGGGCACGGCGGGCACGGTGAGAGCACGACGACGCACGGTGGCGGCGACGGCGCTGGACACGGGAGCTCGGGCGACAGCGGTGCTGGCCACGGCGGTGCGGGGCACGCTACCGGCGGTGACCACGGGGCGAACGGACACGGTGCTGGTGACGCCCACTCGTCGCCCGGCGGCGAGCAACAGAGCGGTACGGGCGACGGTCCGTCGGGCCACGGTGACGGCGGGAACGATCCGTCATCACCGGACTTCGACCGTGAACTCCCCGCCACGTCTCCCGTTCCGCACGATCAGAGTCAAGCGGCTTGGGACAGCGGAGACGGTGTCGTCAACACCCTCGAGTACCACGACCGACCGAACATCGAGACTCCGATCGGGCACACCGACCTGGACACTGCGGACCTCCGAACCCCACCTGGTGGTGCTGTGTTCTGGTCCGGCCGCACCGGCGACATCGGCGGGATGGGAGTGGCGGGAGGCATCGCGACGGAGCACGGCGGTTCGACGTTGGAACAGCTGTTGCTCAAGAACGACATCCACATGCCCGAGTACGACGCCCGCAAGCCGGAGACGGTGGAAGCATGGAAAACCGTCTCGGAGAAGTTCGCCGAAGGTGCCAGCGGCGAGGTACACCTGGTCGGTGGAACAGGGATCAGACCCACCAGTATCTGGGTGACGCGCGAATTCGAGGCCCTGAAGAACAACCCTGCCGTCACGAAGATCGTGCAGGTCGATCCGGCATCCGGGTACACCCGGGTGATCTGGCCCGAGTGAAAGGAAACCCGTTGGTCGTCGATGCCGCCCTCAGTCAGGCAGTCGTGCAACTCATCGGAAAGGGGCGCAGTGCGACCCCGGGTGAGTCGTGGGGTGCGGTGGAGTCGACGTCCGACGCCGTTCGACGGGATCTCGAGGAGATCATGCGCGATTACAAGACCCTGTCGCAGATCGACTGGGCGTCCGTCGACAACGACTTGATCCGTGGAATGGACCTGTTCAAGGAAAACTTTTCGCGACTCCACCCCGAGCTCGACTCGGCAGCGTTCGATGCGCTCGAGTGGAAGTTCTCCTGGGACTGGCGTTGAATGATCGAGCGGAACCGTGGCGGCGTGACGGGTCACCCGAGTCAGCCCGGCGACCGCGCTCACGGTGCTCGAACCCTCGCGGTGCTGCGCCGTGCACCAACTGCGGTTGACCACCGAGAGCAACAGGGAGCAGACGTGCCAGGCAGCTCCACACCGCCGAGTCTTATCGACGAGGTCCAGGCAGCCAGCTCGGGCGATGTGGACTTCCGGGGCCAACTCGGGACGTTCGTGGTCGCGAAGGTCGTCGTCCCGTCCGGCGCAGCGCTCGACGACGGCCTCGGTGCGTTCGAGCCCGTGACCTACGCCGTGGGCGCGGCCACGTACGTGGCGGTGTTCACCACGTTGGAGCGGGCGTCCTCGCTCGGAGACATGGTGCCGTACGCGACGACGATGAGCGGCCTGGACGTCCTCCGCCGTGTCCGACCTGGCGGCGGTGTCGTGATCGATCCGGGGTCGGCCGACGGCTTCCAGATCGACCCCGAGGTCGTCGAGTCGATCGTGGCCAGTGCGCCGCGGAACAGCTGACGGGCCACCGCAGCTGATGCCCGAGACGATCCAGTTCCACGATCAGGGGTGCGCGTTCTGTCGTGAGTTCTGGATCTCGAACTCTGACCAGCCGAAGTTGATCGGCGTCAGCCTCGAGTACCAGTGCCACCTCTACCGGTGTGGTGTCTGTTCCTCGTGGTGGGAGTACGGCTCGAACTACCCGCACGTCATCGACGAGGACCTGGCGCACCGCATCGCGGTGACCGTCGAGCCCGGTTTGTCGTGACGGGTCGCACGAGTCTGCCCCACGAGCGCGCCTTCAGTGATCGAACACTCGCCGTGCTGCGCAACCTCCTCGCACGCGTGGGGTTCGACGATGCGACGGTGCAACCCGACCGGGTGGAGTTCGGCGACCTCGAAACGCGCTTCCGGTACGACGTGCTCCCCGAGGGAGTGGTGGAGCGTGGGTTCTCGCGCGGCGTCGTCACGGAGACCGGCACGGTCTTCGACGCTCCGGAGGATGCCGCGCGGTACATCGCGCTGCAGGCCGTGCGAGAGCTCCGCGCTGCGGAGGGGCTCTCGACGGAGGAGTGGGTCCGGCGGACCGTGGACGATGTCCCCGCGGGCACGTCGGCGACCGTCGACGGCTCCGTGGTCACGGTCACGCGGACCTCGGACGACCCACCGGAGCAGTCGAGGTTCAGCGTGCGCCGCAGCCGGGACGCCGCCGCGTTCGCGACGGTGGCGAACGTCGAACTCGAGTCGATCGTCTGGTGTGGGCTGCAGGCTGACTCGATCCGGGCCTTCGAACTCGCCGGCGGTCCTCGGGAGTTGAGCACGGACGATGCTCCGCACGCGCCAGCGCTCGGCCACCTGACCGGCAACAGACCGGACGCTCCGGCAACCCTGGACGGCATCCGGCGGGGCCCCGAGACGCTGTTCGAATGCGGCGACCACGAGGTGGCCCTCCTGATCGACCGAGGGCCGACGGGCGTCGACCTCATCGAACGGTCGCGGGGCACCGAGTCCGTCGTCGCCTCGTGCTCGCACGTCGACGATGCCGAGCGGCTGGTCATCGCGTTCCGGCGGTCCACTGACATCACGATCCCGTTGGACGCAAGTCTCGCCTGTCCTCAGCTACCGGTCGGGGTGGTCGATGCATCCGACGACGCAGCGGCAGTGTTCACGTGGCGTTCCCTCGCAGACGGCGAGACGCGCTGGGTCCGACGGCTCGTACCGCCGTCCGGGCGCTCGTTCGCCTCCGCTGCCGTCGTGCGGATGATGTGGTTGCGGGACATCCCGGTGAACGCGATCGTGGCGATGCTCGTCGAGCACGACCGGGCACGGCTCCAGCCGGCAGGGCGGCCCGGTGTCACGCTGTCCGCCGAAGCGCTGGTCCGTGCGTTCACCCGGGGTCGCACCGGGTACCGCGACGACGCGCAGAGCTCGATCGTGTGCGCGGAACTCCGCCGGCTGGTCGTGGAGAACCTCCTGCCGGAGGCGTGTTGGGAGCCCGTCCGCAGTGCCGTCCACGGGACCCACATGGACAGCTGGTCGTCCGGGCTCCCCGTCGACGACCGCTACGAGCGGCTGTGGCCGTTGTTCGAGGGCGCTCCACCACCGTTCACCGACACCGACGTCGCCTCGGTGGACCCCGAGGTCGCCGTCGCAGCGGTCGAGTACGGCGTCACCGTCGTGTCCGGCGAGCCTCGTGTCACGCGACGGGTGCCGTTCGGCGCGGAACCCGTCATCGAAGTCTGGGGCGGCTCCTCGTGGCTCGCCCGCCCGGGGATCGCGTTCGGCCGGCCGTTGGATCGACCGGCAGCGGTGCGGCTCGCCGGCTGGCCGCGCCCAGACGCGTTCGGGTGACCGGCGTAGCGTCCGACCCATGACGAAGCACTGGGTGGCCCCGCGGTTCGGTGGCAGCGAAGTCCTCGAGTACGTCGACGTCGAGGTCCCTGCGCCCGGACCGGGCGAGGTCACGATCGACGTCCGCGCCGCCGGCATGAACCCCGCCGACACGAAGCACACCCGGCAAGGGGATCCGTCCGACCTGCCGATCGCCGTCGGCTACGAGGTCGCCGGGGTCCTCAGTGCCGTCGGCCCGGACACCGAGATCGCCTCCGGCGGGGGAGCCGTCGGCGACGTAGTCCTCGCCTTCCGCGTCGCCGGCGGATGGGCGGAAAGGATCACGGTGCCCGCTGCGGACGTCTTCGCGAAGCCCGCCACGCTCGGCTTCCCCGAGGCGGCGAACCTCCTGCTCGCCGCCGCCACGGCGGCCGACATGATCCGCGTCACGCGCGCCGAGGGGCGCGACACGGTCGTCGTCCACGGCGCGTCCGGTGCGGTCGGGGTCAGCCTCCTCCAGCTGCTCCGCCCGCTCGGCGCGCGGGTCATCGGGACCGCCTCGGAGCGCAACGCCGACACCGTCAGACGCTTCGGTGGCGAGTGGGTCGCGTACGGCGACGGCCTGGAGACGCGGATCCGTGAACTCGCACCGTCCGGTGTCGACGTGGCACTGGACTGCGTCGGGACCGACGAGGCCGTCGACGTCTCGCTCGCGTTGGTCGCGGACCGGGGCCGCATCGTGACGATCGCTGCGCAGGGTCGAGCGGCGCGCGACGGCTTCCCGGCTGTGGGTGGCGGGCAGCCGGAGAGCAAGGCGTTCCGGGACTCGGTGCGCCAGCGGCTGATCGACCTCGCGGGAGCGGGCGAGCTCGAGGTGCCCGTCGCGCGGACCTTCCCGCTCGCCGAGGCCAAGGCGGCCGCCGAGTTGCTGGAGTCGCAGCACCCCGGCGGCAAGCTCGCGCTCATCCCCTGAGCGGGCCGGGTCCTCCGCTGGGGTGACGCGCTCGCGGGCGTGGACGTGCTTGACTCTGTGTGCATCGACAGCGTGTGCACGCAGCCGAAAGGATCGAACTCGTGAGCAACCAGTACCCGCCGCCGTACGGCCAGAACCAGGACCCGTACGGCCAGCAGCCGTACGGGCAGCAGCCGTACGGCCAGCAGCCCTACGGCCAGCAGCCGTACGGCGGGCAGAACCCGTACGGTGTGCCGACGCCGAACGGGCAGCAGCAGCAGGGGCAGCCCCCGCTCTGGGCGCCCTGGTACGGGATCCCGTTCCCGCAGGCGTTCCTGCGCTTCTGGAAGAAGTACGTCCGGTTCGACGGCCGCGCGAGCAAGAGCGAGTACTGGTTCTGGGCGCTCTGGTACGTCATCGGGTCCGTGGCGGTCGGCATCGTCGGATCGGCGTTCGGTGGGCTCCCCTTCGCGCACGACTGGTCGAGCCAACTCGTCCGGCTCTGGGGCCTCGCCACGTTCATCGGGTTCATCGCCCTGACCGTGCGTCGGCTGCACGACGTGAACCTCAGCGGCTACTTCGCGCTGTTCTTCATCATCCCGCCGATCGGGGTGCTGTTCTCGCTCATCGTCGGCCTGATCGGCACCGTTCCGCACGGCCAGCAGTACGACCGACCCGATCGCGGCTGACCGTCGGTCCGCCGTCCCGACACCCCCGTCACGAACTGACGGGGGTGTCGTCGTTCTGGTTGAATCTGAGCCGACACTGTCAGCCGACACACAGGGGGACCCCGTGAGTGACCAGTACCCGCCGCAGAACCCGTACGGGCAGCAGCCGACACCGACCGGACCCGGGGGTGAGCCGCCGCTCTGGGCGCCGTACTACGGCATCTCGTTCGGCGGGGCGATCTCGCGGTTCTTCAAGAAGTACGCGACCTTCAGTGGTCGTGCGAGCCGGAGCGAGTTCTGGTGGTGGTACCTGGCGAACGTCATCGTGGCGTTCGTACTTTCCATCATCGCGGTGATCGGCGTCGTGACCTCCGACATCCAGGTCGACTCGTCCACGGGGCAGACCACCGGCTCGTTCAGCGGGCTGTACTGGATCGCGGTCGTGATCTCGATTCTCTGGGGGCTCGCGGTCCTGGTGCCCAGCCTCGCGCTCGGGTGGCGTCGGCTGCACGACGCGAACCTCTCCGGCGCGCTGTGGATCATCGCGATCTTCGTGAACATCGTCGGGCTTGTGTTCGGACTCCTGCCGTCGAACCCCGCGGGGGCTCGCTTCGAACGCCCGGAGCGAGGACGATGACGAACGACGGCACCCCGCAGTGGGGACCGCCGAACGGCGAGCAGCCGTACGGCCAGCAGCCTCAGTACGGCCAGCCGCCTCAGTGGGGCCAGCAGCAGTTCGGCGCGGCGCCCCAGTACGGCCAGCCCTACGCGCAGGTCCCACAGCCGATCCCGGTCGGACCGGACGGAACCCCACCGCTGTGGGCCCCCTGGTACGGCGTCGGGTTCTTCGACGCCTTCATCCGCTTCTTCAAGAAGTACGCCCGGTTCGACGGACGCGCCAGCCGCAGTGAGTACTGGTACTGGATCCTCGCCAACGCGATCGTGACGATCGTGCTCTACGGCGGGTTCATCGCCGTGCTCCTCTCCTGGAGCGCGGGCCACTCGTCCACCGATGAGTACGGGTACACCCGCACCGAGGGCACGCCGCCGTACTGGGCGTTCGCCCTGCTGATCCTCTTCGGAGTGTGGTGCATCGGTACGATCGTGCCCAATCTCGCACTCTCCTGGCGCCGGATGCACGACGCGAACCTGCCCGGCCCGCTGTGGCTGGTCTCGTTCATCGCGAGTCCGGCCGCGATCGTGTTCGGCTGCCTGCCGGCGAACCCGGCGGGAGCGCAGTACGACCGCCCCGACCTCGGGTAGCAGCAGCACGACGAAGCGGCCCTCCCCGTCAGGGAAGGGCCGCTTCGTCGTGCTCGTGGCGTCGCGCAGCGACGCGGGGTCAGACCACCCGGAGGCGGGAGAGCGAGCCGTCCACGACCAGGTCCCGCACCGTGACGGACGGATCCGCCGTCTGGAACCGGAGCGCGCCTCCAGGCTGTTCGAACCAGGGCTGCACGAACCTGACCGTCACCAGGAACGGCCGCTCCACCAGGTAGCGGTGCGTCTCCGGCGCCGCGGCCACGTGCGGCGGCAGCGACCGCTGTGGCACCGGGGTGTCGAGCGGGTGCAGGAGGTAGCCGTCCGGGCCGCCGATGCGGTCGACGGGGACGCCCGCCGGGATCTGGATGGTGAGGCCCTGCTCGCCGGCCTGCGCGACCTGCTGCGCGAGCTGCGGGTACGTCGACGCCGCGCGGTCCCGGATCCCGTCGAGCTCGTACCGGGGGATGTCGCGGGGCGCGGGGAACGGGCGGTTGAGGAACCGGCGGAGCATCTCCACGGCGTCCTCTTCGCGCCGCGCGGTCGCGAGCCGACGTGCGGTGCCGTAGTCGACGACCTCGAGCGCGAAGTCGCCCGCGTGCTCGGCAGGCACGATCCGCAGCGCGCCTTCGACGGGCGGCTCGTGCAGTGTCTCTCCTGGGAGCTGCACGTAGCGGATCGTGTAGCCGAGCTGGTCGAGGATGGGGCGGGTCTCCGCGAACGTCATGGAGCGGAGCCTATCGGTGGTGTCTCGGGCGAGCCTTGGACGACGCCGAGCGTCGGACCGGGGTCACGCCTTGCCCCGCATGACGGCCTGCTTGACCTCGGCGATCGCCTTCGTGACCTGGATGCCTCGGGGGCAGGCGTCCGTGCAGTTGAAGGTCGTGCGGCAGCGCCACACGCCCTCCTTGTCGTTGAGGATGTCGAGCCGCACGTTCGCGGCGTCGTCGCGGGAGTCGAAGATGAAGCGGTGCGCGTTGACGATCGCGGCCGGCCCGAAGTACTGGCCGTCGGTCCAGAACACCGGGCACGACGACGTGCACGCGGCGCAGAGGATGCACTTCGTGGTGTCGTCGAAGCGGGCACGGTCCGCGACGGACTGCACGCGCTCCTTGCCCTTCTCCGGCGCCGTGCTGGCCTGCAGGAACGGCTGCACCTCGCGGTAGGACTTGAAGAACGGCTCCATGTCGACGACGAGGTCCTTCTCGAGCGGCAGGCCCTTGATCGCCTCGACGTAGATCGGCTTCGACACGTCGAGGTCCTTGATGAGCGTCTTGCACGCCAGACGGTTCCGGCCGTTGATGCGCATCGCGTCGGACCCGCAGACGCCGTGCGCGCAGGAGCGGCGGAACGTCAGCGATCCGTCCTGCTCCCACTTGATCTTGTGCAGGGCGTCGAGGATGCGGTCCGTCGGCAGCATCATGACGTCGAAGTCCTGCCAGCGCGGCTCGTCGTCGACGTCCGGGTCGAAGCGGCGGATGATCACCGTGACGGGGAACGATCCGGGAGGGGCGTCCTGCACGGTGTCGGTGCGGGGTGCGTCGGAGACCAGGGTGTCGGTCATCTCAGTACTTCCTCTCCATCGGCTGGTACCGCGTCACGACGACTGGTTTCCAGTCGAGGGTGATGTGGTCGTCGGCGAGTGACGAGTGCGGGTCGCCCGTCAGGTACGCCATGGTGTGCTGCATGTAGTTCTCGTCGTCGCGCTTCGGGTAGTCGTCGCGCATGTGGCCGCCGCGCGACTCCTTGCGGTTCCGGGCGGAGTAGACGACGACCTCGGCGAGGTCGAGCAGGAACCCGAGCTCGACGGCTTCGAGCAGGTCGGTGTTGAACCGTTTGCCCTTGTCCTGCACGGAGACCTGCAGGAAGCGGTTCCGGAGCTCGTGGATGGTCTCGGTGACACGGGCGAGGGACTCGTCGGTGCGGAACACCTGCGCGTTCTTGTCCATCTCGTCCTGCAGCTCCTTGCGGAGCACGGCGATGCGCTCGGTGCCGGTGGAGGCTCGGAGCTGGTCGAGCATGTCGCGGACGGCGGCCTCGGGGTGCTCGGGCAGCGGGAGGAACTCGGCCGTCTTGACCCACTCCGCGGCGTTGTTGCCGGAGCGCTTGCCGAAGACGTTGATGTCGAGGAGCGAGTTCGTGCCGAGACGGTTCGAGCCGTGCACGGAGACGCACGCGCACTCGCCGGCGGCGTAGAGGCCGGGGACGACGGTGGTGTTGTCGTACAGGACCTCGGCGTTCGTGTTCGTCGGGATGCCGCCCATCGCGTAGTGCGCGGTCGGCATCACCGGGACGGGTTCCACGACGGGGTCGACGCCGAGGTAGGTCCGGGCGAACTCGGTGATGTCCGGCAGCTTCGTCTCGAGGACCTCGGCACCGAGGTGCGTGCAGTCGAGCAGCACGTAGTCCTTGTTCGGCCCGGCGCCGCGGCCCTCGGCGACCTCCTGCACCATGCAGCGGGCGACGATGTCGCGCGGCGCGAGGTCCTTGATGGTGGGGGCGTACCGCTCCATGAACCGCTCGCCCGAGGCGTTGCGGAGGATCGCGCCCTCGCCGCGGGCACCCTCGGTGAGCAGGATGCCGAGGCCGGCGAGTCCGGTCGGGTGGAACTGGAAGAACTCCATGTCCTCGAGCGGGAGCCCGGTGCGCCACACGATGCCCACGCCGTCACCGGTCAGGGTGTGCGCGTTCGAGGTGGTCTTGTACATCTTGCCGAAGCCGCCGGTCGCGAAGATCATCGCCTTGGCGTGGAAGACGTGCAGCTCGCCGGTCGCGAGCTCGTACGCGACGACGCCGGCCGGCTGCTTCCGGGTGACGCCGTCCTCGCCGACGACGTCGACCATGATGAGGTCGAGCGCGTAGAACTCGTTGAAGAAGTTCACGCCGAGCTTCACGCAGTTCTGGAACAGCGTCTGCAGGATCATGTGGCCGGTGCGGTCCGCGGCGTAGCAGGCCCGGCGGACGGGGGACTTGCCGTGGTCGCGCGTGTGCCCGCCGAAGCGACGCTGGTCGATCTTGCCCTCGGGCGTGCGGTTGAAGGGCAGGCCCATGTTCTCGAGGTCGATGACGGCGTCGATCGCCTCCTTCGCGAGGATCTCGGCGGCGTCCTGGTCGACGAGGTAGTCGCCGCCCTTGATCGTGTCGAAGGTGTGCCACTCCCACGAGTCCTCTTCGACGTTCGCGAGGGCCGCCGCCATGCCGCCCTGCGCCGCACCGGTGTGCGAGCGCGTCGGGTACAGCTTCGAGATGACGGCGGTGTTCGCCTTCGGGCCGGCCTCGATGGCGGCACGCATGCCGGCACCGCCCGCGCCGATGATGACGATGTCGAACTGGTGGTGGTGAACGGTGGTCTCGGTCACTGGGGCCTTTCAGGAAGTGGTGGCCGCGCCGGCAGGGTGTGGGCGGGCGGGCGGGTACGAGGTCGCGGCGACGCTGCGAGCGACTACTGCGCCGGGCAGAACGACGGCAGGTCCGCGGCGGCGGCGCCGGCGGGGCACGGGTCGAACGTCCAGCACACGAGCAGGCCGAGGACGACCAGCACGACGCAGGCGATGAGGATCGCGACGAGCAGGGTCTTCCGGATGCCCGGCTTCGACACGTAGTCGTTCACGATCGTCCGCATGCCGTTCGAGCCGTGGATCAGCGCAAGGACGAGCATGAGCGAGTCCCACACCTGCCAGAACGGCGACGCCCACTTGCCGGCGACGAACGCGAAGTCGATCTGCTTGACGCCCTCGCCCGCCACCATGTTGACGAAGAGGTGGCCGAAGATCAGCACGACGAGCAGAACGCCCGAGCCGCGCATGTAGATCCAGCCCCACTTCTCCCAGTTGGTGGTGCGACGGGCTGCTGCTGCCGAGCGCGGGGGCTCGATGGTCTGCGTGGTCATCTTCGTTGCCCCCTAGTTGAAGTCCGCGACGAGGTTCATGAGCTGGCGCGGCAGGAAGCCGGCGATGGCGATCACCCAGAGGACGATCACGATCCAGAACATGGCGCGCTGGTACTTCGGGCCCTTCGACCAGAAGTCGATGAGGATGATCCGCAGCCCGTTGAACGCGTGGAACACGATCGCCATCACGAGGGCGATCTCGCCGAGGTTCATGATCGGCGTCTTGTACGTGCCGATGACCGCGTTGTACGCCTCGGGGGAGAGCCGCACGAGAGCGGTGTCGAGGATGTGCACGAGCAGGAAGAAGTAGATCGCGACACCGGTGATGCGGTGCAGGACCCAGGACCACATGCCGGTCGAGCCGCGGTACAGGGTGCCCTGCGGCGTCCGAGAGGCACGCGGCGCCTCGATCGTCACATCGGGCACGGCGGTCGCCGTACCCCCTCCGGTCTGCTCGGCCATGAGCGCGCCCTCCCATAGGACGGGCTCGCCGATCGGCGAGCCCTTGCCGTTCGTGTTCGTTCGGAACACGACCATCCTATGCGCGCGCGCCGACCTTCTCGTTCCACCCGGTCCGGGCACCCCGGGTCGTGGCGGGCGGCGCACCGATCGTGCGGGCCGTGTCGTGGTGCTCGAGGAGCTCGTCGCCGATCGCCTCCCACGTGGTCCCCTCGACCCGCAGGCGCCCGGCCGACCCCATCCGCTCGGCGAGTGCGCGGTCGCGGTGGAGGCGCAGGACGGCCCGGCGGAGCGCCTGCGGTTCGTCCGGGTCGTACAGTTCGCCGTCGAGTCCGGGAGCGACGAGGTCGAGCGGACCGCCGGAGGCGGGCGCGACGACGGGCAGGCCGCTCGCGTGCGCCTCCTGCAGGGTCTGACCGAAGGTCTCCGCCGGACCCGTGTGCACGAAGACGTCCAGTGACGCGTAGGCGTCCGCCAGCGCGTCGCCGCGCAGCGGGCCGGTGAAGGTCACGTCCAGGTGGCGCAGCCGACGCTCGAGCACGGGCCTGGAGGGACCGCCTCCTGCGACCACGAGCCGGATGCCGGGGATGCCGCCGAGTTCGGCGAGCCGCTCGACCTCCTTCTCCGGTGCCAGCCGACCCACGTACCCGACGATCGTCTCGCCACCCGGCGCGATGCGCCGGCGGAGCGCGCGGACGTGCGCGGCGTGCCGGCGGGACGGGTGGAAGAGCTCGGTGTCGACGCCGCGGCCCCACCGCGTGACGCGGGGCACGCCCTCGTCGGCGAGCATGGCAGCGGTCGCGCTCGACGGGGCGAGCGTCAGCGACGCGCCGGCGTGGATCCGCCCGAGGATCCTGCGAACCAGCGGGACGGTCGCGGTCAGGCCGTTGCGGCGGGCGAACCCTGCCACGTCGGTCTGGAAGACGGCGACGGAGGGGATGCCGAGCCTCCCGGCAGCCGTGATCGCGCGTCCGCCCAGCAGGAACGGACTGGCGGCGTGCAGGACGTCGGCGCCGGAGGCGGCGAGGATCGTGTCGAGCACGGGGTGGGGGAGGGCGACCGGGAACTGGCGGTACGCGACCGCGGGGATCCGGTGGACGTCGAAGGAGCGGTAGTGCTCCACCTCGGTCCGGGAGCGGAACTGCGCGATGCCGGGGGTGTCCGGCGCGATGACGACCGCGCGGTGACCGCGGCGCTCCAGGTGGTCCAGGACCGCCAGGACGCTGGTGGTCACGCCGTTGAGGGTGGGCAGGAAGCTCTCGGTCACGACGGCGACGGTCCGTTGGGACGTGCCGCGCTCCACGCTGCGTGCGTTCATGGCGAGGCCCATGCTGCACGCGTCGCGTGACCCGGTGGGGCCGTCGACGTGAACGGAGCGCGCGCACGCGGTGAACAGGCCGTGCGGGTCCCCGCATGCGGGAATCCTGCGGGGGACGCCCAGGAACGCCCTCGACCGCCCGGTACGGTGAGCGGGTGGCAGACGCACTCGAGGACTTCTACGCGATCATCCCGGCCGGCGGGATCGGATCACGGCTGTGGCCGCTCTCGCGCGCGGACGCGCCGAAGTTCCTGCACGACCTGACCGGTTCGGGCACGTCGCTGCTCCGCCAGACGTGGGACCGGCTCGCACCGCTCTCCGGTGACCAGCGCATCATGGTCGTCACCGGTCGGGCGCACCGCGCCGCGGTCGAGTCGCAGCTGCCCGGCATCGAGGACCACAACGTCGTGCTCGAGAGCGAGCCGAAGGACTCCACGGCGGCCGTCGGTCTCGCCGCCGCCATCCTCCGGCGTCGCGAACCGGACGTCGTCATCGGCTCGTTCGCGGCCGACCACGTCATCGGCGACGAGCGCGGTTTCCGTCGCTCCGTGCGCGAGGCCGTCGCCGCCGCCCGCGCCGGGTACGTCACGACCATCGGCATCACGCCCACCGAGCCCGCGATCGGCTTCGGGTACATCCACGCTCACGGCGACACCCTCGGCATCGAGGGCGCCCCGACGGCGCACGCGGTCCGGTCGTTCGTCGAGAAGCCCGACCTCGACACCGCACGCTCCTACGTGGAACAGGGCACGTACCTGTGGAACGCGGGCATGTTCATCGCCCGCGCCGACGTGCTGCTCGCCGAGATCGGCCGGACGAAGCCCGAGCTGCTCGCCGGGCTCGAGGAGCTCGCGGAGGCGTGGGACACCTCGGCCCGCGGCGCCGTCGTCGACGCGGTGTGGCCCGGCCTCGAGAAGATCGCGATCGACTACACCGTCGCGGAGCCCGCGGCCGCAGCCGGACGCATGGCGGTCGTCCCGGGCGACTTCGACTGGGACGACGTCGGTGACTTCGCGTCCCTCGCGAAGCTGCAGTCCGGCGGGCGGGCGAACAACCTCGCGGTGCTCGGCGACGGAGCGCGCATCCTCGCGGACTCGTCGAGCGGCATCGTCGTCGCGCACAGTCAGCGGCTCATCTCGCTCATCGGTGTCGAGGACATCGTCGTCGTGGACACCCCGGACGCCCTCCTCGTCACGACGAGCGAGAACGCCCAGCGGGTCAAGGGTGTGGTGGATGCGCTGAAGATCAGCGGTCGCGGCGACGTCCTGTAGCGCTCCACCACAGTGACCCCCCGTTCTGGGGGTGCGCGCATGACTCCCCGTTACGGGCGCGTTACGGCGCGGTCGCGATCCCGTAACTGATCCACAGACCGATCAAAGGTCGTTCTGCACCGGCCGGGCGGTCGTGTACTGTCGCCACGATCGCCCGGAACGCACGTGGTCCGGGCACGCTCCCCGGAGGAACCCACCCGTGACATCTCGTACCCGTCAGGTCCTGCTGAGCTCCCTCGCGCTCGCCGGCACCGTCGCCGTCCTCGCCGGTTGCTCGGCCGCCCCGTCCGACACCGCGTCGGCCAAGAAGACCGACTTCCGTCCCTGCATGGTCTCCGACGCCGGCGGCTTCGACGACAAGTCGTTCAACCAGCTCGGCTACGAGGGTCTCCAGGACGCTGCCAAGGACCTCGGCGCGACCTACAAGAAGGCGGAGTCCAAGGACGCGACCGTCTACGACTCGAACATCGAGCAGCTCGTCGGCCAGAACTGCAACCTCATCGTCACGGTCGGCTTCAACCTCGCCGACGCCACGAAGAAGCAGGCCGCGGCCAACCCCGGCACCGACTTCGCGATCATCGACGACAACTCGATCGACGCGAAGAACGTCAAGCCGATCACCTTCGACACCTCGCAGGCGGCGTTCCTCGCCGGCTACGCGGCCGCCTCGTACTCGAAGAGCGGCGTCGTCGGGACCTTCGGTGGCATGCAGATCCCGACCGTCACGATCTTCATGGACGGCTTCGCGGACGGCGTGAAGTACTACAACGAGCAGAAGAACAAGGACGTCAAGGTCGTCGGCTGGAACGTCGACAGCCAGAAGGGCTCCTTCACGGGCGGCTTCGAGGCCGGCACCCAGGCCAAGGCCGTCGCCCAGACGCTGATCGACCAGGACGCGGACGTGATCCTCCCCGTCGGCGGCCCCATCTACCAGTCCGCCGCCGAGGCGATCAAGGACGCCGGCAACGGATCCGTGCTGATCGGTGCGGACAGCGACCTCTACGAGGCCGACCCCCGGTACAAGGACATCGCGTTCACGTCCGTCGAGAAGGGCATGCGGCCCGCCACGAAGGACGTCGTCGAGCAGGCCGCGGACAAGAAGTTCTCCAACGAGCCGTACGTCGGCACGCTGAAGAACGACGGCGTCGGCATCGCGCCGTTCCACGACTACGCGTCGAAGGTCGACAAGGGCCTCCAGAAGGAGCTCGACACCATCAAGTCGGGCATCATCGACGGCTCCATCAAGGTCGAGACCAAGGCGACCGTCAAGTAGTCCGGTGAACGCGGGCGGGGGAACGTCCCTCGCCCGCGTTCCCGTGCGCCGATCACAGAAACAGACCCTGACACCATGAAGCTCGAACTCCGCGGCATCACGAAGCGGTTCGGCCCCCTCGTCGCCAACGACCACATCTCGCTCACCGTCGAGCCGGGTGAGGTCCACTGCCTCCTCGGGGAGAACGGCGCCGGCAAGTCGACCCTGATGAACGTCCTGTACGGCCTGTACCAGGCGGACGAGGGCGAGATCCTCCTCGACGACGTCGTGCAGGACTTCGACGGTCCCGGTGACGCCATGCGCGCCGGCATCGGCATGGTGCACCAGCACTTCATGCTCGTGCCGGTCTTCACCGTGGCCGAGAACGTCATGCTCGGGCAGGAGCAGACCACGTTCGGCGGCCGGCTCGACCTCGCGGGCGCCCGGAAGCGCGTGCGGGAGATCTCCGAGCGGTTCGGGTTCGACGTCGACCCCGATGCCAAGGTCGAAGACCTCCCCGTCGGCGTGCAGCAGCGCGTCGAGATCATCAAGGCGCTGTCCCGCGACGCCTCGGTGCTGGTGTTCGACGAGCCGACGGCCGTCCTCACCCCGCAGGAGACCGACGAGCTGATGGGCATCATGCGCCAGCTCCGCGAAGCGGGCACCGCCATCGTCTTCATCACGCACAAGCTGCGCGAGGTGCGCGAGGTCGCGGACCGCATCACCGTCATCCGGCTCGGCAAGGTCGTCGGCGAGGCATCGCCCACCGCGACCAACAACGAGCTCGCCGCGCTCATGGTCGGCCGCGCCGTGTCCCTCGTCGTGGACAAGGAGCCGTCGACTGGCGGCGAGGACGCCCTCGTCGTCGAGAACCTCACAGTCACCGACCCCTCCGGCATCGTCCTCGTCGACGACGTCTCGTTCACCGTCCGCCGCGGCGAGGTCCTCGCCATCGCGGGCGTCCAGGGCAACGGCCAGACCGAGTTGACCGAGGCGATCATCGGCCTCGAGCCCGTGCGCACCGGCCGGATCACCCTCGACGGACGCGAGCTCACCGGCCGCAGCGTGAAGCAGGTCCTCGACGCGGGCGTCGGGTTCGTGCCCGAGGACCGGAAGGAGGACGGTCTCGTCGGTGAGTTCACCATCGCCGAGAACCTCATGCTCGACCGGGCGGACCACGCCGAGTTCGTCCGCGCCGGCACCATCCGGTCGGCCGAGCGCGACGCGTTCGCGGACGAGAAGATCGCCGAGTTCGACATCCGCACCCCGGGCCGCTCAACCGCCGCTGGTCGGCTGTCGGGCGGCAACCAGCAGAAGATCGTGCTCGCCCGCGAGCTGAGCCGGGAACTGCGGCTCTTCGTCGCGGCGCAGCCCACGCGCGGTATCGACGTCGGCTCGATCGAGTTCGTGCACAAGCGCATCGTCGCCACCCGCGACACCGGCGTCCCGGTCATCGTCGTCTCCACGGAGCTCGACGAGGTCGTGGCGCTCGCCGACCGGATCGCCGTGATGTACCGCGGCGCGATCGTCGGCATCGTCCCCGCGGACACCCCGCGAGACGTCCTCGGCCTCATGATGGCCGGGGAACTCCCCGAAGGAACGGAGCTGGCAGCGTGAGCACCACGCCAGAGAACACGCAGCCGGAGACCCCGCAGCAGGAGACCCCACAGCCGGGCGGCACCCCGCAGACCGAGGCGCCCACCGACGACCGCCTGCAGGACGTCGAGACCACCCCGCACCTCATGACGGACTCCGCCGACGACACCGAACGTCGTGACGGCGGCGACCGCTGGCAGGCCGCCCTCCAGGGCATCCTGAACGGCTCCGCCCTCGTCACGGTCCTGGCCGTCGTGCTCGCCCTCATCGCCTGCGGCATCCTCATCGCCCTCACCGACGAGAGCGTCCGCGCAGCCGCCGGGTACTTCTTCGCCCGCCCAGCCGACACCTTCCGGGCGATCGGCACGGCGGTCGGCGGCTCCTACGCCTCGCTGTTCGAAGGGTCGGTGTTCAACTTCGGCGCCGCCTCCTTCCAGCAGGCGATCGTCCCGCTCACCCGCTCCATCGACTACGCGGTGCCGCTCGTGGCCGCCGGCCTCGGCGTCGCGCTGGCGTTCCGCGCCGGCCTGTTCAACATCGGCGGCCAGGGCCAGATCCTGATGGGGGCCGCGGCCGCCGGCTGGGTCGGGTTCTCGTTCGACATGCCCGCCGTGGTCCACATCCCGCTCACCATCGTCGCCGGCATCGTCGGCGGTGCGGTGTGGGGCGGCATCGTCGGTGTGCTCAAGGCCCGCACCGGCGCGCACGAGGTGATCGTCACGATCATGCTCAACTACGTCGCGCTGTACCTCGTGAGCTACCTGCTCCGCACGCCCGGTCTCCTGCAGGCCCCGGGCAGTACGAACCCGATCTCGCCCGCCACGAAGGACAGTGCGGTGCTGCCGGCGCTGTTCGGTCCGCGGTACGGCATCGACCTCGGCTTCGTCGTGGCGATCATCGCGGTCGTCGTGGTGTGGTGGCTCGTCAACAAGTCGTCGCTCGGCTTCCGGTTCCGCACCATCGGTGAGAACCCGCGCGCTGCCCGCGTGGCGGGGATGAGCGTGCCCGCCCTGACGATCTGGGTGCTCGTCATCTCCGGTGCCCTCGTCGGGATCGCCGGTGCGTACCAGGTGCAGGGCGCCGTCACGACCGGGTTCACCTCGGGCATCGACGCCGGCATCGGCTTCGACGCGATCACCGTGGCGCTGCTCGGCCGCTCGAAGCCGTGGGGGGTGTTCTGGGCCGCGATCCTGTTCGGCGTCCTGAAGAACGGCGGCTACGCCATGCAGGCGGCGAACGGCATCCCGATCGACATCGTGGGCGTCATCCAGGCCCTCATCGTCCTCTTCATCGCGGCCCCGCCGCTCGTCCGCGCGATCTTCCGGATCCCGCAGCCGGGCGCTCGCCGTCGCGTCGGCACGAAGAACAGCAAGAAGGCGGTCGCCGCGTGAGCACCATCAGCCCCACCGCGGCGCCCGCGTCGCCCCTCGCCGGCCGTCCGGTCGAGACCACCCGCAGCTGGAAGCTCCCGATCGGGTACGCCGTCTTCACGGTCCTCGCGCTCGTGCTCTTCGCGCTGCTGCCCCGCACCGGGACCACCACGTTCCGGCTCGCGAACGCCGGCGACTTCTTCGCCCTCCCGGACGTGCCGCTGCCGGCCGTGGGGACCGGGATCGTCGTGGTCGTCCTGCTGGCGATCCTGACGGTCTACGCGCTGATCGAGACGCGGTCGCTCCGTCGGGTGCCGATCTGGGTGACCGCGGTCTTCGCCGTCGTCTTCGTCGTCGGGTTCCTGACCTGGGCCGCCGCCGGCAAGGCCCTGCCGATCCCCGGCCTGCTGCTCGGTGCACTGAGCCTCAGCGTCCCGCTCGTGTTCGGTGCCCTCGGCGGCGTCATCTCGGAGCGCGTCGGCGTCGTGAACATCGCCATCGAGGGCCAGTTCCTCGCGGGCGCGTTCAGCTCCGCGATGGTCGCGTCGATCACCGGTTCGCCGTGGGTCGGCCTCGTCGCGGCGCTCGTCGCGGGCATGCTCGTGTCGTTCATCCTCGCGGCGTTCAGCATCAAGTACCTCGTCGACCAGGTCATCGTCGGTGTCGTCATCAACGCGTTCATCTCGGGTCTGACCGGCTTCCTGTACTCGCAGGTCCTGTCGCCGAACGAGACGACGCTGAACATCGGCGTCCGCTTCCCGATCATCCCGATCCCGGTGCTGCACCAGATCCCGGTCATCGGCCCGGTCTTCTTCGAGCAGCGGGTCACGGTCTACCTGGCGTACGTCGCGGTCGCGGTGGTCACCTTCGGTCTGTTCAAGACCCGATGGGGCCTGCGTCTCCGCGCGGTCGGCGAGCACCCGCAGGCGGCCGACACGGTCGGCATCGACGTCACCAGCACGCGGTTCTGGAACGTGTCGCTCGCCGGTGCGATCGCGGGCCTCGGCGGTGCGTACTTCACGCTCGACGCGGTCGGTCCGTTCACCAAGGACATGACCGCCGGCGCGGGCTACATCGCGCTCGCGGCGGTCATCTTCGGCCGGTGGGACCCGATCAAGGCCACGCTCGCGGCGCTGCTGTTCGGCTTCGCGTCGAACCTGCAGAACACGCTGGGCGCGATCAACTCGCCCGTCCCGAGCGAGTTCCTGCTCATGCTGCCGTACGTGGTGACGATCTTCGCGGTGGCCGGCCTGGTCGGGCAGTCGCGCGGTCCCGCCGCGTCCGGCAAGCCGTACATCAAGAGCTAGACCCACTCGCAAGACGCCGGTGTTCGTGGACGGAACCCACGCATGCGGGTGTTCACCGCACGAACACCGGTGTTCCGCGCACGACATGACGGCCAGGAGGCATGGCACATGACCGACACGAACGCTGCGGGTGACCAGGCGGTCACCGCTACCCCCGAGGCGGAGCCCACGCCTGGGCCCACGCCGCCGGTTCCGGAGCAACGCGCCAGCGGCGGTCCGGCCGTGCCGGTGGGGAGCCTCCAGGAGGACGTGGACTGGACCGCGTTGCGGACCGCAGCGACGGCAGCGATGCGACACGCGTACGTCCCGTACTCGTCCTTCCCGGTGGGGGCCGCGGCCCTCACCGAGGACGGCCGGATCGTGTCCGGCTGCAACGTCGAGAACGCGTCCTACGGGCTGACCCTCTGCGCGGAGTGCGCGCTCGTGTCCCAACTGCACATGACCGGCGGCGGCAAGCTCGTCGCGTTCGCGTGCGTCGACGGCGACGGCGCGACCCTGATGCCGTGCGGGCGCTGCCGGCAGCTGCTGTTCGAGCACTCGGCCGAGAGCATGCTCCTCGAGACCGTCTCCGGCATCCGCACCATCGACGAGGTCCTGCCCGACGCGTTCGGCCCGCGGACCGTCGCCGCCTACCGGCAGGAGCACTGACATGGCCGTCGAGCCGTTCGACACCGTCGACCTCATCCGCACGAAGCGTTCCGGCGAGCCCCTGGGCACCGCCGAGATCGACTGGCTCGTCGACGCCTACACCCGTGGCTACGTCGAGGACCCGCAGATGGCGGCGATGGCGATGGCGATCTTCCTCAACGGGATGGAGCGGCGGGAGATCAAGGACCTCACGCTCGCGATGATCGCGTCGGGGGAGCGGATGTCGTTCGGCTCGCTCGGCAAGACCACTGTCGACAAGCACTCGACCGGCGGGGTCGGCGACAAGATCACCCTGCCGCTCGCGCCCCTCGTCGCGTCGTTCGGCGTCGCGGTGCCACAGCTGTCCGGGCGCGGGCTGGGGCACACCGGCGGGACGCTCGACAAGCTCGAGTCGATCCCGGGGTGGCAGGCGTCGATCACGAACGACCGCATGCTGTCGATCCTGTCCGACGTCGGTGCGGTGATCTGCGCCGCGGGCTCCGGACTGGCCCCTGCCGACAAGAAGCTGTACGCGCTGCGTGACATCACCGGCACCGTCGAGTGCATCCCGCTCATCGCGTCGAGCATCATGTCGAAGAAGATCGCCGAGGGCACGGGCGCGCTCGTGCTCGACGTGAAGTTCGGGTCGGGGGCGTTCATGCCTTCGTACGAGGCATCGCGCGAGCTCGCGCAGACGATGGTGGACCTCGGGAACGACGCCGGGGTCGCGACCTCGGCGCTGCTGACCGACATGGAGGTCCCGCTGGGCGGGACGATCGGCAACGCGCTCGAGGTGCGGGAGTCGGCCGAGGTGCTGGCGGGCGGCGGACCGTCCGACGTCGTCGACCTGACGATCGCGCTCGCCACCGAGATGCTCACGCTCGCCGGGCTGCCCGACGCGGACCCGGCGGCGGCACTGGCGGACGGGCGCGCGATGGACACCTGGCGTCGGATGATCTCCGCCCAGGGCGGCGATCCGGACGCGCCGCTGCCGGCGGCCCGGGAGCAGCACGTCGTGCGGGCGCCGTCCTCGGGTGTGCTCGCCACGCAGGAGGCCCTGCCGTTCGGCATCGCGGCCTGGCGTCTCGGGGCCGGCCGTGCGCGCGCGCAGGACCCCGTGCAGGCGGGCGCCGGCATCGAGCTGCACGTCAAGCCCGGGGACACCGTCGCCGAAGGGCAGCCGCTGTGGACGCTGCACACCGACGAGGCCGCCCGGTTCGAGCGGGCGCTGGAGTCGCTCGAGGGGGCGTGGTCGATCGGTGGGTCGGCTGAGGAGCGTGGACCGATCGTGCGGGACCGGATCTCCGGCTGACCGCCTGGCCGGCTGTCCGGCTGTCCGGCTGATCGGCTGGCCGCCCGTCCGGCTGGGCGTTCGTCGTCCACATGTGGCGAGCCTCCAGCCAGTTCTCCACAAACCTGTGGGACGTCACCTGCGCGGCCGGCGCGACCACCGATAGCCTGGATCGCATGAGCGCCGACGCCACGACCTACCGCCTGCCCGACGCCGGAGCGGTCATCAACGACCTGCCGAAGGTCTCGCTGCACGACCACCTCGACGGCGGTCTGCGTCCGGCGACGATCGTCGAACTGGCCGGGTCAGCGGGCGTGGACCTGCCGACCACCGACCCCGACGCGCTCGGCCAGTGGTTCGCCGACCAGTCGAACTCCGGCTCGCTCGTCGAGTACCTGAAGACCTTCGACGTGACCACCTCGGTCATGCAGACGGCGGAGCAGTTGCATCGCATCGCGAAGGAGTTCGTCGAGGACCTGGTCGCCGACGGCGTCGTCTACGGCGAGGTCCGGTGGGCGCCGGAACAGCACCTGCAGGGCGGGCTGACGCTCGACGAGACGGTCGAGGCGGTCCAGGCCGGCATCGAGGAAGCCGTCGACGCGGCGGGCGGGTCCATCCGCGTCGGCCAGCTCGTCACGGCGATGCGCCACGCCGACCGGTCGCTGGAGATCGCCGAGCTCGCCGTGCGCCACCGCGACCGGGGTGTCGTCGGGTTCGACATCGCGGGGGCTGAAGCCGGGTTCCCTGCGTCGAACCACCGCGCCGCGTTCGACTACCTGGCGTCGGAGCTGTTCCCCGTGACGGTCCACGCCGGTGAAGCCGACGGGCTCGCCTCGATCCGTTCCGCGCTCGTCGACGGTCGCGCACTGCGCCTCGGCCACGGCGTCCGGATCTTCGAGGACGTCACGCTCTCCGACGCCGGCGACGGCTCGACCCTGGCCTCGCTGGGCGAGGTCGCCTCGTGGGTGCGCGACCGCGAGATCCCGCTCGAGGTCTCGCCGTCGTCGAACCTGCAGACCGGCGCGATCGCGGCGTGGGGCGACGACCTCGCCGACCACCCGTTCGACGTGCTCTACCAGCTCGGCTTCCGCGTGACGGTCAACACGGACAACCGCCTGATGAGCGGCACCTCGCTGTCGAAGGAACTGGCGCTGCTCGCCGGCACGTTCGGCTACGACCTCGACGACCTCGCGGCGTTCCAGATCAACGCGGCGCTCGGTTCGTTCCTGCCGCTCGAGGACCGCGAAGAGATCATCGCGACCATCACGGCCGGGTACCAGGAGGCGTAGGGCATGCCACTGCCGCCGCTGCCGGACGAAGCCGTCGTGCTCGGGGCGACCGTGTCCTCCTGGCGCGAGGCGCTCCGGGTGGCCGGCGGCGCCCTCGTGTCCTCGGGCGCAGCCACCGACCCCTACACCGAGGCCATGATCGGCATGGTCGAAGAGCACGGGCCGTACATCGTCATCTCGCCCGGACTGGCCTTCGCGCACGCCCGGCCGGGGCCCGCCGTGCTCCGCGACGGGCTGTCCGTCGTGACGCTCGCCGAACCCGTGACGTTCGGGCACCCGCACAACGACCCGGTCCACGTGGTGCTCGGTCTCGCGGTTGCCGGGGTGGGAACGCACCTCGAGTCCATCGGGGAGATCGCCAACCTGTTCAACGACGCCACCGTGACCGGACGGATCGCGGCGGCGACCACGGCGGACGAGGTCCGCGCGATCATGGGGGTGTCCGCGTGAAGATCGTGACCATCTGCGGCGCGGGCATCGGCTCGAGCGGGATCCTCAAGGTCAACGCCGAGAAGGCGCTCGACGCGCTCGGGTTGCAGGCATCGGTCGTGGCCGCGGACGTCGCGTCCGTGCGGCACGTGTCGGAGGACGCCAACGTCATCCTGACGAGCCAGGAGTTCGTCGAGGCCATCGGGGACACCTACGCCGAGGTCATCGTGATCCGGAACCACTTCGACCAGGGCGAGATCACGGCGGCGGTGGACCGAGCGCTCGGCGAGCACTGAACGGTGCGGGTGTGTGGCGCGCTGCGCGTGCGGTGCTCGCCCGAGCAGTGTCGTGCTCGCCCTAGCATGGGGGCATGAGCACGGAGAACCCGCTGAACGACCCCGCCGCCGACCCGTTCGAGGTCGCGCGCGACGCCGCCGAAGTCATCGCTTCGAAGTCGGGGATCGATCGCCACGACATCGCACTGACCCTCGGCTCCGGGTGGGGCAAGGCAGCGGACCTCATCGGTGAGACCGTGTCCGAGATCCCCGCCTCCGAGGTCCCGGGCTTCAGCGCCTCGGCGGTCCCCGGCCACTCGGGCACGGTCCGCTCGATCCGCCTCGCCGACGGTCGCCACGCGCTCGTCATCGGCGCACGCACGCACTACTACGAGGGCCACGGCGTCCGCCGGGTCGTGCACAGCGTCCGCACCGCCGCGGCCACGGGTGCGTCGATCATGGTCCTCACGAACGGCGCCGGCGGCGTCAAGGAGCACTGGAAGCCGGGCACACCCGTCCTGATCAGCGATCACATCAACCTCACCGCGGACAGCCCGCTCGAGGGCGCGACGTTCGTCGACCTGACCGACCTGTACTCGGCGCGGCTCCGTTCGGTCGCGCGCGGCGTGGACCCGACGCTCGACGAGGGCGTGTACACGCAGTTCCGCGGCCCGCACTACGAGACGCCGGCCGAGGTCCGGATGGCGAAGACCATCGGCGGCCACATCGTCGGCATGTCCACGGCGCTCGAGGCGATCGCCGCGCGCCAGGCGGGCATGGAGGTCCTCGGCTTCTCGCTCATCACGAACCTCGCCGCGGGCATCCAGAAGACGCCGCTGTCCCACGCCGAGGTCCTCGAGGCCGGACGCGAAGCGGAACCGGTCATCGCCGACCTGCTCGCCCGCGTGGTGACGGCACTCGGGTCGGACACCCTGTGACGATCGCGCTCGAGCCCCTGCTGGCGACGGCTCGCACGTGGCTCGCGCAGGATCCGGACCCGGCGACGCGTGACGAGCTGGAGGCCGCGATCGACGCAGCGGCCGACGGTTCCGGGCCCGAGGCGCAGGAACTCGCCGCGCGCTTCTCCGGCCGCTTGGCGTTCGGCACCGCCGGTCTCCGGGCCGAGCTCGGGTACGGGCCGCTCCGGATGAACCGCGTCGTCGTCACGCAGGCGGCGGCCGGACTCGCGCGCTTCCTGATCGACACGGGACGGCAGCGGAGCGTGGTCATCGGGTACGACGGCCGCGTGAAGTCCGATGTCTTCGCCCGTGACTCGGCCGAGGTCATGCGCGGCCTGGGGTTGGACGTCACCCTGCTGCCGTCGGCGCTCCCCACGCCCGTGCTCGCCTTCGCAGTGCGCCACCTCGGCGTCGGGGCCGGCGTCATGGTGACGGCGAGCCACAACCCGCCGCGGGACAACGGGTACAAGGTGTACCTCGGTGGGGAGGACGACGGGTCGCAGATCGTGCCACCGGTCGACGGTTCGATCGCGGACTCCATCGATGCCGTCGCGGCCGGTTCGATCACCCAGCTCGTGCGGGCCACCGACTACACGGTCGCTTCGTCGTCGCTGGTGGACGCGTACGTCTCCGCCACGGCGGCGACGGTCCCCGCTCCCGCGCTGGCGCCCGAGGCCCAGCCGAAGGTCGTCTACACGGCGATGCACGGCGTCGGGTGGGAGACCGCCCGCGCGGTGTTCGAAGCGGCCGGGTTCGCCGTCCCGACGACGGTCCCGGAGCAGATCGAGCCCGATGGGGCGTTCCCGACGGTGTCGTTCCCGAACCCCGAGGAACCGGGGGCGATGGACCTGTCGATCGCCCGCGGCGTCGCCGTCGGGGCGGACCTCGTCATCGCGAACGACCCGGACGCCGACCGGCTGGCGCTGGCGATCCCGTCGACCTCCGACACGGGAGAGCCGACGTTCCGCCGGCTCTCGGGCAACGAGGTCGGCTGGCTGCTCGGCTGGCGTGCTGCTGCCCGTGCCGCTGCGGCCGGGGTCACGGGGACGCTCGCCGCGTCGATCGTGTCCTCACCGGCGCTCGCCCGTGTGGCGGCTCGGCACGGTCTCGAGTACCGCGACACCCTCACCGGCTTCAAGTGGGTCTCACGGGTGCCGGGCCTGCTCTTCGGTTACGAAGAAGCGCTGGGCTACCTCGTCGACCCGCAGGTGGTCCGCGACAAGGACGGTATCTCCGCGGCGCTGTCGCTGCTCGACCTCGCGACGGAGCTGGCGGCCTCGGGGTCCTCGATCGCGGGCCAGCTCGATGCCTTCGCGGCCGAGTTCGGCGCGTTCGCCTCGGGGCAGGTCGCCACCCGCGTGGACGACCTCTCCCGTATCGGCGAGATCATGGCGGCGCTCCGGGCGACCCCGCCGAGCTCGCTGGGCGGCGTCGACGTGCTCGCCACGACCGACTACCTCGACGGCGTGGAGGGGTTCCCGCCGTCGGACATCCTGCGCTACGACCTCACGGGTGACGCGCGGGTGATCGTCCGCCCGAGCGGTACCGAGCCCAAGGTGAAGGTGTACATCGACACGGTCGCCGCGTCGTCCGCCGAGGCCCAGTCCCTCGTCGACGCCCTGGCCGCCGCCGTGCGCCCCCTCGTCTCGTAGCGCGGCCTGTCCGCAAAACACCGGTGCTCGTCGGTCACACCCCCGCATGCGGCGGTGTGACCCGCGAACACCGGTGTTTTGCGTGTCGGGGGACAACTCGTACACATGAGCGGGCGCTGGGTGGCGGTCCACGGGGTGGTGCTTCGGACGGCAACGTCGAGAACTGGAGGGGATCGTGTCGCCATGCCATCCCTCGAGGTGTTCGGCGTTGCCGCCGGCGATCCAGATCCACGGGCGCGTCGCCGACTCATCGACGGTGCTCGCGGCGGCGCACTCCTACGACTGATGCCCGGCCGGTACGTCGTGCGGTCCGCATTCGACGCCGCGACGGAGCACGAACGCCACCGCGCTCGGATCGCGGCGGTGGTGCCGGCAGTCGGGCCTGGGCTCGTCATCTCCCACGAATCCGCGGTGGCCATGCACGGTCTGCCGTGGCTCGGTCCGTTCCCGGAACACGTCGTCATGCTCGACCCGAAGCGCGCGGCCGGTCAGCGACGCGCTCACGTGCAGAAGGTCGGGGCGGCAGGGCGCGCGTTGCAGGCCGAACGGATCGGCGGGTGCGATGTGACGCCGCTCTGTGAGACAGCGGTCGACATCGCCCTCCGCGCGCCGTTCCGGACGGCGATCGTCGTCCTCGATGCAGTGCTCGCCCGCGGGGTCCCGCGGGATCGTCTGCTCGCCGAGCTCCGGCAGCGAACGCCACGACCACGTTCCAGCACGCGGGCGCGTCGGGCGATCGAATTCGCGGACGGACTGGCGGATTCGCCCGGCGAATCGGTTGCCCGGCTCACGTGGGCGGAGGAGGGGTTCCCGCCGCCGGCGCTGCAGCGAGAGTTCCGCGATGGGCGCGGATTGATCGGTCGGGTGGACTTCTGGTTCGAGGACGCCGGCGTCGTGGTGGAGTTCGACGGCCTCGTGAAGTACCGGGATCGCGACATGCGGGGCGGACGGTCTCCCGAGCAGGTCGTCGTCGATGAGAAGTTCCGCGAGGACCGGCTGCGCGCCCTCCCGGAAGTCAGAGCGGTCGTCCGCGTCACGTGGAGGGACGTCGAACCCGGAGGCAACGGCCCCGAGCGCCTCGAACGAGCCGGCGTTCGACGCGCGGTGTGATGCAGAGCACCGGTGTTCGTCCATCGAACCGCTGCATGCGGCGGTTCAACGGACGAACACCGGTGTTTCGCGAAAGAGCCCGCCGCCCTACGCGAGCTCGAGCAGCACGTGGCCGGACGAGATCGTCTGGCCGACGGGGGCGTTCAGCCCCGTCACGACGCCGTCGCGCGGGGCGGCGACGGGCTGCTCCATCTTCATGGCCTCGAGCACGACGAGCAGGTCGCCCTTCACCACGGTGTCTCCCTCGGCGACCGCGAGCTTCACCACGGTGGCCTGCATCGGCGACGTCACCGAACCCGACGACGCCAGGCCGCCGCGGACGCCGGACGAACGGCGCTTCGGGGGAGCCGACGGCCCCGCGGGACGACGACCGGCGGCTCCGCTCACCCCGACGATCGACGGCATGGTGACCTCGATGCGCTTGCCCTGCACCTCGACGACGACGCTCTCGCGGGCGGCAGGAGCGGGGAGGTCTTCGGTGGCACCGGTCCACGCGGGGATGTCGTTCTGGAAGTCGGTCTCGATCCACTGCGTGTAGACGGAGAACGGCTCGTCGTCGGACGTCGCGAACGCCGGGTCGGACACCACGGCGCGGTGGAAGGGCAGCACGGTCGGCAGCCCGGTGACCTCGAACTCGGCCAGCGCGCGACGGGCACGCGACAGCGCCTCCGACCGAGACGACCCGGTGACGATCAGCTTCGCGAGCATCGAGTCGAACGACCCCGAGACGACGTCGCCCGAGACGACACCGGAGTCGACGCGCACGCCGGGCCCGGACGGCGCGTTGAACGCGTGCACGGGACCCGGAGCAGGGAAGAAGTTGCGGCCCGGGTCCTCGCCGTTGATGCGGAACTCGAACGAGTGACCCTTCGGCGTGGGGTCCTCGTAGTCGAGCACACCACCCTCGGCGATCCGGAACTGCTCGCGGACGAGGTCGATGCCGGTGACCTCTTCCGAGACGCAGTGCTCGACCTGCAGGCGGGTGTTGACCTCGAGGAAGGACACGGTGCCGTCGGCGCCGATGAGGAACTCGCAGGTACCGGCGCCGACGTAGCCGACCTCGCGCAGGATCGCCTTCGACGACTCGTACAGCCGGTCCTTCTGCGCGTCCGTCAGGTACGGAGCAGGGGCTTCCTCGACGAGCTTCTGGTGCCGGCGCTGCAGCGAGCAGTCGCGGGTCGACACGACGACCACGTTGCCGTGCTCGTCGGCGAGGCACTGGGTCTCGACGTGGCGCGGCTTGTCGAGGTACTTCTCGACGAAGCACTCGCCGCGGCCGAACGCCGCGATGGCCTCACGCGTCGCGGACTCGAACTGCGAGGCGACCTCCTCGCGGGTCCGGGCGACCTTCAGACCACGGCCGCCGCCGCCGAATGCCGCCTTGATGGCGACCGGGAGCCCGACCTCGTCCGCGAAGGCGATGACCTCGGACGCGTCCTTGACGGGCTCGATGGTCCCGGGGGCGAGCGGCGCACCGACCTTCTCGGCCACGTGGCGCGCGGAGACCTTGTCCCCGAGCTGTTCGATCGACTCCGGCGACGGGCCGATCCAGATCAGCCCGGCGTCGATGACGGCGCGGGCGAAGTCGGCGTTCTCGGCGAGGAAGCCGTAGCCGGGGTGCACGGCGTCCGCGCCGGACCGGCGCGCGACCGAGATGATCTTGTCGATGACGAGGTAGGTGTCGGCGCTCGTGGTGCCGTTCAGCGCGTAGGCCTCGTCGGCGAGGCGGGCATGGAGGGCGTCACGGTCCTGGTCGGCGTAGACCGCGACCGATGCCTTGCCTGCGTCGCGGGCCGCACGGATGATGCGGACGGCGATCTCGCCGCGGTTCGCGATGAGGACCTTGCTGATACGGGGCATGGTTAGTCAGCGTATTCGTGCCACGGAGGCAGGAATTGACTGGCACCCACAAAGAACGGCGCTGAAGAAGTGTGGATGTCTACAGTGCCCAGAGGTCGTGCCACGCCACGCCGAAGCCCCGCAGCAGCATCGACCGCAGGACCGGCAGCGACAGTCCGACGACGGCGGACGGCGCGCCGTCGATCCGGGTGATGTACGCGGCCGCCCTCCCGTCGATCGTGAACGCTCCGGCGACCTCGAGCGGTTCACCGGTCGCGACGTACGCCTCGATCTCCTCGGGTGACATGTCGTCGGCGAACGTGAGCACCGCGCTGTCCACCGCCACGACCCGGTCGCCGGCGGCGACGAGCTCCGACCCGCCGGGCGCGACGTGGGTGAGCGACGCGGCCACGCCCAGCGGCCCGCCGCCCGACGCGTCCACGTGTCGGACTGGAGGGACGGTGCCGGCCCGCCCCGCGCCTCCAGGCCCGTGGTCGGTCGAGACCACGTCGCGGCGCCTGTCGACGACGCAGTGCCCGCTCCACAGCGTGCCGCCGCCGGCGGCGAGCATCTGCCGCCACCGGTCGCGCGCGACCGCGGGGTCGTGCGGCTTGCCGTACAGGACCCCGTCGACCTCGAACGCGGAGTCCCCGCCGAACACGAACCCGTCCACGGGCGAGCCCGCGACCCGGCCGTCCGCGACGGCGGCGGCCTTCTCGACCGCGAGCATCGCGACGAGCTCCGGGCCGGTCAGGTCACGGCCGAGTGCAGCGGACACCGACGCGACCGCGGCGTCCTCGTCGACCCCCGGTGCGACGAGCACCGGCTCGATCCCGGTCTGGGCGAGGAGGGCTCGGCGGGCGGGGGAGGTACTCGCGAGGTACAGACGCATGGGAACATCGAACCATGGGTGAATCCGTCGGAACGCTGCTCGAACTCGACGTCACCGGGATCGCCCACGGCGGCATCTCGGTGGCACGGCACGAGGGGCGCGTGGTGTTCGTCTCCGATGCGATCCCCGGGGAGCGGGTGGCCGCCCGTGTCACCGAGGACCGGAAGAAGTCGTTCTGGCGAGCCGACACGGTGTCGGTCGAGCAGCCGAGCGAGCACCGCGTCGAGCACGTCTGGTCCGAGGCGGCACTCGAGCGCGACCCGGCCGTGCGCGCCGGCGGTGCCGAGTTCGGCCACATCGCCCTCGCCCACCAGCGCACCTTGAAGCACGACGTGCTCGTCGACTCGTTCGCCCGCTTCGCCCGGACCGACCTCGCCGAGGTGCTGGGTTCCGACGTCGTCGTCGAGGCCGCGCCCGGTGACGACGAGGTGAACGGCCTCGGCTGGCGCACCCGCATCCGCCTGCACGTCGACGAGGACGGCACGCCGGGCCCGTTCGCCGCTCGGTCGCACACGGTCGTGCCGGTCGCGTCCCTCCCACTGGCGAGCGTCGTCGTGCAGGAGAGCGCGCCGCTCGGCCGGGGCTCGATGCCCGGCGCGTCGGTCATCGACGTCCTCGCCCCCTCCGGGTCCGAGGGCGCCCGCCTCGTCGTCGACACCCAGTCGCCGACCGTGGTGACCGAGACGGTGGGCGAGCGCTCGTTCGCGGTCGACGACAACGGCTTCTGGCAGGTGCACCGCGCCGCGCCGGCCGTGCTCACCGCCGCGGTGCGGGACCTCGTCGACCGCGACCGGCTCGACCCCGAGGGGCAGCACCTCGATCTCTACGGCGGCGTCGGCCTGCTCGCCGCCGCGCTCGGCGACATGGTGGGACCGAAGGCCCGCCTGACCAGCGTCGAGAGCGCCCCGCGCGCCACCGAGCACGCGCAGGAGAACCTCGCCGAGTGGATCGGCGCCCGCGCCGAGACCGGCCGCGTCGACCGCTGGCTGCAGCGCACCGTCGACACCGCCTCGCAGCAGGAGCGCGGGCGGCTGCGGGCCGGCACGGTCGTGCTCGACCCGCCGCGATCGGGTGCTGGACGCGAAGTCGTCGTCCAGATCGCCGCGCTCCAGCCCGCCCAGGTCGTGTACGTCGCCTGCGACCCGGTCGCGCTGGCACGGGACGTCGCGACCTTCGCGGACCTCGGGTACCGCCTGGAGGCACTGCGCGCCTTCGACCTCTTCCCGCACACCCACCACCTCGAGGCGGTCGCGCTCCTGGTGCCCGTCGCCTGACGTCCGGCGCGTGGCCGGGGAGCGCGCCGCGCCGTTGCCTGAGTCCGACCTGGGTATCCTTGGACGTTGATGGCCACCCGGTATCAGGGGCCGGGGTGCGCATCGACCAGAGAGGCCACCGTGGCAACAGACACGACCACCACCGGAACGACCGGAGCGGCGAGCAAGCCCGTCCGTGTCGCGATCGTCGACGACCACGAGTCCGTGCGGCTCGGGATCCAGGCAGCCTGCCAGAACGAGGGGTTCGAGGTGGTCCTCACCGCCGCGAGCGTTCCCGAGTACATCGAGAACCTCGGCGGGCGCGAGGTCGACGTCGTCGTCCTCGACCTGTCGCTCGGTGACGGCTCGACCGTGACCGCGAACGTCAAGGGTGTGCAGGGCACCGGGTCCGCCGTGCTCGTGCACTCGATCGCCGACCGCGTCGCGAACGTCCGTGAGGCGCTCGCCGCCGGGGCCGCCGGTGTCATCCCGAAGTCCTCCGCGACGAAGACCGTGATGGCGGCCGTCGCGACCGTCGCCCGCGGCGACGTGCTCAACAACCTCGAGTGGGCCAGCGCGATCGACGCGGACCGTGACTTCGCGAAGGCGCAGCTCGGCCGGCGGGAACGCGAGATCCTGCACCTCTACGCCTCCGGTCTGCCGCTCAAGCTCGCCGCCCAGCAGCTCGGCATCGGGTACTCGACGGCGCGCGAGTACCTCGACCGCATCCGCGTGAAGTACGTCGAGGTCGGTCGTCCGGCCCCGACGAAGGTCGACCTCCTCCGCCGTGCGGTCGAGGACGGGATCCTCCCCGGGCTCGACTCGGGCATCGACCCCGACGGCGACGGTCGCTGAGCGGCATGACCGCCGCTCACGCCGCGCCCGGGGCGGGGTCGGCGCCCGGGGCCGGGGCCGGGTCGGCAGCCGCGGCACGGACCACCTCCGGGTCGACCGAGCCCGCGCCGTTCGGTGCCGACCCCGCACGGACCGTCCGCGCCTCCATCACCCAGGCGTCGGTCGAGCGCGCGTTCGCGATCCTCATCGCCGTGGCCGCGCTCGGCTTCGGGGCCACCACCGTGCCGGCGGTGCTCGACCAGCTCCCGTACCTCGACCCGGTGTGGGGGCCGGCCGTGGCCTGCGGGCTCGCGGCGTCGTTCCTCTTCGTCGGGGCGTCCGTCTTCGTCAAGCGTCTCGCGCAGCTCGCGCAGATCGTCTGCGCGCTGCTGTTCCTCGTCGCGCTGGTGACCTGGCCGCTCACGGTCCGTGACGCGATCCCGTCGGACCAGGTGCCGTGGCCGTGGTGGCTCTGCACCGTGGGGTCGACCGCCGCCGCGATGGGCTTCGCCCCCTGGCGTGCGACCGTGTACACCGCGCTCGTGCCGACCGCGTACGTCATCATCCGGCTCACCCCGGTGGGCGGCGACGCCGGCGTCCGAGCGTTGCTGGACGGCGTGTACACGGCGATCCTCAGCGGAGCGGTCCTCGTCATCGCGGTCGTGCTGCGCCGGGCGGCCACCTCCGTCGACGCCGCGCAGGCCACGGCGGTCCGCCGGTACTCGCACGCCATCCGGGAGCACGCGACGGAGGTCGAGCGCGTCCAGGTCGACGCGATCGTCCACGACAGCGTGCTCACGACCCTCCTCTCCGCTGCCCGGGCCGACACCGTGGACGCCGAGATGCTCGCCGCACGGATGGCCCGGAACGCGATCGACCACCTCGAGGCCGCTGCCGCGGACGGGCCGGGCGACGCTCCGCCGGTGTCCCTCGTGGCCCTGAGGACGAGGATCGCGGACGCCGTCGGCGCGCTCGCCGCCCCCGTCCGCGTGGAGGAGCGGCGCCTCGGCGCGATCCGGGTGCCCGGCACCGTGGCCGACGCGATCGCCTCCGCGGCCCTGCAGGCGGCCGTCAACAGCGTGCAGCACGCGGGCGGTGCCGAGGTGGACCGCTGGATCGTCGTCGAGCAGCGCGGCCCGGGCGTCCACGTCGAGGTCGGGGACGACGGCGCCGGGTTCGAGGTCGCCGCGATCCCCGCGGAGCGACTCGGAGTGCGCCGGTCGATCGTGGAACGCGTCGTCGCCGTGGACGGTGCGGCCGAGGTGGTCACCGCCCCGGGGGCCGGGACGCGCATCCTGCTCGATTGGGCACCCCGCACGGGGGATCCCCGGTGAGGGTCTCGATCCCCGCCCGCGTCGCCACCGGCCTCGCCGTCCTCTTCTCCGTCTACCACCTGCTCCTCGCCGCGACGACGCTGCACCGCGTCCTCGAGATCGGGCCGGTGCTCGCGTGCATGGTGCTCTACGCGGCCGCGACCGGCTTGGCGGTGTTCATCCCGGGTCGCACGCTGCCGCTGTGGACGACGTGCTTCTCGCTCGGCACCGCGGTGGTCATGCCGATCATCGCCGCCCCCGTGGTCGAGCTCCGGTCCGGCCCCGGGTACAGCACGTGGTGGATCGCCGCGGTCGGCACCCTGATGGTCGTGCTCGTCGTCCGCGGGCGCGGCGCCTTCGCGTGGGTCGGGGTCGGCTTCCTCGCCGTGCACACCGTCGCCTGGGCCGGGCTCGGTGCGCTGGGTTCCCTCGGGGTGCTCGGCAGCGTGTCGTGGGTCGCGATCGCCACCGGGTTCGCGGCCGCCATGAACCGCGCCACCCGGGTCACCCGCGACTTCGTGCGCGCGGAGCAGGAGACCGCGGACTGGCAGGCGGCGCAGGACGCCCACGTCTTCGAGCGGCAGTTCCGCCTCAGCCAGACCACGCGGATGGCGCTCCCGATGCTGCAACGGATCGTCGACACCGGGGGCGACCTCGACGAGGCCGAGCGGGCGGAGTGCCTGCACCTCGAGCAGGCCATCCGTGACGAGATCCGTGGCCGGTCCCTGCTCTCCGATGACGTCCGCGACGAGGTCATGCGCCTCCGCCGCCGTGGTGCGACGGTGCAGCTGCACGACGACGGCGGCCTCGACGACCTCGACATGGACGACCTGCGTCGCGTGCACGCACGGATCGCGGACGCCCTGCGCCAGGCCCGCGAGGCCGACAACGTGATCGTCCGCACGGTCTCCGAGGGGGCCGAGACCGCGGTGACGGTCGTCGGGCTCCGGCTGGACACGGCGGCGAGCGAGTCGGCGGCGCTCGGCGCGGGGATGGACGACGAGGACGGCGATGAGGACGACTCGGTGGTCGTCTGGCTCGAGAACCCTCGCCACGAGCCGGTCTGAGCGGCCTGCACGGTCGGTCCGACCCGGAAGCCGGCGAAGCGCGCCGATCTGTCCGGAAACGGGGAAGGGGCCGGTCGGAATGCGGTTCGGGGTCCTGCCCCGGAAACGGGGAACGGGCCGGTCGGAATGCGACCGGCCCGTTCACGACCCGAGTCTGAGCGACAACCCGAATATCGCCCTGACTCGTAGCTGGTGGTGGCTTCGTACCCTAGTCGGCCACCGACCTGCGATGTTCTTCGCTGAAGGACACCGAACACGAACTACTATGCCCGTCGTCCAACGGTCTGTCAGTCGTCATTATGGGGGACAAATCCTGCATGTTCAGGCACCGTCCGCCGAACTTGTCCCCCGTGCGAGGGGAGACCGAACGGGAAGTGCACGGTGCAACGCGGGAGACGACTCGATACCCAGGGGTACATGGTCCCCCGTCCACCCCGGATCGCGCAAGAGGCGGTTCGTGCGACGCGCGGTCAGCGGAGCGATCGGCTCCAGGCGCCCGCACCGTGCTCCAGCGGCCGCCGGAGCCCCCGCGCCGAAGCGTCCCACCCGGAGCGCGGCGACACCGTCACCTCGGGGCGCCCGAGGGACGCCGCCTCGTCCGCCTGACGCTGCAGGACGGCGATGACGGCGGCGAGTTCCTCGGGCGTGGGGTGGCCGGACACCACGCGGACGTCGGCGGCGGCCGAGACGGCTTCGTCCACCGGGACGGCGGGTACGGCGGCGGCGTGGCGGCCCATCAGAGGGGGATGTTCCCGTGCTTCTTGGGCGGCAGCGAGGCACGCTTGCCGCGGAGCGCCCGGAGCGCCTTGATCACCGACACGCGGGTGGCGTGCGGCTGGATGATCCCGTCGAGCTCACCGCGCTCGGCAGCCAGGTACGGCGACGCCACGTTGTAGGTGTACTCGTTCGCGAGCTTGGCACGGACCGCGGCGACGTCCTCGCCGGACTCCTCGGCCCGCTTGATCTCGGACCGGTACAGGATGTTGACCGCGCCCTGTCCACCCATGACGGCGATCTCGGCGGTCGGCCACGCGAGGTTGATGTCGGCACCGAGCTGCTTGGAGCCCATGACGATGTACGCCCCGCCGTAGGCCTTGCGCGTGATGACGGTGACGAGCGGCACGGTGGCCTCGGCGTAGGCGTAGAGGAGCTTGGCGCCGCGGCGGATGACACCGGTCCACTCCTGGTCGGTGCCGGGCAGGTAGCCGGGCACGTCGACGAGGGTGAGGATCGGGATGCCGAACGCGTCGCAGAACCGCACGAAGCGGGCCGCCTTCTCACCGGCGTCGATGTTCAGCGTGCCCGCCATGGCCTGGGGCTGGTTCGCGATGATGCCGACCGTGCGGCCCTCGACCCGGCCGAAGCCGATGAGGATGTTCGGCGCGAAGAGCGGTTGCACCTCGAGGAACTCGCCGTCGTCGACGAGGTGCTCGATGATCGTGGTGACGTCGTACGGCTGGTTGGTGGAGTCCGGGATGACGACGTCGAGCTCGTGGTCGGCGTCGGTGGTCTCGAGTTCCGGGGCGACGTCGTACGCGGGCGCGTCGGACAGGTTGTTGTCCGGCAGGAACCCGATGAGGGACCGGGCGTAGTCGAGCGCGTCGGTCTCGTCCTCCGCGAGGTAGTGGGCGACACCGGACACGGCGTTGTGGGTCTGGGCGCCGCCGAGCTCCTCGAAGCCGACGTCCTCGCCGGTGACCGTCTTGATGACGTCCGGACCGGTGACGAACATGTGGCTCGTCTTGTCGACCATGATCACGAAGTCGGTGAGCGCGGGGGAGTACACGGCACCGCCGGCCGCGGGGCCCATCACGATCGAGATCTGCGGGATGACGCCGGAGGCCTGGGTGTTGAGGCGGAAGATCTCGCCGTACTTGCCGAGGGCCACCACCCCCTCCTGGATGCGGGCGCCGCCGGAGTCGAGGATGCCGATGACGGGCACGCCGGTCTTCAGCGCGTGCTCCATCACCTTGATGATCTTCTCGCCGGCGACCTCGCCCAGGGAGCCGCCGAAGACGGTGAAGTCCTGCGCGTACACGGCGACGTTGCGGCCGTGGATGGTGCCCACGCCGGTGACGACCGCGTCGCCGTAGGGGCGCTTCGACTCCATGCCGAATGCGTGCGTGCGGTGCCGGACGAACTCGTCGAACTCCACGAAGGAGTTGTCGTCGAGCAGCTGCTCGATGCGTTCGCGCGCCGTGCCCTTGCCCTTGGCGTGCTGCTTCGCGATCGCGGCCTCGCCCGCGGCGGTCACTGCTTCGTGGTACCGCTCGCGGAGGTCGGCGAGCCGACCGGCCGTCGTCGAGAGATCGGGGGTGTCTCCTGAAGTCACCCGCTCACCCTACCGGCGGCGACCACGGCGCCGGTTGGAGGACCCCCACGGTTCCTGCCCGTAGATTTGCGTGCATGTCCACACCCGCGTCGCCGACGTTCCCGCTGAGCCGAGCCGCCGCGCGCGCGATCGGTGCCGTTTTCACCGCACCGGACACGACGGGCTCGACGAACGCCGACCTGCTCGCCCTCGCTCCCGAGCAGCCGCACGGCAGTGTGCTGGTCACGCTCGACCAGACCGCGGGCCGGGGCAGGCTGGACCGGACCTGGTCGGCCCCCGCCGGTGAGACCCTCGCGGCGAGCCTGCTCGTCCGCGCGGAGCTCGACGACCGCGACCGCGGTTGGCTGCCGCTCGTCGCCGGCGCCGCGATGCGGGACGCGATCGCCGCGGTGGTGCCCGACGGGTCGGACGTCGTCGTGAAGTGGCCGAACGACGTCCAGATCGGCGGCCGCAAGGTGTGCGGCATCCTCTGCCAGGTCACGCCCGACGGCAGCGTCGTGGTCGGTGCCGGCGTGAACCTCACCATCCCCGCGGACCGGCTCCCCACGCCGACGTCCACGTCGCTGGCCGTCGCCGGAGCACACGGGTGCGCAGCGGACCTCGCCGACGCGGTGCTCGCCGCCTTCCACGGGGCGGTCCTGGAGGCAGTGGCCGCCCTGGTCGCGGGCGGTCCAGCTGCCGAGACGGTCCGGTCACACATCCGGTCGGCCTGCGGCACGATCGGCCAGCGCGTCCGCCTCGAACTCCCCGACGGCACCGCCGAGGAGGCCGAGGCGATCGGCATCGACGACGAGGGCCGGATCACGATCCGGGATCGACGGGGTGTCTCCAGGGGCGTCGCAGTGGGGGACGTCACCCACCTGCGGTATGCATGACGGCATGACCGACGAGCCCGCGCCCGAACGCGTCGTCGCGCGCCTGCGACCGCACGCGCGTCGGCTCGTCCGCCCGGCGGTGTTCGTCGTGCTCGTGATGCTCGCGGGTGGGTTCGGGTTCGGCGTGTTCCGGGCCCAGCTCGCGTGGCTCAACGCCGTGGTCGCCGGGCTCGTGGTGCTCCTGGTGTTCGTCGGCGGCGCGATGCCGCTGTTCCGCTGGATGTCCGAGCGGTACGTGGTCACCACGCGCCGGCTCGTCGTCGTGCGCGGCCTCGGCACGCGCACCCGGCGGGAGCTGCTGCACTCGCGCGGCTACGACGTGACCGTCCGTCGCCGCGGCCTGCAGGGACTGTTCCGCTCCGGCGACGTGCTCGTGTTCCCGGGGGACGAACCCGCCGTGGTGCTCGCGGACGTGCCGCACGCCGACCTCGTGGTCGCGGTCCTCCACGACCTCGTCGAGGCGTACGAGACCCGCCGGCGGCACCGGGAACCCGACTGGGACGAGATCGTCGGGGGTGCCGACCGGCCGCAGTGGGGCGACGTCCGGCCCTGACGGCCGGGGCCGCGCCATCGCACTCGGTGGAAGTTCGACGAGAACCCGGTACCGTCTTCGACGTGCGTATCTCTGTCATCGGCTGCGGTTACCTCGGTGCCGTGCACGCCGCCTCCATGGCCAAGCTCGGGCACGACGTCGTCGCGGTCGACGTCGACCCGGTCAAGATCGAGCGACTCGCCGCGGGCGAGGCACCGTTCTTCGAGCCGGGTCTCCCCGAGATCCTGACCGAGGCCCTCGCGTCCGGTCGCATCCGCTTCACGACCGACATGGCCGAGGTCGCCGGTGCGAGCGTGCACTTCCTCGCCGTCGGCACCCCGCAGGGCCCGACCGGCGCCGCGGACCTCACCTACGTCGACGCCGCGGTCGCCGCGCTCGTCCCGCACTTGGCGGCGGGCGAGTTCGTCGTCGGGAAGTCGACGGTCCCGGTCGGCACCGCCGCTCGCCTCGCCGCCCAGGTCGAGGCGGCCGTTCCCGGCGCGTCGCTCGTGTGGAACCCGGAGTTCCTGCGCGAGGGCTTCGCGGTGCAGGACACGATCGCCCCGGACCGCTTCGTGTACGGCGTGCCCGACGGCGAGGTCGGCGACCGTGCCGTGGCGCTGCTCGACGAGGTCTACGCCCAAGCGCTCGCCGAGGGCACGCCGCGGCTCGTGGTGAACCTCCCGACCGCCGAGCTCGTGAAGATCAGCGCGAACGCGTTCCTCGCGACGAAGATCTCCTTCATCAACTCGATGGCCGAGATCGCCGAGGTCGCCGGTGCGGACGTCACGGCGCTCGCCGACGCGATCGGGCACGACGCCCGCATCGGCCGGAAGTTCCTCAACGCCGGTCTCGGCTTCGGCGGCGGCTGCCTGCCGAAGGACATCCGCGCGTTCCAGGCCCGCGCGAACGAGCTCGGTGTGGGGGAGTCCCTCGCGTTCCTCGCGGACGTGGACGCCACCAACCTCCGTCGTCGCGCCCATGTCGTCGAACTCGCCGAGGAACTCCTCGGCGGCGTCGTCGCCGGCAAGCGCGTCGCCGTGCTCGGTCTCGCCTTCAAGCCGAACTCCGACGACGTCCGTGACTCGCCCGCACTCGACATCGCGGGACGACTGCTCCGCCACGGCGCCACCGTCGCCGCGTACGACCCCGAGGCCGTCGTCACCGCACGCCGGATCCACCCGGAGCTCGAGTACACCGAGAGCGCCACGGACGCTCTCCGCGACGCCGACCTCGTGCTGGTGCTCACGGAGTGGAACGAGTTCCGCGAGCTCGACCCCGCGGTCGCCGCCTCGCTCGTGGCGAGCCCCGTCGTGATCGACGGTCGCAACTGCCTCGACCGCGACGCCTGGACCGCTGCCGGCTTCACCTACCGCGGCATGGGGCGCTGACCCGACCCGCCGACGACGGAGGCCGCGCCGAGGGGCGCGGCCTCCGTCGTGTCCGGGAGGCGACCCCGCTCAGACCTCCGCCGACCGTCCGTGGCGAGCCGCGCCTCCAGACGGTCCCGTGCGGGCCACCCGCGTGACCGAAGCCACCAGGCCGACCGCCACCAGCACCGCGATGGTGGCCACGAGCGCGAACGGGACCGGCCCGGACGCCTCGTACCGCGCGATGCCGTCCGCGGTCAGCGGAGCACGAGCCGCGTTCCAGAACCAGCTCGAGACGACCGCCAGCCCGTACAGCCCGACGCCGGGCGTCGCCACGGCGATCCCCGTGGCGAGCGCGCGGCGACCTCCGGCGGTGCGGGGGATCCGCCGCCACGCGAGGGCGCTGAGCGCGAGCAGCGCGAGCAGCGCCGGGAACACGTACCGGCCCTGCGTCCCCGCGACCTGGGTGGTGTCGAGGTACGCGCGGGCGCTGCTCGCCGTCTGCAGGACGAGGAGCAGCGAGGGGAACACCGCGAGACACCAGGCGGTCGCGCGTGTGTCCGCGCCGACCCTGGGCCGGCGGAACGCCCACAGCAGGACGACGAGCACCGCGACGATCGTGAGGAGCGCGGTGAGCAGGTCGCCGATGCTGACCTGCGCCCGCTGCCCGGGGCTGCCCCAGAACGTCCGAGCGACGGTGCCCCAGCTGACGTCGAGGAAGTGCAGGACGGTCGGGTGCTCGCCCGGTGGGAAGTCGGCGTGCGGGCGGATGGCGGCGTACCCGTCCGGCTGGAGGCGGTGGTACGTCACGAGGTTGTGCAGCCACCACCAGCACCCGAGCACGGCCGTCGTCCCGAGCACCACCAGCGTGCGGACGAGCCGGCGGCCGATCGACAGGACGCCGGAGCCCGCCACGAGCACGACGACGGCGGTGAACGGCACGGCCGGGAGCCCGGTGCCCTTCGTCCACACGAGTGCCGCGGTCACGACACCGAGCGCCACCAGCGTGCGCCGCCGGAGATCGCCGGTGAGGAGCCGCGCGGCGAGCCAGACGACCCCGCCGCCGAGCAGGAGGACCGGGGCGTCGTTCGTCACCGACGCGCCGATGGACGCGAGCTGCGGCGTCGCGAACAGGGCCAGCGGAGCGAGCAGCGCCGCGCGAGGCGACCGGGTGACCCGGCGGACCGCGGCCCAGGCCAGGAGCGCGAGCGGTGTGACGAGCACGGCGTCGACGAGCCGGAGGGCGACGAGCGCGTGGTCCCAGCGGAGCGATCCGTAGTGGAGCGCCCGGAGCACGAGCGCGTCGGCCGCGTAGGCGGTCGGCGGGTGCTGGGTCATCTGGTCGACCGTCGTCGAGTCACCCGGGTGTGCCGCGAGCAATTCGCTCATCGTCGACCACGTGGAGGCGTCGCCGGCGGCCTGCTCCTGCTGGGCGGCCTGCACGGCGTTCGACACGTGCAGGGCCCCCGGGGCGGGCCAGCCGGCCCCGGTCGCGACGTGCACGGCGGCGTCGAAGTGTGCCGGCTCGTCCGGTGCCTGGAACGCCGGCACGACGAGCGCCCAGAGGACGAGCCAGAGGCCGAACACGGCCGTCAGGACCGCGACCCACAGCCCCTCGCGCCGGGTGACGACAGGGTGTGGTTCGTGCTGCATCGAGCGGGCTCCCCGGATCCGTGGTGCCACCTCACCGGTGGCCCCACGAGCCTACCGACCGGTGGGGACGGTCGTCGGCTCGGTGCCCGTGTCCGCGGTGACGCGCCTGCCGCCCCGCTCGGGGTGGTAGACCCACACCTTGTACAGCCAGAAGCGGAACACGGTGCCGAGCACGAGCCCGATCACGTTCCCGGAGACGTTGTCCGCCAGCGCCGAGGTGAGGCCGAGCACGTAGTGGGAGATCCCGAGGCAGCCGAGCGAGATGACCATCCCGCCGAGGGAGACGATCACGAACTCGAGGCCCTCGCGCGCCGCCACGGTCCGTCGCTGGTCGCGGAAGGTCCAGTACCGGTTGCCCATCCAGTTCACGAAGATCGCGACGACCGTGGACACGACCTTCGCCCAGAACGGTCCGGAGTGGAGCTCGTCCGGGCTGAGGACCGTCGCCCGGAGCAGGTTGAAGATGCCGGTGTCGACGACGAAGCCGACCGCGCCGACGACGCCGAAGCGTGCCAGTTGGGCTACCAGTCGCCGCACGGGATCTCCATGGTCCGTAGAGTTGTCGCTGGTCGTGCACCACACGGCCGACCAGCGGTCGCGCAGTGCACGACCCGAACAGCGATTGTAGACAGCGCGTTCTCGCCGCACGGTGTGAACGACGGAAGGAACACACAGCATGGCGTTGCGCGTCGGGGTCATCGGTGGGGGTCAGCTGGCACGGATGATGGTGCCCGCGGCGGTCGAGCTCGGTCTCGACATCCGGGTGCTCGCCGAGGGGCCCGGCATGTCCGCGGCGATCGCGGCCACCGCCGAGGGCGACTACCACGACGTCGACACGGTGCTCGCGTTCGCGCGGGACGTCGACGTCGTCACCTTCGACCACGAGCACGTGCCGCAGGACGTCCTCCGCGCGCTCGTCGACGCCGGCGTCGCGGTGCGGCCCGGCCCGGAGCCGCTCGCCGTCGCGCAGGACAAGATCACCATGCGCACCCGCCTGTCCGAGCTCGGTCTGCCGGTGCCGGACTGGGCGGCGGTGCAGGACCCCGACGAACTGCAGGCGTTCCTCGACGACCACGGTGGGCGTGCCGTGGTGAAGACCGCCCGCGGCGGCTACGACGGCAAGGGCGTCCGCGTCGTCTCCGACCCCGCCGACGTGTCCGACTGGTTCATCGCGGTCGCCGAGGCCGGCGGCGGGCAGGCGCTGCTCGTCGAGGAGCTCGTGCCGTTCACCCGGGAGCTCGCGCAGTCCGTCGCCCGCCGCCCCTCCGGCGAGGTCGTGGCCTGGCCGCTCGTCGAGACCGTGCAGCGCGACGGCGTGTGCGCCGAGGTGTTCGCCCCCGCGCCCGACAGCGCCGGACGGATCGCCGACATGGCGGAGGACATCGCGGTGCGCATCGCGACCGAGCTCGGGGTAACGGGTGTGCTCGCGGTCGAGCTGTTCCAGACCGACGACGAGCGGATCCTCATCAACGAACTCGCGATGCGTCCGCACAACACCGGGCACTGGACGATCGACGGCGCCACCACGAGCCAGTTCGAACAGCACCTCCGCGCCGTGCTCGACCTGCCGCTCGGCGCGACCGGCACGCACGCGCCGGCAGCCGTGATGATCAACGTCCTCGGCGGGCCCGCGGACGGCGACCTCGCGGCCCGCTACCCCGGCGCGCTCGAGGCTTTCCCCGAGGCGAAGTACCACTTCTACGGCAAGGCGCCGCGGCCCGGCCGGAAGATCGGTCACGTGACCGTCGTCGGCGACGACGTCGACGACGTCACCTACCGGGCACGGGCCGCCGCGGCGCACTTCGACGACTGACGAGCACCCGTCCCCAGAACGGCGGACACCCCGTCGGGTGGCACCCGATCTGGCGTGTGTACGGGGCCCGTGAGCACGTGCTCCCATGGACCGGTCAGGGGTCGACCAGTCCAGGGAGTTTCGTCATGCACCGAGCCAGTGTGCTCACCACCGCCGGGATCGTGAGCGCGTTCGTCGCGCTCGCCGCGGGAGCGCTCGCGCCGACCACGGCGTCGGCGGCCACGACCGCCACGACGATGCGTGCCGCGACGTCCGCGACCCTGTACGGAGCGGGGCCGTACCGCTCCGACACGAGCGAGGCAGCGAAGCAGGTGACCGCCCTCGCCGCGAGCGACCCGAGCGGCGCCGCCGCAGCGAAGACCATCGCGCAGTACCCCGTGGCGACCTGGCTCGGGGACTGGACCCGGGGGACGACCCTCACGAAGACGATCGACGCCGCCGTGGCCGGGGCCGACCGCACCGGGACGACCGCCGTCTTCGTGACCTACGCCATCCCGCAGCGCGACTGCGGCGGGTACTCGGCGGGCGGCTTCGACGAGGCCACGTACGACGCGTGGGTCGACCAGGTCGTCTCGCGGGTCGCCGGGCACCGGGCGGCCGTGATCGTCGAACCGGACTCCCTCGCGATGCTCAGCAACGCGGCCTGCAGTGCGTCCCTCGACCAGCAGCGCTACCGGATCCTCTCCCGCGAGGTCGCCGCGTTCACCGCCGCCGGCGTGCCCGCCTACCTCGACGCCGGGAACTCGAACTGGGTGACGCCGGCTGTGATGGCGTCCCGGTTGAACAGCGCCGGAGTGCAGCAGGCGCGCGGGTTCTTCACGAACGTCGCGAACTACTACCCGACGGCGCAGGAACAGGCGTACGCCGAGAAGGTCTCCGCGGCGACCGGTGGCTCGCACTACGTCATCGACACCTCCCGGAACGGCCAGGGCTGGCGCGGCACCTGGTGCAACGGGCCGGGGGCCGGGCTCGGCACGTCGCCCCGGGTCGTCTCCGACGGCACCGCGCTGGACGCCCTGCTCTGGGTGAAGACCCCCGGGGCGAGCGACGGCACGTGCGGCGGGGGGCCGGCTGCCGGCACGTGGTGGCCGGCGTTCGCGGAGGCCCTGGTGGCGAACGCGCGGCTCGGGACGCCGGTGTCGTCGGCCGCTGCGGTTGCGTCGGCCGCTCCGGCCGCTGCGGCGAAGAAGGCCCCGTCGGTGGCTCCGGTCGCGCACCGCGACGCCGCGACGTCCGGGGCGGTCCGACGCGTGACCGTCCGTGGATGGGCCTTCGACCGCGACGACCTCCGGAAGCCGGTCACCGTCCGCATCTCCATCGGCGGCAAGGTCGTCGGCACCACGGTCGCGAGCACCTCGCGACCGGACGTCGATCGTGTGTACGGCGTCGGCGCGAACCACGGGTTCGCCGCCACCGTCGCCACGTCCAGCGGCCGGCGCAGCGTCTGTCTGGTCGCCGTGGGGATCGGCGGCGGCGGGGACACCTCGCTGGGCTGCACCACCGTCGCGGTCCGCTGAGACGACCGGTCGCGTCGTCAGCGCGTGCTGCGACGGAGCCGGAGCCGTGTGCGGGAGGATGGAGGCATGCCGCGTGATCTCGTCCGCCGTGCCGCCAGCAGACTCCGCCGCACGCTGACCGGCACGCGCCCGGGGACTCCCGGCCCGGAACCGGTCCCGCTGCCGGTCCTCGGTTACGTGGTCGCCGGCGGTGGCGGCGCCCACCCGGCTTCGGCGCACGTGCGTGTCGTCCGGCGTACCGAGCACCTCGCCCGCAGCGGCCGGGCCGAGGTACGGCAGGTCGACCCCGTGGCGTTCGTGGACGGTGCCGACGAGACGCCGTACCGGGCCCTCCTCGTGCAGCGGGACATCCTGCCCCGGGACCAGGTCGAACCGTTCCTCGCCGCCGCCGCCGCCCGCGGGATCCGGGTGGCGGCCGAGGTCGACGACGACTTCTTCACCGCGTCGGGCCGAGATCGGCTGGCGCGCGCCGAGTACGACCCGGACCGGCTCGCCTCGATCGACGCCCTCGTCCGCGGCGCCGACCTGGTGCTCGTGAGCACCGAGGAGCTCGCCGCACTGGTCCGCCCCGTCGCGCGCCGGGTCGTCGTGGTCCGCAACGCCCTCGACCCGACGATCTGGACGCCCGGCGACACCGCCGTCGACGAGGACCTCGCCGTCGGCGAGCACCGTGTGCTCTACATGGGGACGCTGACGCACGGTGCGGACCTCGAACTGCTCCGCGACGTCTTCACCGACCTGACGGCGTCGGACGGGCTCCCCGTCCGGCTCGAGGTCATCGGCGTCACCGACGACGCCGACGGGACCGGCTGGTACCGCCGGGTCGAGGTGCCGGACGGGCACTACCCGGCGTTCGCCCGCTGGCTCGTCGACCACCGGGAGCGGTGGCGCGCCGGGGTCGCCCCCCTGCGGGACGAGGAGTTCAACCGAGCCAAGAGCGACCTCAAGGCGATCGAGTACACCGCGCTCGGGCTGCCCGCCGTCGTGTCCGACCGCCCGTCCTACCGCGACGCGCGCGACCACGGCGTGGTCGCGGTGCCGGACGACGTGGACGCCTGGCGTCACGCCGTCCGCGCGGCGGTCGACACCGGGGACGCCGATCCCGTGGCCGCCCGCTGGGTGCGCGACGAGCGGACGATCGGCGACGACGGCGACGCCTGGCGGTCCGCACTGCTCGACTAGGCTCGTCGCGTGACCGACACCGCAGCCCCCGTCCAGCCGCTCGTCTCGATCATCATGGGCTCCGACTCCGACTGGCCGACGATGCAGGCCGCCGCGGACATGCTCACCGAGCTCGGGATCCCGTTCGAGGCCGACGTCGTGTCGGCGCACCGGACCCCGGACAAGATGACGCGCTTCGCCCGCGGCGCCGCTGCCCGCGGTGTCCGCGTGGTGATCGCCGGCGCCGGGGGAGCGGCGCACCTGCCCGGCATGGTCGCTTCGATGACGACGCTGCCGGTGATCGGCGTGCCCGTCCAGCTCGCGCGACTCGACGGCCTCGACTCGCTGCTGTCGATCGTGCAGATGCCCGCCGGCATCCCCGTGGCGACGATGGCGATCAACGGTGCGGCGAACGCGGGACTCCTCGCGGCGCGGATCATCGGCACCGCGGACCCGGCCGTGGCCGCGCGCCTGGCCGACTACGCCGAGGGGCTGGAGCAGCTCGTCGAGGAGAAGGCGCAGCGCCTCCGCGACTCGCTCTGACCGCGCTGCACCGGCGCCGGTGCCGCCGATGGGGTCAGAGGTCGGCGTGCAGCTGCCAGGTCTCGGCAGCGGAGTCGTTCCAGTCGTACATCCGCGCCCGGTCCGGACCCGCGACGGCGAGCTGCCCGGCGAGCAGCGGGTCCTGGACGACCTGGTAGACCGCCTGGGCGAGCCGTTCGGGGTAGGAGTCGCGGGGGTCCCGGGCGACGGTCACCCCTGCGTCCGACGCCACCTCGCGCACGGCCTCGTCGTCCGAGTGGACGACCGGGGTGCCGAAGCTCATGGCCTCGATCACCGGCAGGCCGAAGCCCTCGGCGAGGCTCGGGAAGACGAACACCGTCGCCCGGTCGTACGCCACCGCGAGGTCCGCGTCGTCGATCCGGCCGAGCACCTTCACCCGGTCGCGGGCCAGGCCTGCACGCTCCGCGGTGCCGTACACGTCGACGTCGCCCCACCCGTCCGGGCCCGCGATGACCAACGGGATGTCCGCCGGGGCGTCGGGGTGCGCCATCGCGTCGATGAGGAACCGCAGGCCCTTCCGCGGCTCGAGGGTGCCGACCGCGAGGACGTAGCGTTCGGGCAGGCCGAGTCGCTCGGCCCGGAGGTCGGCGTCGACGGGGATCCGCAGCCGGCCGCTGGGGGCGCCGCCGATGACCCGGAGTCGTTCGTCGAACCGGTGGATCCCGTTGAGGGTGCTCGCGACCGCGTGGGTCGGCACGACGACCGCGTCGGCGTGCTTCCACGCCCGCTTCACCATCGCCCGGTGGAACTGGACGCCGCGCGGCGTCAGCGTCTCGGGGTGCGTCCACGGGACCGTGTCGTGGACCGTGACGACCGTCTGCCGGCCCGGGTCGCTGAACCGGTCGTGCTTCACCAACGGCGCGAGGACGCTCGGGGAGTGCACCATGCCCCGGCCGACACTGCCGACGAACCCGCCCTGCCAGGCGAGCGAGAGCTCGCGCCGCGGGAGGGCGAGCCGGTCGAGGTCGGCGAGGCCGGGCAGCAACGTACGGATGTGCGCGAGCTCGTCCTTGCCGACGGCGGACACGATGCCCGCGACGTCGCAGCCCTCCGGCGCGGTCTCGATGAGGTGCCGCGTCAGCTCTTCCGCGTAGCGGCCGATGCCGCCCGGGACGGGGGCGACGATCTGGTCCACGACGACGTGGAGTGTTGTCATGCGGTGCGCCTCCTCGTGGTGCTGCCGTGCGCACTGCGCGGTCGGAAGCCGACCATATCAGTCCGCTCGGGGAGGAACCGGAGCGCCCGATCGAGTCGCCGCGGCGGCAGTGATCCGGCGGTGCCGCGCGGCGAGGAGCGCGCCGACACCGGCGAGCACGACGTCGCCGATGGTCATGAACACGCGGCTGATCACCGCGAGCGCGAGCGGTGCGGAGCCGCCGGCGACGCTGCCGAGGAGCAGCACGAGGATGCCCTCACGGGGACCGATGCCGGCGGGCGCGATGACGACGACGAAGCCGACGAGCCAGGCCACCGCGTAGGCGCCGACGGCCACCGGGAACAGCGCCGGGGAGTCCGCACCGAACGCGCGCAGCACCACCGTCGCCTGCACGCCGTAGGCCACCCACATCGCGAGCGACCAGACGAGCGACATGACCGTGCCGGACCAGGTGAGCGTGGTGTCCTGCGCCGGACGGCGGAGCACACGGAACGCGATCGCGATGAGTCGGCCCAGCACCGGCGGGGTGAGGCAGACCAGCCCGACGACGATGACGGGGATGAGCCACCAGAACGTCGCGAACCCGGTGGACGACGCGAGCAGGACGGCGACGATGCCGACGATCGCGGCCGTGACCATGCTCACGAGCATGGAGGCGAGAGCGGCGACGGCGCTGCCGGTGCGTTGGAGCCCGTGCGCCCGGCCGAGCTCGGCCTGGGCGGCGATCGACCAGACGCCGCCGGGGATGTACTTGCCGAGCTGGCCGACGAAGAAGATCGAGGACGCCGCGGCCAACGGGACGCGGTACCCGCTGGCCGCCATCATCGAGCGCCAGGACAGCATGTTCGCCACGAGGGCGACGACCGTGAACAGGACGCCGACGCTCACCGTCGTGACGTCGAGGCTCGCGAAGTCGTGGACGATCCTGTCCCACTGCTTCGCGATGCTCCAGACGAGGAACGCGACGGCCACGACCGCTGCCGCCCACTTCACCGCGTCGAGCACGCGCGCGCGCCGACCGCTCGTCGGCACGGCGCCCGTGACGACGTCGGAGGAGGTGTCGAGCGGGTCCGGTGACCCTGCGGCCGACCCCGTAGGCTGTTGTGCGTCCATCGACCGACAACTCTAAGGGAGCGCGCTGGATGCGACCCGATCCGGACCCCCGTCCGACCCTCCTCGTCGCCGCGTCGACCTTCCCGGCCGAGGCCGGCGACGGGACGCCCGGCTTCGTGCTCGACCTGGCGACCGCCCTCTCGGACGAGTACCGCGTCGTCGTGGTCGCGCCGATGACGAAGGGCGCCCGTGCGGAGCAGCGGATCGGCGACGTCGAGGTCCGGCGCTACGGGTACTTCCCGGCGCGCTGGCGCGACCTGGCCGACGGCGCGATCGTGGACAACCTGCGGGCGAAGAAGTCCCGCTGGCTGCAGGTGCCGTTCTTCTTCGTCGCGATGGCCGCCGCACTCCGTCGTGAGCGGCGCCGCTCGCAGCCGGACGTCGCCCTGCTGCACTGGATCATCCCGCAGGGCGCCGTCGGCCGACTCGTGCTCGGCGACCTGCCGCGCGTGGTGACCACGCTGGGCGGCGACCTGTACGCGCTGCGCAACCCGCTCCTCCAGGCCGTGAAGCGATCCGTGATCCGCAGCGCCGCGTCGGTGACCTGCATGAGCACGGACATGGCGCGGGAACTCGGGAAGCTCGGTGCCCGCGACGAGCAGGTGCACGTCGTGCCGATGGGCGTCGACCTCGAGCCGATCACGCGGGCGGTCGCGCGCGAGACGCGCGTGCCCGGGCGGGTCCTGTTCGTCGGCCGTCTGGTCGAGAAGAAGGGCGCGATCGTCCTGCTCGACGCGCTGGACCGGATGGCCGAGCAGCCCGCCGAGGTCGCGGTGGTCGGCGACGGTCCGCTGCGCGCCCAGCTCGAGGCGCGCGCCGGCCGGGCGGTCGTCTTCCTCGGCGCCCGTGGCAAGGAGGACCTCGCGTCCGAGTACGCGAAGGCCCAGATCGCGCTCTACCCGTCCGTGCCGGCCGCGAACGGCGACCGTGACGGCCTGCCCGTCGCGCTGCTCGAGGCCATGTCCGCCGGCTGCGCGATCGTCGCGTCCGCGGTACCCGGCATCGTTGACGTCGTCGAGGACGGCGTCAACGGCCTGCTCGTCGAGCCGGGGGACGCCGTCGCCCTCGCGGCGGCGGTCGACCGGCTGCTGGCCGATCCCGAGCTCGCCGAGCGGCTCGGTCGCGCAGCGGCGCAGACCGCGGCCGCGCACACCGTGGACGCCGTGGGCGACCGCTACCGGGAGCTGCTCGGCGCCGCGCGGTCCTGATCGTCGGCGTCGGGCGCCGGGGCGAACCGCCGGCCGCGCGGTCGGCGTGCGTCGAGGAACGCGCCGATGACGCACGCGACCGCCGCGACCACGGACACCGTGAAGGCCAGCCGGACCATCAGGGCCGCGTGCGGGACCATCCCACTGACGTGCAGGTCCACGAGCGTCCAGTAGGGGAACGCCGCGGCGACCACCCAGGCCGTCACGAGCAGGCCGGACAGCGGTCGCCAACCGGTCAGACCGGCGGCCATCACGATCGCGATGATCGGCAGGACCGTCATCGAGTAGCGCGTGTTCGGTGATCCGCCGCCCGCCACGTAGTCGAGCTGCGTGATGACCAGCAGCGCGCTGACGGCGACGAACATGAGGACGACGAGGAGCCCGGCGAGACGATCTCGTCGGCGCTCGGCCGCTGCGAGGCCGTGCGACCGCAGCGCGCGGCGGTCCGTGTCGGCGGCAACGGCCGACGGGCGACCCGCACGGCGGACGGATCCGACGACGGCGACGGCGAGCCCGAGGACCAGGGGGACGAGCAGGATGAGCCAGGTCGGGAAGTTCATCGGGTCGATCGCACCCCGGTAGATCCCGAAGAGTCCGCGCCAGACGCCGCCGTCCGCCGCGATCTCCCCGATCGGTCGGACGATCCGCCGGGCGTGTTCGATGCCCCACTCCGCCTGCCGACCGCTGAAGTTGCCCGTGATGGCCTTGTTCCGCACGTAGAACCAGCCGGCCGCGGCCGCGGCCGCGAGCACCGGCACCGCCGCGGCGACGATCCGTCCGACGAGTGCGGCACGGCCGCGCGCGGGGGCGCCGTCGCGCGCCAGCCGCACGTTGCGCGCGAGGAGCAGGGCGACCACGACCGCGACCGCCCACAGACCGAAGGAGAGTCGTGTCGTCATGCCGGCGGCGACCACCAGGGTCGCGGCGACGAGCAGGCGCCGGGTGATCCCGTCACGGAGCGCGGCACCGGCGATGCCGCACGCGAGCACGACGAGGGGGTAGTAGAGCGCGTCGTTGTAGATCGACGATCCCTGCTGGATGACGATGCCGGCGAACGCCGTCACCACGGCGGTCGCGCCCGGGAGCCGACGGGCGCCGGGGAAGCACCGCGACGCCGCCCACGCCGAAGCGGGCACGGCGACGGCGATGAGGACCGCACTCGCCATCCGGCCGGCCATCACCGCGGTGAGGGTGTGCCCGCTGTCCCACAGCGGACCGACGATCGGCGCGAGCAGGACGTAGTAGAGCGGCGGGTGCTGCGCCACCCACTGCACCGGGACCTGCACGCCCCACGGCACGCGGTAGGTCAGACCGTTCTCGAACACCGGCAGGTGGCCGTGCCACACGGTGACGACGTAGTCCAGGTGCGCGGGCTCGTCGGCGCTGCCCAGCGGCGGGTACGTGAAGGACCGTGCGACCGAGGCGGCGAGGATGAACAGGAGGGCTGCCCAGACGGTCAGGCTCGCCCACGGCGTGGCGGCGGACCATCCGGTCAGGCGGGTCCAGGTGCGGTGGATCGGGTTCGTCATACGGTCTTCCGGTCGAAGGACGCGAGTCTCGCGCGCAGCTGCTGGTCGAGGTAGGGCTCGAGCGTCTTCGCCCACGTCCCGGTGATGTGACTGGTGTCGCGGTACACGAGTACGCCACCGATCACGGCGGGACAGGTCGTGTTCGTGCAGTAGTACGGCGTGAGGTCGACGAGGGCGCTCCGGCCGCCGGCTGCGTTGAACGCCTCGACCGCCTCGGCGGAGGAGTCGGTCTGTCCGAGCGCCGCGGCGCGTGGCTGGTCGCACGAGGAGTCGGTGGGTCCGGACATCCGGCTGACGCATGCCACGACGTCGCGACGCGGGACCGGGTTGTCCCGGATCGCGATGACCGGGAGCCGGTCCCCGGCGGCCTGCTGCCAGGCGTCCACGAGGCCGGCCCGTGTCGCGGCGTCACGTGCGGGTCCCTCCGGCGCCGTGACGGGCATCTGCGTGGTGGAGTGGGCGACCACGAGCGCGTCGGCCTCGTCGCGGTGCCGTTCGACGTACTGGATGGCCAGTTGCTTCCAGCGGTTGCACGTGGCGAGGGACGAATCGTTGAGGGCGTCCTGCTGGGCGGTGGTGAGGTAGCAGCCACCGGTGCCGGCGAGGTCGATCCGCCAGCCGTTCTTCCGGCCGATGTCGTCGTACGCGGCGAGGAGCGTGTTGCTGTGCGAGTCGCCGATCACGATGAGGCGCTTCGAGTACCCGGACTCCTCGCCGAGCACGCACGTCTGGAACTTCCCGCTCCAGCAGGCTGGCCGGTTCGGGTCGTCCTGCTTGGCGGCCGAGGGGGCCGGCACCCGCACGTCGGCGAGTCGCTCGTCCACGCACGGCTTCGGGGCGCTGATCTCCGCGGCGGCCCCGAAGCAGGGGGCGTTGCCCTGCGAGAGCTGCTTCGTGAAGGTCGCCGCCTGCACCTCCTGGACGTGCACCGCCGTGAGCGTCGACGCTCCCAGGGCCGCGACGAGGACCGTGCAGACGGCACCGAGCACGGCGACGCGGCGTGGGCGGAGCGTGCGGACCCACCCCGAGAACCGGAGCGGCTCCTCGAACCACACCGTCGTGACGGCGGCGAGCACGAGTGACACCACGAGGACGGCGAGCTTGCTCTTCCAGCCGAGCGGGTGCCCGAGCGCGATCGGCACGATCACGACGAGCGGCCAGTGCCACAGGTACAGCGAGTACGAGATCCGGCCGACGAACGCGACGGGGCGGATCGATCCGAGGAGCTCGAACACCGTCCCGGCGCCGAACATGACGACGAGGGTCGCCCCGACGACGGGGAGCGCTGCGGCGATCCCCGGGAACGGCGTGGCCGGGGTGATCACCACGAGCGACGCGATGAGTGCGATCGCGCCGACGACGGCGGCACCTGACCGGAACCGGCGTGCGACCGCGGTGCGTGCCGCGGGCAGCCGGACCGTCGCCGCGAGCCCACCGAGGGCGAACTCCCACGCGCGGGTGGCGGTGGAGAAGTACGCGACACCCGGGTTCGTGCTCGTCTGCACGATGCACCACACGAGCGACAGCACGACGACCGCGCCGAGCAGGATCCGCGCGGTGGTGACGGGGGAGACGCGCTTGCGGACGGCCAGGGCCAGCAGCAGGAGCAGGAGGGGCAGCGCGATGTAGAACTGCTCCTCGACGGACAGCGACCAGAAGTGCTGGAACGGCGAGGCCTCGTTGTCGGCGTCGAGGTAGTCGACGGCGCTGGCCGCGAGCTCCCAGTTCTGGGCGTACACGGTCGAGGCGATCAGTTCGCGCCCGTACTGGGTCCACAGGGCGCTCGGGACGACGAGGAGCACCGCGGCACCGGTGGCGAGGATGGTGAGGAACGCGCCGGGCAGGAGGCGCTTCGCCCGTCGGGACCAGAACTGCGCGAGGCGGATCCGGCCGCTGGACAGCTGCTCGCGGAGCAGGTGCCCGGTGATGAGGTACCCGGAGATGACGAAGAACACGTCGACGCCGACGAACCCGCCGTGCAGGCGGTTCGGCCAGAGGTGGTAGACCACGACGGACAGCACGGCGAACGCGCGGAGTCCCTGGATGTCCCAGCGAGTGGTGTCCCTCGCGCGGTGTGCGGGACTCCGAGTTCCCCCTTGCGTAGTGCTCACTGGCAGAATCCTACGAGTACACGCGCGATCCCCTGAAGTCCGACGCGCCCGGGGTCGAGCCTTCGTCAGACCGGGGTGCCGACCCGCTGCGTCGAGATGCGCTTCGCGATCGCCTTGGCCAGCCGGTGCGCGGGCAGTTCCACGAAGCGGGCGAACAGGAACGCCATCCCGATCGCGAGCGGGATCGTGACCACGACGGTCAACCACGGGGACCACGTCACCGGCAGCAGGTTCGCGAGCGAGACCGCGATCGGCTCGTGCGTCAGGTAGAGACTGAAGGAGATGCGTCCGAGGGTCCGCGGCACCGGGCCGAGCAGGAACCGCTCGGCCGGCATCCACTTGCCCGCGAGCAGCACGACGGTGAACGACGATGCGAGCACCACGACCTGGACGACCACCGGGTGCGAGAACGGCGGGGGGAACCACGCTGGGCTCGAGATGCCGAGCAGGCTCGCCACGAGGAGCCCCCAGCCGAGGCCGCGCGGTACCTCGCGGATCCGTTCCCAGCCAGCTGCGAGCGCGGATCCGATGAGGAACATCGGCAGGTAGATGAGCCACGGCACGTGGAGGTACTCGCCGAGGGCGGAGACGAGCACCCCGACGATCGCCGTCACCCACCAGCGCTGCACCGTGACGGCTGCCACCGACACGAAGAGCGGCACGATCACGGAGAACACGACCTCCCACGTGAGCGACCACAGCGGGCTGTTCAGGAGGGTCGGGGAGATGAGCGTGAAGTCGTCGAAGAGCTCGCGGAGACCGAGTGTCTGGTCGTGGGCGTTGACCCACAGCGACTGGTGCGGATCGGTGGTCCGCGGGACGAGGACGTACAGCGCCAGGGCGACGAGCAGCGATGCCGTCACCGGGAGGTAGAGGCGCACGGCACGGCTCGGGAAGTACGCGATCCAGTCCTGCGTGCGCCGGAGCGACGGCAGCGTGAGGACGAAGCCGCTCAGCACGAAGAACACGAACACCGCTTCGCGGCCCGCCCAGATCACGTGCAGCGGCGAGTTCGTCAGCCAGAGCAGCGAATCGGGGACGGCAAGTCCGTAGTTCGACTTCGACAGGGGCGGGACGGTGAGGAAGGCGTGGTGGACGAGGACGACCGCCGCTGCGATCCCACGGAGACCGTCGAGCGAGCCGATCCGACCCGCAGGGCGATCGCGCATGGGAGCATCGTACCGAACCGTCAGGCGCGGGCGGTGCGGAGCGCCTCCACGGTGTTCCGCACACCCTGCCCGAAGTCGGTGTGGTCGCGGGCGTCGACGCCGGGGAGCACGTGTGAGGCGAACCGGAGGTCGAGCCCCTGGAAGGTCGCCGACGGGTCGACGCCGTCGCGGACGTCGAGGCGTTCCCCGAACGCGTGCTCGACCGCGGTGACGACCTCGGAGATCGTCGCGCTCCGACCGGAGGCGAAGATCTTCGTGACGACGGTGCCCGGAACGGCCTGGTCGACGACGTCGAGGGCGTCGAGCACCATCGCCGACGCATCGTCGATGTACAGGTAGTCGCGGGTGGTCTCGGTCGGCACGTAGATCGAGGACGGACGACCCTCGAGGTGCGCCAGCGCCAGCTGCGACACCAGCCCCTGCGCCTTGCCGAGGTTCGCTCCCGGGCCGTAGAGATTGGAGAACCGCCCGACGAGCAGCCGGGCGCCGGTCGCCGTGGACCAGGCGCGGAACCGCTCCTCGGCCTGGAGCTTCGCCCGGCCGTAGGGCGCGAGGGGCGCCGGCTCGGTGTCCTCGGAGAACGGTGCGCCGGAGCAGCCCGCGTAGACCGCACCCGCGGAGGAGGCGAAGAACAGCGTGCCGGGAGCGGCCGCGTCCTCCGCGGTGGCCTCGAGCACGCGCGCGATCAGCCGCTGCTCGGCATCGAACACCTCGGAGCCCGTCGCCACGACGCCGGTCCCGGCGCACCAGACGATCCGCCACGGGGCGTCCGGCGTCCGGACCTCGCGGATCGCCGAGACCAGGCCGTCGACCGCCGCGTCCTCGTCGTCCCACGGCACCCGGGCCACGTGCACGTCGGAGCGCTGTCCGGCCGCACGGCGCACCGCGCCGCCCAGGAAGCCGCCGGCGCCGACGACGAGCGTGGCCGGGCCGGACGTACCGGTCGCGGTCACGCTGCGAAGATCCCGGCGGCCGTCGCCGCGTGCAGTGCCTCGCGCCAGTCGCGCATCGGCGCGAGGCCGGCCCGGGACCACCCGTCGTGGCCGAGCACGCTGTACGCCGGGCGCGGAGCCGGGCGCACGAACGATGCGCTGTCGGTCGGCAGGACCCGCTCCGGGTCGAGGCCGTTCTCCGTGAAGATCGCCTTCGTGAAGTCGTACCAGGAGCCCTGGCCCGAGTTCGTCCCGTGGTAGATCCCGGCGGGGGCGTCCGCGTCGACGAGCTCGACGATCCGCGCGGCGAGGTCGCTCGTCCACGTCGGCTGCCCGACCTGGTCCGTGACGACCTTCACCGTGTCGTGGGAAGCGGCCAGCCGGAGCATCGTCGCGGCGAAGTTCGGCCCGTACGCGCCGTAGATCCAGGCGGTCCGCACGATGTAGGACGAGTCCGGGGCGATGCGTCGGACCGCTTCCTCACCGGCCGCCTTCGTCCGTCCGTAGGCGTTGAGCGGGTCGGTGGGGGCGTCCTCGGCGTAGGGCGCCGTGCCGTTGCCGTCGAAGACGTAGTCCGTCGAGATCGTGACGAGCTTCGCGCCGTGCCGCACGGCGGCCTCGGCGAGGAGCCGCGGGCCGGTCGCGTTCACGGCGGCCGCCTCGGACTCGTGCGTCTCGGCGTCGTCGACCTTCGTGTACGCGGCGGAGTTGATCACCACGTCGTGTCCGGCGACGGCGGCGTCCACCGCGTCCGGGTCGGTGATGTCGAGATCGGCGCGGCCGAGAGCGGTGACGTCACGGCCCTGCAGGGCGAGCTGCAGGTCGCGACCGAGCATGCCGGCGGCGCCGGTGATGAGGGTGCGGGTCATCGTCGCGTCCGGGCTCAGGAGAGCGCCGCGCGCTCCTTGAGCGGCTCCCACCAGGCGCGGTTGTCCCGGTACCACTGCACGACGTCGGCGAGGCCCTGTTCGAAGGGCACGAGGGGCTCGTAGCCGAGCTCGGCCTGGATCTTCGAGATGTCCACCGAGTAGCGGAGGTCGTGTCCGAGGCGGTCGGCGACCCGGTCGACGTACGACCAGTCCTTGCCGGTCGCGTCGAGGAGCAGCTGGGTGAGCTCCTTGTTGGTCAGTTCGGTGCCGCCGCCGATGTTGTAGATCTCGCCCGCGCGGCCCTTGGTGAGGACGAGCGCGATGCCGCGCGTGTGGTCGTCGACGTGCAGCCAGTCCCGGACGTTGTTGCCCTCGCCGTACAGCGGGACGTGCTTGTCGTCGATGAGGTTCGTGACGAACAGGGGGATGACCTTCTCGGGGAAGTGGTACGGCCCGTAGTTGTTCGAGCAGCGCGTGATCGAGAGGTTCAGCCCGTGCGTGCGGTGGTAGCTGCGTGCGAGCAGGTCGCTGCCGGCCTTCGACGCGGAGTACGGCGAGTTCGGCTCGAGCGGGCGGTCCTCGGCCCAGGAGCCCTCGCTGATGGAGCCGTAGACCTCGTCCGTGGAGACGTGCACGAAGCGCTCGGTGCCGTGCCGGAGCGCCGCGTCGAGCAGGCGCTGGGTGCCGACGACGTTCGTCTCGACGAAGATGCCGGAGTCGCGGACCGAGCGGTCGACGTGGGACTCGGCGGCGAAGTGCACGATCGCGTCGATGCCGGGGATGACCTCGTCGAGCTTGGCGGCGTCGGTGATGTCGCCCTGCACGAAGGTGTAGCGGGGGGAGTCCGCGACCGGCGCGAGGTTCTCGAGGTTGCCCGAGTAGGTCAGCGCGTCGTAGACGACGACGTCCGCGCCCTCGAGGCCGGGGTAGGCGTCCTGCAGGGTGCGACGGACGAAGTTCGAGCCGATGAAGCCGGCTCCGCCGGTGACGAGGATCTTCACGTGGTCTGGTTCCTTTGCGTTGCCGTTGGCGTTGGATCGGTTGTCGATGCTACCGGGAGTGCGCGGCGGACGGTGTTCCGGGAGACCTCGAGGGCGGCCCACAGCGTGGCGACGACGAGGAGCGCGGCGATCGCGGCGAAGCCGAACCGACCGGCCGGTGTGAGGTTCGCCAGGAGTGCGAGCCCGTGCGTCGTCACCTGCAGGTGGGTGTGCTCGTAGAAGCCCCGGTAGGCGACCGTCAGGCCGTACAGACCGATGATCGGGAAGGCCCAGCGGACGATCCGGCCGAAGCGGTCGCGCTCGACGGCGCTCGTGAGCAGGTTGCGCCACGCCACGGCGCTGATGACGATCAGCGGGACGAGGCCGATGAACAGGTACCGACCCTGCGCGCCCGCGATGATCTGCGTCGAGTCGTAGGAGGCGAAGTTGTTCTGCAGCTGGATCACGAGGGTGATCGCCGGCGTGATGAGCATCACCAGCGCCGCCGTGCGGTTCGCGGAGCGACGGAAGGCCCAGCCCACGATGACCGCCAGCGCGATGACCGTCAGCGAGTCGGTGAGGATCTGGGTCATCGGGTAGCGGAGCGCACCGAACTGGCCCCAGAACGACGACGTCAGGCGGTCCCACTCGACGTTCATGAAGTCGCCGAAGTTCGCGCTCGTCTCGCGGCCCCACGGCCGCTCCTGCCGGAGGGCGCTGACGCCGTCGGGCTGCAGCGAGCCGAACACGAGGAGGTTGCGGATCCACCACCACGACCCGAGGGCGGCGACGATCGCACCGGCGACCGCCGTGCGGCCGATGCGTGCACCCCACGACAGGTGCCCGTGGCCGGCCACCAGCAGCGCGACCGCCACGAACGGCACGGTCGGCAGACCGGTGCCCTTCACCGAGCAGACGGCTGCCACGGCCACGCCGAGCCAGACGGCGATCCGCCACCGGTGGTCGCCGGTGAGCGCCCGTGCTGCGAGCCACGCGATGACACCGCCGAGGAGGATGACCGGCGCATCGTTCGTGACCGACGAGCCGATCTGCGCGAGCTGCGGGACGGCGAAGAGCGCGAGGACGCCGACGATCGCCGTCCGCGGCGACCGGGTCACGCGGCGGACGGTCGCCCACGTCAGGAACGGGAGCGGCACGAGCATCACGACGTCGAGCATCCTGAGGGCCATCACGCCCAGGTCCCAGCGCAGGTGGAAGAACCCGATGCCCTTGAGCACGACCGCCCCGACGCCGTAGTACGTGGGCGGGTGCTGCGTCATCTGGTTCACGAAGTCGTGGTTGCCGGGGTTCTGCGCGATGAGGTCCGCGACGGTCTCCCGGTGCGCCGCGGCGACCGTCCCGACCTGCTGCTGCTCGGCGTAGGTGATCGCCAGCAGGTCCATGTCGCCCGGAGCCGGCCAGCCCTTGCCGAGCGCGAGCTGTTCGGCGGCGTCGTAGTGTGCGGCCTCGTCCGGCGCCGAGAACATCGGCGTCAAGAAGGCCCAGAGCGTCAGCAGCAGTGCGAACGCGGCGGTCAGCGCGATGACGGCGCGTCGTTCCCCCCGGGTCACCGGCGGTGCGCCGATGACCTCAGTCGCCATAGCGCTGGAGCTTCTGCAGGTCGAGCTGCTCCTCGGCGAGCGTGCGGTTCAGGCGGGTGAGGTCAGCGACGACGCCGATCACGATCGCGAGGACCGCTGTGATGAGGAGCACCACGCCGAGGATGATCGACTGCAGGTGGTTGCCGCCGGTGCCCATCGCGAGGAGCACCAGGTAGCGGACGAGCGGCCATGCGCCGAGCACGCCCAGGATGGCTGCCACCCAGAGGAACAGCGCCATCGGGCGGTACATGAGGTACACCCGGGCGATGGCCGAGCCGGACTGGAACATGTGCTGCCAGATGTTGCTGAACAGTCGCGACTCGCGGGTCTTCGGGTTCGTCGTGATCGGGATGCTCGCGATGGCCAGGCGCTTGTACCCGGCCTGCACGATCGTCTCCATGCAGTAGCTGAAGCGCGTGACGATGTTGAGGCGAATGAGCGAGTACTTGGAGTACGCGCGGAATCCGCTCGCGGCGTCCGGCAGGTCGAGGCCCGCGGCGCGCGATGCGACCCAGGAGCCGAAGCGCTGCATGAGCTTCTTGAAGCCGGAGAAGTGCTCGATCGTCCGGGTCTGGCGGTCGCCGATGACGATCTCCGCCTCTTTCCGGAGGATCGGCTGCACGAGCTCGGTGATGTGCGCCTGCGGGTACTGGTTGTCGCCGTCGGTGTTCACGACGATGTCCGCCCCGTGCAGCAGCGCGTAGTCGACGCCGTCCCGGAAGGAGCGGGCCAGGCCCATGTTGGTGGTGTGGTGCACGAAGTGCCGGACACCGTGCTCCTTGGCGACCTCGACGGTGCGGTCGGTCGAGCCGTCGTCGATGACCAGGATCTCGATCTCGTCGATGCCGTCGATCTGCGTCGGGATCGAGTCGATGACGCTGGCGAGGGTGTTCTCCTCGTTGAGGCAGGGGATCTGGACGAATAGCTTCACGGGCTCGCTTGGTCTCGTTTCGGGAGGTCGCAGCGCGCAGGGCGCAAGGCACAGAACCAGGACAGCCTATGCGAAAGACGCACGGCCGGCTTGCTAGGCTTCCCCGGTGCAGATCCGCGAACTGAAGATCCCCGGCGCGTGGGAGTTCACGCCCGTCCAGCACGGCGACGCACGAGGAGCATTCCTCGAGGCGTACCGGGCCGACGTCCTCGAGGAGACCGTCGGCCACGCGCTGGACCTCCGTCAGGTGAACATGTCGATCTCGTCGGCCGGCGTCGCGCGGGGCATCCACTACGCCCTGGTGGCCCCCAGCCAGGCGAAGTACGTGACCGCGGTGCGCGGCGCGTTCATCGACTACATCGTCGACATCCGCGTCGGGTCCCCGACTTTCGGTCAGTGGGACTCGGTCCGCATCGACGACGTCGACCGCAAGGCCGTCTACCTCTCCGAGGGGCTCGGGCACGCGATCGTCGCGCTCGAGGACCAGTCGACCGTGAACTACCTGGTCAGCGCGCACTACAACCCGGAACGCGAGAAGGGGATCACGATCCTCGACCCGACCGTCGGCCTGACCCTGCCCGAGGGCATCGGCGAGCCGGTGCTCTCCGAGAAGGACACCGCGGCTCCCACCCTCGATGAAGCCGCCGCCGCCGGACTCCTGCCGACGTACGAGGAGTGCGTCGCGTACACCGAGTCCCTCCGTACCAAGAACTGACAAGGAGACCCGATGAAGGGCATCATCCTCGCCGGCGGTTCCGGCACGCGCCTCTGGCCCATCACCAAGGGCATCAGCAAGCAGCTCATGCCGATCTACGACAAGCCGATGGTCTACTACCCGCTGTCGACGCTGATGATGGCGGGCATCCGCGAGGTCCTCGTCATCACGACCCCGGAGTACAACGACCAGTTCCGTGCGCTCCTCGGCGATGGCTCCTCGCTCGGCATGGACATCCAGTACGCCGTGCAGCCCAGCCCGGACGGCCTCGCCCAGGCGTTCGTCATCGGTGAGGAGTTCATCGGCGACGACAGCGTCGCGCTCGTGCTCGGCGACAACATCTTCCACGGCACCGGCCTCGGCACGAACCTCCGCAAGAACACCGAGGTCGAGGGCGCGACGATCTTCGCGTACCACGTGGCCGACCCGAAGGCGTACGGCGTCGTGGAGTTCGACGACACCTTCACCGCGGTCTCCATCGAGGAGAAGCCGGCCGAGCCGAAGTCCAACTACGCCGTCCCCGGCCTGTACTTCTACGACAACAAGGTCATCGAGATCGCGAAGACGATCGAGCCGAGCGCCCGCGGGGAGCTCGAGATCTCGACCGTCAACGAGCGCTACCTCGACGCCGGGGAGCTCGGGGTCCAGGTCCTCGACCGCGGGACCGCCTGGCTCGACACCGGCACGTTCGAGTCGATGATGCAGGCGTCGGAGTACGTCAAGGTCATCGAGGACCGCCAGGGCTTCAAGATCGGCTGCATCGAGGAGGTCGCCTGGCGCAACGGCTGGATCGACGACGCGCAGCTCGCCGAGCTCGCCGAGCCGCTCGTCAAGGGCGGCTACGGCGTCTACCTGCAGCGGCTCCTCTCCGCCTGATCGCCGACGTGGCGCTCTTTCGTCCCCCCTGGCTCGACCGGTGGGGGCCCAGCCGCCGTCGCGACGCGACGTCCTCCCTACCGGATTCGGTCCAGGAGGCGCGGCCCGCGTCCGCGACGGCGGCGTCCGTCGTCCGGGTGGCCGGCTGGGACGGCGACCTCCCGGTCCGTGCGGACGGCGTCACCGTGCTGCTCGTGAGCCGGTCGGACCGGCACGACCGCCTGCCGCCGATGGTCGCGGCCGCCCGGCTCGCCTTCGGTCCGGAGGTCGACGTCCGTGCCGTCGGCTACCGGGCGGACGCCTCACCGCTCGGGTCGCTGCCTCGCGGCGTGCCGTGGGTCCGGCGCGACCCGGTCGACGGCATCGGCTCGGCGATCAACGCCGGGCTCGCAGCCGGCGTCCGGAAGGTCGTCGTCGTCGTCGACTCGACGGTGGGTGTGACCGACCAGGACCTCCAGGTGCTCGCGGAGGCCGGCGCCCACGGTGTCGCCCAGGCCCGGATCGTCATGTCCGACGGCTCCCACCGCCGAGGCGCTCGGCTCCTGCGGCCGGGGGCCCTCCCGTGGACGGACGACCGCTCGGACGACGGCGCGGGCGACGGCGCGGGCGACGATCCGCGGCCGGACACCACGGACGTCTCCGCTGCGATCGACGACGCGCGCCGACGGTTCGACCCGGTGGCACCTCCCACCGTGTTCGCCGGCGACCAGCCCGCGCTCGCGATGCCGGGGCGTGCACTGGTGCCCGCCCCGTGCCTGCCCGACGAACGCACGACCCTGACCGCCTGGACCCGCGCCGTGGCCGACCGCACCGGCGGCGACGTGGCCGTCGTCTGGGCGTTGGAACGCGGCGTCGAGGCAGGGCGGACCGTCGACCAGGAGACCGTCGACGCGTTCACGGCCTGGCGGGACCGGGCACCGGAGGGCGACCCGGTGCTCGTCGCCGGACCGCCGCTGCCGCCCTGGGGAGCCCGCGCCGTCGCGCCGGCGTTCCCGCCCCGGTCCCGATCCCGATCCGGGTCGACCGGTGCGCAGCTGACCTGGTCGATCAAGATCGCCGCGCCCGCCGGGGTCGACGGCGACGGGTGGGGCGACGTGCACTTCGCCGCCGAGCTCGCGCGGGCACTCGAGCGTCTCGGACAGCGGGTGCGCGTCGACCGCCGGGACGCCCACGTCCGCGAGGACGACGGCACCGACGACGTGACGCTCGTGGTCCGCGGCCTCGACCGGGTGCCGCCGAACCCGGCCTCGGTGAACCTCCTCTGGGTCATCAGCCATCCCGACGACGTCGCCGACACCGAACTCCGTTCGTTCGACGCCGCCTTCGCCGCCGGTCCGGCCTGGGCCGCCGCGGCCACCGAGCGCTCGGGCGTCCCGGTCCGCACGCTCCTCCAGGCGACCGACCCTGCGGTGTTCCGCCCCGGTCTGCGGGACACGACGAGTCCCGATGCCGGGCACGTCGTGTTCGTCGGGTCGACCCGGGGAGCCGCGCGCCCGGTGGTGTCCGACGCGGCTTCGCTCGGCGCCGACCTGCGCGTGCACGGCCCGGGTTGGGCGGACCTCGTGCCGCCGGCCTCCCTGGGGGAGCCGTCGTTGTCCCGCGAGGAGGTCGCGCGCTCCTACGCCTCCGCCCGGGTCGTCCTGAACGACCACTGGCCGGACATGGCAGCGGGCGGCTTCGTCTCGAACCGGGTGTTCGACGTGCTGGCGTCCGGCGGTGTCGTGGTGACCGATCCGGTCGCCGGGCTCGCCGAGGTGCTCGACGTGCCGACGCTCGCGGTGGCGCGGTCGCGGGACGACCTCGCCGCGCTCCTCGACCCGGCGCACCCGTGGCCGTCCCCGGTCGAGCGTGCCGCGGTCGCCGCGCACATCGCCGCCGAGCACTCCTTCGACGCCCGCGCGGCGGTGCTGCTCGACGCCGCCCGCACCGAGCGCGCCCGCCTCCGCCCCTGACGCAGGCGCAAAACACCGGTGTTCGTGCGTCGGACACCCGCATTCCGCGGTGTGATCGACGAACACCGGTGTTTAGCGGGACGGGACGGGACGGGACAGCACGGGACGGGACGGGCGGGACGGCGGGCGCTACTTGCGCGTCACCCAGCGGGCGCGGACCGCGAGGCCGATGCGCAAGACGAGCCTGAGCGGCCACAGCCACCACGCCCGGTACTTCCGTGAGAGGAACCGGTAGGCGCTCCGGTGGTGCTCGATCTCCATGCGTCGCCGGTTCGACGACGTCGAGTGCGCTCCGGTGTGCGTCACGACCGCGGTCGGCACGTACACGTTCGCCCGGCCGGCCAACCCGACGCGCTGCCCGAGGTCGACGTCCTCGAAGTACATGAAGTACGACTCGTCGAAGCCGCCGAGCTGCCGGAACAGGTCCGTGCGGATGAGGAAGCACGCGCCGGACAACCAACCGGCCTCGCGCTCGACGACCTGCGTCGTCGACCAGTACCGCTGGCTCCACGGGTTCGCGGGCCAGAAGCGCGAGAAGGCGGCGTGGCCGAGGCCGGTGCGGAGCGAGGGCAGCCGGCGGGCGGAGGGGTAGGTCTCGCCCTGCTCGTCGAGGATCCGCGGGCCGAACGACCCGCCGTCCGGCAGTCGGTCGGCCGCGGCGACGAGCTCGTCGATGGACCCCGGCTCGAGGACGACGTCGGGGTTCGTGACGAGCAGGAACTCCGGACGGACGTCGGGCAGCACGTCGTCGAGCGCGCCGAGTGCCGCGTCGATGCCACCGCCGTAGCCGCGGTTCCCGCCGGAGGACACCACGACGGCGCCGTAGGACTCGCCGATCGCCCGGAGCGCGTCGAGGTCGGCGGAGCCGTTGTCCGCGATGACGACCGCGACCGGCGACGTCGACGCGGCAGCGATGCTCGCGAGGAAGGGACGGATCGTCTCACCCGTGTTGTACGTGACCGTCAGCACGGCGACGCGGGTCATCGTCCGCCCCCTGCCACGGCCTCGTAGGCGTCGACGTGCACGGCAGCGGTGGCGTCCCAGGTGAAGTCGTCGGCGCGACGGAGCGCGGCTGACCGGTGCGACGCGACGAGTGCCGGGTCGTCGAGGAGCCGCGCGATCGAGGCGGCCAGGTCGACGGAGGACGGTTCGGTGTAGACCGCGGCGTCGCCCCCGACCTCGGGCAGCGACAACCGCCGGGTGGTGAGGACGCACGCGCCGGTCGCCATGGCCTCGACCACCGGCAGGCCGAAGCCCTCGCCGAGCGACGGGTAGACGACGAACGCCGCACCGCCGAGGAACCCGGCGAGGTCCTCGACCGGGAGGTACCCGGCCTCGACGACGCGGTCGGCATCCTGCAGCGCGTCGAGCCGCTCGATGGCGGAGTCGTCCCAGCCGCGGGCACCGGAGAGCACGAGCCACGGCGTCGGGGAGCCGGTGGCGTCCCGCGCGTCCCGGACCGCGGCGTACGCGTCGAGCAGGGCGGTGACGTTCTTGCGCGGCTCGATGGTGCCGAGGAACGCGATCCACGAGGCGTGGTCGGGCAGACCGGCGGCGATGCGGGCGTCCTCGACCTCGGCGACGGTGGGCTCGTGGAAGCGCGCCCGATCGACCCCGAGCGGCGCGACCCGCACATCCGCGCGGATGCCGGAGACGACGCGGGCGGCCTCGGTCGCGGTGGCGGCGCTCGGGACGATGACGACCGGCCGGCTGCGGAGCGAGCGACGGCTCCACCAGGTGAAGAACGTGCGCTTCAGTCGCGAGTGCCACTCCGGGTTGGAGAAGAACGTCGCGTCGTGCAGGGTCACGACCGAGCCCCGGCGCCAGGCGAACGGGAACGTGTAGTGCGGCGAGTGCAGCACGGTCGCACCGAGTCGACGACCGAGTGCCGGCAACCCCGTCTGCTCCCAGAGGAACCGCAGGGGCACCGAATCGGTCCACGTCGGGGCGCTGTGCACGGTGACGTGGGGTGCGACCGAAGCGAAGTGGTCCGCGTGGACCGGTCGCACGACGAGGTGGACGTCGAGGTCCGGGTCCGTCAGGTGCGACGCGACCCCCTCGACGTAGCGTCCGACGCCGCCGAGGTTGCGCGGTACCGCGGTCCCGTCGATGAGGACGGTGATCTGCGGCACGCGTGGGTCCTTCCGGATGGGAGCGCCGCGGCCGGGACCGTCGACGGGGGAGTGTCCAGGATAGTCCGCTCCGCTCATGCGCTCGGGTCCACGGCGCTCCGTGGGACGGACGCCACCCGCGTCTCGCGGAGCCGGCGCGCGAGGTGCGCGGGGAGGTGCCCCGTGACGTCGGCCAGCGCTGCCAGGACGAGCCGCGCCTCCCGTCTGGTGGCACCGGAGGCCAGCCCGCGGACGCCGCGTGCGAGGGTCCGTACGCCGGCGCGCCCGACGGTCGCCCAGGGGGCGTGCCAGAGCGCGACGACGAGGCGGTTCCGGGCGTTGCGGAACACGAAGAGGTCGCTCTGCACGCCGGAGGAGGCGGAGTGGTCGTGTTCGACGACCGCGTCGGCGACGTACTCGACGCGCCAGCCGCGTCGGCGCAGGCGCCAGGCGAGCTCGGTGTCCTCGTAGTACATGAAGAGCGACTCGTCGAGGAGTCCGACGTCGTCGAGGGCGGCGCGACGGAGTGCCGAGGCGCCGCCGGAGAAGCCGAAGACGGCGGTGTCGGCGACCCGGTCGGCGGGCGCGAACCAGTCGCGGTCCATGCCGTTGCCGTCGCGGTCGACCCGGACGCCCGTCGAGTTGAGGCGGACCTCCCCGTCCGGCGACGGCACCCACAGGTGGCCGTCGTGGTCACGCAGCACGCGTCCGTCGGGCGCCGCGGCGGCGGACGGGAGGCGCGACCAGCGTCCGGCGAGCACGATGCGGCCCGTCACGGCCGCGACGTCGGCCGGGGCGGCGTCCAGCCGGTCGCGGAGGGCCGCGACGAACCCCGGAGCGGGTTCCGCGTCGTTGTTGAGCAGCACCACCACGTCGGCGTCCGCGTGCCGGATGCCCGTGTTGGCACCGGCCGCGAAGCCGCCGTTCGTGGCACGGGCGAGGACCGTCGCGTCCGGCAGGTCCCGCCGGAGCACGGCGACGGAGTCGTCCGAGGAGCCGTTGTCGACCACGATGACCTGGTCGGCCGCGCCGTCGTCGAGGACGGCGCGTGCCGCACGCGCGGTCAGGTCGGCACGGTTCCAGTTGACGACGACGACCGCGGTCCGGGACGCGCCGTCGGTGGGCGTCAGTCGAGCTCCTCGATGGAGGGCTTGGCGTAGACGGTGCCGACCGCGTCGCCGAACGACGGGACCTCGAACGAGTCGCACTCGGGCAGGTCGTGCAGGTGGCGTCCTGCCGAGTCCATCATCGAGACGTTGATGAAGTACTTGCCGGTGCCGAAGTTCGTGTCCGTGATGCGGAGCCGGAGCTTGCGCTTCCCGTGCAGCGGCTTGAGGGCGATGCCCATGATCCCCGTCGTCGTGCCGTAGACGACCTGCCCGGCGGTGTTGTTGATCTGCACCGCGGCCTCCCAGTCGGCGACGCCGTCGAGGTGCTCGAACTCCATGTCCACGATCAGGTCGTCGCCCGGCACGACGGGGTCGCGGTGCTGCTTGCCGTCGGGGTGCACGGTGGCGCCGAGGACCGTGCCACGGCCGACCGCCACGTCCGCGCTGAGTTCGCCGGAGCGGCGCTCCTCGAGCACGTCGCGGAACTTGCTGACCGCCTGGACCGCGTCGCCGTCGTGCAGGACCTTGCCCTTGTTGAGGAGCACGACGCGGTCGCACATCTCCTGCACCTGGCTCAGGGAGTGCGTGACGATGATGATCGTCTTGCCCTGCTCCTGGAACGAGCGGATGCGGTCGAGGCACTTGCGCTGGAACGCCTCGTCGCCGACCGCCAAGACCTCGTCGACGAGCAGGACGTCGGGGTCGGTGTGCACGGCGACCGCGAAGGCGAGCCGCACGTACATGCCCGACGAGTAGAACTTCACCTGGGTGTCGATGAAGTCGCCGATGCCGGAGAACGCGAGGATGTCGTCGAAGCGCTCCTCGGTCTCCTTGCGGCTGAGACCGAGCAGGCTCGCGTTGAGGAAGACGTTCTCGCGGCCGGACAGGTCCGGGTGGAAGCCGGCGCCGAGCTCGAGCAGGGCGGCCAGACGCCCGCGACGGGCCACCGTGCCGGAGGTCGGCTGGATGATCCCTCCGATCGCCTTGAGCAGCGTGGACTTGCCGGAGCCGTTCTGTCCGATGAGCCCGACGGTGGTGCCCGCCTGGATGGTGACGGAGACGTCGTCGAGCGCCCAGAAGTCCTGCCGGTGCTTGCGGCCCGCGCGGCCGAGGGTGACGATCCGCTCGCGGATGGTGTTGTCCTTGCGGACGACGAACCGCTTCCGGACGTGGTCGATGACGATGACGTCGGGGCGCTCGCTCGTGGCGCCTGCGGTCGACGGGGCGACGGGGGTGCTGATGGCCATGGTCTAGAGCTCCTGCGCGAAGTTGCCCTGCAGGCGGGAGAAGATCCGCTGCGCCCCGAGGAGGCAGAAGAGCCCGATCACGAAGGCGATGCCGAGTCGCAGCATGAGGTGGTCCGGGTAGACCACCTTCGTCGGGTCGTGGATCCAGATCGCGTTCTGCATCCCGAGCACGGCGAGCGTCAAGGGGTTGTTCGTGTAGACGGCCAGGAGCCACTCGACCTTGAGTCGCGCGATCACCATCGAGTACGAGTACACGATCGGTGAGGCCCAGAGCAGGACCATCAGCCCGACGTCGATGACGAACTGCACGTCGCGCAGGTAGACGTTCAGCGCGGCGAGTACGAGGCCGATCGCAGCGCCGTACACGAGGATGACGAGGAGCGACGGGATCAGGTACACGAGCCCGGCGTGGAGCGGGAACACCCCGATCACGACCGTGGCGGCGAGCAGGATGACGAACTGGATCGCGAAGTTCACCAGCGCGGCGCCGACGCTGGCGAGTGGGAAGACCTCGCGCGGGACGTAGACCTTCTTGATCAGACCCGAGTTGCCGACGATCGAGCTGGTCGAGCCGGCCACGATCTCGCTGAACAGCGTGTACGCGGCCAGCCCGGTGAAGACGTAGATCGCGAAGTTGTCGATGCCCTTGGCCGCGCCGAGCACCTTGCCCATCACGAAGTAGTAGATGAGCAGCTGGGTCAGCGGACGCACCAGCGTCCAGACGAACCCGAGCGCCGAGTCCTTGTACCGCGCCTTGAGGTCGCGTCGGATGAGCATCCCGAGCATCTCGCGCTGCCGGAAGACGTCACGGAGCTCGCGCCAGGTTCCTCGGATCGCGCTCGTCGGAGCGCCGACCACGACGAGGGGCTCCTTCGCGAGCGCCGCCATGCGGGCTTGATCGACCATTCGTCTCTTCGTTCGTGGGGGCAGGACCGGAACAGCATACTCACCGCACCGAGGAGGAGCGGGTGTCCGCCGTGCGCCGAACGACAGCTGTCGTTCGCCCCCGTGCGAGGGTCAATGTGCGCGATGGCAACCCTCAACCTTCACTTTCGGGTTACCGTTGACGCAACCCGGACCCTTGTCAACATCCACAGGACGGCCCGTCAGCATGCAGCTTGCTCCACGGCCGATCGCTGCGCTCGCGGTGGTCGGTGCTCTCAGTCTCCTCGCGGCGGGTTGTTCCGCCGGGGGAGACGACCCCACCCCCTCTCCCACGTCGACTGCGACCGCCTCCGCGTCACCGACCCCCACGGCGGTCGAGACCGGCGGCTCGTCCACCCCGTCCACGGGCGGCGACGACGACGGCTCCGACGACGTCCCCACGGCGTTCCCCGGCAGCGGTCAGACGTCCCAGCCGGACACCGACCCCTCGGACTTCCCGGCCACCGCCGTCGTCACGTTCGCCGGTTGGGACGCCGGCAGCAAGACCCTCCAGGCCGGAGGGCTCGTGTCCGGAACGACGGACACGTCCGGCACCTGCACGTTCGCCGCGACGAAGAGCGGTGTCACCCGCACCCTCACCAGCGCTGCCCAGGCGAGCGCGTCGTCCGTGAACTGCGCACAGGTGTCCTTCCCCTCGAGCCAGGTGTCCACCGGGACCTGGTCGATCACCCTCAAGTACACGGTCGGGTCGAAGTCGACCACGTCCGAACCGATGACGGCGGAGGTGCCGTGATGTTCCGTTCCACGACCAGCGACGGGCGACGCCGCCCACTGCGCTCGGCGCTCGGGATGGTCGCCGCACTGGCGATCGCCGTGAGCGGCCTGACCATCGGCACGATCGTGTCCGAGGCGACGACGACGGAGTCGGCCTCGGCCACCGCCGTCGCCGGGAACTTCGACCCCGGCAACATCATCAGCGACCAGAACTTCTACAACGGCTCCGCCATGAGCGCGTCGTCCGTGCAGTCGTTCCTCAACAGCGTCGCGCCGAACTGCAAGCAGCAGTCCGGGGGGCCCGCCTGCCTGAAGAACTTCACGCAGAACATGAGCGCGATCTCCGCGGTCTCCGGCCGGTGCTCCGCGATCGCCGGTGGCACCAAGTCCGCGGCGACGGTCATCGCGCAGGTCGGTGCCGCGTGCGGCATCAGCCAGAAGGTGTTGCTCGTCCTCCTCCAGAAGGAGCAGGCCATCGTGACCACGAACGCCCCGACGAGCTACATGTACCTGCACGCCACGGGCTTCGCCTGCCCGGACACGGCGCCGTGCGACCCGGCGTACTACGGCTTCGGCCAGCAGGTCTACGCGGCAGCGCTGCAGTTCAAGCGCTACCAGGCGTCCCCGACCTCGTGGGCGTACCAGGCGGGGCGGAACAACTCGATCCTCTACAACCCGAACGCCGCCTGCGGTCGGAAGACCGTGTACATCCAGAACCAGGCGACCGCCGGGCTGTACATCTACACGCCGTACACGCCGAACGCCGCCGCCATGTCGAACCTGTACGGCACGGGCGACAGCTGCTCGGCCTACGGCAACCGGAACTTCTGGCGGATGTACACCGACTGGTTCGGCTCGCCGACGGGCAACGGGACCCCGTACGGGCACCTCGACTCGGCCAAGGCATCGGGCACGACCGTCACCGTCAGCGGGTGGGCCGCGGATCCGGACACCACGAACCCGCTCCGCGTCGCCTTCTACGTCGACGGCGTCGGCAAGCGCACGGTCACGGCCGACGAGACCCGGAACGACCTCGCGGCGACCCTCGGAGCGAGCAACGTGGCGCACGGCTTCACGGCGAGCCTGACGGGCATCGCGGTGGGGACGCGCTCCGTGTGCGCGTTCGCGATCAACCAGGGCCGAGGAGCGAACGCGCTGCTCGCCTGCAGCTCGGTGACCGTCAAGAGCGCGCCGCCGATCGGCAAGCTCGACACGGTGACCGGCGGCGCGGGATCCATCGCGGTCGCGGGTTGGGCCATCGACCCCGACAACGCGCAGCCGGCGCACTACAAGGTGCAGGTCGACAGCGTGGGCGCGATCTCGGCGGCTGCCGACGTCACACGGAACGACGTGGCGAAGGTGTACCCCGGCGTCGGCTCGACCGTCGGGTTCTCGCGGACCATCCAGAACGTCGCGCCCGGCTCCCGCACGGTCTCGTTGTGGACGCAGGACAAGCCCGGCGCCGCCTGGGTCAAGGTGTCCGAGCGGTCCACGACCGTGACCGCGAAGACGACCGGCTCGACCGGCGACAGCGGGACCGTGTACGGCAAGTTCGACGCCGCGACGGGCGGCGCCGGGACCGTCGACGTCCGTGGTTGGGCGATCGACCCGGACGTCTACGACCCGGTCCGCTACAAGGTCCACATCGACGGGGTCGGTGCCGGTACCGGCACCGCCAACGCGAACCGGACCGATGTGCAGCGGGTCTACCCGAAGTGGGGAGCCGACGTCGGGCTCGTCCGCACGATCACCGGGGTCAAGCCCGGCAAGCACACCGTCACCGTCTGGTACCAGGACCTCCCGAGCGGCACCTACCGCAGCTGGGGCTCGAAGACCGTCACGGTGACCGCCGCGAGCACTTCGACCAAGCCGACCGCGACGGCGACGCCGACGCCGACGCCGACGAAGTCACCCGCGACGAGCACCGGCAAGACCGGTGCCGTGGGCGGCTCGTTCGACCAGGCGAAGGGCGGGAAGGGCACGGTCGCGGTGAGCGGCTGGGCGATCGACCCGGACACCTTCGACCCGGTCCGCTACAAGATCCACATCGACGGTGTCGGCGCCGGGACGGGACTCGCGAACGCGACCCGCGCGGACGTCGAGCGCGTGCACCCGGGCTGGGGATCGGACGTGGGACTCTCGCGGACGATCACCGGGGTCAAGGCGGGGACGCACACCGTCACCGTCTGGTACCAGGACCTCCCGAGCGGCACCTACCGCAACTGGGGCTCGAAGACCGTGACGGTCTCGTAGACGGCCCGGTCCGACGGACGGGAGGCGCGGTGCCGGCTGGCACCGCGCCTCCCGTCCGTCACGGGGTCACGTCGGACGCGGCGGCCGTGCTCAGGGGCGCCGGCGGAGGACGCGCGCGACCCCGCCGAGCCGGTCGAGCACGCGGTACTCGGCCGACCGGGTGAGCGCTTCGTACCGCAGCGCGATGGCGTCGCGCTCCGCCTCGGCGTCCCGGCGGGCGCGGTCGAGCACGGCGACGGCCCCCTCGGAGACGATCAGCCGACGGTTGATCTCCTCGATGCCGGAACGGTGCACGTCGCGCTCGCGCGCCGTCTCGCGGAGCTCCTCACGCTGCAGGGCCGCCCACCGGAGCAGCGGGGAACGCGCGCCCGCCCGAACGGAGGCCCGTTCGCGGGCTGCGTCGAGCGACGGCCCGACCTGCGCGGCGCGCGCCGCGTAGGAGTGCCGCGCGACGACGACGGCGCGGAGGCGCTCGACGAGGGCGTCCCGATCGGCCGTGGGCATCGCGAGGGCCCGCTCGAGCGATGCGACGTCCGTGAAGACCGGGACGTCGCCGAGTCCGAGTTCGTCGAGACCGAGCGCGCAGTCGGTCACGGGGAGGGCGCCGCAGGCGAGCGACTCGTACAGCCGGGAGTTGAGGGTGCCGAACTCGGCGGCCGGCGCGATGACGTCGTCCACCACGAAGGCGGCGGCGCGGTAGACCTCGGGCAGGGCGAAGTAGGGGACCGCGGGCCGGAGCTCGACGCCGGGTGAGGCCTCGACGTGCTCGACGTTCGCGGCGAACCACACGATCGGGTCCGCGGGCGAGACCTCGAGCAGGACGTCCTGCACGCGGCGGCGGGCTCCCCAGAAGTTCACGGTCGTCACGGTCCGGTCGCTGCGCGCCGGTGCCGCGCCGCTCGTGTCGTCGGTCGTGAACAGGTCGAGGTCCACCCCGATCGGGACGACCTCGACCGGGCCGTCGAACGCGCGGGCGAGCTCGTCCCGGGCGATCGACGACGACGCCCACACCGCGTCGAACTCGGCGAGGTACGGCACGGACGCCCACTGCGCCGTCCAGTTGCGCACCCATGCCACGGTCGCCGTGGCGGCGGGCACGAGGCCGGGGACGAAGGACTCGATCATGCTCACGAGGACGGCGGTGTCGTCCGGCACGTCCTCGGCCCACCGGGCGATCGGCCACACGTCCACGCCCCAGCCCTCGGCGCGGAGGGCACGGGCGAGGCCGAGCGCGACGAAGAGGTCGCCCTTGCCCTCGGACGGGTCGTCCGTCGACACCGCGAAGCGGATCGTGCCCCTGGGCCCCGTCGCGTGGTCGCCGCGGGCGATGGCGGCGTACTCCTCGGCGAGGGGCGACGATGCGGGGGAGGTCGGGATCGGGTGCTGCGTCACGGGGACTCCGGCTCTGGGGGAGATGGCGTCGGGACCGATCGACGGTCCCGGGGCGGACGGCCGGGGTGGGCGGCCGAGTGCCATTGTGCCCGAAACGGACCCGATCCCAGCCGAGCGCCGTGCTGCGCCTTGTAGGGTGTCATCGGCTGGCGGGCACCCCCGACGGCCGGATCACCGACCCACGCCGCACCCGCGGCAGCCGCTGGAGGAACTCGCCGTGACAGAGCGCAAGCCGGGAGTCGTGTCCGTCGTCCTCGTGAACTACAAGGGCACGGACGACACGCTGACGAGCATCGCGGAGCTCCGCAAGCAGGACTGGCCGCAGGACCGGCTCGAGGTCATCGTCGTCGAGAACGGCTCCGGTCCTGAGCACCTCGGCCGGCTGAAGGCCTCGGACCTCGACTTCACGCTCGTCGACGCCGGCGCCAACCTCGGCTTCACGGGTGGTTGCAACCTCGGTGTCGAGAAGTCCTCCGGTGAGATCGTCGCCTTCCTCAACAACGACGCCCGCCCCGATGCCGGCTGGGTGCGCGAGGCGATGGCGACGTTCGCCTCCGGCGCGGACATCGGTGCCGTGGCCTCGAAGGTCCTCGACTGGGAAGGCGTCGACGTCGACTTCACCGAGGCCGCGATGACCTGGTACGGCATGGGCTACAAGCCCTTCGCCGGGTCCCCGGACACCGGCCGCTGGGAGTCCGAGACGGACGTCCTGTTCGGTACCGGCGCTGCCATGTTCATCCGCGCGGAGCTCTTCGAGCAGCTCGGCGGGTTCGACGACCGCTACTTCATGTTCTACGAGGACGTCGACCTCGGGTGGCGCCTCAACCTCCTCGGCTGGCGCTTCCGGTACCAGCCGAAGTCCGTCGCGTTCCACAAGCACCACGCGTCGATGAACAAGTTCGGCGACTTCCGCGAGACTTACCTGCTCGAGCGCAACGCCCTGTTCACGCTCTACAAGAACCTCGGCGACGAGCAGCTCGCGGCGGCGCTGCCCGGGTCCCTGGCGCTCGCCGTCCGGCGCGCGATCGGGCGTGGCGGACTCGACTCGACCGAGCTCGACCTGCGGAACCCCGGCGACGACAGCGTCCCGACGATCCCCGTCCCGAAGACGAGCATGGCGGGCATCTACGGCGTCGACCAGTTCGTCGAGCAGCTGCCGTCGATGACCGAGTCCCGCCGTGCGATCCAGGCGACGCGTGTCCGGAGCGACCGTGAACTCCTGCGACTGTTCGGCAACCGCGACGAGCCCGCGTACCCGATCGAGAACTACCTCGCGGGCTACGACAAGATCGTGCACTCGCTCGGGGTGCTCGAGGTCGGCACCCGCCGCCGGGTGCTCATCATCACGGGCGACTCCATCGGCGAGAAGATGGCCGGCCCGGCGATCCGTGCCACCCAGATGGCGAAGCAGCTCGCGAACGAGCACGACGTCCGCGTGATCAGCCTGACGCGGTCGTCGCCGATCGACCCGTCGTACGAGGTCGTCACGGTGCCGCACCGCCACCCGCGCCAGATGGTCGAGCACGAGGCCTGGGCCGACGTCATCATCGTGCAGGGCCACGCGCTCCGCCTGTTCCCGGTGCTCGAGTCGACGCGCAAGATCCTCGTGGTCGACGTGTACGACCCGCTGCACCTCGAGCAGCTCGAGCAGGGCCGCAGCGACGACGTCGACCAGTGGAACCGGCAGGTCCTCGACGCCTCGGACACGCTCAACCACCAGCTCGAGCTCGGCGACTACTTCATCTGCGCGTCGGAGCGGCAGCGCATGTTCTGGCTCGGCCAGCTCGCCGGCTCCGGGCGTGTCAACGCCCGTACGTACTCGCGCGACCCCGACCTGCGCTCGCTCATCGGGGTCGTCCCGTTCGGGCTGTCCTCGACGCCGCCGGTGCACGACCAGCCGCGCGTGAAGGGCGTCGTCCCGGGGATCGGCAAGAACGACAAGCTCGTCGTCTGGGGCGGCGGCATCTACGACTGGTTCGACCCGATCACGCTCGTGCGGTCGATCGCACAGCTCGCCGAGCGCCGTCCGACCGTGAAGCTCTTCTTCATGGGCGTGCAGCACCCGAACCCGGACGTCCCGGAGATGGACATCGTCGCGAAGGTCCGCGCCGAGGCCGAGGCGCTCGGGCTCACCGGGAAGCACGTGTTCTTCAACGACGCGTGGATCCCGTACGAGGAACGCGGCGCCTACCTGCTCGAGGCCGACGCCGGCGTCTCGACGCACTACGAGCACCTCGAGACGACGTTCTCGTTCCGTACCCGCATCCTCGACTACCTGTGGGCGCGTCTGCCCATCGTGACGACCGCCGGCGACTCGTTCGGTGACCTCGTCGCCGAGGAGAAGCTCGGCGTGGCCGTGCACGAGCAGGACGTCGACGGTCTCGCCGCCGCACTCGAGACGGCGATCTACGACAAGAAGGCGCGGACCGAGTTCATCGGCAACGTCGACCGTGTCCGCGAGCAGTTCACGTGGGAGAACGTCCTCGCGCCGCTCGTGGAGTTCTGCCGGAACCCCGTGCGCGCCGCCGACAAGTCGGTGCGCGACACGGCCGCCCCGGTCGAGGTGCACCAGATGCGCGTGCGCGTGCCGGACCGGAAGAAGCTCTACGGCATCCGGCACGACGTCGGCCGCGCAGTGCACTACTTCCGCACCGAGGGACCGCGGAGCGTCGCGGGCAAGATCAAGCGCCGCCTGCAGAACCGGTGACCCGAGCGACCCCCACGGCCCTCGTCGTCGTCCCGACGTACGACGAGGCCGAGAACGTCCGCGCCGCCGCGACCGCGGTCCTGCAGGCCGTCCCCACGGCGCACCTGCTCGTGGTCGACGACGGCAGCCCCGACGGCACGGCCCGTGTCGTCCGCGGGATGGCGGCGGAGGACGAGCGCATCCACCTGATCGAACGCAGCGGCAAGCTCGGTCTCGGGACGGCGTACGTCGCCGGGTTCCGGTGGGGCCTCGAGCGCGGCTACCCGATCCTGGTGGAGATGGACGCCGACGGATCGCACCCCGCCGATCGCCTGCCGGCACTGATCGACGCCCTGCTGGACGACGAGTCGGTGGCGCTCGCCATCGGGTCACGGTGGATCCCCGGCGGCTCCGTGGTCGACTGGCCGCTCCGGCGCGAGGTCCTCAGCCGCGGCGCGAACACCTACGCCCGGATCGCGCTCGGACTCGGTGTGCGCGACGTCACCGCGGGGTTCCGGGCCTACCGCGCCGACGTCGTGGACCGGATGGACCTCGAGTCGGTCGACTCGAAGGGGTACTGCTTCCAGGTCGACATGACGCTGCGCGTCGACGACCTGGGCGGACGCATCGTCGAGGTGCCGATCCGCTTCCGGGACCGCGTCCACGGCGTGTCGAAGATGAGCCGGTCGGTGGTCGTCGAGGCGATGCTGCGCGTCACGCAGTGGGGGGTCGAGCGCCGCTTCCGGCGCGCGTTCCAGCGCACCCGGTGACGGACGGGAGGCACGTGGCGGCGCCGCCACGTGCCTCCCGTCCGATCGTGGGGCGTCTCAGACGCAGCTGACGTCACGGTCGAAGCCGCCGGACACGAACTGGACCATCGTGGTCCTGCCGCCGGCGACGTACGGCGCGGCGGAGCACGCCGCCTGCGCCTGGGCCGCGGTGGCACTGCCGATCGCACGCCAGGTCGGCAGCTTGTACAGCGTGCTCGTCGACGGGACCGTCCCGAACAGGGTCGTCCACTCACTCGGCGACGAGTACACCCCGACCTGGGCGCCGATTCCGGTGAAGTAGGCGGTCATTCCCTCGAGCGTGGCGCGGTTCAGCGTGGTGGTCTTCTGCCACGAGCCGTCCGTCTCGGCGTCGAGCCACCAGCGGTACGACGCCGGGTTCGACACGCCACGCTCCTGCGCGTCCTCGTAGGCGCGGTTCCAGCCGTACATCCACGAGCACCCCGTGGACGTCAGCGCCGCGGTGCCGGTGGTGCACGCCGCGTAGGGGTTCGGCGCCGAAGAGCCGCCGGGGTCGACGTTGCTCGTCGGCCACGACGCACGCGACAACGTCGGGTCGTCCTTGAACGCCTGACCGGGGTTCGCGGTGTTGACGTACAGCTGGACCTTCGGCTGCGAGGTGCCCCCGGCGGAGGCCTGCGCCCATGCCAGCTGCTGGGCGAAGTACGGGTTCGTGGTGGTCGCGAGCCCGTGGTTGACGCCGACGACGCCGAACGCCTGACCCGTCGGGTACCCGGACGTCGAACCGCCCTGCGGCCAGGAGACGTCCGCGCCGAACCCCGAGCCGCTGGAGCCGTCGACGAAGTACCCGGCGACGTCGAGGTCGAGCACGGCGGACCCGCGGGACACCTTCACCTGCACCCGGCGGTCGGTCGGGGACCCGACGACCTTCGTCATCACGAGGTTCGACACCGCCTGCCGCGCGCCGAACACCTGCGTGGCGACCTGCGCGTCCTGACCGGCCGGCGTGAGGCGCAGGTACCCGGCGGCCGTCGTCTGCTCGGTCTCGGCGTTCGCGACGATCGCGGTCGCCGTGCCGGGGACACCGGCGGTACCTGCCACCCGGACGGTCCGGGCGGTGGTGGACACCGGGCCCGCGTAGGCGCGCACGGTGTCCATCGGGACGAACACCGATCCGGTCGTCGTGTTCGCGTAGTAGCCGGCGACGTCCATGAAGACCGTCGCGGTACCGCGGGAGACCTTCACCTGGGCCGCGCCGCCGGAGAGCTTCACGATGACGAGGTTCGAGATCGTCGTGCCCCGGGTGAAGACCTGCGCGGCGACGACGGCGTCCTTGCCGGCCGGGGTCACCCGCACGTAGCCGTCGGCGGTCGGCGTCCCCACCTCGGTGTTCACGGCGACGGCGGTCGCGTTCGTGGGGATGCCGCCCCGGCCGGCGAGCGGGACCCGCACGGCCGAGGTGCCGACCTTCTGCTGGAACACCCGCGCGGCGTCGAGCGGGGTGTACGTGGCGCCCGACCCGTTCGCGTAGTACCCGGACACGTCGAGGTAGACCGTGCCGCTCCCCGCGGAGAGCTTCACCTGGATGCCGCCCTGCGCGAGCCGGACGGTGGCCAGGTTCGAGATCGTCTGACGGGCGCTGAACTCCTGCGTGGCCACCCGGGCGTCGACCCCGCGGGGCGTGACGCGGACGTACCCGGCCGCCGTGGGCTTCTCGACCTCGACGTTCACCACCACGGCCGTGGCGGTCGAGGGGACGCCTGCGTGACCGGCGATCGTGATGACCTTCGCGGTGGTGCCGACGCTGCCGGACCAGACCCGCGTCGTGTCGAGCGGCGTGTAGCGGCCGGTGGTGGGAGCCGCGGCGTTCGCGGTGGTGGCGGGGCCGACGGCCGCGAAGCCGGTGGCGACGACCACGGCGGCGAGGACGAGGGCGATCCGGTGCTGCAGGCGCATGGAGGTCCTTCTCGTGCGAGGGCCGTCCCCCTGACGGCCGATCGCAGTCTAGGGGGGACGGCGGGATGCAAGCCATGGAACCTCTGCGGATGTGCGTCTCCGGACACACGTCGAGCGGTGACCCGCGGCGGGCGGGACGGGCTCGCCGGAGCCGCACCGCGCCTCCAGGCCGGGCGTCAGCCGCGCGGCAGGTGCCGCCGCCACGACCGCCGGCGTGCCGCGATCACCAGGACCGCCACGAAGACCATGAGTCCGGCACCGTGCAGCAGGTAGCTCTCGGCGGTGCTCGTGACCCCGAGGAGCACGAGGACCGCGGCCGGCCAGACGTACGCGACGCCCGGGAAGGTCGTCGCGGTCACCCAGGCCCGGGCGAACGCGAGCAGCGCCGTCATCCCGAGGATGATCGTGCCGGCGAGGCCGATCTGCAGCCAGGCGTCGACGAACGCGTTGAGCCCGGACGTGAACCGGGCCCCGGCGGGGTCGATGAACGTGACGTACGGCACGACCGCCTCGTGCGGCCACGTCCCGACCCATCCCCAGCCCTGGATCGGGAACTGCGCGACGAAGACCCGGATCTGGGACCAGAGGTCGAGTCGCGTCGCGGTCCCACCGGCCGCGCCGATCTCGGCGAGCACGCGGTGGCGGGCGATCACCCCGACGACGATCATGAGCAGCACCGAGCCGCCGAGCACCCCGTTCACCACGGGTCGCGTCGTCGGTCGCGCGTGGCGCAGCGACCACAGCGCGAGGGCGGTCACGGCCAGGGCGATCATCGCGAGGCCGGTGATCGGGGACTGCACCAGCATGAGCGCGATCACCGCGAGGGCGGTGGAGGCGATCGCGCGCCACATCGTCACCGAGCGGGTGAGGAACTCGACGACGAACGTCACGAGCGCCATGGCGGCGATGAACCCCATGAAGTTGCGGGTGCCGCCGATGCCCTGGATCGGTCCGCCGTACGCGATGTTCCCCTGGATGCCGAACGCCGGGATCGGGACGTCGAGGACCAGACCGGACAGGACCTCGAGCCCGAGGGCGGCGACGAGGAGGATGCGGAACGCGTCGCCCGAGGCCCGGATCACCTGGACGAGGTCGCGGCCCAGCGCGAGGTACAGCCCGAGTCCGATGAAGCACACCGTCCCGACGAGCCCGCGGAGCGCCACCCAGGAGTACTCGCTCCAGAGCACGCTCAGCGCGCAGTACCCGACGAAGGCCATGAGCGACAGCGGCAGGACCCCGTGCCACTCGATCCGGTAGCGCTGGCCGAGCAGGCTGAGCCCGGCGAGGACGAAGAGGGTGACGAGCACCGACCAGACACCGGCCTGGCCGACGAGGGCCTGGACGGTCGGCTGTCCGAAGGCGAACAGGACGATCACGGTCGCGAGCGCCTGGCTGAACCTGCCGCCGGCCGAGAACCCGATCCAGGCGGAGAGGTAGCGCCTGGCGAGCACACGCTTCGTCAGCCGTCCGTCCGTCACCAGACCATCTTGGCGTACGCACCTCGGAGCCGGCGTGATAGCGGAGCGTCGATATCACCGATCCGCGATGGTTCCGCTAGCGTCAGCGGACGATGGACCGCACCCGGACCGCGACGGCACGTGTCGTCTTCGGTGTGCTCGCCACGCTCGTGGTCGGGGCCGGCACCGCCGCGCTCGTCTGGTGGCGGCTCGGTCCGGTCACCCGCGGCACCGTCTGGGCGGAGGACGGCGGTGTCTTCCTGCGCGACCGGGTCGCCCTCGGTCCGCTCGACTCGCTGCTGCACCCGTACGCCGGGTACCTGCACCTCGTGCCGCGTCTGCTCGTCGACGTCGGCTGGGCGTTCCCGGTCGAGGACTACGCCCGCGTGGTGTCGGCGGGCGCGTGCGTCGTGGTCGGCGTGGTCGCCGCCGTCGTGTTCGTCCTCGCCCGGGACCTCGTGCCCTCCTGGCCGATCCGACTGCTGCTCGCCGCCGTCCCGGCGCTCCTCCCGCTCGCCCCGTACGAGATCGCCGGCAACGCCGCGAACCTGCACTGGTTCATGCTCTTCGCCGCGCCGTGGTGCTTCGCCCACCGGTCGCGGGCGTGGTGGGGGAGCGCCGCCGTGGCCGTGCTCACCGGGTTCGTGGTCCTGACCGAGTTGCAGGCGGTGCTGTTCCTGCCGCTGCTCCTGCTCGCGTGGTTCCCGCTCCGGGACGGTGCCGGTACGCGCGCCTGGCCGAGGGCCGTCCCGGTGACCGCCGTCGCCCTGGTCGCCGCCGGGGCGCAGGTCGTCGTCGCGCTCACCGATCGCCGGATCTCGGAGCCGGGCTCGCCCGCGTTCGCCGACGTCGTCGGCGGCTGGGTGCTGCAGCCCTTCGCCGGCGCGTGGGACCGCGACGTGGCCGCCGCCGTCCGGCTCGTCGTCGCGCACGGCTGGGCGCCGGTCCTCGTGCCGCTGGCAGCGCTCGTCCTCGTGGTCGTCGGTGCGCTCCTGGTCGGGACGTGGCGCGCCCGCTGGATGATCGTCGCGCTCGCCGTCGCCTCCGGCGGAGTCTGGTGGGCGGCGCTGCTCGCCAACGCCGGGGCGGCTCAGCACTGGTCGCACCCGGTCGCGGCCCTCGAGGCCGTCCCGCCGCAGCGCTACGCGGCGGCGTCCGGCCTGCTCCTGCTGGCCGCGGCGGTCGTCTCCGCGAGCGTGCTGATCGGGTGGCGCGCACCGATGGGCGCGGGCGTGCAGCGGGTCCGGACGGGAGGCGCGGTGCGCGTCGTCGGGGTGGTGGCCGGCTGGTGCGTGGTCACGCTCGTCGTCGCGGCGGCCGTGGGCAACCTCGGACCCGGCGCGACCAGACGGAGCGTGGGACCGGTCTGGGCCGACGAGATCCCGGCAGCGGCAGCGGCGTGCGACGGCGAGCGGTCACGCGTCGTGGACGTGCGGACGGCTCCGTGGTCGGCGGAGGTGCCCTGCGCGCGACTGCTCGAGCGCTGACCCGGCCGACCGGTCAGCGGGCGACGGGGCGGCGGAACTCGCGCTTGGCGGGCGGGGTGCGCGGGCCGTCGCCGGTGGACCGGGGTTCCTCGCCGACGAGCACGATGCGGGACTTGATCGCGATGATGGCGAAGAGGACCCAGTTGCCCTGGTACAGCAAGCGCGACTCCGCGATCGACTGCACGAGCAGTGCCACGACCACGAGGAGCGGCAGCAGCGACACCGGTTCGAACGGCCTCGGCGAGAGGGTCCGGTCGTACCCGATGCGGGTGGCCGACGACCACGAGCGGCTCAGCGTGGTGACGACGTACAGCGCGAAGAGCAGCAGGCCGATGACGCCCGTCTGCATCCAGACGTCGAGGTAGGCGTCGTGCGCCTGCAGGTACGTCACGCCCTTGCGGTGCGCCAGGTCGGCGAGCGTCGGGATGTCCGGCCACCAGTACCCGATCCAGCCCCACCCGACCACGACGTGCTGGTGGATCAGCGCGAGCACGTGCTGCCAGATGTCGCCGCGACCGGTCGCGTCGGCGCCCTTGCCGAGCAGCTCCGAGACGGCTCCGCGGGCGAGGAAGGCGACGACGCCGACCACGACGGCCACCACGAGCACGACGAGGTACCGCGGAGTCCGGCGTTCCGTGGGCACGCGCCGGATCCAGAGCGCGACGACGAGTGACACCGCGACCACGAGTGCGGCGGCCAGGACGGTCGACGACCGGGTGAGCAGCAGGACCCCGCCCGCCACCACGAGCCACCCGATCGCGCGGTTGCGTCCGATCCGGCCCTCGGCGAACTGGACGGCCACGGCGATCGCCGCGAGCAGGGCGACCATCGCGAGGAGGTTCGCGTTGCCCGGCAGACCCTGGATGCGCCCGCCCGTGAAGAGCTCGGCGCGCGAGAAGTAGAAGGCGTCCGGGATGTCGCGGTCGCCGTAGTCGGTCCAGATCGGGGCGATCGGGTGCCGGACGACCACGGCGACGATCGCCTCGAACACGAGCGAGAGCATGAGCACCCAGCGCATCGCGAGGCTGAGGGCGTCGAGGATGCGGCGCCACGTCAGCGTCGACGCGATCGCGAAGGCCACGGCGGCGCAGATCACCTGGACGGTGATGCTCGCCAGCGTTGCGGGACGCCAGTGCGACCACGCGACCGACACGAGGCACCAGGCGAGGAAGAACCAGAGCGACCGCGGGGTGCGGGTGATCGGCGGACGTGCCCGGACCAGCACGGCGACGCCCCAGGCGGCGACCGCGGCCCAGAGGATCCCGGCGCCCACCCAGGTGAGCGTGTTCGGCACGGCGTCGCCGGCGAACAGGACGAACAGCACGGACGCCGCGAGCGCGAACGCCTCGCGCTCGGGCACGGTCCCGCGCGACAGCGGCCAGGTGTTCGTCACGACGCCAGGGTACCGGCCGTGGCCGGGCACACGGGCGTCACCGGTCCATCGAGCGGAGGGCGCCGGCGATGTCGTCGCCGAGGTACGGCGCGAGCGTCACGGCGAACGTGTTGGTGAGGTGCGTCGCGTCGCGGTGCACGAGCACGCCGCCGATCACCGCCGGGCAGACCGTGTCGGTGCAGTAGTACCGGGTCAGGTCGACCAGCCGTGCTGCCCCGTCCATCCGGGCGACCGCCTGCTCGCTGCCGTCGAAGGGGCGCAGGGCCTCCTTCCGCGGGGTGTCGCAGGCGCCCGTCGTCGGGCCGGTCATCTGTCCGACGCAGGCGACGACGTCGGCGCGTGCGGCCGGGTTGTCCCGGATGGCGACGATCGGGATCCCGGCGTCGGCCGCCGACTGCCAGGCGTCGACCAGGCCGTCGACGACGGTGTCGTCCGCGGAGCGTCCGCCGCTCGGCAGCACCGGTCCGTTCCCGCTGGAGTGCGTCACGATGACGCCGTCGAGGTCCGGGTGCGTCCGGAGGTACTGCACGGCGTTCTGCTTCCAGCCGTCGCAGTCGTCGATCTGCTTCTGGCTGTTCGCGAACTGCCGCGCGGTCGTCAGGTAGCAGCTCACGTGCCCCGCGACGTCGATCCGCCAGTCGTGCTCCTCGGCGATCCGCTCGTAGGTGTCGACGAACACGTTGTTGTGCGAGTCGCCGATCGCGATGAGGTGCTTCGTGTACCCGGACTTCGGCCCGAGGCTGCACACCTTGAACACACTCGACGAGTTCGACCAGCACGGTGCCCGGTTCGCGTCGTCGTCCAACGCGTTCGACGCCGCCGGTACGCGGACGTCCGCGAGGGCCGGGTTCACGCAGGGGTCGGCCGAGGAGATCAGGGCGGCGGCGCCGAAGCAGCGGACGTCGCCGGTGCTGACCCGCTGCTGGAACTCGGCGGCCTGGACCTGCTGCACGTGCAGGGCCGTGAGCGACGCCGCGCCGAGGGCGACGACGAGGACGGTGCTCAGGAGGCCGTAGAGGGCCACGCGCCGTGGCCGGAGCGTCTTCACCCAGCGGGAGAACCGGAGCGGCTCCTCGACGCACAGGGTGGTGACCGAGGCGATCACGAGCGCACCGACGAGGATCGCGGCCTTGTCCTTCGTGGTGAGCTCGTGGCGGAGCGCGATCGGCAGGATGACCACCGCCGGCCAGTGCCACAGGTAGACGGCGTACGAGATCCGACCGAGGAACCCGATCGGCGCGAACCGGCCGATCCGCTCGAGGCCCGAGTGTCCGCCGAGGAGCACGACGAGACCCGCCGAGACGACCGGGAGCGCAGCCGCGATGCCGGGGAACGGCGTCGACGGGCCGATCGCGAACAGCGAGAGCACGAGGCCGGACGCTCCCAGCCATGCGCCGACCACCCGCACCACCCGTGCGGGCACGGTGTGCGGGACGGCCAGCGGGACCGTCGCGGCGAGTCCACCGAGGGCGAACTCCCACGCCCGCGTCGCGGTGGAGAAGTACGCGACCCCCGACGCCGACCGGGTCTCCACGACGCACCAGGCGAGGGAGAGCACCACGACGGTCCCGAGGACCACCCGCACCACGACGGTCGCGGAGACGCGGCGCGTCAGCGCGCGGCGGACGAGCCAGAGCGCTGCGAGCAGGAGGAGCGGGAGGGCGATGTAGAACTGCTCCTCGACCGACAGCGACCAGAAGTGCTGGAACGGCGAGGCCTGGTTGCCCTGCGCGAGGTAGTCCACCGAGTCCGCCGCGAGCTGCCAGTTCTGCACGTACACGGTCGACGCGATGAGCTCGCGTCCGTACTGGCCCCAGAGGGCGCTCGGTACCCAGAGCAGCACGGCGGTACCGGTCGCGGCGATGGTCAGGAACGCTCCCGGCAGGAGCCGCTTCGCCCGCCGCGACCAGAACCCGGCCAGCCCGATCCGGCCCGCGGCCGTGAGTTCGCGGAGCAGGTGCCCGGTGATGAGGTAACCCGAGATGACGAAGAACACGTCGACACCGGTGAAGCCACCGGGCAGCCGGTTCGGCCAGAGGTGGTAGAGGACGACGGCGAGCACGGCGAAGGCCCGGAGTCCCTGGATGTCCCAGCGGGTCGGATCCGTCGTGCGTGGCGACGGGGTGCGGAGGGACCGTCGGGTCGGCGACTCCACCGTGCTTGCAGGCATCGCGGAGGGTCTAGTGTCAGCGCCGATAGGCTCGGTCCATGTTCCTCGGCATCACGAACACGCCCCGCGACTACGCCTGGGGGTCCGTCACCGCGATCCCCGAGCTCCTCGGCCGTACCGTCACCGGCGCCCCGCAGGCCGAACTCTGGCTCGGCGCGCACCCCGGGAGCCCGAGCGTCGTCGTGAACCCGGCGATGGTCGGCGGCGCCGACACGCTCCGCGACTGGATCGCCGCCGAGCCGCAGAGCGCGCTCGGCCCGGACCGCACCGGCCTGCCGTTCCTGCTCAAGGTCCTCGCCGCCGCCGCTCCGCTGTCCCTGCAGGCGCACCCGACACCCGAGCAGGCGCGCGAGGGGTTCGAGCGCGAGGAAGCGGCCGGCGTGCCGATCGACGATCCCGCCCGGAACTACAAGGACCCGTTCCCGAAGCCCGAGCTCGTCGTCGCGCTGAGCGAGCGGTTCGAGGCCCTGAGCGGGTTCCGTCCGGTGGCCGAGACACTCGCCGAGGTCGAGACCCTCGACGCCGGTTCCGGTCGGCTCGGGCCGCTCACCGTGCACCTGCAGCACGGCCTCGAGGACACCGTCCGCTGGCTCGAGACCGCCGACTCCTCGGCGCTCGCGGTCGTGCAGGCCGTGAGCGACCTCGCCGCAGCCCTGCCCGACGAGGCGCTGACCCCGAACACGTCGACCGTGCGGGACCTCGCCACGAGCTACCCCGGCGATCCCGGCATCGTGGTGTCGCTCCTCATGCACCGGGTCACGCTCGCGGCCGGGGAGGCGATGTACCTGCCCGCGGGGAACATCCACGCCTACCTCGACGGCCTCGGCATCGAGCTGATGGCACCGTCCGACAACGTCCTCCGCGGGGGCCTCACGCCGAAGCACGTCGACGTCCCGGAGCTCCTCCGCGTCCTCGACTTCACCGCGTACCCGGCGCCGGTGCTCGCGCCCGAGCGGGTCGACGCCGGCGTGGAGCGCTTCGCCCCGGAGGGGGTCGGGTTCGCGCTGCTCCGCGTGACCGGGGACGGCCGACCGGTCGGCCTCGGCTCCGGGGGCGTGGCCCCGCTCGTCGGTCCGTCGATCGCGATCTGCACCGCCGGCGCCGTCACCCTCGTCGGCGCGACGTCCGCGACGCTCCTGCGTCAGGGGGAGTCCTGCTACATCACACCGGACGAGGGCGACGTGACGGTCGAGGCGGACGGCGGCAGCGGCCTGGCGTCCACCGTCTTCATCGCCACGGGTGCGTGAACCCGCAGGCGGCGGCGGTCTGACGCCGCGACGGTTCCGCTAGCGTGGCCAGCATGAGTTGGCTGGTCACCGGCGGTGCCGGGTACATCGGGTCCCACGTCGTCCGAGCCCTGCGCGGGGCGGGCATCGACACCGTCGCGATCGACGACCTCTCGAGCGGGTTCCGCGCCTTCGTCCCCGAGGACGTGCCGTTCGTCGCGGGCACGATCCTCGACGGCGACCTGGTCGCCCGCACCCTGCGCGAGCACGACGTCACCGGCGTCGTGCACGTCGCCGGCTTCAAGTACGCCGGTGTCTCCGTCGAGCGGCCCCTGCACACCTACGAGCAGAACGTCACCGGGATGGCGACGCTGCTCCGCGCGATGGCCGAGAACGGCGTGACCAAGGCGGTCTTCTCGTCGAGCGCGGCGGTGTACGGCACTCCCGACGTCGACACCGTCGTCGAGGACACCCCGAAGGCACCCGAGTCGCCGTACGGCGAATCGAAGCTCATCGGCGAGTGGCTGCTGCGCGACATGGAGGTCGCGGCCGGTTTCACCACGACGTCGCTGCGCTACTTCAACGTCGTCGGGTCGGGGGAGCCGGACCTGTACGACGCGAGCCCCCACAACCTCTTCCCGCTCGTCTTCGACGCACTGCTCGCCGGCCGCACGCCGCGGATCAACGGTTACGACTACGACACGCCCGACGGCACCTGTGTGCGCGACTACATCCACGTCGCGGACCTCGCGCACTCGCACGCGGTCGCCGCGCGGAAGCTCGAGGCCGGGGAGAGGCTCGAACGCGCCTACAACCTCGGCAGCGGTGACGGCGTGAGCGTCCGGCAGATCATGGACGCCATGGCGAAGGGCACCGGCATCGCGTTCGAGCCCGAGATCGCACCGCGACGCGCCGGCGACCCGGCCCGCATCGTCGCGACCGGCGAGGCCGCGGCGCGCGACCTCGAGTGGGCGATGCGGCACACGCTCGACGAGATGGTCACGAGCGCCTGGGAGGCCCGCCGCCGCATCGCCTGACCCGGTCGCGCGCGGCTGCGGGGGAGGGCGCGGCGGCGGGACGTGTCCCCTGAAGCCCGGACAGACCGCTCGCGACACGCCCGTACGGGGGACATGACACGCCGGAACGATCAGCGTCTTCTATGATCCCCGACTTGACTCTCGGGAATGACACGGCTGTAATTACAGGCAACGACAGCGATCGTTGTGGTCCCGTTATCGAGACGTCAGGGGTGATCAGGGTGAACGGTTCCGACTTCCACGCCGGAGTACCGGAGGACTGGCACGTCGACCCCGTGTCGCTCGGCGTCCCGGGTGTCCGCCGTCCGGAGACCGACGACGAGGAGAACCCGCTCGCGTGGCAGGCCGACTCGCTCTGCGCGCAGACGGACCCCGAGGCGTTCTTCCCCGAGAAGGGCGGCTCGACGCGTGAGGCGAAGAAGATCTGCACCTCGTGCGAGGTCCGGGCGCAGTGCCTCGAGTACGCGCTCGAGAACGACGAGCGCTTCGGCATCTGGGGCGGGCTCTCCGAACGCGAGCGTCGCAAGCTGCGGAAGCGCGCCTGACGTTCCCACAGGTTCGCGGCGCGCCGCCGTCCGCGGGCCGAGCCGCGCCTCCAGGCACGTAGAGTGACGCCCGTCATGCAGCCCAGAGTCACCGCGATCCTCGTCGCCGCCAACGGGGCGGACCACCTCGACCGGACCCTGGACGCGCTCGCCGCCCAGACCCGTCACCCCGAGAACCTGGTCGTCGTCGACCTCGGGTCGACCGACGGCTCGACCACCGACCTGTCGTTCGGTGGCTCCGCCGAACTCCTGCGGCTCCCGGCCGGCCGTCCCTTCGGCGAGGCCGTCGCGCTCGGTGAGCGCGAGGCTCCGCCCGCCGTCGCCGACGAGCCCGTCGACGAGTGGCTCTGGCTGCTCGGCCACGACAACGCGCCGTCGCCCACCGCGCTCGCGGACCTCCTCTCCGCCGTCGAGATCGCGCCGAGCGTCGTCGTCGCCGGCCCGAAGCTCGTCGACGTCGACGACCGCTCCCAGATCCGCGCGTTCGGCGAGAGCATGACGCGCTTCGGCCGGTCGCTCGTCCTCGTGCAGGACGAACTCGACCAGGGCCAGCACGACCGGCACACCGACGTGATGGCGGTCGCGGCGGGCGGCATGCTCGTCCGGCGCTCGGTGTGGAACGAGCTCGGCGGGTTCGACCCGGCGCTCCCGAACGTCGACGCCGCGCTCGACTTCTGCGTGCGTGTCCGCCTCGCCGGTCACCGCGTCGCCGTCGTCCCCGAGGCCCGCGTGACGAGCGCCGGGCCGATCGAGGAGTTCGGCCGCAAGCGCGTGTCCGAGAGCCGACGCGTCCGCATGCACCGGCAGGCGCAGCTGCACCGTCGGATGACCTACTCGCCGGCCGGCGCCCTCTGGATCCACTGGCTCATGCTCGTGCCGTTCGCGATCGGTCGTGCGATCGGGCACCTCGTGGCGAAGCACCCGTCGGCGGTCGGTGCCGAACTCGCCGCGGCGTTCGCGGTGGCGTTCGGCGGCGGCGTGGGCCGGTCCCGTCGGGTCCTGGCACGGAACAAGAAGCTCGGGTGGGCAGCCGTCGAACCCCTCCGGGTCAGCTGGCGACGGGTGCACGAACGTCGGACGACCTCCCGGGACGTCGAACTCGCCCGGGTCGAGGACGCCCCGATCGCCCGGGCGTCGTTCCTCGGCGACGGCGGCATCTGGGTCGTGCTGGCCGCTGCCGTCCTCAGCGTCGTGACGCTGTACCCGCTGCTCGGCTCCCCGGCCCTCACCGGCGGCGGTCTGCTGCCGCTCAGCACCGACGTCGCCCGGCTGTGGCAGAACGTCGGCTACGGCTGGCACTCCATCGGCACGGGCTTCACCGGACCGAGCGACCCGTTCGCGGCCGTCGTCGCGGTGCTCGGCTCGATCACCTTCTGGTCGCCGTCCACCTCGGTGGTCCTCGTGATGCTCGTCGCGTTCCCGCTCGCGGCGATGGGCGCCTGGTTCGCCGTGCGCAAGGTCACGACCCGCACCTGGGTCCCGGTGATCGGCGCCGCGCTCTACACCATCGCCCCGACGCTCGCCGGTGCCGTCACCAGCGGGCACCTCGGCGCGGTGATCGCGCACGTGCTCCTGCCCTGGCTGTTCCTCGCCGTGCTCGAGGCGCACCGTTCGTGGGCATGGGCCTCCGGCGCCTCCCTCCTGTTCGCGGTCGTCGCGGCCTCGGCCCCGTCGCTCCTCCCGGTGCTGCTGCTCGCCTGGGTGGTCTCGCTCGTCGTCGGCTGGCGCCGGGCGCACCGGCGCGTGTTCATCCCGGTGCCGGCGGCCGTGCTCTTCCTGCCGCTCGTCCTGGCGCAGGTCTCGCGCGGCAACCTGCTCGCGGTCTTCGCCGACCCGGGCGTGCCGTCGGCGACCCGTGCCCCGTCCGCCTTCCAGCTCGCCATCGGTCAGCCGGTCCCGGACTGGAGCGGCTGGCTGCCCACGACGTCGGGCCTCGCGCTCGCCGCGTGGATCCTCCCGGTCCTCATGGCCGTCTTCGCGCTGCCGATCGCGGTCGCCGCCATCGGTGCGATGCTCGGACACCGCTGGGCCGTCGCCGGTGCGGCCCTCGTCGTGGCGCTGCTCGGGTTCGCGACCGCGTTCGCCGCCACGCACGTCACGGTCACGGGCGTCGGGTCGACGACGACGATCGTCTGGCCGGGCAGCGGGCTGTCGGTGTACTGGCTGGGCATCGTCGCCGCCGCGTGCATCGGGATCGACGTGCTGCCGCGGCTCGCCCCGATCGCCGGGCTCGTCGCGACCGTCCTCGTGGCCGTCACCGTGGCGCCGGCCCTCGGGGCCTTCTACCTCGGCAACGCCGTCATCCAGCCGACCTCCGGCCGGGTGCTCAGTGCCTACGTGAACGCCGAGGCGCAGGCGAACCCGGACGTCGGCACGCTCGTCGTCGAACCGCAGGACGACGGTTCGCTCGCCGTGTCCCTCGAGCGCGGGCAGGGGTCCACGCTCGACGACCAGACGACGCTCGACTCCACCGCGCTGACGCTGAGCCGGTCCGGTACGCAGCTGGCGACGCTGGCGGGCAACCTCGCGAGCCGGAGCGGGTACGACCCGGAACCGGCACTGCGGCAGCTCGGGGTCAGCTTCGTCCTGCTCGACGACGCCTCGGACGACACCGCCGCGAGGGAGGTGCACGACCGCGCCGCCGGGGCGATCGGCCAGAACGCCCTGTTCACGAGCATCGGCGAGACCACGAGCGGTCAGCTGTTCCACTACGAGGGCGACGTCGACCGGCCCTCGACCGGGTCGGCCGCCGCGCACGCCACGCACGTGCTCTACCTCGTGGTCCTCGGCGTCGTGTTCGGCGCCGCGGCCCTGCTCGCGGTGCCGACGGCACCCCGACGGCGCCGCGCCACCTCGAACGTCATCGAGGCCGAGGAACCCGCCACCACCTTCGACGAGGAGCGCGACGAATGAGCACCACCCCCGCCTCCGTCCGCCGCTGGGTCGTCCGCGGCACGGCCACCGCCGTCGCGGTGGTCGTCGCGGCCGGCGCCGTCACCGCGGCGAACGCGCTCGGCACGGAGACCGACCCGGGCCGACCCGCGGGGAAGACCGTGACGCCGGTCGCCGCCGACGCCGAACGCGTCTGCGCGGGCAGCGCCCTCCGCCTGTCCGACGACGCCGGGAACGACGCGACGAAGGCGAGCACGGTCGGCTCCGCGACGGTCGCCACCGCCACCACGGGCTCGACCGTCGAGCGGGCGGCGCTGGACCCGTCGTCGACCGGCGGCAGTGATCCTCGCCTGCTCACCGCGCCCGCGGGCAAGACCACGCCGCAGGTCGCCGGCAGCAGCTACCAGAGCGTGTCGAGCGGCGACCTCGTCGGGGTCGGCGCAGCGTCCTGCGACGACCCGAGCCAGTCGACGTGGCTCGTCGGCGGCTCCACCGAGACGGGGCGGACGAGCCTCGTCACGCTGTCGAACCCGACCGACGTGAACGCCACGGTGGACCTCTCGATCTACGACGACTCGGGGACGGTCAGCGCGCCCGGGACGACCGGTATCGTGGTCGCACCGAACACGCAGAAGGTCGTCCCGCTGTCCGGCTTCGTGTCCGACCAGGGTTCCACGGTCGTGCACGTGGAGTCGTCGGGCGGCCAGATCGTCGCGCACATGCAGGAGACGGTCGTCCGGACCCTCACCCCGGGCGGCTTCGACATCGTCTCCGGCGGGGCGGCCCCCTCGAGGTCCCAGATCATCCCCGGCGTCGTCCTCAAGGGAGCCCAGGCGGCGCAGCGCGGGGACGACACCGCCGACGCCGCCCCGATCGTCCGGCTGTTCGTGCCGGGCACGAAGGCGGCCCGTGTCACCCTCGGCATCACGACGGCCGACGGTGGCGGTTCGACCGTGAACGCCACCGCCGAACCCGGCGTCGTGACCGACGTCGCCCTCGACGACTTCCCGGACGGCCGGTACTCGTTCACCGTGAGCTCGACGGAACCCGTGGTCGCGGGTGCCCGGACGACGACCCCGACCGAGGACGGCCGCACGGACCTGGGCTGGTTCGCCTCGGCCGAGCCGCTCGGGAACGCCACGATCACGGCCCTGGCGCCCGGTGACAACCAGCGCCTCACCCTGGTCAACCCGACGCGCACCGACGCCGAGGTCACGATCCGCTCGGGTGACCAGGACCAGCGGGTGGACGTCGTCGCCGGGGCCACGAGCACGGTGATCGTCCCGGTGGCGAAGCAGCTGCGGCTGACCGGCGCGAAGGGACTCGTCGCCGGCGTGACGTACATGGGTGACGACGGCATCGCGGGGTTCCCGGTGCGGGCGGCGACGCAGGTGTCGACCCCGGTGCGCGTCTACCCCTGACGGCGGTGCGGGGCCGGTCTCACCAGTGCCGGTAGCGGTCGGGAGCGAGGTCCCACGGATCCTTGTCGATGAGCTCGCCGACCGCACGGAACACCGCGGTCTCGATGATCACGCGCTTGTCGGTGTCGTCCTTCTCCGGACTATGGGTCACCCGTTCCACGGGGATGCGGAAGACCGTCACCCGGCGGTGCTCGCGGTCGACGCGCCACCGGGGCATGTGGTCCGGGAGCGTGGGGTCGGTCGGCATGTCCGCGACCTGGAACACGACCCCCTCGAGCTCGTCCGGCCAGAGCCCGAGCAGGTAGTGCGCGGTGTCCCCGACGATCCGGTCGAAGGTCTCGGCACGCGTGATGATTGGTGCGAGGTCCGGACCGGTGACGCTGGACCGGCCGCCCCGGCCGTGCCGGGAGCGGCCGCGGCCTCGGTCGACCGGGGTGACGAGACGGGTCCTGCGACGCATCTTGACATCGTACGCGCGCGGGGCGCACGCTCCCCTCCGATAGGGTCGTGGCGGTATGGACGTCCGGATCTGCAGCAAGGTCGCCTGCGGCGCCAGTGCCGCGGCGACCTTGACGTACGACTACGCCGACTCCATGGTCGTCGTCGGCCCCCTCTCCACCCGCGTCGAGCCCCACGGCTACGACCTGTGCGCGCGCCACGCGGCGATCCTCCGCGTCCCCCGCGGCTGGCAGGTGGTGCGGCGCGAGCCGCTCCGGCGCGACGTCGACTGACCGTTCCTCCACAGGCGTCGGCCTGGAGGAACGCCCCACGTCACCGACGTCGGCTGACGACCCGCGCCTCCCGGCATGGAAGACTGGAGGCATGCCCACCGAAGCCCGTACCGCAGCACCGTTCCGCGTCGCCGACCTCGCCCTCGCCGAGGCGGGCCGCCACCAGATCCGCCTCGCCGAGAACGAGATGCCGGGCCTGATGTCGCTGCGCGAGGAGTTCGGCGCGTCGCAGCCGCTCGCGGGCGCGCGCATCGCGGGGTCGCTGCACATGACCGTGCAGACCGCCGTGCTCATCGAGACGCTCGTCGCACTCGGCGCGCAGGTCCGCTGGGCCAGCTGCAACATCTTCTCCACGCAGGACGAAGCGGCCGCCGCGATCGCCGTCGGTCCGACGGGCACCCCCGAGTCGCCGGCCGGCGTGCCGGTGTTCGCCTGGAAGGGCGAGACGCTCGAGGAGTACTGGTGGTGCACCAACCGGATCTTCGACTGGTCGGCCGAGGCCGAGGCGGCCGGCGCCGACTGGACCGGGCCGAACCTCATCCTCGACGACGGCGGCGATGCCACCATGCTGGTCCACACGGGCGCCGACGCCGAGGCCGCCGGACACGTCCCGGACGCCGGTGCGGACGCGAGCGCCGAGTGGAAGATCGTCCTCGACACCGTGGCAGCCTCCCTCCAGGAGTCGAACGACCGCTGGACCCGCATCGCTGCGGAGATCGAGGGCGTCACCGAGGAGACCACCACGGGTGTGCACCGCCTGTACGAGCTGTCGCGGAAGGGCGAGCTGAAGTTCCCGGCGATCAACGTCAACGACTCCGTGACGAAGTCGAAGTTCGACAACAAGTACGGCATCCGCCACTCGCTGCCGGACGGCCTGAACCGCGCGACCGACGTGCTGATGGGCGGCAAGGTCGCGTTCGTCGTGGGTTACGGCGACGTCGGCAAGGGCGCGGCCGAGGCACTGCGCGGCCAGGGTGCTCGCGTCATCGTGTCCGAGGTCGACCCGATCTGCGCACTCCAGGCCGCGATGGACGGCTACCAGGTCGCACGCCTCGCGGACGTCGCGGACCAGGTGGACATGGTCATCACGTGCACGGGCAACCTCGGGGTCGTGGGCGTCGACGAGATGGTCGCCCTGAAGCACCTCGCGATCGTCGCGAACGTGGGGCACTTCGACAACGAGATCGACATGGCCGGGCTCGAGGCACTGCCCGGGGTCGAGAAGGTCGAGATCAAGCCGCAGGTGCACGAGTGGCGCCTGCCGACCGGCCGCTCGATCCTGGTGCTGTCCGAGGGACGCCTGATGAACCTCGGCAACGCGACCGGCCACCCGTCGTTCGTGATGAGCAACTCGTTCACGAACCAGGTGCTCGCGCAGATCGAGCTGCACACCCGGCGTGACGAGTACCCGACGGGCGTGTACGTGCTGCCGAAGCACCTCGACGAGAAGGTGGCGCGCCTGCACCTCGACGCCCTCGGGGTGCAGCTGACCGCGCTGCGTCCGGAGCAGGCCGCGTACATCGGCGTCCCGGTCGAGGGCCCCTACAAGCCCGAGCACTACCGGTACTGAACGGGTCGCGCGGGGTGGAGCCCTGCGAAACACCGGTGTTCGTCAGTCGAACCCCCGCATGCCGGTGTGCGGCGCACGAACACCGGTGCCGAGCCGGACGGCAGTCCGCCGGGCGCACCCGGCACGTGCCGATCCGATCCGGTCGGACGTCACGCGACGGGGCCTCGGCTATCGTGAGAGGTCAGGTGCCGACCGGGCACTGCCGCACGCCACACGGAGTCCCCATCACATGACACCGCGCATCCTCGTCGTCGACGACGACCAGGCCCTCGCCGAGATGATCGGCATCGTCCTCCGCTCGGAAGGCTACGAACCCGAGTTCAGCGCCGACGGCAACGACGCCATCGACGCGTTCCACGGGACGAAGCCCGACCTGGTGCTCCTCGACGTCATGCTCCCGGGCATCGACGGCATCGAGGTGTGCAAGCGGATCCGCGCCGAGAGCGGGACACCCATCATCATGCTCACGGCGAAGAGCGACACCGCCGACGTGGTCGCCGGTCTCGAGAACGGCGCCGACGACTACGTGGTGAAGCCCTTCAACCCGAAGGAGCTCGTCGCCCGCATCCGCACGCGACTCCGCCCCACCGCGTCCGACGCCACGGTGCTGCACGTCGGCGACCTCACCGTCGACGTCGCCGGTCACGAGGTCCGCCGGGGCGACGCCGTGATCGCCCTGACACCGCTCGAGTTCGACCTCCTCCGGGCGCTGTCCGAGAAGCCGAACCAGGTGTTCACCCGCGAGATGCTGCTCGAGCAGGTGTGGGGGTACCACTACAAGGCGGACACGCGCCTGGTGAACGTGCACGTGCAGCGCCTCCGCGCGAAGATCGAGCACGACCCCGACAACCCGAAGATCGTCACCACGGTGCGCGGCGTCGGGTACCGGGCCGGAGGGGCCTGAGCACCGTGCCGGCCGTACCGTCCGGTGGCGGCCCCGGCAGCGGAGCCGGCGCGCGGACCGCTCGCGTCGGTCGCCGGGTCCGCCGGTGGCTGCGGCGCGGCTGGCGCGCCGTCGCCTTCCTGTGGCGTCGGTCCCTGATGTTCCGGTCGGTCGCGATCACGGTGATGACCACCGGCCTCGCGATCGCGATCATCGGCACCGCCGTCATGATCAGCATCTCGAACAACGTCTACTCGCAGCGCCGCGACCAGATCGAGTCCGAGTCGGCACGGGCGACGATCGTCGCGCAGGGCATCTTCGACGCGGCCACCGCGGGTGAGGACAACAACCAGAGCGAGCTGGAGACCCTGCAGAGCGAGGCGCAGCAGGCGATCCTGTCGAACACCACGAGCCCCGGCGGCACGAGCATCGCGATCGAGCGGAGTCCGAACCAGTCCGGCCCGCAGACCGTGCAGAACGTGGCCAGCCAGGGCTTCCCGGACGCTGTCATCACCGACGTGCTCCGGAAGGAGGTCGGCAAGAACACCGGCAAGCTCAGCCTGCAGCCGGTCCGGCTCGAGGACGACGGCCGACGTCAACCCGGCCTCGCCGTCGGGTCGACGCTGCAGATCCCGAGCGCCGGGCAGTACGAGCTGTACCTCGTCTACGACCTGTCCGACGCGCAGCAGACCCTCGACTTCGTGTCGCAGACGCTGTCGATCGGCGGGGTCGCCCTCATGGTGCTCATCGCCCTCGTCACCTCGCTCGTGGTGCGCCTCGTCGTCGTGCCGATCCGCGGTGCGGCCGAGACGAGCCGGAAGATCGCCGCCGGTCGACTGGACGAACGCATCCCCGTGAGGGGCAGCGACGACATCGCCACGCTGGCGCGGAGCTTCAACGACATGGCCGACGCGGTCAGCCGGCAGATCACGCAGCTCGCCGAGCTCTCCCGCGTGCAGCAGCGGTTCGTGTCCGACGTGTCGCACGAGCTCCGGACGCCGCTCACCACGATCCGGCTCGCCGGCGACATGCTCTACGACTCCCGGCACGCGTTCGAGCCGTCAGTGGGCCGCTCCGCCGAACTCCTGCACGCGCAGATCGAGCGGTTCGAGCTGCTCCTCGCCGACCTGCTCGAGATCTCCCGCTTCGACGCCCAGGCGGTGCAGCTCGATCCCGAACCGGTCATCCCCGCGGCGCTCGCCGCCGACATCGTCGACGAGTTCCGACCGCTCGCCGAACGCGCCGGCACCGACCTGCAGCTCGCGACCCCCGGCGGCCACACGACCATGCAGCTCGACGCGAAGCGCATCCGCCGTGTCCTCCGCAACCTGGTCGGCAACGCGATCGAGCACGGCGACGCGAAACCCGTCCAGGTCGTCGTCGACAGCGACGCCCGCACCGTCGCGATCGCCGTCCGCGACCACGGGATCGGGATGCCGCCGGAGGACGCCGCCCGCGTGTTCGACCGCTTCTGGCGCGCCGACCCGAGCCGCAAACGCACCATCGGCGGCACCGGGCTGGGGCTCGCGATCTCGCTCGGCGACGCGAACCTGCACGGGGGCCGCATCGACGTCTGGTCCCGCCCCGGCGAAGGGTCCACCTTCGTGCTCACCCTGCCCCGCGACGAGCGCGTCGCCGTCACGACGTCCGCGATCCCGCTGCCCGAACTCGACGAGTCCTACGACGGCCCACGAGCCGTCCGAGAGGAACAGGACTGATGCGCGCCCGCTTCCGCCACCTCGTCGCCGTGGCCCTCGCCGCGGTGACCGTCGTCGCCGTGTCCGCCTGCGCCGCGATCCCCACCGACGGGCCGGTCCGCTCCGGGCAGACCATCAAGGACGAGTCGCTGTCCGGTGTCGACTACCGCCCGGACAAGCCCGTGGCCGGCTCGGACCAGACGGCCATCCTCCGCGGGTTCATCGCCGCGGGCACGGGTGCCCAGGACGACTACGCGATCGCTCGGCAGTTCCTGGCGTCGGGGTTCTCGGAGAAGTGGAACCCGCGTCGCAGCGTCACGATCCGGCAGGGCAACCCGGCGGTGGAACGCGTCGGCGAGCGGGAACTGACCTACACGCTCACCGCGAGCGCCACGGTGGACGCCGACGGCGAGTACACCCAGGCCGTCCGCCCCACCTCGTCCACGCTGACCTTCCAGTTCACGCGGGAGAACGGCGAGTGGCGCATCGCGTACGCGCCGGACGGCATCATCCTCTCGCCGGTGAACTTCGACTCCGTGTTCCAGCAGCACGCGCTGTACTTCTTCGACCCGACGTACAAGTTCCTCGTGCCCGACGAGCGATGGTTCCTGGCCCGTTCCTCGACGAGCACGCGCATCGCCAGCGCGCTGCTCGCGGGACCGGCCGACTGGCTCAAGGGCTCCGTGGTGTCCTCGTTCCCGGAGGGCACGCAGCTCTCCCTCAACGCCGTCACCATCGACAACGGGACGGCCCTCGTCGACCTGTCGAGCGACGCCCTGCGCGCCAGCAGTCAGGACAAGGTCCGGATGCGCGAGCAGCTCAGCAAGTCGCTCGCGTCCGTCGCGACGGTGTCGTCCGTCGAGATTACCGTCGAGGGCGCGACGTTCTCCGTCCCGGACGGCAGCGGATCCGACGCCCAGCAGAACCCCGACGTCGACGCCCGACCGCTCGTCGACCACGACGGCTCCGTCGGCTACGCGACGCTCGGCAGCGGGAAGGTCGCGGAGCTCGGCGCCGGCATGGGCGACGAGATCGCCGGCCTCGACCCGTCCTCGTTCGCCCTCTCGGCGTCCGGCACCGTCGCGGCCGTGGGCAACGACGACGGTGTCACGGTGGTCCGCGCCCGGAACCACCTGCGGATCGACGCGACCGACGGCCTGGTCGCGCCGACGATCGACGACCTCGGGTTCGTGTGGGTCGCGTCGAGCGGGAACACGCGGAAGGTGACCGCCTACGGCCTCGGCGGCGACCCCCATGCCGTGAACACCACCCTCCCCGCCGGTGAGCTCGTGTCGTTCCAGGTGTCCCGCGACTCCACGCGCGCCCTCGCCCTCATCGAGACGAGCGACGGACCGAGCCTGTACGTGATGTCGATCGTCCGCGGGTCGGACCGCACGCCGACGGCGCTCGGATCGCCCGTCCGCGTGCAGGCCGCCACCGGCGACGCGGTCGGCGCCGCCTGGATCAGCGACTCCGACGTCGCCTCGGTCGGTCAGACGTCGTCCGGCCCGGACGTGGTCCGCTCGACGATCGGCGGGCAGTCGAGCACACTGCCGAAACCGGACGGTCGGGCGACGGCGATCGCCGGGGGCAGCGGCGGGTCGATGCTGTTGCGGATGTCGGACGGGTCGGTCCTGCAGTCCACGGGTGGCGGCTGGGACACGACGGGCGTCACCGCCGACGTGCTCGGCATCCAGCGCTGACGACCGCGTCGGCGGGTTCCTCCTCCACAGGGGCGTTGGCCCGGAGGCGCGTCCACCGATCGACGGACAGGCCGGCGTCCGTCGTCCGGTCGCCGCCAGGATCGTGGCCGTGACGACGATCGACCGACCCTGGCAGGATGCAGTCCTCGCGGTGCTCGGGCTCTTCCTGCCGGTCGCCTGCGCGGGCTGCGGTGCACCGGACCGTGCACTGTGCTCCGCGTGCCGGAACGCGCTCGCCGCCGAGCCGCGTCGCGTGCGGCTCGTCGCCGGCGTCCGGCTCGACGCAGCCTTCGAGTACGCCCGACTCGTCCGCACGGTGCTCCTCGAGCTCAAGCTGCGCGGACGCGTCGACCTCGCACGACCGCTCGGCACCCGCTTCGGCGCGCTCGTCCGCACGGCGCTCGCGGAAGCACCGCCCGGCACCGTGCTGCTCCGGGTCCCGCCGTCACGACGCGGTGCGCGGCGCCGCGGCTTCGACCCGGTCGTGCTGCTCCTCGCCCGCGGGGGAGTGCGTCGCC